>QKDN01000060.1 GCA_003252535.1 Campylobacterota bacterium | reverse complement strand
ATTATCAGAAGTTTAGCCATGAACATATTCAATCTCAACAACTTCTCCAATATAAAACAGGCTCGCAAGCTTTTTGCATGGAGCCCTTACAAACTTTTCTCTTTACGGTCTTTCTTTGTTGGAGTTAAAAGTTGAATTACCGTGGTCTAAACATCATATAACAAAAAATTAATACATGTAAAATATTTCTGCTATAATGACGGAAATACAGGGAAATAAACAGGTTCTATCCGTTGTTAGTATCTTAATTTTTATTCGTATTTCAAACAGTAATATCATTATAAAAGTGAGTAGCATATGTGGTTGGTCGACTTTTTTGCCGCTTATTGGCTTGTATTAAAATATATGCTCTATTTTGCAGCAGTCGTGATTCTTCTGAGCAGTATCGACGACTTTTTTATCGACTGCTACTACTGGGTCAGACGTCTGTGGCGGAGGCTTACCGTCTACAGAGTACACAAACCTTTTGACATCAATGAACTCTATAAAAACCCGGAAAAACCCATCGCGATCCTGGTCCCGGCCTGGCAGGAGAGTGGTGTCATAGGCGATATGGCAGCCCTGATGGCCTCCAACTTCGAATACTTCAACTACCATATCTTCATCGGTACCTACCCCAACGACCCGGCCACACAGCAGGATGTCGATATCGTTGCGCAGCACTACCGCAACGTCTACAAGGTGGTCAATCCTCTCCCCGGTCCCACCAGCAAGTCGGACTGTCTCAACAGGATCATCGAATATATATTTGAGTTCGAAAAGAACTTCGAGATGGAGTTCGAGGTGTTCGTCCTCCATGATGCCGAAGACCTGATCCATCCCCTCGAACTCAAGCTCTTCAACCATCTTATCAGGAAGAACGACCTGATCCAGATCCCCGTCTTTCCGTTCGAACGCGAATGGTACGATCTCACAAACGGCCACTACGAGGATGAGTTCGCCGAAAACCACGGCAAGGACCTGATCGTACGCGAAAGTATCCTCGGATTCGTCCCGAGCGCCGGGGTGGGTACGGGGCTGAGCCGCAACGCCATCATGAAGCTCAAAGAACTCCACAAAGGCGATGTGTTCCTCATCGGTACCCTGACAGAGGACTACAACCTCGGCTATGAGCTTTTCCAGGAGAAAATGAAGCTGATATTCGTGCGGATGCCCGCAGAGATGGAATATGTCAAGACCAGCGGGGGTGAGCAGCGCAAAAGCGTGAAGCAGCAGGAGCTCATCACCGTAAGGGAGTTCTTCCCTTCGAGTTTCTGGAAAGCGGTCAATCAGAAATCACGCTGGCTCATCGGTATCGCCCTGCAGGGGTGGGAAAAGATCGGCTGGTCGAACAGTTTCATCACCAACTACATACTTTACCGCGACCGTAAAGGGATATTTACCAACCTGGCCAATGTCATGGCCTATATACTGGTGATCAGTATCCTCCTGATGAACCTCTATTCCAAACTGACAACGGATGCATGGTGGTTCCCACCTTTCATAGAAGAGGGGACAGTGATCTGGTATATCCTTATCATCAACTTCTTCTTTTTTCTCAACCGTATCTTCCAGAGAATGTACTTCACCTACATCGTCTATGGCGCCAGAGGCTCGCTGATGAGCTTTCCGAGGATCGTCTGGGGGAACTTTATCAACTTCTTTGCGATGTGGCGGGCTATCAAACAGTTCTTCGGTTCCAAAAAGACCAATACCATCCCATGGGACAAGACCAAACACGATTTCCCCGTTACCGTGAAGTTCAACAAAAAACTGGGCGATATCCTGAGCGAAACCGGCCTTATCGACCAGGATACACTCCGCGATGCGCTCCAGGAACAGAAGGCACGTCACAAGCCGCTGGGCAAACTGCTGGTCTCAAAAGGGGTGATCTCCGACAGGCAGCTCGCCCAGGCTATGGCATTGCAGAACGACCTCACCTACATCGACATCGATTCTGACCGGGTCGATACCGAAGCAATGGCACAGTTCGACAGGTTCGATATGCTCCGGTACGATCTGCTGCTCCTCAAAAAAGAGGGGGCGCTCAGACCTGTGATCTCGTCGGGTCAGGTGATCGATGTGAAGCTCGAAGATATCAAAGAGCGTCTTGCCGAAGCGGTAGAACTCTTCATATCCGATGAGCGGTCCATCCAGGCTTTGCAAAAAGAGCTTCTTTTCCCCGAACTGACCCCGGTGGAGTTCGTACAGCTCCATACCATCCTCAAACAGAAAATGATCCCCGCGAACATGATCGACAGGATCCTGGAACGCAGGGCTGAAGAGGGTCTTGACCTCATCGCCGCCTGCCAGGCGTTCGGTTTTCTCCCCGAGGACCAACTCAAAAGGATACAGGCATGAAACGCTTACTGACACTGTCGATCTTACTCGGCCTGACACAGACACAGCTCCATGCAGAGGCTGATTCACAGAACTTTATCCAGAAGGACCTGAACGAGTTCAGGGTCTATCCAAGGCTGCAAAAAGCCGAGAACTATATCTACGAAGGGAAGAAAAAAGAGGCGGTAGAACTCCTCAAAGAGATACTGGAGATAGACAGAAGCAACTCTGATGTATCGAAGAAGATCGTTGTTCTCTGTATGGAGAGCGGCGATTATGCCTGTGCCAAAAGCTATGTGGACAATATCAAGCCTCCATCCTACGCCCGGTACTACAAAGCGAACATCTACTTCAATGAAAAAGCCTATCAGAATGCCTATCAAAATGCGGCATCGGTAGTCGACAACAATGTGCTCACTGCTGCCGAACGCTCGCAGAACGATATCATTGCCCTCAAATCGGCTATCATGCTGCACGATGAGAAGGGTATAGCAAAATATCTCGATGCCACCCTCCATCAGGGGAAAAGCGCCCACAAATGCCATGGCGAGACGATCAATGTGATCTCACTCCTCATCGAACAGAAGATGTATACCCTCGCCCTCGGCGAGATCGAAAACCACCAGAAGTCCTGCACGGAAGCACCTCTCCCGGACAGGAAGCTCGCAGTATGGGCCGATATCCTGAGAAACGCAAAAAGATACGACGAATCCCTGAAGATCACCGGGCTCATCGGGAACTATCGTATCAAACAGGAGCAGAAGGTCCTGGCCTACCAGGAGAACGGGGAAGCCGCCAAAGCTGCCGAAACAATGGAAGAGATATACAACGCCGACCACAGCGAAGAGAACAAAAAACGTCTCGTCTACCTCTACGAGTCTGCCGGGATGGGTGACAAGACCAAAAAGCTCTACAGCACCACCTCCTCCGACGATCCACGGGACATGGCCAAACTGCTCTATACCGACAAAGAGGGTGCAGAGCAGTTCGAACTCCTCAAAAAGCACTACCCCTTCGAGGGTCTCACCGCAAAAGAGAAGTTCAACTTCTCCTCTTCGCTTATCGGATTCTATGAAAAAGAGAACAACAAGTCGAAGATACTCTCCATAGCCGACGATCTTGCCGCCACTGACGGGCTCAGCACCGACCAGAAGCTCTACCTGGGCACGATCTACAGCCGCTATGGGGAGAGCGGGAAGTCGCTTCGTATCCTCAGGGAGCTCTACCGGACCGACCCCTCCCCTTCCCTCCTCTCAAGACTCCTCCATTCTTCCAGGGGAACACCCGAAGAGTTCGCAGTGCTCAGGGAAAACTACCCTTTTGCAGGTCTGGAGAACGAAGAGAGATTCAACTTCTCCCAATCCCTGATCACTTTCTACAGGGATCAGGGAGAGAACGAAAAAATCGCCGGGATACTCGACGACCTGGGCAGAATGGATGGTCTGAGCGAAGAGCAGAGATTTACCCTCAGCTACCAGTATGGCCTGATCGGCAAGAAGCAAAAAGCGATCGATATCGTCCAAAAGCTCAATGCAGAGAATCCCAAACCGGAATACCGCAAGCAGCTTACCTATCTCTACGGCAAAACAGGCGATACGCGATCGAGCCGTGAGATGCTTCTCGCAGAGCTATCCAAAGGGTGCAGGCGGGACGCTCTCCTCGAACTGGCATACGGGAAAGAACGATCAGCACAGATCATCGAAGCGATCGGCCGTCATGCTCCCTATCCCTGCCTGAAGGGGAACGAACGGTTCAATATCGGCATGATGGTAGCACGCTACTACTACGACCGCCATGACAACAAAAGAGCCCTCTATCATCTTGATAAAACCGCCGCATTACCGCATCTCAGCTCCTCCCAGTGCTTCTCGCTCGCTACGATGTACGATATGATGCAACGCAAGACAAAAGCGCTGCAATTCGCCCAGAAAGCCTACAGGCTCAATCCGCGGAATGCAAAAGCAGCCTCCTACCTCGCCCGGAGCGAAGCGGAGTCGGGCTACCGATACATGGGTGAGAAGCGATACAAGCAGGCAGCTACCCATATCAGGCGCTCGCTTGCGTACAAACCGGACAATGCCGTCGGGTACGAACAGCTCGGATATATCTATTATGGTCAGGAGCAATACGGCGAAGCGGCCAAGGCATTCACAAAGGCGATCAGACTGGCCCCCAAAGCGCAATATTATGAATCACTTGCCTACTGCAACATGAAGCTCGGACAGAAAAAGAGCGCCAGAGAGAATTTCAAAAAAAGTATCGATCTTGTATTGCACGATGAACCGGGCAATACCAAAAAGCTCTACGCACTCAAAAGCAGCGTACGCGAACTGGGCAAAAAATTCGCAGGCTATCTCGCATACGGTACCCGGCTCGACGAGTACGACCGGCCTGCCGCGACCTTCTCCCCGGTCGTCGCCGAGAGCTACAACGGTATCGCCGCCCTGGAGCTGAGCTACAAACCGGACTATTTCGACGATGCACTCACAGTCTATCTCAAAACCCTCTCGGGTGTAAAGAACAGAAACGTGATGCTTGAGCCGGATACGCTACAACCATCGTTCGGTCTGAGATTGCAGCCTTTTGATGAGTACAATCTCTACTTCAGTCTCGAAAAATTCATCAAAGGCGGCGACAACAGCCGTGATGATACAATGATCCGCACATCTCTCGGGCTCTTCGACGGCTACGAATTCCATCCTGTCGAGAGCGGTTACTGGTACAGATCGCTCTATCTTGACGGCGCCTACTATCTCGATGCGAAGACCTACAGTATCTACGGCAACTACGAGCACGGATATGTCTGGAAGCTCGACTACGACAATGCCTTCATGCCTTACCTCTGCACTTCGGTCTCTTTCAACAATGACAACTACGAAAAACAGGATATCAGACGGTTCGATGTCGGCGGAGGTCTCTCCTACCTCTTCTGGAGGGATGAGAGCCGTTATGAATCCCACCGCTATATCGGCCGCGTGAGGCTCGAAGTACGCCACCAGTACTCCGGCAACACCAAAGACGACAATGCCGTCAAGGTCCTTCTCGAGCTCTTTTTTTAAAGAACGGTTTTATTTTTTAAAAGGATAGAATTGTGTATAATAGAAGCATATAGACCATGTTGGTCTATAGCGGGAGAGGGTGACTCCGGAGATGATTGAAAAGAATGTGAATTATCGGAGTTTTGAAAAAACGGTCCAATTTTAAAAAGGGAGCAAATTATGAAATTTTATAAACTATTAGCAATTTTGATCATGTCGCTACTGATCACGACCGGCTGCGGGGAGAGTCAGAACACATCTGACACAGCAGCTGCGACAAAAGTGGAAAAAGCCAAACCTGCCGCCTCGGTCAAAAAGAACAAAGTGCCCATTGCCAATGCCGGTGTCGATCAGACCGTTCTCAAAGGTGCCACCGTCACACTCGACGGCTCAGCCAGCAAAGACCTGGACGGTACGATCGAAAATTACAGCTGGTCATACAACGGCACTACACTGGCCGGGGTACAGCCGACCTTTATTGCAGAGAATGCCGGTACTTTCACCATCACCCTGACGGTGACGGATGACCGTGGAGCTACCGATACCGATACGATGATCCTCACCGTCAACGACACACCGCCGCCTCCGGCCAATATACCGCCTGCTGCCGATGCAGGCGCCGACCAGACGGTCACCAAAGGGGTGACTGTGACACTGGACGGCTCGGGGAGCAGCGACAGCGACGGTACGATCACCGACTACAGCTGGGCATACAACGGCACTACGCTCACGGGTGTAAAGCCGACCTTCACTGCTGCGACGGTGGGGGCGTTCACCATCACCCTGACAGTGACAGACAATGCCGGTGCCACAGCCACCGATACCATGATCCTGACCGTCAACGATACGCCTCCGCCTCCCTCCAATGTGCCTCCTGTTGCCAATGCCGGAGCAGACCAGACCGTCACCCGGGGAGCCACTGTGACGCTCAATGCTGAGGCCAGCTCAGACAGCGACGGCATGATCACGGATTACAGCTGGTCATACAACGGAACGACCCTTACGGGGGCCAATCCTTCCTTTACCGCAGATACGGTTGGGTCGTTCACCATCACCCTGACCGTGACCGATGACGGCGGCGCAACAGATACCGATACCATGACCCTCACAGTGAATGCCCCTGCTGTCGCTACAGGACCGAATGTCCTGGTACTCTACGACGCATCAGGTCCATACGGCTGGCTCGGCAAAGCTACATCGATCATCACCGAGAATCTCCTCGGACACTTCGATGCCAATGTCACCTCCAAACAGGCAGACGGCTACAGTGCCGGAGAGCTGCAGCGCTACAAAGCGGTGATCTACCTCGGTACGACATACGATACCCTGAGCTACTATGCCGACGGTTCTGAAGGACGCAACAACTACATGAGCTTCTTCCATGATATCGCCGAATATCCTGATGTCAGCGTCATATGGATCAACTACAACCTCTGGCTCCTTGAGCAGGCATGGGTAGAGAACCAGTGGAACGGCGACATGATGAGCAACCGGACGGGCTTCGGAGCCGGATTCATCGAAAGCACCCTCCCCTATAACCGCGTTGGATACAAATACACCGAGCTCTTCAAAGGGGTAGTGCCGTATGCAACCCCGGGTGCGGATGTCTCAACCTGTGTAGACGAAGGGAACAACCGCTATGCATGTACGACAGAACTGGTCAATGTCAATATCCTCGATGAGAACAAAACGACCGTCTGGGCGACGGCGTACTCGACGCTTGACAGCAGTGTACCGGTCAAACCCTACATCACGAGCGGGGGGAACTTCTGGTTCATCGGCGATGTGCCGTACTTCTATATGTCGGAAGAGGACAGATACCTGGCATTTGCCGATCTTCTCCACGATATGCTCGGTGTCCAGCACGAAGAGTCCCACAAAGCACTCATGAGACTCGAGGATGTCAGTGCCATGACCGATGAGAACGATCTCCGCTCGATCCTGGACTATATGGATTCACAGAATGTTCCGTTCTCCATCGCGACCATCGCAGAGTATGAAGACCCGTACGGCATAGAGAATGAAGGTGTCCCTACATCCTACAAGCTCAACGAAACTCCGGTGGGCTACCTGCTCAAAGACTATTATGACCAGGGATTGATCGAGATCGTACAGCACGGCGCTACGCACCAGCTCTTTACGCTGCTCAACCCCTATAACGGTCTGACAGGCGACGACTTCGAATTCATGCGTGTCGTCGAGATCGACATCTATAGCCCGTACATCTACACGAGACTCGATCCCGAATACGGAGGCGAGTGGGCGCTCAACAGAATGCTCGGGGCAAAAGCGATCATCAACAATCTCGGAATGCAGGCATTTGCATGGGAGGCCCCGCACTATATGGCCGGGCCTGACCATTATAAGGCCATCCAGACCCTTTACCAGGTCCAGTACGCCAGACTCCTCTACTACCTTGACGAGGACAGCATCGACCCAGTACAGCGCAACAGCTACATAGGGCAGTTCTACCCCTACGTCATCAAAAGGGATATCTACGGCTACTATATCATCCCGGAAAATATCCATAATATCGAGGATCAGCCCAACTACGGGTACAGAGTGCTGACGGTCTCCGACCTTCTGAACTTTGCAACGAAGATGCGAGTGGTGCGCGACGGTATCGCGAGTTTCTATTACCACCCGTACCTTGGCACCAAAGACCTCAGCAAGCTTGTCCCGGGCATCAAAAACCTCGGATTCACTTTCGTCAAAGCCTCCTCGCTGATAGAGTGATGGAAAGCTACGTCAAAGGAGCCTCCGTGCTCCGCAGAGGATTACGCTGCTCACTGCTCATCGCGGCTTTCTCCCTGACAGCGACCTCATGCAGCGGCGGCGGAAGCGCCGCGACCCCTGCCGGAACGACTGCAACGACAACCACCCCCACCAAAAAATCCCTCTGGATAGAAGAAGCCCTTTCCGCCCTTTCCGATGACAAATACCCCAGGATCAAAGCTGTCGCATGGTGGAACGAGAACTTCGACAATTCACAGCTTCGGATCGACTCATCGCCCCAGAGCCTCCAGGCATACCAGGAGGGGATCAGCAAACCTGCCTTTATATCGACTCCTCTCTTCACTGCACAGAAACTCGTCTCCCCAGCGGACGGTCAGCTCTACCACGGTGCCAATCCCGACTTCGGAGGGACCGAGGATATCGTGAATGCCGAAGCGATACAGGATTTCGAAACACTGGCCAAAAAAAAGATCGCGTGGGCATATTTTTCGGACAACTGGTACGACGCGGTCAAATTCCCTGCGGATGCGGTAGAGACGATACAAAAAGAGGGGCGCATCCCCTTTATCCGCCTGATGCCGCGCACAGACTTCAAGGATGACAGCCCAGACCCTGTCTATACCCTGCAGGGGATCATCGACGGCAAGTTCGATACGGTCCTGACGGCATGGGCGCTTGAGGCAAAGGATAACGGCAAACCGCTCCTCGTCGAGTTCGGCACCGAGGTCAACGGCAACTGGTTCCCCTGGTGCGGTCTCTATAACGGCGGGGCGGCAACGGACGGCTACGGTGATCCCACGCTTGCCGACGGTCCGGAGAGGTTCCGCGATGCCTACAGGCATATCGTCACCCTTTTTCGCAATAACGGGGCCGTCAATATCACCTGGTTCTTCCACGTCGATGCCTACAGCGCCCCGGAACAGGCATGGAACACCATCGCCGCCTACTATCCCGGGGACGAATATGTGGACTGGCTCGGCGTGAGCGTCTACGGTCCGCAGACCCCTTCGGAGACCTACCAGAGCTTTACCGACATCATGGAGGATATCTACCCCCATATCATCAAGCTCTCCGCCAAGCCCATAGCGATCCTCGAGCTCGGAATCACAGAGATCCAGTGACCTGCACCGGGGTGCGGGGCAGCAGTTCCTGCACTTTTTTCTGACTCTTTTCTTACGATCAGAGACCCATCTTTAGGGCTTTTGGGAACAAATCTACCATACATTCTAACAATGCACCGTTAATCAGCTCTTTTTCTCCTTAATCAGCCTAGTTGTGCTACAATGTAACAGAGATAAAAGTAAAGGTGTGTAGAGCGTTCTACATTATTAATTAAAGAAAATATAATATATCTATAAAGGACGGAATATGAAAAAGTACCTTGGCATAGCATTTACATCTTTTTTGATAGTCGGTTGCGGGGGCGGGGGCGGCAGCACTGCCACAACCGACGACACGAATATAACCATTGATGAGACCGTCACGCTCAAAATATCCTCGAAGATCCTCAAGATCAGCTACCTTCCGAGCAGCGGGATCGCAAATGCCGAGTACACCCTTCTCACGGGGGCGCAAGAGGGGAATGCGACGCTTCTTGACAGTACAGAGGGGCGATTTTCGTATGTAAACAGCGGCGAGAACAATGATACCTTTCTCTACAAGGTCACCGGAAGCGACGGCAGCAGCAAGAATATCGAGGTCAAGCTCACCAATATGCAACTGCCTGTCATGACCAACGACGGCACCATAGAGGATTTCAACAGCAGTTCGCCTGATATCATGGAAGGGAAAGAGCTTGCGAACTTCTCCTCCAACCTCCCCGTCATGATCATCGATATCGGAGACAGGGAGATACCGGATGATCCCAAGGTCATGGGGACGCTCACCCTCTTCGAGCCGGGGAGCGACAGCCGCACATACATCACCTCCACTCCAACCCATGTGGGCTTTATGGAGATAGAGAGGAGGGGAAGCTCTTCACAATTAGTATATCCGAAAAAGCAATACGGGATGGATACGATCCTCGCAGACGGCGATGATGACGATATCTCCCTCCTGGGGATGCCCGAAGAGCACAAATGGATCCTCCAGGCCCCCTATGCCGATAAGACGCTTATGAGAAACTACCTGGTATACCACAAGGCGAGAGAGGTCGACGAAAGCAAATACTACGCTGTCCGTTCGGAGTTCGTCGAAGTGCTCACCCGCGTAGGCGATCAGTACCGTTATGACGGTCTCTATGTCCTCATGGAGAAGATCAAAAGGGGCAGCGATCGTCTCGATATCTCGAAACTCCAGGAGGAGGATATCAATCTGCCTGAGATCACAGGCGGCTATATCCTCAAGCAGGACTGGGAGCCCGATCCGGATGAGTTCGGATTCTCCAGCACGCTTGGAACGACCATTACTGTCAACTATCCTGGGCTTGAGGATCTCACAGCTGACCAGCAATACTATATAGAGAATCATATCCAGAGTTTTGAGAAAGCATTGAAAGCAAGTGATTTCAATGACAGTACTTCCGACAACTACTACGGCAAATGGATCGATGAAGAGAGCTTTATCGTCCACTTCCTCGTACGGGAGCTCTTCCTGGATGTGGATACCTGGATAGCAAGTGAGTTTTTCCACAAAGACAGAGAGAAAAATCTGGCGATGACCCCCGTATGGGACTTCAACTCGGCAATGGGGAACAATAACTTCAGGCTCGAAGGGCGAAACAATATCTGGGCATATGAATTCCTCGTATCCAGTGCAGCCGATGAGGACTATAGCGGTTTCTCACTGCGATACTGGATGGAGCGTCTGATGAGCGACCCTGCGTTCAAAGCAAAGGTCAGGACAAAATGGCAGGCACTGCGCGTAGGGATCTGGTCCGACGCGAACCTCTCGGCCTTCATCGCCACGTCCGAAGCCACTCTTACCGAAGCGGCGGCAAGAAATTTCGAACGCTGGCCGAATGTGCTCGGCAAATATGTCTGGCCTAACAAAAAGCTTTGCAACTATAATGGGCAGGATGCTTACTGTGCTACATTTGACGATGCGATCAACCTGGGGATGAAGACCTGGCTCCTCGGAAGAACAGCGTGGATCGATAACCAGCTCCAATAGAGAAAGGCGGATAATAGATGGCATGGGGACAGCATAGATCATACAGAACGATCAGTAAGGATGGGTTGCCGGTGTGGGTCGATCTGGCGATCTTTGTCCTCGTATCTGTAGGGAGTATCTATTTTTACATCACACTGATACACCATAACGCCATGATGATGATCCATGAGGTTTTCACTGCGAGCGGCCTGCACATAGAGATGATCGATCTCGATATCTATACCTTCAGTATGTCGGCATTCGACATCTCTTTCCATTACAATTCACAGATCACACTGTTCTATGTGCTCCTGCTGACAGTCGGGCTGATGCTCTTCCTTGTCTACCAGACGAAGATACCGCTCAACCTTGTCTTCTGGATCGATTTCCTCCTGCTGCTTACAGCGATCTTCCTGGTCTATTTCATATTCTGGCCTACCTATTTCCCTTACAATGCCAAAAAGTATTTCGAGCTTTACCTCCACGCTTATGTTGGCTTTATGCTGATGAGCTTTATCGTCTTTTCGTTCTCCCTCGCGCTCACTCCGGAGAAACTGGGCAAAAAGCTCTTTATCCTCTCGGGGGTGATCGCCTATTACTTCGTATACAGCTTTGTCCGTCTGGCTGCCACGCTGCTGCTAGTATCGCAGGTATCGGTCGTTTTCGTCCCCCTGATGTACTTTACGATCTTTTATGATTTTATTCTGATCATCTATATCTATACTTTCGTACTCTACAAGAACACTATCAAATCCCAGGGGTTGTACCATGGATAATCTCATACTTATCGGGCAGGCATACCAGATATTCCTCCTCGTTTTCATGTCCATCTATATGATCCAGCACTTTATCTTTACCTACAGCAGGCTCTACGGCGAACAGAGGAACTACTATCACGATATTCTCGATACAGAGATGCCCACGGTCAGCGTCGTCATCCCGATGCACAACGAAGAACTGGTCGCCGAGAATGTCCTCGAGAGGCTTGTACTCTCGGACTACCCAAAGGAAAAGATGGAGATCATCCCTATCAATGACCACTCTACCGACAGGACAAAGGATATCATCGATACCTTCGCACGGAAACATCCCGGGGTCAAACCTTTCCACAGGCTCAAAGAAGATGAAAAACGGGGAAAAGCAGAGGGGCTCAATGATGTCATGAAGTTCACCAAGGGAGATATCATCGTCGTCTTCGATGCAGACTACCAGCCGGCAAAAGAGGCGATCAAATCACTGGTCATGGGCTTCAAGGACCCGCAGGTCGGAGCCGTCATGGGGAGGGTTCTTGTCCAGAACAGCGACAGCAACCTTCTGACGCTTCTGCTCGATATGGAACGTTCCGCCGGGTACCAGATCAGCCAACAGGCGAGATACAATATGGACCTCATCCCGCAGTACGGCGGAACGGTCGGCGCATACCGCAAAAGCGTCGTCAGGCAGATGGGAGGGTTCGATCCCAAAGTACTGGCCGAAGATACCGATCTCACCTACAAGATGTATCTCAACGGATGGAAAATAGCCTATGCCAACAAAACAGAGTGCTACGAGCAGATGCCTGAGACCTGGGCCGCAAGGGCGAGACAGGTCAGAAGATGGTCGAGGGGGCACAACGAAGTACTCTTCCACCATCTCCCCTCCATCTTCACCTCGAAATATTTCACGCTCAGGGAGAAATGGGACGGTCTGCTCCTGCTCTTTGTCTATATGATGCCAATCCTTCTGATGGTGGGTATCGCAGACTCCATCTTCCTCTTCTTCATGGATGCCATCAGTATCGTTACCAGTATGTCGGCGCTGCTGCTGATCATGGCGATCAATGCGTTCGGGAACTTTGCGCCGTTCTTCCAGATAACGATAGCGAACTACCTCGACGGCCGTACCGAATCCCTGAAACTCACGCCGATGTTCGCGTTCAATTTCGTCCTCTATATCTTCTATACGTCGCGCGGTTTCATCGATGCCCTTATCGACCTCGCCACACGCAGGGATGTCGACTGGGACAAGACCAAGCGCCACCAAAGGAAGAACAATGCCAAGTAACCCTACCTTCCTGATGGCAGGGGTCTTCGGACTCTTCTTCCTGATGCTCTTCCTCCCCGCCATCCCGATGATCCAGGCGATCCGCAACAGGAAGGATGTCGAGCCGCTGGGTATGGACATGGATTTTGTCTTCAATCCCCGATTCCAGGCTATCCATTTCGAAAACCTGCTCAAAAATGCCGCAAGGGATTTCAACGTCATCCCCCTCGAAGAGAGGCTCGATACCTCGATGGTCCCGATGCTCTCACGCAAACCCCTGCTTTTCAGAACGAAAGGGGATATCACCGTGGACGGGACTATCGACTCAAAGGCGATACTCGATGCGGGGGGCGCTATCAAGTTCCACCCCAATGCCCGTATCCATGCCCTCAAAAGCAAAGAACATATCAGTATCGGGGAAGAGAGCATGGTCGATCTGTGGATCGACTCGGGCGCGGAGGTTATCGTCCACAAAAATGCCAGGACCAACCTCATCACGGCAAAAACGGTCAAGCTTTACAAAGGCTCCAGTTTCAAACGGATCTTTGCAGGGACGATCGGATTTTACCCGCTCAACAAAGAGGGGGAGAACAAGATCGGTGAAGATATCGTCCACACCAAAGAATCTCTGAACGTCGAGGCACAGGCGCTCTACCTGGACAAGAACGAAACCATCAAGGCTGACAGTTCGATCCACAGCGATGTGATCGGCAGGGGCGACCTCAGGATCGAAAAGGGGTGCAGCATCTACGGTTCGCTCAAGGCCAACGGCAACCTCGAGATAGAAAACAACGTCCATATTTACGGCAATATCTTCTGCGACCACGATATCACGATCAAGCATCACTGTTTTGTCTTCGGCAACATCTTTTCCCATACCTACATCAGGATCGGGCACAACACCCAGATCGGCAAGTATGCCGCCCCGAAATCGATCATCGGTATCAAAGGGATAGAGATAGCCGGCGGGACCTTCGTCCATAACTATATCCTGACATACGGTGAAGGGAGGGTTGTGTGAAAAAACTTTTTTATCTGGCACTCGCCGCCGTGTTCGGCTTCGTCGGTTACAAGGTATTCTCTACCCAGAACAGGGTCGATCAGCTCTTCCAGAACGAGATCAAGGCTTTCGTGGTCTACAACAACCTCGAGCACAACAACAGCTACATCCTTGATGCCTACAGGAGTGTCCTGGAAGAAGAGGGGGTCTCGTTCGCGTTCATCCCCAACGACAAACTGATCAAGATGGATGTAGCCAAGGTCTCCAAAGTGGTCCCGGCGATCATATTTCCAGAATTCGTCAATGAGCATCTCCTCAGCGGTACGGAGTACTGGATCGCCGACTATGTCAAAGACGGCGGCCACATCGCCCTGGTGCATGATGCCGACAGTAAGGATCAGAACGGCAGGTTCATCACCGAGAACAGCTTTCTCGGAAGGCGGATAGGTGTCGACCTGGCTGCCTATGAGCGGGCGCGCGGCAAATCCTTCGGCCCGCGGCATGTGCGATTCACCAATGCAGAGAATGTCGATTTCTTCGACTTCCCACCAAGCAGGGTCGATGATACCTATACCATCACAGGCTACCAGTACGGACGCTACGAATACCCCACACTCGATATCGATTTCACAAAGAGTTCCGACCAGAAGGTCTATGCCGTCAGCGATGATGCCAAGGCGGTCTTTGTCGAAAGGAACTTCTACAAAGGTTCGATCGTCTATGCGAACCCTCCGCTGGGTCTGCTCAAAGGGCGTTCGGACGACCTCATCCTCCGAAGCTTCCTGAAGACCTTCCTCTTCAAAATGGTCAAAATGCCCCATATCGTCTCTGCTCCCAATGCAAAAGGGACCCTGATCCTCAACTGGCACGTCGACTCGGCAGTAGAGTTCACGAGTCTCCCCTGGAATATCGCCCACGGCTATATCGGACAGTACGATTTCAACCAGAGCTTCCATATCACTGCCGGGCCTGATCTTGACAGGGTCGGAGATCACCAGGGTTTTGATGCTGCCAGGAAGGGGTATATGTTCGTCAAGATGCTGATGGAATACGGTACCATCGGCTCACATGGGGGATGGAACCACAACTGGTTCTCCGACAATATAGACAGCGGCAAGTTCGGCAAAAAAGAGATGAAGAAATACATCAAGCTCAACAACGATACACTCGAAAAGATCGTAGGCTACAAACCCACCGAATATTCCGCACCCAACGGCAACTTCCCCCCACATGAATCGATAGAGATCATGAAAGAGCTTGGATTCGGCTCGTTCTATTATACGGGTGATACCGGCTCGGTACCCAACCGTACTTTCTACGACGGCAAAATGCTCTCGAAGGATATCATCGCCTTCCCGGTCATGTCTTTCGATGATGTCGTATCGCTCAGGGAGTTCCATGATATCAAGGAAAAGGAACCTGCTGTCGAGAACTACCTGCTGGGATTCGTCGATCACCTGGTCAGGAGCCGTACGGTCAAGCTCTTCTATTCCCACCCTTATGATATCCGCGATTACGAATACAAGAACGCGATGCGATCCTACCTCAATTATGTCAAAAAGCTCGTCGCTGAAAACCGTCTGCAGACACGTACGCTCACAGACGAGAGGAACTTTCTCCTCAGACTCATCGATACGAAACAGAGATTCGAACTGCTCGAGAACGGCATCACCGTATCTGTCGAGAACAACACGACACTGAGCGAACAGGTACTGGCACTGCCCAAAATGATCGGCGGTAAAGAGATCGTCCCGGAGAGAAAGTACGAGGAGGATGAGAACTACTACTATATCCCGCTCGATCCGGGTACTTCCAGAACAGCCTTTTTCGTCAGATTCAAATAGGAGAGAGCAATGATGAGACTATTTGCCGCGTTAAGCACCCTGACATCCGTACTGATGGCAGGCGGCGTAGCAGGGAACACACCAATGCCAAACCCCGTACCCATACCGGGGACCGAAACACCGGCGGGTACCCTGCCGGCATCTGCCGCTACTGCCGGAACATTCTGGGAAAAGACCTTTTTCAGCGACTCGAACCTCAAAAGCGATCAGAACGTCACAGGGCAGGACCGGCTCGAACTCTTCGTGATGTACGAATACCTCGATCCCAATGACGACTATGGTTCATGGAAGCAGTTCAACGCAGCCTACT
This sequence comes from Campylobacterota bacterium, assembly GCA_003252535.1. Classification (GTDB taxonomy): domain Bacteria; phylum Campylobacterota; class Campylobacteria; order Campylobacterales; family Sulfurovaceae; genus SZUA-451. The sequence goes on along the minus strand of QKDN01000060.1, from coordinate 15,844 downwards.
ACCAGAAGCTGCCCGAGAGCCTCACCCTCTACTACCAGCTCGCGCTTTTCGAAAGGAGTATCGAGAACAATGCGATGTTCGCTTCGATCGGGGCCTACAAGGACTGGAGCCCGTCCTACTACACCTTCACCCAGATAGGCGGCAGTCCCGACAATCAGTACCTGCCGAAAATCCGCTTCGACCATGAGCTCTATCTGAAGTTCGGTGAGGAAAAGAACTTGGTGGGTATCCTCGGGATGAGTTTCATGGAGTACTACAACGGACACCGGGATCGAGTGGCCTCGGCTGGACTCACCTATTACGGCCCGCGCTACAATATCACCTACCGCCACTTCTTCAACACTAGCTACCCGGGTAATGTCACATCCCGAAGCGACCTGCTGAGCATCGGCTACGGTGAGGAAAAGAAGCAGTGGATCTACCTCGATCTCTCCTACGGCAACCAGGCCTACCGCTCCATCCTCGCTGACGGCTATACCCCTTTCGATGAGGATTCTGCCGATATCAAACTGAGCTATAGGAAATGGACGACGAAGAACAGCGGATGGTTCGGGGCGATAGGGTTCTCAAGACTCAATACCAACTATAACAAGTATCTCTTCCAGGTGGGGTATTTCCAGGAGTTTTAGAGAAAAAGGAGAGTAGACTCAGGAGTCGGAGACTTCAGTCCCGAAAAAGAGAGTCTGGATGCGCACAGAGCATTTTTTTGTAGATCAAGCCTCTATTTGGCGGGGCTGAAGCCACCGGCTCCTGGAGAAGCATCAGAGGCCGAGGAATTCCGGTGTAGCAAGTCCTACTTTTTTCCCTTTCTGTTCCATAACGACGACACTGATCATATCCCCTTCGCTGTAGAGGCTCTCGAGTGAAGCAATACGCTCTTTCGATACCTTGGAGATATGCAGCAGCGCATCGAAACCGTCCGGCATCTCGACGAAGACACCGAAATCCACGATCTTCTTGACCCTTCCCTCATAGACCTTGCCGAGCTCATACACCATCTGCGTCTTGATAGGGGTGCTTGCGATCCCCTGGATATGTTCTTTGGCCGCTTTGACCTTCTCATCGTTGTGTCCGACTACTTTGACACCGCCTTTGTCCCGGTCGATATCGATAGTGACATCGAACTTCTCGATGATCTCCCTGATCGTTGCTCCCGATTTGCCGATGATATCGGCTATCTTGGCAGGATTGATACTGAAGACCTCAGTGCTCGGGAGCGCGGGACTCGGCATGATATTCTCCTGAGCTTCGTACATGATATCGAGGATATGCTTCTTCGCCCTTCCTGCCTGCTCCAGTGCTTTAGAGAGGAGGTCGAGCTCGATCCCGCCGAGCTTGATGTCCATCTGCAATGCCGTGATCCCGTCGTAGGTACCGGTGATCTTGAAGTCCATATCCCCATCGTGGTCCTCGAGCCCCATGATGTCAGTCAGTACAGCAGCCCTGCCCCCTTCGCTCACCAGTCCCATCGCTACGCCTGCGACAAGCTTGACCATGCCGATATTGGCCGATCTGAGTGCCAGGGCACCGCCGCACACGGTCGCCATCGATGATGAGCCGTTGCTCTCGAGTATCTCCGAGACGATACGGATAGTCCCGTCATAATCCATATCGAGCGCCGGCTCGAGGGCGCGTCTTGCGAGGTTGCCGTGACCGAGCTCCCTTCTCCCCGGTGCCCCGGCGAACTTCGCCTCCCCTACGGAGAAGCCAAGGAAGTTGTAATGTACCATAAAGCGCTCGTACTGGCTCTGCTTGGAGGTGATGAGCTCATACGACTGGGCATCCTTGCTGTCACCGAGCGTCACGGTGACCAGCGCCTGGGTCTCTCCCCTAGTGAAGAGGCAAGAGCCGTGGACGCTCGGCAGGAAGCTCGTCTCTATCGAGATAGGTCTGACATCCTCAAGCCCTCTGCCGTCTGCCCTGACCTGCTCATCGAGGATCATGGTGCGGACGACGCTCTTCTTGTAGGCTTCGAGGGTCTTTTTGAGTGCTTCGCCGTCGACCTCTCCATATGCCTCGGCGATCCTGCCGCGAAGAAGCGAGAGCTGGGTGCTGCGCTCGCTCTTTGCCATCGAGCGTACTGCGTTCACGACCTCCTGGTGGAAGTTCTCTTTGATATAACCGTAGAGAGCGCTGTCGTGTGGGTCTTCTTTGAGTGCCAGTTCGACCGGCTCTTTCTTGTACGGATCGAACTCCGCACCGTATGTGAGGGTCGCCTGCTCTATCGACTCGACCGCCAGTGCGATCGCTTCGATCATCTCGGCTGCAGAGAGCTCGTTGCACTCCTGGTGGTCGAGCACCACAGGGAGGGTAGGCATCATCGGATCGACGATCCCCGGCTCCACATCATCGACCACTTCCGACGCTATGGAACGCATCTCGATCATCAGGACATCTCTCCCGCTTCCCGCCACATAGAGATCGAGAGTGCTCTCCTCCTGCTCGCTGAGCGTCGGGTTGAGGACAAGCTCACCCCCTATCTTGCCGATACGTACCGCCGAGACGCTCTGGGTGAAAGGAAGATCACTCACATAAAGGGCGGCATTGGCCGCATGGAGGGCGGCAACCTGCATATCGACATCGCTGTCGCTACTCACCACCATGATGGAGATGACGACCGGATAGCCGAACCCCTCCGGGAAGAGCGGTCTGAGCGACCGGTCTATGATACGTGCCGTTAGTATCTCGAAATCCCCCGGCTTGGTCTCCCTCTTGACAAATCCTCCAGGGATCTTCGTCGCAGCGTAGGCGCGCTCCATATACTGGACGGTCAGGGGGAGGAAATCCTCGTCCACCGCTTTGTCGTCCACGGCAACGGCAGCAATGAGCACTGCCTTGCCCTGACGATACATCACTGCACCGTTCGCCTGTTTGGCAACCTTGTCAAATTCGTATATCTCGTGAAGGTTGTTGGTGTCGATCTTTACTATATGTTCATTCATTAATCGGTGCTTCCTTTTTTGCTTGTTTATTATGCTCGTCGATAATCTTGATTATTTCGGTGTGTGCGAGCTTTTCCAGGTTTCGATAGTAATATTCTATCGAAATATAATCTTGTACTTCATGAGAACAGAATATCCCGTCGCAAAGCTCGAGCAGAGAGTCGTACACCTCGTAGCTGAGAATGGGTGTGGCGACATGGAGACTCCGTATCTGCATCGCAAGGATCGACTTGATGGCCACCATCATCGTCATGCCGCTCTCCACCCCCTCATCGACAAGGAGGATATCCTTCCCCCTGAGATTTCTGATCTTTGAGCCTTTGCGATACTTGTAGAGGTAGGAGATGATCCGCTCGTCATAATGGCGTTTGGCCTGGCTGTAGATATAGTCTTCGTCGATCCCGAACGACTCGACAAGGATGGAATGCATGACGATCTCTTCGCTCTCCCCCACCATCGCGATGGTCAGGTCGGGATTGTTGGGTGCTTTGATCGCTTCGGAGAGGAATATCTCCAGGGAGGCTTTGAGATATTTCGCTATCTTCGAAGCGATCACCACACCTCCTTCGCTGACCGCGATCACCACTGTATTGCCGCTTTCGAATACCCCCAGCGGGATCGTACCGACCAGTGCCTTTGCAGCATCCTCCCGATCCTCGTAGACGATATTCGCTTCCCTCTCAACGCCTCTCTTTTTCATCCCGCACTCCTATATCATTTGCGACCTATGCCGCCAAAAGGGACAAGGTTTAACTGAAACATAAATGAGTTCTCCTGGATCGACTCATCGCCGCTTGGTTTGATATCCCGCCGCAGTCGCAACATCAGGTTCCAGCAGTCCCTTCTGTAGGCGAACCCGGTGAACCACTGTGTCTTGGTATCCTTATCAAGGTTGTAAACCATCCCTCCGGTCAGCTGCCATCTGTCGGAGAGCCTGTAGTTCCCGCTCAAAGTGATATCATTGATCTTTTTCTGTGTTTTGATGCTATCGTCGTCATTCCATGAAAAAACACGCTCATAAGAGTGTGCAAGTGTAATTTTGTGCCCCCATTGGCTCCATGAGACCCTTGAGACGCTCTCCTTGATCTTGTCGAATTCAAAAGAGTAGACCATATAGTTGTAGAGTTTCCACTCCGGCAGCCTGTATTCCATCTCGTTGGAGATGTCGCCCCACTTTTCCCTGGGATTGTCAGTATTGTAGTTCTGGCGGATACGCTGGTAGAACTTCAGGTTACCCCCCAGATCGTAAAAGAAATGGCTGAGCTTGAAGGCGATGTTCTCTTCGGTATCGACAGGGGTGAAGAGACTCTTTTGTGTCTCTTCAAGATCATCGAAATCGATATCGCTTTTATGATAATAGGTGGGTTTGTTGTAGCTGACCGATGGCTGGACAACATGGACGAAGCTGTCGTATTTTCTGGTCAGATCGGAAAAGAGCTCGACATGATGCACACCCTGAAGCGACCGGTAGGTATCATTGGCAAGCATCTCACCATCGTAAGCGAGATCGTCATAATAGATATCCTCACTCAGAGACAGCGAAAGATAATCGTCCAGGAACGACCTCGTATACTCCAGAGGGACCGCTGCCTGCGCCACTCTGACGGTGACACCGTCTTCCCTCGTCAGGTTGTTGATACTGAAATTTATACTGTAGGTCAGATCATCCCAGAGCAGCTCTTTGAGATACTTATGGATCTGCAGCTTGGGAAGCTGCTGTACGGTCGCGTTGTTGTCCTCTACCCTCGTATCGATGAAGTACTTGCTGTAGAGACCCAGGTAGTAGTCATCGTCGTGCAAAAAATAATTGAGCTTCGATTCCTGGATGGGAAGAACACCGAAAGTGGTCCGCTGCCCTTTCTGGAGGTTGATGTATTCGATATCATTAAGGAGGGTAGCATTGATATAAATCCCCTCTCTGAGCTTCTCTGAAGTACTGAAAGTGTCTTTGAGCAGATGATCCGAATGATACAATATCTCCGCGCCGTAGTGGACATCGTTGCGCAGGTTGTATTCAGATACATACTCTTCATTGTCACGGAAGTATCCCAGGCGTATCCTCCCCCCGGACGTAGCGGAATCAAGAAAACGGAGCGTCGCATAGATACCCTCACCCCTCCCTGTACGCACCTGTGGATTGAACTCAACATCCCAGCTCTTCGAAGCCGCCCAATATACCGGCTGTTCATAAAGGAACCCTTCGCTCTGGCTGTAGCCAAAGGTGGGGAACAAAAGCCCGGAACTTCTTTTTTGATCCGTGTCAAACGCCATATAGGGGGTATAGAAAAGAGGGACGTCCCAGAACTTGAGCGCGACATCGTGCAGCTTCATATACTTCTCTTTGTCGTCATACTCGCTGCTTCCCGCGTGGAGCTTCCAGTCGCTGTTGTTCATGTCACAGCTCGACATCACTAACTCGCCGAAATTGATCCCGGCATCACTTTTGCGGGCATTGTCACTGTAAACCCAGATATCGTTGTCTGTGGAGAGGAGTACGTCTTTGAAGTGGAGTATCTTTGCTTTGGTTTCGATCTCGAGGGTGCGGCTCTGGATCTTCTTCCCTTCGAGCCCCAGAAGATCAATCTGCTCCCCTTCGAGGGTCAGGAGCTCTTTCTTCCTGTCATAGCGGGCACTTTTGGAATGGATGATCGCATCGCCGTAGTAGACGACGACATCCCCTTTCGCTTCGACGGTATCACCTCTGGCGCTGAGCACTTCGGCGACGATCTCAATCTTCTCCGCCGCACCCGCACCCATCACAAGCGCAAAAAGCAATACCAGTAAAGCTTTAGGCATCTATCACTACACAGCCTGATATCTTATCGTGGAGTGTCTGTATATTGGGGGTAAAAAATGCCAGCAGGAAACCAATATAGAAGAGCGTTTCGCTCACGATACGCATCATGGCACGCAGCAGCGCCTTGTCGAACGACGGGACAGTGCCGTGCTCGATAGTCACCACCTTCATATTGGTGAGGTACTTCCCGAGCGTTTTACCCCCCTGCCATACGAAGATCGTATGGTAGAGTACCTTGACCGCCATGATGATAAGGAAATTCTCATTGAGGAAGATGCTCAGTGCTTCAGCTGTCTTGAGCTGCTGCAGCTGCGACCAGAATATCCCCAGCAGCAAAAAGCTTACTACTAGATCATCGATGACGAAAGCCCCTATCCTCCGCCTCGCAGGCGTGAGGATGGCCTGGTTGTTCAGCTCGTCCTGATCGTTCATGACTGCAACTTCAGCGCCTGGTAGGCGATATCGGTGCGGCAGTGCTTGCCGGCGAAGTGTACCTGACCGACGAGCATATAGGCTCTCTGCTGCGCCTCTTTGATAGAGTCGCCGATACCGACGCAGACGAGCACCCTGCCGCCTGTCGCGTAGAGCTTGCCGTCGTCGCCGCGGCTCACACCTGCGAACGAGATGTGGGCATTCGCCTCGATGTCGTCATGGACGATATCGTCGATGATGATCTCGGCAGGCGCGGAGGATTTGTACGGGTAGTCCTTGCTCGCCATGACGACACCGACGGCGTACTTGTCATGGAACTCGATGTTCGCAGTTGCGATCTCGCCGATCGCCGCCTTGTAGAAGAGCTCGCTCGCAGGGGACTTGAGCAGCGGCATCAGCTCCTCGCACTCGGGGTCGCCGAAGCGGACATTGTACTCGAGGACGATCGGCTCGCCATCCACGACCATCACGCCGATAAAGAGGACGCCGGTGAAGGGCATCCCCTCCGCCTTCATCCCTTTGAGCGTCGGCTCGACGACACGCGATCTGAGCTTGGAGTAGATATCCTCGTTGACCAGCGGTGTCGGCGCGTAGGCTCCCATACCGCCTGTGTTGGGTCCCTGGTCGTCGTTGAGGAGTCTCTTGTGATCCTGGGCTGCGGGGAGTATCACATAGTCCCTGCCGTCGCAGATCGCGAACACAGAGAGCTCATAGCCGTCGAGGAACTCCTCGACGACGATCTTCGTCCCGGCATCACCGAAGGAAGTACCGCTGAGCATATCGCCCGCCGCGATCTTCGCCTCGTCGTGGCTCTGGGCGATGATGACCCCCTTGCCCCCGCACAGACCGTCTGCCTTGACGACGATCGGCGGGGTGAGGGAGTTGATGAACTTGTACGCATCCTCGATCGAGTCGGTCTCGATGTACTTCGCCGTAGGGACATTGTGGCGGGCGAGGAAGTTCTTCATGAATATCTTCGAGCCTTCGAGCTGGGCTGCCTGCGCCGAAGGGCCGAAGATCGTCAGACCTCTCTCCTTGAACACATCGACGACACCGTCCACGAGCGGCGCTTCGGGCCCGACGATGGTCAGTTCGATGCCGTTGGCAGCGACGAAATCGGCAAGCTCGCCGAAGTCGCCGATCGCAAGATTCTCTCCGAGCATATCGGTCGCGCCGTTGCCGGGTGCGAAATAGAGCTTCTCTACATTCTCATCCTTCTTGAGCGCCAATCCTATCGAGTACTCTCTGCCGCCTGAACCAATGATCAATATATCCATTCTATCCCTTTATATTAGTTATTATCAATAGATATCGTTGTCAGTATGTATAGATAAGAACTAAGCCGGAGTAATACCCAAGTGGCCGTTCTGTCGGAGTCGGCCCACAAAAAGCCAACGGTGCAGGAGGGAGAGGGTCATCAGGGGGCAAATTCTCACCTCAACGGTTCAAACGAAAATACCCACACACAGACCCTGCTACATGTCCCGCCAAAGATAATGTTGGACCACAATAAAAACAGTAGTCGAACCACCCAGGTAATTCGAATTATAACCTATGAGAGGTTATATCGGAGTGAAAAATATCGCAAGCCCGCAAAATAGAGGTTTCTGTACAGGAACCCGCCGATCGGTCAATACGGCTGCGGAGATATTGGGCAGCAGAGTGCTCCAGTCGTATGCATCGTCATCCCCTGCCGGATATTTTTGATCATATTGGAAAAAATTATGATAGAATAGTCCCGATTCTACAGCTTTCGCGCAAGGTGTGCTATGAACTATTTTTTTATCTTTCTCGCTTTGTTCACCCTGAGAAACACCATAGAGATGACACGCAGCAGGAAGATCGTCAAAGAGAACGATTATCTTATCCCCAATATCTCCAATATCACCCTGCTGGTCTTCGTCGTCGCCTACTTCTACGCCAACTGTATCGTGATCTACCGCCTGTCTATCCACAATCCCGATCCCATGCTCTTTTTCATCGGGGTCGCCTTCATCGTCCTTGCCTACGGCGGCAGGCTCTATGCCCTCCACAGTATGGGGGAGAGGAGCCTGAGCCAGAATATCGCGCCCCCGGAGGGATCGCAGCTGGTGACGACCGGGGCGTTCGCCATCGTGCGCAACCCCCTCTATCTCTTCTATGCCATCGAGATATTCGCCCTCCTGTGGATCGTGCAGGACTGGTCGCTCCTGCTGCTGGGGATCGCCAATCTGGTCAGCACCTTTGTACGGATGCCGCTCGAGGAGCGAAACTGCGCCGAGAAGTTCGGACAGGAGTATATAGAGTACAAAAACCGTACAAAAAGGCTGATCCCCTATGTCTACTAAAGGTTCATTATGAGATTTCATCTGGTTGATAGAGTTGATACGATCTGTTATGGCGAGTATATCGTCGGAGTGAAGTGCATCACCCTCGCCGATGATGTCTTCAACGAGCACTTCCCGGGATACCCGGTATTCCCGGGGACACTCATCATCGAGGGGCTGGCGCAGCTCGCGGGGTCGTTCTTCGAGATTATGATGAAGCACGACGATCTCCCGATGAAACGCTCCGTCCTGAGCATCGTCAACTACTTCAAGATCAAACGGCCCGCCAGACCCGGCGACAAGCTCATCTATACCGCTGCCATCGATACGATGAAGAACGAGTACGGCGTAGCGAAGGTCAAGGCGACCGTCGACGGCAAGCTCGTAGCGAGCGGGGAGCTGCTCTTTTCGTTCATAGAGATCAACGACCCCAAACTCCAGGAGTCGCGCGAAGAGCTCTACAGGATATGCATGGAAAATGTCGAGGTGGTAGAGTGAAGCTCCGTATCACCCACTTCAAGGCAGACGAGACCATCCCCGTCAAAGAGTTCCTCAGGAATAAGAAGCTCGTCAAATACTTCAACAAAGAGACCGCTTCATCGATCGTCTGCGTCGCGCAGCTCCTCCGCGATACGCCGCTCGACCCCTTCACCCCGTTCTACTACGGGATGGGGACGATCGAGTACCAGGATTTCGGACTGGAGGGTATCGCTGAGCTGAGCAGAGACCCACAGAGCCGCCGCTTCTCGTCCCGCCGCTATATAGAGGATGCGATGCCGAGCGTCTCACCCCTCTCCCAGTTCAAGGTGCTCTACAATATGCCCCTCTCCTTCGTCGCCATCGAGCACGATCTCCGGGGCGACTGCGCCGTCACCTATACCAACGCCCACTCCCTCCTCACCCAGGCGGCGTACGCCCCCACGGAGCACCCGGTACTCATAGGGGCGAGCAAGGTCTACGGTGACGGCAGCGTGACGAGCGGTTTTGCACTGATAGCCAAAGATGAACTCCCCCCACCGGAGCAGATATGGGGTATGGAGGAGCCTATCGAGCTCTTTCACTATCTACTAGAGAGAAACCATGCACAATAGCGTCTGCATTACCACTCTATCGGCAATTTCTCCCATCGGTGATAATCTGGCTGATATCTTCGAAGCTATTACCAAAGCCGAGTCGGCTACTGCCGCCATACAAAGCTTCGATACCGCACACTACCCGGCAACAGTGGGCGCCGAGGCCAGAGACGGCAAGGGCGTGATACCGTCGCATCACTCTCAGGACAGGAAAGAGCTCTTTGTCAACCGGGCTTTTCAAAATCTTTTTACAGACCATCCATCGGCTATCCGAAAGTATGACCCGCAAAATCGCATCATCAGTATCGGAAGCGGGATCGACTATTTCGACCTCGTCGGGTATATCGACAATCCTCAAAAAGCGTGGCAGGACTACTGCAACAGTGCCACGACCACCATGCAAGCTTTAGCCGAAACCTACGATATCCTCGGCGGCGTCCATACCAATGTCTCCGCCTGCGTCGCCTCCACGCAGGCTCTGGGGCTCGCCTGGAGGATACTCAGGCGCGATCCCGACAGGGTGATCATCTCGGGCGGGTTCGACTCGATGCTCTCCCCGCTCCACTATATAGGATTCTACAAGCTCGGGGCATTTTCGGACGCATCCGATCTGGGCAAAGCCTGCAAACCCTTCGACAAGCACCGCTCGGGGCTGGTACTCGGCGAAGGGGCGGCGATCTACACCCTGGAGAGCGAAAAGAACGCAGACAAAGAGAGTATATTGGCAGTGATCGCCGGCTACGGCTCCAGCAACGACGCCTATATGGTGACCGACCCACAGCCAGGCGGCGAGATGCTGGCACGGGCCGCACTCGAAGCGATCGGGGAGGCGGGTATCACCCCAGGTGAAATCGACTGCGTCCATCTCCACGGTACCGGCACCCACAAGAACGCCATCGCCGAGGCGAATGCGATGAAGATCGTCTTCCCCCGACGATACGCCGAGATCCCCGTCTACTCGATGAAAGGGCAGATCGGGCACCTCATCGGGGCGTGCGGCGCGATGGAGCTGCTCGGGGTGATCTATTCGCTGCAAAACCAAAAAGTACCCGTCACCGTCAACTACGAGACCCCCGACCCGGAGGTAACCCTGAATGTGATCAAAGAGAAGGAGCTCTCCATGCCCATCCGCTATATCCTCAAGCTCAACTCCGCTTTCGGCGGACAGAACAGCGCACTGGTGGTCAAAAAGTATGAATAGAAAGATAGTCATCACAGGAGCGAGCTCCGAGATAGGTCAGGCGATCGTCAGGAAGGTCGCCCGAAGCGACGACCGGCTCATCTTGCAGGGGTACAGGAATATGGAGGCATTGGAGTCTTTCCGGGAGAGTTACCCGCACTGCGAGCTCCTCCCGCTCGACTTTGCCCGGAGCGAAGCGCTGCACGAGTTTTGCACCCGTCTGGAAGATGTCGATATATGTATCAACGCCTCCGCCGTGACGATCACCGATATCCTCCCCGCCCTGAGTGAAGATGCCATTGATAAGATGCTCAGTGTCAATATCAAAGCGCTGATTCAAATCACCCAGAGCCTCATCCCCTCGATGGTTGCCAGACGAAAAGGCATTATCGTCAACCTCTCCTCGGTCGCAGCCTCCCGTGGCAACAGGGGGCAGTCGGTCTATGCGGGGACAAAGGGATTCGTCGAGTCCTTTTCGAGATCGGTCGCGAGCGAATACGGGAAAAAGGGGATACGGGTCAACTGCGTCGCCCCCGGCCCCATCGATGCGGGGAGCCTCAGACCCCTCTATGCCCAAGCGCCCAAAGAGATCATGGAGAGCATCGTATCGCCGAAGATCGGGACGGTCGACGATGTTGCCAATGCCGTAGCGTTCTTATGCAGCGAAGAGTCGGCGTTTATCAACGGGCAGGTACTGCATGTCGATGGAGGGTTTTTCAAAGGTGTTTGAGATGTATGAAGCTTTCAGGGAGTTGTCACTGAGCCGCCACAGTATCCGTGAGTTCCGGGATACGAAAGTGCCGCAGGATATGGTGGATAAAATATTGGAACTAGCCGCTACCGCCCCCTACGCATCGGGTAAGAAGAACTGGGATATCAAGGTGATCGATGATACTCAAACCATTCAAGCCATTGCCGATAGTATCGAAGCATACACCACCGCACTTGCACCCAAAATACGAGAGGATTTTAGAGAAGGCTTTATCGAATACAGCCAAAGCTTTATCGCTTTTAAAGATGCTCCGCTTCTATTGATCCCAACTTTCAAAGTCAACTACTCCCTCTCTCTCATGGTAGAAGATGAAGCCATCAAAGCGTGGGAGAGAGACAACTATGTCAAATCGATTGCCACTCTATCCATGATCATTCACCAGGGAGCACACGCTTTGGGACTGGGGAGCTGTTACATGACAGGGGCGGTGATCGCACAGGAGCAGATCAAAAAGATCATCAAGATCAAACCAAGGCACGATATCGCCGCAATCATACCTATCGGGTTTAAAAAGGAGAGATAAACTATGGATATAACAACACAACTACGGGAGCTGCTTGTCCCCGTCTTTGGTCTGGATAGCATCGATGAGGTGCAGCCGGAGTTCGCACTGGTCAACGACCTGGGAGCCGACAGCATCGATTTCGTCGAGATCATCTACCTTATAGAAAAGAACTTCAATGTCTCGCTCAGGACGGACGAGATGCTGCTCGGCGGGGTCATCATCAGCAGCGACACCCTCTTCGAGGATGGTGTGCTGAGCGCCGAAGGGGTGGAGCACCTCAGGAGCGCCTTCCCCGGCAGAGCCGATGAGTTCCGGGCGAACACCACCAAGGTGGAGCTCTTCGCCAGGCTCACCGTAGCCGACCTCGCACAGGTCATCGAGTACAAACAACATGAAGCCTGAACCATTCAAGGAGAAGACCGTACTGGTCTCAGGGGGCACGGGGTATATCGGCTCGGCGATCTGCCAGGCATTTTATGAGCAGGGGGCGACCGTCTGGTTCACCTACCACAGGAACAGGGAGAAGGCCGATGAGCTGATCGCACGGATGCCCGGGGCGAACGCCATACCGATAGACCTCCGGGATGTATCTTCGATCAACGCAGCGATCGAGGGGCTCTACAGGGAGGGGATCACCATCGATATCCTGGTCAACAACGCCGCCATGAGCCAGGTGATGCCGCTGCCGATGCTCGACGAGGAGGATGTCGATATGATCCTCGATATCAATATCAAAAGCGTCATCTTCCTCACCAAGGCGGTCATGAAAGGGATGATACGGCAAAAATCGGGGGCCATCGTCAATATCGGCTCCATCGCCGGGCACAGGGTGCTCGAAGTGCCGGTGACCTACGCCACGACCAAGGCGGCGCTCATGGGCTTCACCACCTCGCTGGCGAACGAGCTCAAGCGGTTCAATATCCGGGTCAATATGGTCGTCCCCGGGATGCTCGAAGAGGGAGTCGCCCGGAATGTCCCCAACGATCTCAAGAAGGATTTCACCGACCACTGCCTGCTCCAGAGAGCCGGGAAGGCGGACGAGGTAGCCCAGACGGTCTGCTTCCTCGCTTCGCCGCAGTCGAGCTATATCAATGCCCAGAGCATCTTCGTCGACGGGGGTATCTGATGTCCTGGGAGACCATGCTATCGAGCACTGTAGCCTACTGCCCCGTCTGCAAGAGCAATGAGTTCGCCCGTATCGTCTCCACCCCCAACGGGGTCTATATGATACGGCAGTGCCCGCAGGACCCCCATAATGCCTTCAAGCTCTCCTCCAGCGTCGACTGGTATCTTAAGAGGGTGCACGAGGTGCAGCCCGTCAGCTCATCATGCTCCACCCATCGCAAACCCGTTTCGCAGGGGTGCCCCAAAGACTGCGGTCTGTGTGAGTGGCATGCGGGGAGTCTCCATCTCCCTGTCTTCTCCATCACCAACGACTGCAACCTCGACTGCCCCATCTGCTTTACCTTCAACCGTCCCGACAGCAAATACTACAAACCTCTCGAAGATGTCAAAAAGATCATCGACCATGTCAAGAGCCAAAACCCCAATATCCAGCTGGTCAATATCACCGGGGGCGAGCCCACGCTCCACCCCGATATACTCGGTATCCTCAAGCTGATCAAAGACGAGGGGATCGAGCGGATCACGATGAACACCAACGGCATCAAGCTCTCCGCCGACAGGGAGTTCGCCCGGAGCATCAAGGAGCTGGGGGTGCAGTGCGTCCTCTCCCTCGATACCTTCGAGCCTGAGAAAAGCAGGATCATCCACGGCAAAGATATCTCCACCCACAAGCAAAAAGCCCTGGCCATCTTCGAGGAGCTCGACATCCCCGTCACGATACTCTCCGTGATGATCAAAGAGCTCAACGAAGAGGAGGTCTCCCGGATCGTCAACCGCTACATCGCCAAGCCCTTCGTCAAGAGTATCACCATCCAGAATATGACCTACACTGGGAAGAACGGCTCGAACTTCGGTTCGCACAAATACATCACCATCGATGAGGTCGAAAACGCTTTGGCGGTCGAAGATCGGATCAGACCCGACGATTTCTTCCCCCTCGCCTCCTACCATCCGCTCTGCTACTCGGTGGCGTATTATCTCTTCCTCGACGGGCAGATGATCCCACTGACCAAAATATTCGACCCGGAAACGCTCAAAGCAATGTCGGCGGACAACTACATCCTCCAGCCCAAAGAGGAGTTCAGGGAGAAGTTCCAGGAGGCTATCGGCACCCTCTGGGCGAACGGCGAGGACGAGGATGTGATCCGCGCACTCAAGACCTTCATCAAGGAGCTCTACCCCACCGACCGTGAACTGACCCAAAAGCAGCGAGAGGCGCTGATCGAGTCGAGGACGAAGATGCTCTACATCCACCCCCACATGGACGAAAACTGCTTCGACCTTGGCCGGGTCAACCTCTGCGGCGACCTCGTCCCCGACGAGTCGGGCGATATGATCCCCGCGTGTTCGTATAATCTCTTTTATCGGCAGAAGGATGAGAGGTTTTGGGTGGAGTGAGGATAGTTGATTAAACGATTATAGTATCAAATCGTTTAGTTGACTTTACGGTAAAGGATAAATAATTAAAGAGGTAGGTTTGGCACTGCCAAACGTCAAGATGATGCTTTGGATTGTAAAATGTTTGTAATGAGTAGCATGGGTGAAACCCACAACTAAGGTTACATGGCAAATCATGTATGATATAATAAATTAATATATCTTAAGTTATGTAAATAAATAATCATAGGTAATATAGTGGACAAATTACAAAAAAATTTTAAAAGAGTCGTATTTAATCTTTCAAATTGCAATGATAATTATCAAAAATATTCATATCATTTAAATTACGAGTCATCAAAATACTCACAAGATAAATTAGTAAGAATTATGATGAGTTATTTACCTAAGTTTGCACTTACTGAAGAAGAATATCAAATAATGAAAGAAGAAGAGACAGAGCTTGATATATTAGAAAAAGCTTATAGCCGTTTTGTAAAAGGTAATATTGCTAGAAAGGGAGATTTTGGAGAATTACTTCTCTTCCTTTTTTTAGTTTCATATTTTGGCTCAGATAAAATATTGACTAAGTTCCTTTTAAAAACAAATCCACAAAAACAAGTTAATGGTTTTGATGCTATTCATTTTTCATTAGAAAACGATATACCTATCTTCTGGTTTGGTGAAGTAAAATTTTATAAAAAATTTTCTGATGCATTAAGTGACATAGTAAATGAAATCAATGAACACATAACAGATGATTTTTTAAAACAAGAATTTTCAATTTTAGTGCCACATATTGAACTCAATAAAGGTAAAGAGTTATTAAAAGATACGATAAAAGAAAAAGTTGATTTTAGATACTCTTCACTAGATGAAGTTCAAATCAAAATTCCAGCTTTGATTACCTATGAGAGTATAATAGTAAAACGATATTCTCAAAACAATGAAGAGTTTTTAAAAAAAATAGAATCTGAATTTCAAAAAAAATTCAATTCTATAAACAAGCAAATAATCAATAAAAAAGTAAATATCGAAATAATATTTTTAATTTTGGCACTAGAAGATGTTACACAAATGAAAAAAGATTTAGAAAATGAATTACAAAAACATTAAAAATAAGATTATAGATAAATTACGAAACAACATTGTATTGGAAAGAGAAGAGATAGAAGAAGCTTTAAAAGTAGCATATTATGATCTCGATTATAAAGAAATGTATAACGACGCTCTTTTTATTATTTGTAGCCTTTCTGATTCAAGATATGTTTTGACACCATTTGAAGATAAACTTCTAAAAGAAGTAATGGTTAAATCAAGAGTATTTTTATATCT
>QKDN01000059.1 GCA_003252535.1 Campylobacterota bacterium | reverse complement strand
TTTTCTTTACCCATCCCCTTTCTAATTATCTCTCTTTACTTACTTCATCTTTCTTTTTCTATGATCTTATTTCTTTGTCCTATAGCTTTTTAGTTTATTATCGTTTGGCCTCTTTGATCTATCGTTTGTTTCAATTCAATTCTATGCCTTTCTTCATATATATATGCCACCTCCCCCATACCCACATTATGATACAATGCGCGTATCTATAACAAGGACACTATATGTGCAATTTTTTCAAAATGGCTGAGACCGACAAGGCTCGCTATCATCGTGAGGCGAGTGAGGCTGCCGAGGCTCTGGGCGGGATGAACCCATTCTTGCAGTTGATCGAGGCGCTGAGGGGTGAGAAAACATCACCTCTGACCTCAGGCAACTCCATCTTCCGTTCGCCGCTTGGGGTGATCCGCTGGGACAAAGTGATATTCCAGGATAAGGTGCAACTGCTTGTCGGACTGCTGTCGGATGAAGAGAGACAGGCAAATCTGCTGGCATCGCCCGAGGACAAGCAGTACAAGAAGATACTCAATCTCGTACGGACTCTCAAGCCCGTGACATTTACTGTCATCCCCGATGAGGGTGAAAAATTCTCGTTCGTGTGTTTCGAAAGTACTGGCGATAGCGAGACGAGGGTGAGCGTCTTTTTTCATGTATTCTTTTTCTGTCCCGTCAATGAGATAAAAAAGATACTGAAGTATCAGCCGAAGGATTAGGATGTCGGGAAAGATCAGGGCAAATATCCGAAGCGGACTCAATGTGGGGATAGTCCTCAAGGAGGATCAGCGTACGGGCCGTATCACTTACGGCGTAGTACGCGATATACTCACCAAGTCCCCAAATCATCCTCATGGCATCAAGGTGCGTCTGATGAGCGGCGAAGTGGGGAGAGTGCAGGAGATAGTCAAGTAGATGAATCTCTATATCGACGGGGATGCACTCCCCAAGCTCCTCAAACCGATCATGTTGCGTGCGATCGAAAGGCTGTCGTTGTCTACTGTCATAGTGGCAAATAAACGGATATCGATAGGAGAGTCGGAGCATATCACCCTGATCATTGTGGAGCAGGGGGCAGACGTGGCAGATCACCGTATCGTAGAGATGGCGGTGGAGGGTGATCTCGTCATTACGGCAGATATCCCGCTGGCTGATCGGGTGATCGACAAAGGGGCACATGCCCTAGATCACCGCGGCACGCTCTTTACACGGGAGAATATCAAGCAGCTCCTGGCCGTGCGTAACCTCATGGAGGAGATACGAAACAGCGGAGAGATCACCAAAGGTCCCAAGCCGTTCACACAGAAAGACGCTCATGCCTTTGCCAACGAGTTCAATGCATTTCTTGGCAGGAGACTGAAGTAGAAGATACAATATAAGTGCCCCAATGTATAATATCGTCAAAAAGAGTTGAAATGCCACAAAAGATCGATCTCAGCACCTATCCCCGCAAAAATACCTACGAAGCTTTCCTCCATCATGATATCCCCGTGCTCAGCATGACCTGCGAGGTCGATATCACGGCACTCGTTGAGTTCCGTCGGGAGTATGGCCTGCGGTTCTTCCCATTGATGGCATATATGATCGACAGGACACTCAACGAGATAGCCGCGTTGCGGCACCGTATCGTCGATGGTGAGCTTTATGAGTACGAGGTCGTCCATCCCTCTTTCACCACGCTGCTACCTGATAATACCATTTCATTCTGCGATGCGATACATATGGAGGAGAGCAGGGGGTTTTATCAACAGATTATCGATATTACCGATCTGCGGTCACAGAGTCCCGATGTGGAGATGCGGGAGAAACACGGCAGATACTTCCTGACCAATATCCCCTGGATGCGGTTCAGCTCCATCACACATCCGTTCCTGGCACTGTACGCCTCGATCCCTATCGTGACCATCGGAAAGTTCCATGAGTCAGGCGGGCGTGTCACTGCGCCGATAGCGCTACAGGTGCATCACAGCCTGGCGGACGGGTATCACATGGGGCAATTCTACACCTTGCTGGAGGAGAATCTCAAATCCTCGCAGAGTATACTGGCAGTTCCCGGTATGTGATCACTCAGCAGGAAAACAGAGCAAGAGGTATAGAATTAACATTTATTTTTTCTTGGGAGCCGACTATGAATACCCCTAAAGAGGTGTGGTCATGGAAATCGTTATAGCAGGCGCGGGGCGGGTGGGTTTCCACCTTGCCAAAACTCTTTCGATCATTCACAATGTGACAGTGATCGACAAAAATGCGGAGGCTCTCAAAAGACTCCATGAAAGCCTCGATATCATGGTAGTTCACGGTGATATCGAAGACCCTGTGACATACGGGAAGATCGGTATCGAAAAGGCGGAGCTCTTTATCGCCGTGACCGATCTGGACGAGGCGAACCTCATATCGACGATGATAGTCGATGAGAGGATGGAGATAGGGCGCAAGTTCATCCGTCTCCAGAACGAAAGTCTTATCCAGAGCAAACTCAAAGAGCGTCTGTCGATATCAGAAGCGATCTATCCCCTCAAGATGACCTCGGCTACAGTGGCGAGTCTGCTCGACTATCCCAAAGCCAACAATGTCAAACACTTCAAATATACCGACTTCAAGCTCGTATCGGTGCGGGTATCGCAAAGCGCACCAATGGAGAGCCTCCAGAATGAGCTGTGCAGTGTTGTCGGAGTGGAGCGGCACAAGGAGTTCTTTTCCCCGGAGGATATGGAGAGCGTACAGGTGGATGACCTGGTCTATTTCTTCGGAGCCGAACGGATCATACGGCAGATGAGCTCGAAGCTCCAGACTGTCGATCCCGTGGAGATCAGAAGGTGTGTGATCTTCGGTGCCGGCAATATCGGGCTGGCGGTAGCTATGGGGCTCAAGGAGCGCGGGATCGAGATCAAGCTTCTGGAGAAAGATACCGTACTATGCGAGAGGGCGGATGAGCTGCTCGAAGGTACGGTCAAAACGATCAATTGCAAATACGGTACCGAGGGGCTCTACGAAGAGGAGGGGCTCAAATATGCCGATATGATGATCGCTGCTTCCGGCAACGATGAGTTCAATATCATCAAATGTCTCGAGGCCAGGGAGAACGGGATACAGAAGGTCGTGGCGATCATCAATGAGATAGAATACTACAACCTCATGCATGCCCTTGGGATCGTCGTCGTACGGGGGCCCAAGATGAGCGCTTACAACGAGATCATCGAGCGGATATATTCGAGCGAAGTGGTCATGGAGCGGAAATTCTGCGGCGGGAAAGCCAATATATTCCTGCGGAAGATATTCCCCAACTCCTCACTCATGGGCAAAATGCTCAGACCTATCAAGTTCCAGGGTGGCAATACATCCTATCTGATCAGGGATGGGATACTCCAGCCCTTTCGGAGCCAGATCGTCGGACAGGAGGGTGATGTCATCGTAGCTTTCTGTGCCCAGACCTATCTCTCTATCATCAAAAGCTGGATCTATGAACTTTAGAAACGTACTCAAACTCCAGAGCATGATAGGGATGACACTGAGCGCATTCTTCCTCCTCGATATCCTTGTCGGTGTGATCTACGGAGAATTCTACGGGAGACTGCTGATAGCCGACGGGATATTCTTCGTGATCAATCTCTTGATCTGGCTTCTTTTGCGCCGACATATCATCCGTTTCAGTATCAAGGAGAGTATTCTCTCGGTGAACCTGCTGTGGCTTTTGCTCGGTATCGCGGGTGCCATGCCGCTCGTCCTCTATACCGATGTGAGCTTCAGCGCAGCGTTCTTCGAGGCGGTGAGCGGGTTTACGACGACAGGTGCGACGATCTATAACGATCTTGAAGTACTCCCGGACATGATCCTCTTCCATCGAAGCCTGATGCACTGGCTTGGGGGGATGGGGATCATCGTGCTGGGGGTAGGGCTCCTCTCGATGATCAATCCCACCGGGAGCCTCAGCCTATTCAAGGCCGAATCGACAGGGATCACCCTGGAGAAATTCACCCCCAAGATCAAAGATACCGCGCTGAGTCTCTGGATCGTCTATATCTCGCTGACACTCGTCGATACGGTGTTGCTCAAGCTTTTCGGGATGAACTGGTTCGATGCGGTCAACCATGCCTTCTCTACCATATCGACGGGGGGATTCTCGACCAAGAACGCTTCTCTGGGGTATTTCGCAGCGGATGGGATCGTCTGGGTGACGACCCTCTTCATGCTCCTCTCGGGGATCAACTTCCTGGTCCATCTCAAACTCTTCGGCAAGCGTGATTTCAGCGGCTACAGAAGCGAAGAGGTGGTATGGTATCTCAAGCTCTTCGGACTTCTTTCCGTTGTGCTGGCAGTGATCCACTGGCAGGGGAGCAGTGACGGATTCTACTATAGCCTCATGCATGCTGCTTTCACGATCTCTTCCGTGATGACTACGACGGGGTTCGCTTCACTGGACTATGAACAGTGGGGTGCCGCCGCTGTATCCGTGATCTTTATCGCGATGTTCATCGGGGGGAATGCCGGTTCGACAGCCGGAGGGATGAAGGTGATCCGTATAGTCATCATCTTCAAGACACTCGCCTCGGAAGTGCGCAGGGTCGTCCACCCCAATGTGCTCCATTCTGTATTCGTCGACAATACCAAGATGTCCGAGCGGATACTCAGTGCGACCTACGGGTTCGTTTTCCTGTTCATACTTACCCTCATCGTGATCGCCCTCTACCTCTTTGCGAGAGGCTTTGATATGATGACGGCACTTTCGGGGTCGCTGGCGGTGGTGGGGAATATCGGTCCGGGGTTCGGACAGGTAGGCCCGGCGCACAACTTCAGCATCTTCAGCGATATGGATCTTTGGGTACTCTCGGCCGGAATGATCGTCGGAAGGCTGGAGTTCTACACTGTATTCGTCCTCATGAGCCGGTCGTTCTGGAAGAGATTCTAGGTCATGGAGTATCCTGCGAAATACACAACCCTGCATCAGCGTAAGTGATCAAACGGGCTGAGAGCTAAGCACGGAGATTCGGATGGCGTTGCGTCGTGGGGCTGCTGATCGGCGACAGTGCGTGGCATTAAACCGCACTCTCTTTTAGTCTCTGCCGCTATCCTGTTCAGATAGTATCCGGAAGATTGCCGGTGACCGTGGCAGTGCCCACGATTGTGGCCAGTTCGTCGCTCTCGACGATCTCTTTGTCTATCAGCATCAGGGCAAGCTTCTCGATCATCTCCCAGTGCACGTCGATGAGCTTCCAGGTACGCTCGGTGGCGCTCTGCATCCAGACGAGGTAGCGCTCCTCGATCCGGCTTCGCAGGAACTGGTCGTCCATGAGGGTGATCGACTCGATATTGATGAACCCGAGCTCTTTGTCCATCCCCAGACTGCTGATAGCAGCGTAGATATTGGTCGAGGCCTGTGTCAGGTCCTCTACTGCGCCGCTGTCCATCTGTTGCTCGCCGGCTTTTTTGATCTTGGCTATGCGTCCCGAGAGGAGGACGCACACATCGTTGAAGAGCTCCTCCTTGGAGAGATTGGTCATCTCGTCTTCGGCGTTGTAGGAGACGAAACCGAGCATATTGCTCCGTCTGCTGATGGTCACCTGCTCGATCTTGATATGGGGGAGGAGCAGCGATGAGAGGATGGCGTGGGCCGCTTCGTGGTAGGCGGTCATTCTGAGCTGTTCTTCAAGGCTTCTGATCATCTGGGTCTCCACTTTGTGGCCGTATTTGATGCTATTGATCTGCTCGATGAGGATATCCTCGGTGATCCTCTCAGTCCCCTGTTCTATGGCGCTCAGTGCCGCCATACGGCCGAGGCGCTCGAGCTCCATAGCACTCATCCCGGTGATATAGCGTACGATCCGCTCGGTGTCGATACCGGGGTCATGGGGCTTTTGGAGTATCTTCTCGATGAAGAAGCGGCGTGCATCCTTGTCGAGCTTGGTCACCTCGATCAGGAAGTCGAGCTTTTCTGGAGCGATGAGGACGGGGTCGACACCATCGAGCGACTCGGCGGTAGCGACCGTGAATACAGGTGCTTCGACAGATTCGAGTATCTTGGCGATATCGGAGAATGAAATATTGGTCAGTGCCCCCTGCATGATCCCCTTGATATCGATATCTTCGAGGATGACGATCGATGGTGCGTGTTTGGCCGCTGCGGCATAGATATCCTTGATGTATTTGATATCGAAGAGCCTGGAGCCCGCTATCTCGTAGTAGCCCAGGTTAGCCTCCCTGACGAAAGCCTTGGCAAGCATCTTCTTGCCCACGCTTGAGGGACCGTAGATCAGCAGTCCCCTGGGAGCGGTGATATCGAAGGCTTTGAGGAGCTGCGGGTTCCTGATGATATTGACGATCGATCTGAGACGCTTTTTGCTCTGTGTATGTCCGACGATATCTTCGAACGATATCTTCGATTTTTGGAGTTTCGGTATATCTTCATTTTCTTTTTTTGCCATGCCCCTCTCCCGAACCATTTTTTCTATTGTATCATACTCTGGTACGATAGTACCAAGGTATCGGTGTGTTGGAGATCGCTGAACGTTGGTATGATACGATATATCCCGTTGCGGCCTTAGAATCTTTGTGTATAATGTCCGTTCAAAAGGGAGGGACAGAGAATGAAGATACTTCAGAGCAGATATATCCTGTACTATTCGATCCTCTTTTATCTCCTCTATGCAATATTGCGCTATATCGTCTTCGGTCCCGTGATGTGGAGCGAACTGCCGCTGTACGTCCTCAACAAATCCCTGGCCCTTAGTGCGCTGACACTCTTCGCGATCTCCCCGGTGAATGACGGGGAGAGGCGAGAACAGCTCCTCGCCACTGCCGGCTATCTGGCAGCCCTGCACGGCGTGATCAGCCTGATACTGCTGCCAAACGGATACTACGCCAAGTTCTTTACAGATACGGGGAGCTTCAGGATCATGGCACAGGTAAGCCTGCTCGGCGGTGCGGCTGCATTCGGGCTGTGGTTGAGGGGTATCCGTGTAGCAGCGGAATGGGTTCTTGCCATGATAGGGGTCCACCTCTTTTTCATGGGGGCAGAGGGGTGGTTCAGCGTCGGCAAATGGTACGGGTATATGCCGCCGATGAGTCTTCTCGGATTTTTCGTAGTGATCGGTTCGTTGGGATATATCTTGAAAACGAAGGGGCGCACTGTTTTGTAGAATCTGTCGGCGTAGTGTTGCAACGATCTACCGGGCACCTCTAAAAACTGGATCATTCCTCCAATGAGAGAGTGAGAAGCCATGCGCTCAACCCGTACAACGGGTAAAAGCGTTCGCATGGTGCAGGAGCGCTCTCATGGAGTATAGTTTTAAGAGGTGCCCTATCGATATATATGACGGGACAGCCTCATGGTTTTGCAAATTTCATTGAGCAAGTACAGGCGCTGTGTCGGGTGATTCTGTTAGTATATTTGCGGCAAATACTGTGTAAAAACATGATCAGAACAGGATGTTCTGTACGGTTTTTCGACGTAGTTCCCGATAATTTTCCTATAGTTCTACAAAAGAATTATTTATGCAGAGAAATATTGCTATACTAATGCTATATAAAAATGGCATAATAATGATAGAAATAATAGTTAAGGAGAACATCATGACACTTATTGAACTATTTACCGACTATGTAAGAAACAGAAAAGACCTCAGAGAGTATGTAGAAAAAAGAAAGAATATCGATACAAGAGGGGTATTCAACGATGCTACCCTTATCCAGGCTCAGAACGATCTCGAAAGACTCAAGCAGGAAGATGCCGAAGTGTACGAGCTGATGTATGAGACACTTGAGAAGTATTATGAGCAGGATACAGGGTATACCTACGAGTATCCGATCAACTTTATCAGGGAAATTCTCAAAATATATCAGAACAACATCCCTGCGAAAGAAGTATACAGGGGATATGTCGACGGACTGAACCATCCAGGCTGTGCAGCATAAGGGTACATCTGTTGATATAAATCATGGTATTGATATATATCTTCTGGTAAACTGACGGATTATAATATCCCATAGTAAGGAGAAGATATGTACAGACCTGGCCTGAAAGTGATCGCACTGTTTTTCACTTTGGTAACCTTCTCATGTGCAGAGATCGCTACCCTCAACGAAGCGATCAACAAAGCCGGCAGACAAAGGATGCTTTCTCAGAAAATGATGAAAAGCTACTCGATGCTGGGTATGAATATGATCTACGGCAATCCGAAAAAAGAGCTTGAAGAGTCAGCCCAGCTCTTCGAAGATACACTGAACGATCTTATCAAGTTCGTAGATGGGAAGGATAAAGCATCCTCGGATGCCCTCGCAGAGCTCAAATCGCTCTGGGAGCCTACCAGGGCAAAACTCCTTGCAACTCCCTCCAAAGAGGTAGCTGGCACCCTTTTCGACGAAGTGGAACAGCTCCTTGCCGCTGCCCACAAAGCTACCAATGCACTTGCCGCAACAGCTACACACCAGACAGGGGAGATCGTCAATATATCCGGACGACAGAGGATGCTGTCCCAGCGTCTGGGGAGTCTCTATATGTTCAAGGTATGGGGTGTGTCAAAGAGCGATGCACTGCTCACCGAGACCCTCCAGCAATTCCTGGATGCACAGAAAAAACTCCTCGCCTTTGACAAGAATACCGATTCCATCAAAAGTGGACTCGAAGATGTCAAGAAGGGTATGCTCTTCTTCGAAGTGCTCGGTGCATCCAATTCGAAAAAATATATCCCGAGTCTCATTGCGAAAACCACCGACAAGATCACTGCCGATATGAATGAGATCACGAGTCTCTATGAAAAGCTCCAGTAAAGGACCCGTTATGATGAAGAGAATAGCATATTTCGTTTTTTTGTCTGTAGTAGCGGGTAGCTGTGCATTCGCCGCGGCAGCCGATAACATCGTAGATATAGCTGGCAAGCAAAGGATGCTGACACAGAGGATGGCCAAGGACTACTTCTACGCCGGGAGGGGTATCAATAAATCGAATGCCCTCAAACAGCTCAAGGCGAGTCTCGTCGAGTTCAAGACGGCACAGCAGAGACTCGGCGGTGAGATCAAAGATGAAGAGATCCGCAATCTTATAGCCTTCGTCGATATGAGCTTACAGGAGTTCGAAGCCCTCTCCAATGAAGCCTACAGCGTGGAGAACGGTACGATCATGCTCGACCTCAGCGAATCGATGCTCGAGGGGAGTGACTATGTCGTCAAGGCCCTGACCGAGAATCAAAAATCAAATGTGATCGTCGATATCTCAGGCAAAACAAGGATGCTTTCACAAAGGATCGCAAAGTACTATATCGCTTACCAGGCTGGGGTCAAAGATGACAACACGATCATCCAGATGAAAGAGACCGTCAAGGAGTTCGACAATATCCTCAAGCAGCTCATGAGCTATGAGCAAAACACACCGCAGATCACGGCGGAGCTGGGCGAGGTCGATAAGATGTGGAAGATCGTCTACAAGTTCTACCTCAATATCGAAAAAGGCGGTCTCCCCAAGATCGTCTTCTCCACTACCGATTCCATCACTGCAAAGATGAATGAGATCGTCGGGATGTACGTGGCGACGCTGGCACCTGTGAAATAGACCGAGGGTCCGTTTCCCGGGTTCTGAGCCCCTCCAATTTGACATTCGGTCATTATTACCCTACAATTACACAAAAATTTCAAAAGGATAGTAATGGAAAAATTACCAAATTGCCCCAAATGCGGAAGCGAATACACTTATGAGGACGGGGATTTGCTAATTTGTCCCGAATGCGGCTACGAGTGGAACAAAAATGAGACTGCTGCCGGGGATGAATCCGGGCTGGTAGTCAAAGATGCCAATGGCAATGTCCTCGCAGACGGCGATGATGTGACGGTGATCAAAGACCTCAAGGTCAAGGGGAGCTCTTCAGGTATCAAGGTAGGTACCAAGATCAAGGGTATCAGACTTGTCGAAGGGAACGACGGACACAATATCGACTGTAAAGTACCGGGTATCGGCGCTATCAAGCTCAAACAAGAGTTTGTCAAAAAATCATAGTCTAACACAGGACATCCTATTTTGGGGTGTCCTTTGCATTACACACAATTTCTACTTCATCCCCGCAAACGACGATATCTTTGCTTTTCCATTCTGATAATAGAGTGAGATAGAGACTACTCTGCCATCTTTGGTTCGCAGGAAGACCTGGTATTCTCTTCCATTATTATTTACTGATGTGCTTGTAAGATTTTTAAGCTCCTGTACATTTTCGATCCTGGGTGGTGCGATAAGGTCACAGCTGATATTGTATACCCGTTCATTGAGAGCCTGTTCACTCTTGTCGAGTATATTGTCGTGGAGTAGAGGAATGATCTTTTCGGTACTCATTTTGCGATCATTGTACTGTACGATGGAGATGAACTCCTTCGTGGTGTTATAGATCGCCATATCGACGATATCGCCTCCATGGAGTGCTGTATACAGAAGTGCGACGAGAAACAGTTTTTTCATTATCTTCCTCCTGTCGGGTCATGGAAAATATCTCATAGGTATCATATCAGAGTCGCTGAAGCCGAGTTTCCTGTAGAAGGTTTGTCCCTGGATATTATCTCTGTCGGTGAGGAGTGTGATCCGCTTGCAGCCATTTTCTTTGGCTTGAGTCATGGCATGTTGCAGCAGCTTCTGACCGATGCCCTTTGAGCGGTATCCTTCGCTGATGATGACATCTTCGAGTATGGCCACCCTGGCTCCGAGGGCGGTGGAAACGGTATAGAGGAGGTTGGCCATACCTATGATGCTGTCGGCTTCTTTCGCAATAAATATTTCTCCGATAGCGGGATCATTGATGATCATCCCAAGCCCCCGTTCCTGGGCTGCACGGTCGGGGACAAATTCCGCCTCCTGACCGAAGAGTTCGCCAAGCAGCCCGATGAGAGCAGGGATGTCTTCTGTACCTGCAACCATGAACGAGACAGTATCGCCCATGTATCTATCCGAGCCTGCTTTCGAAATCCCCGTAGCCAAATTCACGTACGACATCGAGCGTACCGTCCGTGCGGAGGATGCAGATGGAGGGGAGGGCGATACCGTTGAATGTCGTTGCTTTGACCATGGTGTAGTGCATCTGGTCTTCGAAGATCACTTTATCACCTATTGAGAGCGGTGCATCGAAGCTGTAGTCCCCCATGATATCGCCTGCGAGGCAGGTATTGCCAGAGAGCCTGTAGGTATGTGCCTTGACCCCCGGCTCGTCAGCACCCCTGACGGCAGCACGGTAGGGCATGATGATGGTATCGGGCATATGGGCTTCGGCGGAGGTGTCGAGGATGGCGATATCGATGCCATTATGGACGATATCGAGTACAGTGGCGACGAGAGGTCCCGTCTGCCAGCCGACCGCTTCACCCGGTTCGAGGTAGACCTCGACATTATATCTCTCTTTGAACCTGATGATAAGCTCGATGAGCTTCTCCTTGTGGTAGCCGTCCTTTGTGATATGATGGCCACCCCCGAAGTTGAGCCATTTGAGCCCGTGGAGGTACTCACCGAACTTCTCTTCGAATGCATTGAGAACCCCTTCAAGCGCATCTGAGTCCTGCTCACAAAGGGCATGGAGATGGAAGCCGTCGCATTTTTCGAGGATAGAGGGATCGAAGTTGGCAAGTGTCGTACCGAGCCTCGAGTAGAGACCGCAGGGATTGTAGAGCTCTACGGGGGCTTCGGAGTACTCGGGGTTGATTCGCAGCCCCAGGGAGAGGTTCGGATTGACCTTCAGTGCCCTGTCGGCGAACCTGTGAAACTGCTGCGGCGAATTGAACACCATGTGGTGGGAGATAGAAGCGATCTGCTCTATCTCGCTCTCTTTGAACGCCGGAGAGTAGGTATGTACCTCCTTGCCGAATCTATTGTGTGCAAGGAGCGCTTCGTTGAGTCCGCTGGCACAGCATCCGTGGAGCGTCTGCGCGATGGTATCGAAAGATGCCCAGAGGGAGTAGCCTTTGAGTGCGAGGAGTATTTTGGCACCGCTGCGCTGCTGGATCTCTTCGAAGATGGCGAGATTGTATTTGAGCAGGTCCTCTTCGAGTACCCATGCCGGAGAGGGGAGAAGGTCGATGATATGGTTGAGTTTTGATACTTTTTTCATAGGCCGATTATACCCAAAAAATAGTTGATATCAGGCTCTCGTACAGGAAGAGCAGGGAGAAAGCACTTTTGATCAAGGTTATGAAATGGTACTGTTTCTTTGTACTCTAAGCAACATTACGATAGAATCGCGACCTAAAAACTACTCAAGTCGCTTGGTAGAAAATCACACAAGGATATTTCACAATGAAAAGAACATATCAGCCACACAATACTCCATACAAGAGAACTCACGGATTCAGAGCTCGTATGAAGACAAAGAACGGTCGTAAGGTAATTGCAGCTAGAAGAGCCAAAGGCAGAAAAAGATTAGCAGCATAAAAAGTTTTAGTCGTCTGAGAACGACTAAAGAATTCAACGGAGTTTATCACAGCTCCTCCATGTCATGGCATACTCCCTATTTTGTTCTGTTTTTTCGCGATGACAAACAAAAAAGAGTAGGGTTCGTAGCAAGCAAAAAAATAGGGAATGCAGTGCACCGCAATAGAGCAAAGCGCTTATTGAGAGCACACTTTATCGAAAATACAGATTCAATCAGGGATGGAAGCTATGCTCTCGTAGCAAAGCCGAAACTCCTGGAGCAAAAGTTTCTCGAAGTCAAAAGGAACTATCTTTACGCACTCAAAAAGTGTTCTGCTCTCAAAGCCTCTTTGGACCCTATCACAAACGTCAAAAACTCAACAGAGAACAACAACAAAAGGGTATAAATTGGAACAAATGGATCTTCAGAAACGACTCATCATCGCGTTGGCGCTATCCTTTTTGGTATTTGTCGGATCGAGCTATTTTCTAGGGACAATGGAGCCCAAGAACAGAAACGATCAGAACGCTACTACTGCAACAACAGCAACACAATCTGCCTCCCCCGCACCATCCACAACACTTGAACAACCCCAGGATAAGTCCAAACCGGCTGCTGCCAGCGTACAGAACAACGTGCCTGCTGCAACGAACGGCAATATCATCGCTACAGTCACGAGCGCTACTTCTGTGATACAGATAGATGATCTTGGACGTATCGCACAGGTAACCCTCAAAGAGGACAAGTACAGGGATGAAAAAGGCAATGAACTGCTGCTCATAGGCAACAGCGAAGTGAAGCCTCTCGAAATCCGTTTCGGTGATGCCGGGATCAATGACGAGGCGTTCAAAAGTACCTACAGTGCTTCAACCTCTTCGATCGATGTGAGCAACGGACCTGCCGCACTGACGCTTACGCAGCAGCTTGGCAGTATGACAGTGACCAAAGAGATAACGTTCTATGCCGACGGTCACTATGACCTGAAGATCAAGACTACCCAGGATGTTCCGTATTTTATCACTACCGGCCACAGACCAGTAGCCGACAAATCAAATTACCTTATCGTAAGAGGTGCCCTTGTCAAGGCAAGCGATGGCATCATCTCGACCTTCGAAGACGGCGAGGTAGAGGGTGATGAAGCATTCAAAGGGGCTTTCATTGCTTCTTCTTTCGACAGGTACTACGCTTCGTTCTTCTACGATACGAAGAGTGGCATGAACGTCACGGTAGCCAAGGACAAGGGCGATGACCCGCTCGTGTTCATCCAGGGGAGCAGTGACTTCGCACTTCACGGATACATCGGGCCGAAAGACCACAAGATACTCAAATCGATCGATCCGATGCTGACCGAAGTGATCGAGTACGGCTGGTTCACCTTCCTCTCCAAACCGTTCTTTGCGATCATCGCTATGATCCATGCCTACGTTGGCAACTGGGGCTGGGCGATCATCCTCTTCACCATCCTTGTCAAACTTGTCCTCTTCCCTCTCTCGTACAAAGGGATGATGTCGATGCAGAAGCTCAAAGACCTCGCACCGAGAATGAAAGAGATCAAGGAAAAGTACGGCAAAGACCCGCAGAAAATGAATATGAAGATGATGGAGCTCTACAAGAAGCATGGGGCCAACCCGATGGGGGGCTGTCTGCCGCTCTTGCTTCAGATCCCGGTATTCTTTGCCCTTTACCGTGTGCTTCTCAATGCGGACGAAATGCAGGGGGCTGAGTGGATACTCTGGATCAACGACCTTGCGGTTATGGACCCGTACTTCGTCCTTCCTATCCTGATGGGTGCTTCGATGTATTTCCAGCAGAAGATCACACCGTCGAATATCACCGATCCGCTCCAGGAGAAGATATTCAAATGGTTCCCGGTGATCATGACATTGTTCTTCGTTACATTCCCTTCAGGACTGGTTCTTTACTGGCTAACGAACAATATTTTATCTATCGCTCAGCAATATTATATCAATATAGCGTATGAGAAACACAAAGCTATGGCCAAGGAGCTTGCACATAGCAAAGCGAAGGACAGTGAATGACAAAAGTAGAGGCACCGACTCTTGCAGAGGCTTACGAAGAGGCTGCAAGAAAGCTTAACTGCTCAGTTGCCGATCTGAATTACGAAGTGATCCAGCACCCCTCCAACGGGTTGCTCGGATTTATGAAAAAGAGCGCTATCATCGTAGCAGAGTGCAAGCGGACCGAAGAGGTTCCTACGAGGACCGTTGATTCGAGGCATATCGAGATCTCCGTCGATATCGAAGAGATAGAGACATCTTCAAAGACCAAGCCCCGCAGAGAACAGCAGGAGAAAAGCCCTCAAAGTACCGAGCATGCGACCAGGAGCGACAAAGTACTCGACAGTTTCTTCGATGCAGAGAGCAGGCACTACAAAGAGGAGACGGATCATCATGAGCACCGCCGCCCGGAGAACAACAATCTCGAACTGGCACAAAAGATCGAGGAGGAACTCAAAGAACTCTTCTCTCACAGCTGCTTCGATATCGATACCATAGAGGTCGACGTAGTGGACAATACTGCCCTGATATTCATCGACGGTAACGACGCTGCGCTCCTCATCGGCAAAGAGGGGTACCGCTACAACGCCCTCTCCTATATGCTCTTCAACTGGCTCTATGCCAAATACAACCTTTACCTCAAGCTCGAGATCGCTCAGTTCCTCACCTCACAGCATGAGATGATCAAGAGCTATATCGAGCCGGTGATAGAGTATGTCAGGGTCAAAGGTCGCGGTAAGACAAGACCGCTTGACGGTATCCTGGTACAGATCGCCCTCGAACAGCTCAGGGAGGCCTTCCCGGACAAATACGTAGCGGTCAAGAGCTCACGAGACGGCCGCAGGTTCGTCCTCATCAACGAATTCAACAGCAGAAATGACGACTAGTACGATCGCGGCTATCGCCACTTCGCACGGTCAATCCTCCATCTCTGTCATCCGTATAAGCGGTCCTCAGGCCTATACGATAGCACTCACTATATCCCAAAAAGAAAAACTCGATCCAAGAGTAGCCCACCTGAGCTCGCTCTACGATACCACCGGAGAACTCATCGACCAGGCGATCATGATCTATTTCGCTGCCCCGAAGAGTTTTACGGGTGAAGATATCGTGGAGTTCCAGTGCCACGGCGGTATGATCGTAGCCGAAGCGATACTCGCTGCCACCCTGGCACACGGTGCAGTGCTCGCTGAGCCCGGTGAGTTCACCAAAAGAGCCTTCCTCAACGGCAAGATCGACCTGACCAAGGCTGAAGCGACAGCCAGGATCATCGAGGCAAAAAGCCTTGATGCGGCGAAGATACTTGCCAGACAGCTCAAAGGTGAGCTCAAGGATTTCGTCGATGAGAGCAGGGAGATGCTGCTACGCCTTATAGCATATTCCGAAGTAATGATCGATTATGCCGAAGAGGATCTCCCTGAGGATATCCTCCACTCTATGCTCTCACAGATCGACGACCTGGAGAAGAAGCTTGAGAATATACTTCTCAGCAGCCGCCGCCGCAGAGGATTGATAGATGGTTTCAGGGTATCGATCGTCGGCAAGCCAAATGTAGGGAAGAGTTCGCTCCTCAATGCACTGCTGAGTTACGAAAGGGCCATTGTCAGCGATATCGCCGGAACGACCAGGGATACGATCGAAGAACAGATACGCATCGGTACCCACGTCATCAGGTTCGTCGATACTGCGGGGATCAGGGAAGCGAACGATACCATCGAACAGATCGGCATAGAGCGCTCACTGAAAAGCATAGATGAATCGGATATCATCATCGCCCTGTTCGACGGTTCAAACAATTTCGATGATCAGGACGGGCAGATACTCTCCATACTCGAGCAACACCGGGAGAAACATATCATTGTCGCTATCAACAAGGACGACTTGGAACAGAAGCTCGACACTCTTAAGTTCGAAGGGTACGATCCGATCCGTATCAGTTCCAAACGTGGATTCGTCAACCTTACAGACAGGCTCGGACAAACCCTCGAATCGATAGGCGGGAGCGATGATCTGATGCTGATATCGGCGCGTCAGATCGATGCAGTCGAGCGTGCAGCAACCGCACTGCACGAAGCAGTACAGCCGCTGAGGAGAGGTGAGCTGGAGTTCTTCTCTTATCATATCAATGATACGCTGGGCGCCATCTCTTCGATCTCAAAGCCATACGAGAGCGAAGAGATTCTTGACAAGATGTTCGGAGAATTCTGTCTGGGGAAATAAGAGGATTTTTGTAATAATCTTCGAAAAGTATCACTTATGATATAATGCAAAAAAAGTTTTATGGGGTGAGTAATGGTTAGAAAATTGTTGATCGCTTTGCCGCTGTTGTTAGTACTTTCCGGATGTGTTGGACAACCCAAAACACCAGAAAGTTACAAAGACGATGTAGACAGCGGCAAGATATGGGCTGAGAATACGAATGTAGATGAGGATAACGATTCGATCGATATCTCCGATCTTGACAATAACGTCACGAGCAGTGACGATACGGGAAGCGGGGTCATGGTCAAGAGGATCGCTTTCCCCGCGGCTGAATACAGCAGACTTTCACGCAGCGGCAAAGGTACGATCGAAGGGAAGATCTACCTTGAGGGGCCTGCCGGGAACAAAGTATACGGAGCAAAAACGAGGCTCTATCTCAACCCTGTCACAAGCTACTCGAAACAGTGGTACAACGAGAGCTACCTCGCCGGCAAAGAGATGGACAAAGCCGACGACAGACTCTTCAACTATCTGCGCTTCACTGCTTCTGATACAGGAGGAAAGTTCGCTTTTTATGGTGTCCCGACAGGAAGTTACTATCTCATCGGAACGGTCAGCTGCGGTAACGAATGCGGCTACGGCCAGAGCAAGAATATCCGTGTAGCGACCGAGGTGGCGGTGGTAGGCAACGAGGTCGTGGCACAGGACCTCAGTAAAAGAGCCGAATAGAACTACGCACCCGGGTAGTTCTTCTCAAGCTCATTATAGAGCTCCTGCGGAGTGATCTGCGGATTGCTCTCCAGTATCTGCTGCATCACTTCATTATCCTCTTTTCCATTCCACATTTTGATATAACTCCCTTCTTTATAGCCATGATCCTGGCGGAAGCTGTTGAGAGTATTCTTACCGATATAGAGCTGGTAGAGGGTATCGAGATCGAGGCCTGACTGCATCGCTACATCGAAATAATCGGCAAAAAGTTTGCTGAGTGTACTCTCCTGCATAATGGTGCGGATGAACTCTTCGATCAGTGCGATCTGACCGTAGTGGTCTTTGGATGAAGGTTTGAATGGTTTCTTGAACTCCTCGAAGTTCTCAAGTTCGGCTATCATTGTTGCAAGAGCTTCGTGCGTACCCAGGTCATTGGTACTGTAGACCATTATCGCTTCGCTCATGACAAAGTGCCAGATATCGACCGCTTCTATCTTGATATTGTCATAGTTTGGCTCTGCATCGATGCTTTTCCAGTGTTTCCATGGATACGAGTCGATAAGTTCCGCACACTCGAGGTATGCGCAGCGTCTCCAGTCGATCAGTTTGCCGTTCTTGGTCACTCCGCCTTCCCAGCCGATACCGTTGGTATTGTCGTTGAGCTCCTGCTGGAGTTGCAGCATTTGGAGGATTTTTTTCATTATGTACCTTTGATTGTATTGGACTTGCAGTCAACTCATACGATGGTTCAGTGCAATGCGGGACTTGCGGTTGCGTCTGTGTTTCGTACGAAGTCTGTCAGGCAGCGATTTTATCTTTTTATCACTTATTTAGTACTTTTTATCTATAATATGCCCTCAATTTATCATTGCCAAAAAGAAGGAAAATCACCTATGTCACAACCGATTGAAAACATAGAAGAAGTTTTAAAAGCTCACAAATTATCTCTTGAGGACTATGAACATATCAAGCATATTCTCGAGGGCAGAGAGCCCAACCTGGTAGAGATCGGTGTATTTTCGGCTATGTGGTCGGAGCACTGCTCCTACAAGTCAAGCAAGAAATACCTCAGCGGTTTTCCGACGAAAGCCCCGTGGGTCATCCAGGGACCGGGGGAGAATGCCGGGGTTATTGATATCGGTGACGGCATGGCAGCAGTATTCAAGATGGAGAGCCACAACCACCCGAGCTTTATCGAGCCGTTCCAGGGTGCAGCGACCGGCGTAGGGGGGATACTCAGGGACGTATTTACGATGGGTGCACGCCCGGTAGCCAACCTGAACTCTCTGAGATTCGGTGATGTCAATGCCAGGAGCCAGATCGGCAAGTACCAGAGAAGACTGGTCAGAGGTGTCGTGGATGGTATCGGAAGCTACGGTAACTGTATGGGTGTGCCGACTATCGGCGGTGAGATGAGCTTCGATGAGTGCTACAACGGCAACATCCTTGTCAACGCATTCGCTCTCGGTCTTGCAAAGTCCGATGAGATATTCCTCGGCCGTGCGGAGGGACTGGGCAACCCGGTCATCTATGTAGGGTCGAAGACAGGCCGTGACGGTCTGGGCGGTGCGGTGATGAGCTCGGACAGTTTCACCGAAGAGAGCAAGTCGCTCAGACCTACCGTACAGGTCGGTGACCCGTTCACGGAGAAACTTCTCCTGGAGGCGTGCCTGGAACTCTTCAAGACCGATCATGTCGTCGGTATCCAGGATATGGGGGCAGCGGGGCTGACGAGCTCATCATTCGAGATGGCAGGGAGAACAGGTTCGGGGATGATCATGAATCTCGACAAAGTGCCGGCGCGTGAAGAGGGGATGATGCCGTATGAGTTCATGCTTTCCGAGTCACAGGAGAGAATGCTCATCTGTGCCAAAAAAGGAAGCGAGCAGGCAATCATCGATATCTTCGAAAAATGGGACCTCGACGCTGCCGTGATCGGTGAGGTGACCGATACGGGGATGATGGAGCTCTTCTGGCACGGTGAGAGATGTGCCTACATCCCTGTAGCGCCCGTGAGTGAAGAGGCCCCGGTACTCGACCGCCCAACCAGCAGACCGAAATATCTCGACGAAGTCGCCGGTGTATCGGTAGATGATTTCGAAGCAGTCGATAACCAGAGCGCATTTGAAAAGCTGATCGCATCCGTAGAAGTGGTAGACAAGTCATGGGTATACAACCAGTACGACTCGATGGTACAGATCAATACCGTCAAGGCTCCGGGATCGCTCGATGCAAGTTCGATCCGTGTCAAGGAGAACGGTAAGGCCCTCGCTATGAGCTCGGATTGTAACCCAAGATATTGTTATATCGATCCGTTCAAGGGTGCAGCGCTTGCGGTCATCGAGAGCGGTAGGAACGTGGCGATGAGCGGTGCGAAGCCTCTGGCTATCACTGACTGTCTCAACTTCGGGAACCCAGAGAACCCTGAGGTCATGTGGCAGTTTGCACAGGCTTGCGAAGGGATCAAGGAGGCTTGTGCAGAGCTCTCCACACCGGTCGTAAGCGGCAACGTATCACTTTACAATGAAACCAACGGCGTCAGCGTATTCCCGACACCCTCGATCGCGATGGTAGGACTCAATGACGATGAGAACAATATCCTCCAAAGCGCTTTCCAGAAAGAAGGCAATAAAATCCTGTTGGTTGGTGAGACCAGGGGTGAATTCGGCGGCAGTCTTTATATCAAGGAACTTTACGGCAAAACCGTCGGAACCCTTGCCGATATCGATTATACAAAAGAGCTCAGGCTCTGGGAGCTGGTCATAGAGGCGAACAAGCAGGGGCTTCTGTGTGCAGCCAAAGATATCAACATGGGCGGTGCCGCGATCGCACTGGCAAAGATGGCAGCAGTTTCGAACAAGGGCTGCAAGGTCAACATGGGCGTTGCAAACTCTAGAGATGTATTCGCCGAGTCGCAAAGCCGCGCTTTGCTGGAAGTGACGCCTGAAAATGCCGGGAAAGTGGCAGCGCTTGCGAGCGGTCTTGGACTCAAGATAGAAGCGATCGGTGAAGTAGGCGGTGAAAACGTGAGCATCAATGATATCGAGATCACTCTTGACAAGCTCAGAGATATCTATTTTTGCCAATTTATAAGGGTGATCGAACAGGATCTCTAACAAAATCTTCTGCAAAGTAGAAATACTTTGCAAAAATTCTTCTCAAATTAATTAATATCAGAAAATATAAAGAATCCATATCTTATAATATGAAATAGAATTGCATGAATACTAATTCTATCGGGTTGAATAAAATCCGACATGAATTTGTACTGTGTGTCATTTCTAACATTATATTTTAATAGGGAGATAGAGATGATGAAAACAGCATTAAGTATAATCGCATCATTTGCTGTTATGTCTGGAACCGTATGTTATGCCAGTGGTGACATGGCGCCGGTCGAGACAGAAGAGACAAAAATTGAAATCAAGCCGGAGAACTTCTTTATCTACGGTTCAATCGGTAGTACAAAAAATGAGGTTATCTCGTATACAGTGAACGCAGAGCTTGCGCCAAATACAGACGATACAGCCGGATATGCTCTTGAAGCAGGTGTTGGATACAGATATTCAGACAATGTGTTTGCGACACTGTTCGTAAACGGCACTGATCTTGAAGAAGCTACAATTACCAACTACAATGCGAGTTTGAACTTCAGAATGGCAGACTTTGCTTTGACACCATATGTAGGTGCGGTCATCGGATACAGTATGTTCGAGTGGAAAGACCTGCCGGTTGTTGAGAAAAGTCCATATTCTTCCAGCCTTACCTCGGCTCACGTAGGTATGGGTCTTCAGGGTGGTTTGGAGTACATGCTTCCCAACAATATCACATTGTTCGGAAAATACCAGTACATGAACCATGACCACATGACCAACCTGTTTGATGAGGGTGAAAAGATAGAGTATACCAATACACAAACTCTACAAGGAGGTGTTCGTTATGAATTCTAAAATAGCAAATAGCGCTTTGGCTGCACTTGTAGCAGCCGGTATCCTCCTTGCAGGGTGCGGTGAAGATGCATACGTAAAAGCGGTGAGCGATGGTGTATGTCTTCTCGATGAGAACGGTTGTCCGATTGATGCAAACGATCCGGACTGTGTAGGTCCATGGCCTGAAGCGTGTGGCCTGGATAACTATTATGAAATCAACAACACTGTTATTCAGGAAGTAGCGCCGGAGTGTGAGATCAATGCAACGACAGGATGTCCTGTCGATATGGCGGATGAGAAGTGTACGGATTACTATCCGATCCATTGTATTATAC
Source organism: Campylobacterota bacterium (assembly GCA_003252535.1). Classification (GTDB taxonomy): domain Bacteria; phylum Campylobacterota; class Campylobacteria; order Campylobacterales; family Sulfurovaceae; genus SZUA-451. The sequence continues at coordinate 11,325 of QKDN01000059.1, read as the reverse complement.
CTGAAGGTATGGAGATCACGACACTCGACCCGGTACACTACCTTACAGCTATCTGTAAGAACAACAGCAAAGGGTGGCCTGAAGTCAAAGGTATCATCGACAACGATATCAACGGTGACAACGACCCGGATGCCGACGGTGAGAACTGGATCACGGTACCTCTCGACTATATCCTGACTGGTACAGACCAGGGAACTATCGGGAAATATATCGTTACCAAAGAGATCCCTTCATCTCTTTCTCAGACTGGTGAGAGCGGTGTAAAACTTTCACTGTACTGGGATAAGCAGAAGGCATACCCATCAGGGACGATCATGGGCAAGATTCTTGTAGATGACGGTAAGTCGACACAGGATTTCGAAGCAATGTGTAAAGATATCGATGATGACTATGAAGGTTATGAACTGGCTAAATTCCCATATCCTATCAAACCGGGCAATATGGAAACGAATGAGACCGAGACAAGTAACTTCACGATCAGAGTAAGTGCCTATGTGACCAATACCAATGGTGGGGATCCGGAGATATTCATCCCTGTACCGGACGGTAAAGGAAAACTGTGGCTCAACTTCGACCTTGGTGCTCCGTATGCGAACCCATCAGACCCGGCATTCCAGCCTGATGCGATCCCGACTTCAACGACGGATGCAAACGCCATCGGATCATTCTGGCAGTGGGGAAGAAAAGCAGATGGTCACCAGTTGACAAAAGTAGAAACTGTAAGTAACACATTGCTTCACACTGGTCTCTACGGTACGACAAGTACAAAAGACGATGAGCCGAACGATAACTTGTTCATTACATCGACAGGCGACTGGAGAGTGAATGCTGATGATACACTATGGAAAGGGGTCTCTGCTCCGAACAAAGTTTGCCCGGCTGGATACAGAATCCCTACATTCCCTGAATGGGAAGAAGCTGGACAGGGTGTGACAAGTGCCGGTGTAGCATGGTTGCCGCCTGAGTTCCTGAATCTACAGCTTGGCGGTTTCCGTGACGCTGCTACAGGTGCAGGACAGTCTCTCCCAAGTACGGCTTACTTCTGGTCAAGCACACCTACGACCAACAACCAGATGTATGTCTACAAGTTCGAAGAGGACAACACGATTGCCGGCGGAGTGAAAGCTACCAAAACGCAAACGATCAAAGCACAGGGTAACCCTGTGAGATGCCGTAAAGATTATCCGATCTATACGAACTAGGCAGGGAGGACGCGCAAGCCAGCTGAGCTTGCGCACTCTCAGTTTGATGGAGATAGTAAATAGAGATTGTTATTTATTATCTTGATTAAATTGATAAGTAAATCTACCAAAGGAGATTTAAATGAAGCAGAAAAAAATAATATTAGGAATAATGTTCTTTGTATTCGCGATAGCTCTCTCGGGCTGTGGTGAAGATGCGTATGTCAAAGCTGACAGCGACGGTCAATGTGTTCTTGACGAGAATGGTTGTCCGGTCGATTTGAACGACCCTGACTGTACGGGCTCTTACCCTGAAGAGTGTGGTCTCAATTCAGGAACCAAAGGTGACACGGGTGAGACCGGGGAAACAGGTGAAACAGGAGAAACAGGTGCGACCGGAGAAACGGGTGCGACTGGAGTAACTGGTGATACAGGTGCTGTCGGAGAGACCGGTGCGACCGGAGAAACGGGTGCGACTGGAGAGACAGGTGCAGATGGAACAGATGGTGTAGACGGTGCAGATGGAATGGATGCATGTAATATCGACGAGAACGGTTGTCCTATCGACTATACAGCTCCAGAGTGTGTCGACTATCCTATTCCGGCAGGTTGTATAGATGGTAACTGTACTATGGATCCTGACCGTCCTGAGTGCCCGATCGATATGAATGACCCGGATTGTAATGCAACATATCCTTCATACTGTGTCCTGCCTATCGGTATGAAGATCACTACGCTGGACCCTGAACACTATCTCACATCGATATGCAGTGGACAAGGTGTACCTGCTGTTTCAGGTATAATCGATAACGGACATGATGCGATCATGGTAAACCTCAACTATTCGCTTACCGGTGTGACAGAGGCAAATATTACAAGCTACAGCAAAAATGTAACTTTGCCGGCTTCGGCGTCACAGGATGGTGAAAGCGTTGATCTCACTTTTGTCTGGGACGATCAGACTGTATACAGCAGCGGTTATATCACTGCCAGGATCGTAGTGGATGATCACACCCAATACAAAAACTTTGTCGCAACATGCAAAAATCTTGACAACAACTTTACTGGTGAAGTCCTGGCACAGTTCAATTATCCTATTGACGGCAATAGCACTGCTGAAAGCAACTTTACTATCAGAAACAGTGCCTATATTGTCAATAACAACGAAGTGTTCGTTCCTGTCCCTGGCCCGACCAAGAAATTGTGGCTCAACAACAACCTTGGTGCAGACTACGCAGATACCACCAGTGCGGATTTCAACGCTTCTAAGCAGGCAGAAAGCCAGAAAGATCCGAAAGCATACGGTTCTCTCTGGCAGTGGGGTAGAAAAGCTGACGGGCATCAGTTGATCACAAACTATTCATACGCTAACAGGGTAGCGGTGACTGATGTGACAACAACATTACAGAGTGATGAACCGTCGAATGCAGAATTTGTAATAGATCATCGTGACTGGAGAGTCACTACTGACGATAGCCTCTGGCAAGATATCGAATCACCGAACAATGTATGCCCGAGCGGATACAGAATTCCTACCAAAGAGGAATGGGCAGCAGAAATGGATACGATATCAAGTACGGATTACGAAGCGCCATCGTTCCTCAAATTGACGGCAACGGGCTACAGAGGAGATAACTTGATCGTAGAAGACAAAGTTATCGAAGTCAGCGATGGTGTTATTCTTGGAGCAGGTATCGAGTCATATTACTGGAGCAGTACGTCGACTGCTACGAAGAATATAGTTGTCTACAAGTTCATCAGAGAGAATGAATATGTTACACTCCATGACAGACCGAGAACCCAGGGTAACCCTGTAAGATGTATCAAAGAGTATCCGGGTGACGCTCTGTAACAGTCATACATTCCTTTACTACGGTGCATTGCACTGTAGTATTCTGCTATAATTCCTTCCATGAATCACTCACAAAAAAAAGCCATTATCAACGCTACCATTATCCACGACAAACAAATCTATACAGATCATAATCTCCTTTTCGATACCCGCATTATCGCTATCACTCAGGATACGCCATCCGAAGAGTACGAGATCATTGATGCCGCCGGGCTCTACGTGAGCGCCGGGTTCATCGATATCCATATCCATGGCAGCGGCGGGGCGGATGTCATGGATGCGACCCCTAAAGCACTGGAGACAATATCCCGGACACTTCCGGGCACAGGTACCACTTCTTTCATCGCTACTACCATGACGATGAGGACAGACGATATCATCAATGCGATAGAGAATATCAAAACCCACAAAAATTCACTCAAGGGGGCGAAGATCGCAGGTATCCATCTCGAAGGCCCCTTCATCAATCCTCTGATGTGCGGCGCGCAGGATGCAGTACTGATCCAGAAGCCCACGCTGGAGTGGCTCGATCCCTATCTTGACGAGATCAGTATCGTCACGCTCGCTCCCGAGATGGAGGGGGCGGCAGAGTTTATCAGCACTCTCCGGGAGAAGGCGCCGCATATCGTCCTCTCTGTCGGGCATTCGAACGCCACCTATGATGAGACGATCGAGAGTTTCGGACAGGGAGTTTCCCATGCGACCCATTGCTTCAATGCGATGCGGGGATTCCACCACCGTGACGCGGGTGTGGTAGGCGCTGCGCTCGATAGTGATATCACCGTCGATGTGATCGCCGACCTGGTCCATACCAACCCCACGGCGTTGCGACTACTTCACAGGCTGAAGAACGACCGGACGATACTCATCACCGACGCGATGCGGGCGGGGTGTATGTGCAGCGGCATCTACGATCTCGGCGGCCAAAGGGTGATCGTCGAGGAGGGGAGGGCGACACTGGAGAACGGACAGCTCGCCGGAAGCACCCTCAGGCTCAATGAAGCGATCAGAAACTATATCGCCGTCACGGGATGCTCCGTCGCTGAAGCCCTTTATATGGTCACAGAGTTGCCTTCCGCCAAACTGGGGCTGGATTCTGGTATACTTTCGCCTGAAAAATGTGCGGACATCACGATCTTCGATGAGAATATCGGTATCGTACAGGTCTACACAGACGGCAACCTGATATATGAGAGGGAAAAATAGATGTTGGGAATGTTCAAAAAGAAACCGTTGACGATCCATGCGCCGTGCAGGGGCACGCTCAAAGCGATCGAAGAGGTCGATGACGAGGTGTTCGCACAGAAGATGGCAGGTGACGGGATAGCGATCATCCCGAGCGAAGGGCTCTTCTGCGCACCGATCGACGGGAAGATCACGCAGATATTCGAAACGCTCCACGCCTACACGATCAGAGGAGCAGAGGGGCTTGAAGTGATGGTGCATATCGGTCTCGATACGGTCGCTCTCCAGGGCAAAGGGTTCACTGCACTTGCGAGTGAGGGGGACATCGTCAAAGCAGGCGAGAGTGTCATCAAGGCTGATCTTGCCTACCTCGAAGCCAATGCCAAAGATATCGTCACCCCGGTTGTCATTACCCATCAGGCTTCACGCAAGAAGATCGTCAAACACGAAGGTGAAGTAAAGACAAAAGAGACCATCATGGAGTTGAAATAATGGAACAACAGACAGATTTACTTGGAACCATCCTCTATGTGGTGATCTTTGTCATATTTGTCATTGTGATGAAGTTGCCTAAAAAGTCTCAAAAGGACACTGACAAAGGAGAGTAAGCTAAATTAGATATAATCACATTTTATATCTTCGCTTATTCAAGGACTCCAATGATAGGTATAGTCGATTACAATATGGGCAATCTCGCTTCGGTGATCAATGCATTCAACAGCCTCGGCGCCAATGCAAAACTAGAAAGCGATCCCGATCGGCTAAAAGACTATGATAGGCTGATCCTCCCGGGTGTCGGCGCTTTCGGCGATGCGATGGAGCACCTCCGAGCCAATGGTATGGACAGCGCGGTCAAAGAGTATGCAGCCAGTGGTAAACCGCTGCTTGGTATCTGCCTCGGGATGCAGCTACTCTTTGAGAGCAGCGAGGAGTTCGGCAATCACGAGGGGCTCGGGCTCATCCCCGGCCATGTCGTCGCCTTCGATCCCACCCGCTTCGACCACCCGCTCAAAGTCCCCCACATGGGCTGGAACGAGCTCTTCGTCCAGAGAGAGACACCGCTTTTTGCCGGGATGAAAAAGGAGTTCTACCTCTACTTCGTCCACTCATTCCACGCCGTATGCGACGACGCATACGCCATCGGCAAGACCCACTACGGCTACGAGTTCGTCTCGGCGGTCAACAACGCCAATATCTACGGCATCCAGCCTCACCCCGAAAAGAGCCACACCAACGGGCTCAGGATCATAGAGAACTTCCTCAAAGTGTAAGGATCCGGAGATGATGCACATACCCTTGTTCCCATCGTCCCGATGGGAACACATACGAGACTTTCTATTATTTGGAACTTATCCGATAGCTGAGACATCCATATGCATTCCCAAGCACAGCTTGGGAACGAGTGTATCCTATGACTTCAATCACCCCAACTTCGATGAACTCAAAACTAAACTAACAAATCTATACAATTAAAAGGACACAAATGACAATACTCCCCGCGATCGATCTCAAGGACGGCAAGGCGGTACGCCTCACCAAGGGACTCATGGACAGCGCCAAGATTTACAGTGACGAGCCGTGGCAGGTGGCGAAGCGTTTCGAGGAGCTCGGCAGCGAATGGGTGCACCTCGTCGATCTCAACGGCGCGTTCGCGGGCAAGCCTGAGAACCTCGAACAGATCAAAAAGATCCGTGAAAACTGCAACCTCAAGCTCGAACTCGGCGGCGGTATCCGTGACGAGGAGACGATCAAGATGTACCTCGACCTCGGTGTCGACAGGCTGATCCTCGGATCGGTAGCGGTCAAGAACCCGCAGTTCGTCAAGGATATGGCGGCGAAGTACCCCATCGTGGTCGGTATCGACGCGATCGACGGGATGGTAGCGGTCGAGGGATGGGCAGAGGTGAGCGATATGAAGGCGACCGACCTGGCGCGCGAGTTCGCGGCATGCGGCGTCGAGGCGATCATCTGTACCGACGTAGGGAGAGACGGGATGCTCAGCGGGGTCAATGTAGACTTCACCCTCTCCATCAAGGAGGCGAGCGGCGTGGAGACGATCGCGAGCGGCGGGCTCAAGGATATCGGGGATATCAGGAAGCTCATCGAGGCTGGCGTAGACGGGACGATCGTGGGGAAGGCGTTCTATGAGGGGACGCTCGATCTCAGCGAAGCATTCAAGCTAACAAGGGGTGAGAGATGAACGATACATACTGGGAACTGACGATCAAGCTCAATCACGACTTCGTCGACTTCATGGCGGATTTTGTGGCGAATATCCACGGTGAAGGGCTCGAGATAGGGAATGACAATATCATCATCCGCAGCGAGAACGATGTGAGCTATGTACAGGATGCAGTGACCTCCCTCGTGGGGACGCTCGGTGGAGCTATCGATGTCACTTTCACCCTCGAAGAGAAGAAGAACATCGACTGGATAGAGCAGTACCAGAACTCTGTAGAGCCTATAGAAGCGGGAAGCTTCTATATCTACCCGAGCTGGTATGAGCTCAAGGACGGGAAGATCAATATCAAGATCGATCCTGCCCTTGCATTCGGTTCCGGGCACCATGCTACCACATTCACCTGTCTCGAAGCGATCGAGGAACGGGTCAAGAGAGGCGACAGTGTCCTCGATGTAGGATGCGGCAGTGGTATCCTTGGACTTGCGGCAAGCAAGCTCGGCGCAGTGGTCGATCTCTGCGATACCGATCCTCTCTCGGTCGAGAGCACACAGAGCAACTTCGAGCTTAACGATGCCAACTACCACAGACTCTGGGAAGGTTCGGCCAACAAGGTGGAGCAGCAGTACGATGTGGTGATCGCCAATATCATCGTTGATGTCCTCCGTTTCATTGCCTCTGACTTAAAAAAGGCGACTAAATTGGGCGGAACTTTGATACTTTCAGGAATTTTAGATACAAAGTTATCGCTGGTTCTGCCTTCATTCCTCGAGCTCAAACTCGTGGAGCAGAAACAAAAAGACGAGTGGGTGACACTCGTCTATCGTAAGGAAAGAGATGAGTAATCAGAACAATCAAAACAATCCGAACAATCAGGATAACAATAACAACAACTTCTTCAACAACAATCCCCTGCTGGCGTTCGCGATCTTCTCGATCGTGGTCATCATGCTCTTCAAGAGCTTTGTGGGAGAAGGAGATGGGCTCGGGACGATGATGAGTCCCGCCAATACGAAGACCAAGCAGGTGACATACTCTGAGGTCAAGGAGCTGATCAAGAGCGGCGAGATCAAAAGCGTCAAGATCACCCCAAGTTATATCGAGGCGATAGGGGGGAGCGAGGGGAGCTTCATCCGATATACTGCTCAGAATGTCCCGGCGATCGACAGGGAGCTGATCCCGCTTCTCGAAGAGAAAAAGATCAAGTACGAAGGTGTCATGGGCAACGGTCTTCTTTCAGAGCTGATCAGTATGCTTCTACCGATCCTGATCTTCTTTGCTATCTGGATCTTCATAGCCAAAAGGATGCAGAAAGGGATGGGCGGCAGCATCCTCGGGATGGGCAAGAACGACCGTATGGTCGACTCAGAGAAGCCTGAGACCAAGTTCGATGATGTAGCGGGAGCAGAAGAGGCCAAGGAGGAGGTCAAGGAGATCGTCGACTTCCTCAAATACCCCGAGCGTTATATGGAGCTTGGTGCGAAGATCCCAAAAGGTGTCCTCCTTGTGGGCCCTCCGGGTACCGGTAAGACTCTCCTTGCCAAAGCGGTAGCAGGTGAAGCGTCGGTCCCTTTCTTCTCGGTGAGTGGTTCGAGCTTCATCGAGATGTTCGTGGGTGTGGGTGCGAGCCGTGTACGCGATCTCTTCGACCAGGCGAAGAAAGCGGCTCCGGCGATCATCTTCATCGACGAGATCGATGCTATCGGCAAGAGCAGGGCATCAGGGGCGAATTTCGGCGGTAACGACGAGAGGGAGCAGACCCTCAACCAGCTCCTCGCAGAGATGGACGGATTCGGGAGCAACACCCCGGTCATCGTCCTCGCGGCGACCAACAGACCCGAGATACTCGATGCTGCACTTCTGAGAGCGGGAAGATTTGACCGTCAGGTGCTCGTCGACAAGCCGGACTACGAGGGGAGACTGGCGATCCTCCAGGTGCATATCAAGGATGTCAAGCTCTCCAAAAATGTCGACCTCGCAGCCATCGCCAAAGCTACAGCGGGACTCGCCGGGGCTGATCTCGCCAATATCATCAACGAGGGGGCGCTCCTCGCAGGACGATACAACAAAAAAGAGATCGAGCAGAGCGACCTGATGGAAGCTATCGAGAGAGCCTTCGTAGGGCTTGAGAAAAAGAACCGTAAGATCAACGAGACGGAAAAGAAGATCGTCGCCTACCACGAGAGTGGCCACGCGCTGATGGCGGAGCTCACCAAGGGGGCGACGAGGGTCACGAAGGTCTCGATCATCCCGAGGGGTCTCGGGGCGCTGGGGTATACCCTCCACCTTCCGGACGAGGAGAACAGATTCCTCAAGCAGCGCCACGAGCTTCTCGCCGAGATCGATGTCCTCCTCGCGGGGCGCGCGGCCGAGGATGTGTTCCTCGGCGAGATATCGACGGGTGCCGGGAACGATCTCCAGAGAGCTACCGATATCATCAAGGCGATGATCTCCGTCTACGGTATGAGCGATGTGGCGGGTCTGATGGTGCTTGAGAAGAGACAGCACAGCTTCCTCGACGGCGGTATGGCGCAGAAGGACTACAGCGAGAAGATGGCGGAGCAGATCGACACGACGGTCAAGTCTATGCTCGACGAGCACTACAGCAAGGTCAAGCAGACTCTCCGCGACTACAGTCCGGCGATAGAGAAGATGACAAGCGTCCTCCTCGATGTAGAGGTGATCGAAGGCTCCAAAGTCAGAGAGATCATCAAAGAGTACGAAGAGGCGAACGGTCTCGAGAGCCGTCTCGCCCACAGCGAGATCGTAGAGGCAGAAGAGAAAGGAAAATAATTTTCCTTTCTCTTGCATTCCTCTCCTCTTTTTTGTATAATTGCACAAAAAAGGAGAGAAAATGAAAGCATTTGCATCCATTTCGCACAAAAATTTCACATACAAAGCCACCGCTCTCCTGCTGCTGCTCTCACTGTAAGATTTACACCCCTATCATTTTTACATTCTATAGCTGTTTTATCACTATTTTTAGGATAAAATTAAACCATTCTATTTCCGGGTTTCTTTCGGGAATATACGCATAAAAGGTATTATTATGAATCATGAACAAGAGATCATCAAGATATTTGATACGACATTGAGAGACGGTGAGCAGAGTCCGGGTGCTTCGATGAACACCGAGGAGAAGATACAGATAGCGATGCAGTTGGAGCGACTCGGCGTCGATATCATCGAGGCGGGTTTCGCTGCGGCGAGCCCGGGCGATTTCGACGCGGTGAGTAAGATCGCCGCGCGTATCACCCACTCTACGGTCTGTTCTTTGGCCAGGGCGCTTGACAGCGATATCAAGGCGGCAGGCGATGCTATCGCCCATGCCAGACACAAGCGTATCCACACCTTCATCGCCACCAGCCCCATCCACATGGAGTACAAGCTCAAGATGAAGCCCGAAGAGGTGATCAGAAGAGCGGTGAGAGCGGTCGAGTACGCCAGGGAATTCACCGACGATGTAGAGTTCAGCTGCGAGGATGCGGGGAGAAGCGATATCGGCTTCATGAAAGAGATCGTCGATGCGGTCATCAATGCAGGCGCCACCACGATCAACCTCCCCGACACAGTCGGCTACAGGTTGCCCTCCGAGATCGGTGCGATGGTCAGGGAGATGAGCAGATTCACCGAGGGGCGGGCGATCATTTCGGTACACAACCACAACGACTTGGGCTTGGGTGTCGCCAACTCCCTCGAGGCGGTGCTCAACGGCGCGAGACAGGTAGAGTGTACGATCAACGGTTTGGGCGAGCGTGCAGGGAATGCAGCGCTCGAGGAGATCGTCATGACGCTCAAGACCCGTCAGGATATCTTCGGCGCGTACAAGACCAATATCAATACCAAAGAGATATACCCCGCCAGCCGTTTGATCGCCAATATCACCGGGATCGAGCCGCAGCCCAACAAAGCGATCGTCGGCAAGAACGCTTTCGCCCATGAGAGCGGTATCCACCAGGACGGTGTATTGAAGCACAAGGAGACCTACGAGATCATCTCTCCTGCCGATATCGGGCTTGATATGGAGGATACCTTGGTACTTGGCAAGCACTCCGGGCGCGCGGCGTTCAGGGATAAATTGCACAAGCTTGGTTTCGAGGTGAACGATGATGATCTCAACAATGCCTTCGAGAGATTCAAAGAGATCGCCGACAAGAAAAAAGAGATTTACGACGACGATGTGAGAGCCTTGATGACGAGCCAGATGACGGCGGTCAACAAAGCTTTCGAATTGGTCTCGTTGCAGCTCATGGACTGCAGTGCAGGCGTACCGAGCGCAGCCGTGACTATCAAACACGAGGATACCGTCACCACCGACGCGGCTATCGGCGACGGGACGATCGACGCGGTGTTCAAGACCATCGACCGCATCACGGGCTACCAGGGTAAGCTCCTCGACTACAAGGTCACCTCGGTCTCCAAAGGGAAGGACGCCCTCGCCAATGTCACGGTCAAAGTGATGTTCAACGAGAACGAACCAGCCATCATCGGCCACGGCCTCAGCCTCGATACGATGATGGCCTCAGCCCGCGCCTACATCGGCGCGCTCAACAGCTACCTTAGCATGGAAGGGATGCTCAAGCTCCGTCATACGGACAGCTCTGAGACTGTATAATTTTCCACAGTTTAACCCCCTCGTTCCCAAGCTGTGCTTGGGAATGCATATACTGTTTTTCGAATTTTTGGAATGTACTAACCATTGAAACTTCCATATGCATTCCACTCGGGAGAGTGGGAACGAGATAAATGTTTAATATAAAGGGGACAAGATGTCAATTAGTGTATTTATCAGTAAAGGTAGTACAACTACAAAAGAACAAAAAAAGTTTGTTGATGCTATCTTAAATAGCCTTGATAATGCTGACATCAAGCCTAGAATAATGAATGAAAATGAATGGTCACATGAGCAACCTTTAAGAGCAATTAAT
>QKDN01000056.1 GCA_003252535.1 Campylobacterota bacterium | reverse complement strand
TTTCGCTAATTTATTCATTTTTTTTGTGTTTTTTTACGTTTTTACTTCTTTTGCACTCTTTGCTACCTATATATAGGCGGTTTTACTGTCTTTCTTCTTTATTTCTATTACTCATCAGTGCGTCATGCATATCGAAATAGGCGAGGAACATCTCTGCTGCAACCCTCCAGCACAGCTGTATGAATACGAATATCAATACAGCGCCGACAGTGATCACAAGTCTTATTCGCAGAGATAATATATCAAATTGAAGTGCTTGAAGCCGCAGCCTGAGCCACCGATAGATCATGAATGTGAAGAGGGTGAAAAGTATCACACCCGTGTAGCAGAGTGTGATGATAAGTGTCGGAGCTATAAAGCTCTCGAAAAGAAGGAACTTCATTCGGGGCTCCTTTTAGAAGAGTGAGTACTCCTCTTTGATCTGGTTGAGTATACTCTTGTCGAGCGTGTAGACAAAAGCGTAGTTGAAATGGGTACTTTTGAGTATCTCTCTCACCTCGTCTTCATTCTCGAACCACATTGGCCGTGTGAGGTTCTCTACCTTTGTCTTGGGCGGAGTGAGAACGATACTTTTGGCCCAGGTACCGTTATACTTAATGTATTCACGGGCCTTGTCGATATCTTCAAGATTATCGACGAAGATCACTACCCTGTCGCTTTTGCCCGAACGGGTTGCATTGAGCGCTCTGTCGATAAATACCGGGACAAAGTGCCTGGTATACTTCAGACGGTCGATGGAGTACGGCAGCTCCTCCCTCTCGCAGAAATCAACTACCCTGAGGAGGTAGTTGATGTGGAAGGGAGCCAGCTCCTTGTCCTGGTAGATATAGTTGTTGACCTTGAATGTCGTCCTGAAGAGCGTATCACTGACGATATAGCCATCAACATCACTTTTCAGCTTCCTGACATCGGGTTTGATCTGCTTCATCAACGCTTCATCGGTACCGACGAATATCTTCTGAGGTGAATTGAGTATCTGTTCGAACGCCCTGCGCCAGTCATCAGAGATGAACGCTATGTTGTTCTTTTGCAACAGTATCATCTTGAGGAAAGTGCTCTCGTGTTCAAGGAGCAGATGGAAACCAGCCTCCTTTTCCAATATCACATAGCGAAGAAGTTTGAATGCTGCATCTTTGATCGAGTGTACCTTGATCCATGCAATATCCTCATCTGTATGCTTTATCGCTGCATCATCATAGATGACCGCGTAGGCATCGTTCGCTATCGCCGCAGCTATTTCTTCCGGATCTGATGAGATGAAGAGATCGCCGTGTTCGACCTTGGAGGGATAGACCGTAGCCCCCTCGATCGCCTGTATCTGGGGAGTATTGAGCAATACACCGTCTGTAAGGTTTAAAAGTGCATCTATTGTCATGATCAACCGATTGCCGTCCCGCTCTTCTTTGGCGCTTCCGGTCGGATGAGGCTGAGACCGTTCTCATCCTTGGCCGCGAGTAGCATCCCTTCGCTCTTCATCCCCATGAGCTTGGCCGGTTTGAGATTGGCAACGACACAAGCCTGAGTGCCGATGAGTGACTCGGCGCTGTACCACTCCCTGATCCCGGCGACCACCTGTCTGGGCTCCGCTTCACCGAGGTCTACCTGGAGGAGGAGGAGCTTTTGACTCTTCTCTACCTCTTCAGCCTTGATGATCGTCCCTATTTTAAGAGAGGTCTGGAAAAACTGATCGATACCGATGAGCGCTATCCCTTCACTCTCTTTCACTTCGCTTTTTGCTTTGCCCTCTTTTTTCGGTTCATCTTTTTTAGCAGGTTCTTCTGCTTTCGGCTCTACATGAGCCAGGAGCGGTTCTTCGATACGAGGGAAGAGAGGTGGCACTTTCTTGATCGTGAAATCGGCGAGCATGCCGTCACCCTTGATGAACGAGCTCCAGTTCTCGTTGGATATCTTGAAGCTCAGCGCCCCGGCGATCTCCTGCATCACCTGCGGCATCACCGGGTAGAGCATGATAGCGACCTTGGCGAGGATATTGGCGATGAGACCGTTGAGCGCCATCGCTTCGGCTTCTCTCCCCTCTTTCATCATCGTCCACGGCTGGTACTTATCGATCGCTCTGTTGGCGACACCCAGCGGTCTCCAGAGCTCCTCGAGGTAGCGGTGGAGCTGCATCTCGAACATCAGCGGCTCGAGCTTGGCGAGGGACTCGTTGACCTCGTCGATCTCAGCCTTGTAGTACTGCACCACCTCATCGCTCTTGACAAGACCATCGAAATATTTGCCGCTCATCCCGATCAGACGGTTGAGGAGGTTTCCGAGGTCGTTACCGAGGTCGGAATTGATACGGTCGATCAGCGCCTTCTGGCTGAAGTCGCCGTCACCGCCAAACGGTACTTCGCGGAGCATAAAGTAGCGAAAATTGTCAAGTCCGTAGGCATCTGCGACCTCTTTGGGATTGACGACATTCCCTTTGGACTTACTCATCTTCTCTCCGTCTCTCGTCCACCATCCGTGCGCCGCGATATGCTTGGGGAGTGGCAGGTCGAGACTCATCAGGAACGCAGGCCAGTAGATCGCGTGGAACCTGAGGATATCCTTGCCGATGAGCTGTACGCGCGCAGGCCAGTAGTCCATATTCTTCTCATCCGTACCGTAGCCGAGTGCCGTCACATAGTTCATCAGCGCATCGAGCCAGACATACATCACATGCTTGGGATCGTTCATCTCCTCGGGGAGCTTCACACCCCAGTCGAAGCTTGTCCGTGTGATCGAGAGGTCATCGAGTCCCCCCTCGACGAAACGGATCACCTCGTTGCGCTTACTCTTGGGGAGGATGCACTCGGGGTTGTTGTTGTACCACTCGAGGAGCTTATCCTGGTAGTCGCTGAGGCGGAAGAAGTAGCTCTCCTCCTCTACCACCGTCGTCGCCCTGCCGCACTCAGGGCAGAACTCGTCATCGACCAGCTGTGACTTGGGGAAGAAGGTCTCACACGAGATGCAGTAGTGCCCCTTGTAGACATCCTTGTAGATATCTCCCTTCTCTTTCATCTTGAGGAAGGCCTTTTGGACACCCGCTTTGTGATCCGCATCTGTGGTACGGATGAACCTGTCGTACGATATCCCGAACTCATCCCAGAGGTTTCTGAATGTTGCAGATATCTCGTCCGCGTACTCCTGGGGGCTTTTGCCCCTCGCGAGCGCCGAGTGCTCGATCTTCTGGCCGTGCTCGTCGGTGCCGGTGAGGAAATAGGTATCAAGGCCGCTGAGTCTGGAGTATCTCGAGATCGTATCTGCAATGATGGTCGTATAGGCATGACCGATATGGGCGACATCGTTGACATAGTAGATAGGTGTGGTAATATATGCTTTTTTGTGGCAAGACATAGAATGGTTCCTTCAAACAAATGAGTTTTTAGTGATTAATTGTGATTAAAAGCAAGAGTTTATCCAAAAATTGCTGTGGGGGTGGTGAAGCACCCGGAAGTGAGACTTTACTCCAATCATACTCCAAAGAGACAACTCTTTTAATTAGGGTCATAACTACGGCTTAGCAACACTCCAGTCGCTATTTTCCAGCTCTGACACAACGAACATAACCGTTGCCGTCTCCTTTACCTCTGTAGCCCTGGGCCCCACTCTTGAAATAAACATTGAACGCATTACCCGTGTCTCCTGCATAGGTAGTAGATGACCAGTAATTGTCCGATACAGTATAGACAAAGACCGTACTGATAGCCGGGGATACTCTGCTGCCGTCTACAAGAGAGGTGAGTTCATTGAGATTGGGGAGCCGCCAGTCATCACGACTCCCCAGTACCAGTGCTTCACATTTATCTATGGCTCCCTGCCATGTAGTTGTCGTACTCACAGTGTCATCCTGCCACTGGAGGTGTGTTTCACTGTCGATGACGATACCCGTCTCAGCATCCCGTTCATACCTTGCTCCTGCAAATAATCCTACGCTAAGTCCTGTCAAGATCAAAAGGATCTTCTTCATATTTCTTCTCCATGATTCTTAATGCATAACTCTTTACTCAACATCCATTCACTCCCCGGTTCTGACACAACGAACATAAAGACGCCAAGACTTACCGCTGTAATACAGGTAACCTCCTCTGGCGTTTACGATCCACGCAAAACCCGTGTCACCTGCATAAGTATCGGATGACCTGTAATCTCCTAATGTGATGGCATTGACAAATACTGGATCAAAAGCTGGGGAATAATTGTCATACTTTACTATCCCCCCAAGCTCCTTACGTGAGGGGAGCCTCCAGTCAGTATGTCCACCCAGCTCCAGTCCATCACAAAATGCTATTGCTTCTGTCCAGTTGAAGATTTGGGATGCTGCTGCACTATCGTCCTGCCACTGCAGACCCGTCACATGATCGGTCACGATATCGTTGACATCATCGCGAGTATAGTTGTGATCGATACCCACCTGATAGTCACCGTCGTCATAGTCAGTATAGGATATGGTCTGTCCTGTCTTCTTGAGCGCAGAGAGGGCATTAGCTACATTCACAACGACAGTGTCGTTTGTTTCTCCCCCTTCGTTGTCAGTGACTGTAAGGGTGAAAATGTGCGTTCCTTCTTTGAGTCCCCATACAGTGATATTTTGCGTCAAAGCGACATATGAGCTATTGGTATCGAGAGTCCATGTATAACTCGATATAAAACCGTCACTATCCGTCCCCGTACCATTCAGGTCGACACTCCACCCCTCAGTTGTGTTTTTATCGCTCCCCGCATCGGCTGAAGGAAAGTCATTGACGCTATTAATAATTATAAATACAGTAGATTCCTCGGAATCATCCGTACCGTCGTTTACTTTGAACTTGAAACAGTCGCATCCATTGTGATTCGCTGTCGGGGTATAGGTGAGATTCGGTGCCGTGCCGCTGAGTGTACCGTGTGATGGCTGTCCGGTAACGGTGTAGGTGAGAATGTCGCCGTCGACATCCGTACCGATGAGTGTGATAGAATTACCAGAACTGTCCTCATCTACCGTCACACTCTGAATATCGACTGTAGGAGCATCATTGATACTGCCTACATTAATGTGTACAGTCGCTTCTGCTGAATCATTCGTGCCGTCGTTGACCTTGAACTTGAAACTGTCGTTTCCATGGTAGTTCAATGTCGGAGTATAAGTGAGATCGGACGCTGAACCGCTGAGCACACCATGCATGGGATCTGTCGTCACGGTGTAGGTGAGAATATCACCGTCAGCGTCCGCACCGCTGAGCGTGATCGATCTGGCAGTATCTTCTTCGGTTGTGAGACTTTGGGAATCAGCTGTCGGAGCATGACCGACACTATCTGAGGAGGTTGTCTCCTCGTCAGGAGCATGACCGACACTATCTGAGGAGGTTGTCTCCTCGTCCGGAGCATAACCGACACTATCTGAAGAGGTTGTCTCCTCGTCAGGAGAAGTACTACCGCTACCTCCGCACGCAACGAACATCGTCAAGGTCAGAAGTAAAAGGAGCATTTTCAAAAGATATTTTGTACTCATTGAATATCCTTATAGTACAATATATATTTATATTATCCTATAATTTGTGATGTTTCTGAATCTTTCTAATATTATTGATGGTTTTTTTGTTAAGACGCTGATGATGACACATATAGTAACACAAGGATTTGCTTACTCTGTTTCGGAGCCAACTGTGGACTGTACTAACCACCCGATTCCGATCGTATAGTCATTTCTGTACAAACTGGAATCTTTAACTGCTGTGATGAAAGTTCATCGGATCAAACCTGAAGAATACCATACAACCATACTTACAGTATCCTGAAATAGCTGCTCCCGCTCCCCGAGAAGTACCATCCTTCCCGAGCATATTCACTCAACTCAGGATAGGCTCTGAGAGAGGCTTTGTAAAGGTCATTGACAATTGTAGGTTCGAGTCCCAATGCGAGGATATCGCGTGAAGGAAGCTCAAGCCATTTATAATATTCCACGGCTTCGATAGCATCCAGAAAGTTCGCCTTGAAGGTTTTGTAGACCTTGACGGTATCGCACCCTATCGGCGGTGTGTAGGTCTCGATATCGAGAGGCTCTTCGTCATACTTCTCGACGATCTCCCCGAAACCGCTGACATTGGCACTGTCGTAATCGTAGACAAAGAACGGCATATCCGCCCCGATACGGCTGCTGAGAACCGCCAGTCTGTCAATATCGATCCCCAGATCGCACACATCGTTGACGAGTCTCATAAATGCCGCCGCGTCGGAGCTCCCGCCGCCGAGCCCCGCCTGCGAGGGGATTCGTTTCTCCACGGCCACCTTGTGATGTCTGAAGAACTCTTCGAGGCTCTCACTTCCTGTCTCTTCGAGCAGAATAGCGTAGGCTTTATAGATCGTATTGCTCTGCGTCTCGACACCCTCGCACCCCTCTATCGTGAACCCGTCGCACTCGCAGGGTACCAAGGTGATGGTATCGTAAAGGTTCGGCACTTTGGCAAAGCGGGAGATGAGGGTATGGTAACCGTCCCGGTGCCCCGTGATCTTAAGGAAGATATTGACCTTCGCGTGGGCTTTGATCTGCATTAACACTCCTTGAATTTCTCGACCCGGTTGAGCTTGTAGGCAACACCCTCGTCACTGAGCTCGATAATGGAGAAGTGTTCCCCGCTCTCAATCACATAGGTGCCGTCATCAAGACACTCGAAATCCTCTCTGTCGAGTTTGCGTCCCAATGTGATATTTTCCATATCCCCTGTATACCTGTTGCACGGGAGCGCCAGAAATTTAAGCGGATCGAGCGCCTTTTCATTGTCATAGACAAAATCGCCTTCACGAAGCCGTTCCAGGGAGGAGAGCGTCCCGTCTCCCCCCAGTCTCTGGGCAATGATCTCGCCGAGGCTGCGGATATAGCTCCCTTCGCTGACCGTCGCTTCGAAATGGACGAAGGGGTGGTTGTAGTTTAGCAACTTCACTTCATAGATCGTCGAAGTGATCTCTCTCAGCTTGATATCTTTCCCTTCCCGTGCGAGGGCATAGGCTCTCTGCCCGTCTATCTTCTTGGCGGAGTATTTTGGCGGGAGGTAAGTAAGCTCCCCTTTGAGCGAGTGCAACACCTCTTCGATCTTCTCTTGCTCAAACGGCTCCACCTCTGTGATGGAATCGACATTCTCGATATCGAGACTCGGGGAGTTCGCCCCCAGCCAGAGGGTCGCGCGATAGGTCTTTGGGGTCTTGGCAAGGTACTGAAAGAGCCTGGTGTACTGCCCCGTAGCGACGATGAGACACCCGGTAGCAAAGGGGTCGAGGGTGCCCGAGAAGCCCACCTTCTTGGTGCCGTATTTCCGCTTGACATACCCCATATAGCCGTTGGAGCTGCGGAAGATCGGCTTGTTGACGACGAAGAGTCTGTTCATCATACAGGCTGCACGAAAGAGCTGAGGATCTCTTTTTTGTTGCCCCCGAAGTTGATCAGGAGCTTGTACTCTTTGCCTGATTTGTTGACCTCCTGCACGCGCCCCATACCGAATATCTTGTGCTTGACGAGATCGCCTTTCTTGTATCCCGAGCTTTTGGTGATCTTGAGGCTGGCGCTCTCGATGAGACCCGCTTCGCCGAGGAACCGGCTCTTGTCGATCATCTTCCTCCGCCCTTTGTAGAAACGGCTGTCGACATAGCACATCGTCAGGTGGCGTTTGGCACGGGTGATCGCCACATAGCCCAGGCGCCGCTCCTCCTCCATATTGCACCCTTCCCCCAACAGCGGGAAGAACTCCTCCTCGAGCCCGATCACATAGAGATGCTCGAACTCCAGCCCTTTGGCCGCATGGACGCTCATGATCGAGATGGTATCCCCCTCCACCTGGTCCTGTTCGCTCTGGAGGGTGATATCGTTGAGGAACTCGTCGAGGGTCAGGTCGGGGTTCTTGATGATCATATCGCGGAAATAGCCGTAGAACTCGTCGATGTTGAGATTGCGGTCGAATCCGTCCACCATCGCGCCGTAGAACTTCTTGAGCTCGATCACATCCTCGAAACGTGTCACGAAGTTGTAAAGCGAGCTTTCGGCCTCCTCCTGCAAAAGCCTGATATCCTGGACCAGCTGCTTGAAGGCTGCTGCTATTTTCTTCCCTACGATCTCCTGGAGCTGCTCCTGTGAAGCAGCACTGATATATCCGTAGAAAGAGAGGTTTTGACTGTATGCTTCCTTCTGGAGTTTCTCTACCGAAGCTTTGCCGATACCCCTCTTGGGCTTGTTGATGATCCGGAGAAAAGAGAAGTCGTCATGGGGGTTGGAGAGGACCCTGAAGTAGGAGATGATATCCTTCACCTCAGCCCTCTCGTAGAACCGCATCCCGCCGATAAGCTTGTAGCCGAGATTCTCTTTGTTGAATCCCTCTTCGAGCGAACGCGAGAGGGCATTGATACGGTAGAGTACTGCGATCTCGTCCGGGTTGACCCCTTTCTGAAGCAGCCCCTTGATCTCCTGCGCTATCAACTTGGCCTCGTGCACCTCGTCAAGCGAGTGCTGTAGCCGTACATGCGGCCCCTCCCCTATATGGGAGACGAGGGTCTTGCCAAGCCTGCCGGAATTGTGCTCGATGAGCTTGTTGGCCGCTTCGAGGATGGAGACCGTGGAGCGGTAATTGGTCTCGAGCTTGACCACCTTCGCCCCCTTGAAATTGTCGGCAAATTCGATGATATTGCGGATATTCGCACCTCTCCATCCATAGATGCTCTGGTCGTCATCACCCACCACGCAGATATTGCCATGTTCGGAGGAGAGGTGTTCGAGGAGCTTGAACTGCAGCTCGTTGGTATCCTGGTACTCGTCGACCATGATATACTGATAACGGTTGCTTATCTCACGGCGCAGATCCTTGTTCTCATCAAGTATCTGGTATGTCAACATCAGGAGATCGTCAAAGTCTACGAGATTGTTCTCTATGATACTCTTCTGATACTCCACATAGACCTCTGCCGCCTGCTTATAGTCGCGTAGCTCTGCTTTCCTGAGTGCTTCTTCGGGCCCCAGAAGCGAGTTCTTGTACTTGGATATCTCGGCAGAGAGGAAAGAGACGTTCAGATCGATCTTCAGCTCTTTGGCGATATTGCGGATCATCCGCTTCTTGTCATCGCTGTCGATGATGACGAAATTGTTGCTTCGCCCGAGCTTCTCGATATAGAATTTCAGGAAGAGCAGGCCGAACTTATGAAAAGTGCAGAGTAGCGGCATCGTAGAAGTATCGGTGGTGATGAGTCTGAGGGCACGTTCACGCATCTCGCTTGCCGCTTTGTTGGTAAATGTCAGGGTAAGGGTATTGGCCGGGTCGATCCCCACCACACCTATAAGATAGGCCAGACGGGTAGTGAGCGTCTTGGTCTTCCCGCTCCCTGCACCTGCCAATATAAGAAGCGAACCGTCGATATGTTCCGCAGCCTCTCTTTGGCTTGGGTTGAGCGTTTCCAATATTGTTTCCATTCACCAGACTCTTTATTGCGTGATATCTATTCTACCGCTGCGCAAAGCATAGCAATCTTTGCTAATAGAAGTATATTTATTATAGCGTGGGATGGATTAAACCCCCATTACAATATTCCCCATAAAAGTTGTGTAATTTTAAACATTCAAGATAACTTCAAATTA
>QKDN01000069.1 GCA_003252535.1 Campylobacterota bacterium | reverse complement strand
CGCAGGGTTGGGAGCATCCACAGCCGTACCGGCTACTGTACCCGACCATACGCAGCTTGCTATCGTACCGTCTGTATCGGAGCATGTACCGCTGAGCGTTACCGAAGCCCCCTTTGTCACCGTCTTATCGGCACCTGCATTGGCCTTAGGGGGAATATTCGCAGAAGGAACAGTATCCGTGACAGTGATGACCGTCGTATCTGTAGCGATCGCACCGTCATTGTCCATAACAGTGAGTGTGAGTGTGTATGTACCGGCCGCAGACGGTGTGAAAGTATATGCAGCACTGTCCGAAGAGAATCCGCCGGTATCGGAACTCCAGTGATAGCTGATAATAGTGCCGTCACTATCACTTCCGGTACCGTTCAGGGTTATTGATGTGCCTGTTTGTATCGTTTGATCTGCCCCCGCATCCACAGCAGGCGCAATATTGTTCGGATTGATCGTACCTGCTCCGAGAACGGTCAATACCATTGTGTCGGTAGCCGTAGCGCCGTCATTGTCAGTAACGGTAAGGGTCAGAGTATAGGTCCCTGTTGTAGATGGTGTGAAAGTATATGAAGCGTTATCCGATGAGAAGCCTCCCGTATCGGAGCTCCATCGGTAGCTGATGATCGTACCGTCCGTATCGTGAGCGGTACCATTGAGAGTGACCGATGTTCCCGCCTCAACGATCTGATCTACCCCGGCATCGGCATTTGGAACCTCATTCGTATCTGGAGTGGAACCGCCACCGCCGCCACCGCAACCGGTGGTGATCACTGCCGTACTCAGCAACATGACCAGTATCAAAAACTTGAGCTTGGAAAACATTATTATTCCTCCTTGATGGAATACGAAATGCTATAACTAAATCTCTTATAAACAGGCTCTGTTTTCCCCGGAAAAACGGAAGAAAAACAATGCCCTCTCCAGTCTTCTGGAGATCACCGGAAACACGGCCTTCACAGGGGTGTCATCGATGACAGATACGGCAGTAAATAACGATCGAAAAACAGATGAGTTGGAGAGATGGTACAGGCTGGTTATGCAATGCCATAAGCGAGCAGAAACGGGTAGAGTCCGGCACCGCTCAGGAAGAGCCAGGGGCTCAGGGGCTGGTCGAGTATCTCTATGAGTCCTGGATCGAGGTCTCCCTCTTCATAGAGCCCTTTCATCAGTGTGATCTTGAAGAAAATATCGACCGTTTTGAAAAAGAGTATCGCGATCATCCAGCCGTTGAGCAGGTCGAGGAGGAGGACGACGAAGAGGGTAAAAGAGTATGCCGGGTGCATGAAAAAGAAGAAGAAGATGCTTTTGGAATAATACACGTAGCCGTTGGTAAGGACTCCCCTGAGGGTATCGGCCCTCTGCCACCACGCTTCGAAAAGTTCCAGGAGGATCATTATCACGATGAGAGTTGTCATTTGGTTCCCTGTTTTGGTCTGTCGTCGTTTCGGTGTCCTGAATCTTACCCATTTTTCGATAAAATTGACCATATTTATTAGAGGGGTAGCCGTGTCCAAGGTAGCTTGCAGCCATTGTAATCTGGAGTTTGACGAAGAAGTGATGATCGTCGAGGAGGAGGGGAAGCTCCACTTTTGCTGTAAAGGGTGCCAGGGGGTGTACCACCTGCTGCGTGACGAGGGACTGGGGACCTTCTACGACAAGCTCGGGGATACCAAGCTCCACCCCGCCGCGCCCAATGAAGGGAGCCTCGAACGGTTCGACCTCGAGGGGTTCGAGAAGCGCTATATCAAAAAAAGCGACGACGGGCTCAACGAGATCAATCTCATCATCGAGGGGATACACTGCTCGGCGTGCGTCTGGCTCAACGAGAAGGTGCTCCACAAGCAGGAGGGGATCATCGAAGCCTCGATCAACTACTCCACCAACAAGGCAAAGGTGGTCTGGGACCCCGAAGTGATCAAGCTCTCGCGCATCATCGAGGTGATCCGCTCCATCGGCTATGACGCCTACCCCTATGACCCGTCGCTCCAGGAGGCGAGGGCCACCAACCAGCGCAAATCGTATTATTCGCGCATCCTTGTCGCGGTGTTCGGCAGTATGAACATCATGTGGATAGCGATCGCCCATTACGCAGGGTACTTCACCGGGATAGAGCAGAGGTTCAAGGATGTCCTGAATGTCTCGGAGTTCATCCTCGCCACCCCCGTCCTCTTCTACAGCGGATGGGTTTTCTTCCGCGGAGCATACTACGGCTACAGGAACCGGGTGGTCAATATGGACACCCTTGTCGCCTCGGGGGCGGTGCTGGCGTATCTCTACTCGATACAGGCGATGATCACACAGAAGGGGGAGGTCTACTTCGACTCGGTGGTGATGATCATCACCTTCGTCCTCGTGGGGAAATACCTCGAAGTCCTCAGCAAGAAGCAGGCGGTCGATACCCTCGACGGCATTATGGGGAGCACCCCCACCGAAGTGACGCTGGTCAAGGACGGGGTGAAGTCGCTGGTGAGCGTCGAGAATATCCGTGAGGACGATATCATCGAGATCAAGTCGGGGGAGAAAGTGGTGATCGACGGGATCATCATGCACGGCGAAGGGTCGTTCGACGAGAGCTCACTCACGGGGGAGAACCTCCCGCTCTTCAAAAGCAAAGGGGACGAGGTGCTCAGCGGTTCGGTGCTGCTCGATTCGCAGCTGCGGTACCGTGCGACCAAGGATGCCTCCAATTCACTGCTCCGCTCCATTATCAACCTCCTCGAGGAGTCGATCACGAAGAAACCGAAGATCGAGCAGCTCGCCAACTCCATCTCCGGGTACTTCTCCTCCACTATCCTGATCGTCGCCCTGGCCACCTTCTCCGGGTGGCTCTACTGGGGGGATAGCTTCGAGCAGGCACTCATCGTAGGTATCTCGGTCATCGTCATCGCCTGCCCCTGCGCGCTGGGTCTGGCCACGCCGATGTCGACGCTGGTGGGTATCTCGGTGGCAGCAAGACGGGGGATACTCTTCAAGGAGGCGACCTTCCTCGAGACAATGGCCAAGAGCGATACCCTCGCGCTCGACAAGACCGGTACGATCACGGAGGGGAGACCGCAGGTGGTCGCCGAACATATCCGAAAGCCCTTCGACCCCACCCTGCTCGGCGCCCTTACCGCCACATCCAACCACCCCATCAGTAAAGGGATCGTGAAATACCTGGGCGAACACCATGAGAAAGCTACCCCGGTCGAGCTGGAGAATATCCAGTCGATCCAGGCCAAGGGGGTCAGCGCAGCCTATCACGGCAGGAAGATACTTGGCGGGAACAAAGCCTTTATGGAGGAGTCCGGGATCGATACCGCAGGTATAGAGAGCGAGAACACCCTCTTCTGCTTCGCCGTCGACGGGGAGCTCATGGGGTACTATGAGCTCAGCGATACGATCAGGGAGGGTGCGCGCGAGATGGTATCGAAGATCAGGGAGATGGGGATCAATGTCATCATGCTTACGGGCGACCACGAGCAGAGCGCACTGAAAGTCGCCGCAGAGGTGGGGATAGAGGAGGTCTACTTCCATCTCCTCCCGCAGGACAAAGCCGATCATATCAGCAGGCTCCACGATGAGGGGCATGTCGTCGTGATGGCGGGTGACGGGATCAACGACACCATAGCCCTCGCACGCAGCGATATCGCCATCGCTATGGGGAGCGGCGCCGATGTGGCCATCAGTGTGAGCGATGTCGTGCTCCTCGACGAACGCCCCAAGAGTATCTACGAGGCCTACAGGATATCACGCCGCACCTTCCGTGCGGTCAAGGAGAACCTCGGGTTCTCCCTCCTCTACAACCTCGTCACGGTACCTCTGGCGATGGCGGGATTCGTCAACCCGCTCATAGCCGCCCTCTCGATGAGCCTCAGCTCGCTCGTGGTAGTGGGCAACTCTATGAGGATACGTAGTGTCAAGCTCGACTGATCCATGGCAGATAGCCCTCATAGGCTCTACAGCCTCGGGCAAGAGCGACCTGGCGATAGAGCTGGCCGAAGCACACAACGGGGTGATCCTCTCGCTCGATTCGCTTGCCCTCTACAAAGAGATAGATATCGTTTCGGCCAAACCCTCCGTGGAGGAGCTTGAGCAGATCAGACACTACGGGATCGATCTCCTCTCCCCCGACGAGCCTTTCGACGTGACCCTCTTCATCGATCTTTACCGGGAGGTGTGGCGTGAAGCGAAGAGTTGGGGGAAGAACCTCATTATCGTAGGGGGGACGGGCTTCTACCTCAAGCGTCTCGTCGAAGGGATGTCACCCCTGCCTGATCTCAGTGGCGAGCAGCAGGGTGTGGTGGGAGAGAGGATGCACGATCCCCGTGCCCTCTACGACAAGCTCCGCACGATCGATCCGCACTATATGGAGAAGATCGAAGAGGGGGACCGCTACCGTATAGAAAAGGCGTACGAGATATACCTCGCCGCAGGGATGCCCCCGTCGCGCTACTTCGAACTCTATCCCCCGCAGAGCATCGTCACCGATCCCCTGCCGATCTACCATATTGTGACCCCCAGGGAACTGCTGCGCGGGAGGATCGAGCGACGGACACAGAAGATGTTCGACATGGGGCTCATCGACGAGGTGGCATACCTGGAGCACCGCTACGGCAGGAGGCCCAATTCGATGAAGTCCATCGGTATCAAAGAGACCCTCGACTACCTCGACGGGAGACTTTGCAAAGAGGAGCTCAAAGAGAAGATCATCACCAATACCGCCCGCCTCGCCAAACGGCAGAGCACCTTCAACCGCTCCCAGTTCGAGGGTGTGATATCGGAGAAGCTGGAGGATATGAGAGGTCGTATAGAGAGCGACCTTCACAATATGGACTCCATGTCAGTCATGGAGTGACCGAGTCTACAGTACTTTGAACTGTATAAAGCGGGCGGGGTATTGCCCTTTGAGCATGATCTCTTTGAGTTCGATGGGGAGTTCGTCGTTGTTGAGCTTGATCGGTTCGGTGATGAATATCTCCCGCTTGGTGTTCTTGAGGACATCACGGCTCTTGTCATCCTGGATCGAGAACTGTTTTTCGATCAGGGTCATGGCGTCTTTCTCGTCCTTGTGGTACTTGATGACATCAGGGGTGAGGAAGAGAGTATTGGAAAGCTCTTTCTTGTTGCGGTCGACGAGATAGATGGCGAGGTTGCGGCTCTCCTGCTGTATCTTGACAGCACCGAGCGCTACGATAGTGATTAGGATCACGGAGATGAGTATCTCGATGATGGTGAAGCCCTGTTGCCACTTTTTTTTCCGGTACATCAGTAGTATTCCCCCTGGTCGAGGAGCTTCCGGTCGGCCAGCCAGTAATCCTTGGCATCGTCGAGCGTCTTGAACTCCTTTGGTTCTCCGAAGAAGCTCGGCAGGTAGGTGAACTTGTCTCCCGCCTCTTCTACGATCATCTGTGTCGAGCTTTTGTTGGGATAGATCGTGAACCGCAGCGCTATCTTCTTGTCGTCGTAGCGTCCGTATTCGGGCTTGTAGGTATTGCCGTTATCGTTGAGCCTGTAGACGGTGAGCTCTTTGCCGAAAGCTACCTTTTCTTTGTAGGGTCTGAGGGTGTCGAGCTGCCTGATATAGCATTTCTCTCCGCCTTCGAGGCAGAAGAACTCGCCGCTTGCTGTAGCGAACTCTTTGGCCAGCAGGGTCGATTTGAGAGTGAGGGGGGTGATCGCCTTCGGTTTCTTGACATCCTCTTTCATAGCGCTGAAGACCAGCACATACGAGATCGAGATGATCAGGATGACGATCAGGAGCTCAACGAGGGTAAAGGCTCTTCGGGACATGAAGAAAGGGGATTACTTCTTGCACTTGCTGAAGAAGATATCCTCGGCATCGCCGCTGCCGCCTTCCTTACGGTCCGCACCGAAGCTGATAAGGTCAAATCCGGCTTCGTTCTTGATATAGGCGAATGTGTTGTTCCATGAGTCTTTCGGCTCGTTCTCAAGGTACATGATATTGGGATAGTTTGGATACTTGGAGGCGTCCGGGTTGCTCATGAGCGCAGGGATACCCTCTTCGGTATCGGGATACATACCGTTGTCGAGCTTGAACATCTTGAGCGCCTGGGCGACATTGTTCATCTGTACGCAGACGAGGTCTCTCTTTGCCTTTTCACCCTGTCCGATGAGGTTGGGAGCGACGAAAGCAGCAAGGATTCCGAGGATCAGAATAACGACGAGAAGCTCGAGCAAACTGAAGCCTTTGCGCTTTGTTGAATTTATGGTATTATTGTGTCGGTTTTTACTGTTCATTGAGTATCCTTAGGTTAATTGGCTATAATAGTCGGCAATTTTACTTGAATAGAGCTTTTAGATGGATAAAAGGCGAAAAGGCATTGTTCTTTTTATTACATTGGCTGTCATCGCTTCTATGCTGACACTCATCGGGGTGATCTTCTCCTACCTCAACGAGTCGAAGGGGAGTGCGATGGATACGGCCGCGATGATCCAGGCAAACCTCCTCTACCGCGATACGGCGGAAGGGATCAAGGGGATGATCAAGAAATCGGGCAACGACAAAGAGGCCAAGAAAGCGGTCCTCGAGACGCTCTACAGCGCCCCGATCTCTATCCGTCCTGCGGAAGGGGATATCTTCGTCGGCGTAGAGTGCAAACCGCTCAACGGTGCGATCAATATCAACTGGCTGGGGTACGAGAACAACGAAACGTCCAAAAAGCTCTATGATATCGCTCAGTTGCTTTTAGAAGGTATAATACAGCAATACAACGTTGCCAACCCCTCGCAGCTCGAAGAGATGATCAGGAGCGCGGTCGACCCCGAGTACGGCTCGGGCGTCGAAAAGGACTACGTCAAGCCCAAACCGGGTATCCGTTCGCTCGCCCAGCTCAAAGCGATCGTACTCGACTACCGATTCCTCTCCGACGATCCGGAGGTGGATAAGATCGACTGGGAGAAGTATTTTTCGTTCGATTACGACTCCCTCACAGCCGATTCCGGGTATTTCTCGGAGGAGCTGATCGCACTGCTCTTCGCGGTCGATATCGAGACGGTCAGGAGCGAATGGTCCCAGGGTGACGATCTGACGCAGTTCGTCCGGACGTTCGGCGGCGATGAGAGCTTTTTGGATACCAAGATTTTTCTGACCGACATCAGTGAAAAGATGCACTGTCATATCACCTACGGGATCGGCGAAGAGGGGTATGCGTTCGGATTTGACTACAGACAAGAGAGGATAGATGGATTTGAATTTTATGGGAAGCAGTAAGCACATCGTACTCGTACACAAAGCGATGCGCGACTACCGCTACAGCAACCCCGTTGCGATCATGGTAACCCCTCAGTTCTACACTCTCAAGCGGGTGGAGCTGCCGGTGAAGTACCTCTACCAGGTCAAAAAGCTCGCCCCTTCGATCATGGAAGAGCTTCTGCCCGATGCCAGGGAATACAGCTATTATATCTATAAAGAAGAGAGCGGTGAAGATACGGTATGGGTGATCATCGCCTATGACCCGTACGAGATCGCGCAGTTCATCGAGAGCAGGGGGATAGGGAGCGAGCAGGTGACGAAGCTCTATTTTGCCCAGCGCTCTTCGGAGCGTTTCGAACACCCGTCGAGGCTGAGCGAGCACGAAGTGATCACCGTGATGGAAAACACCGTCGTTGTCCTCCCCGCAGCAGTATTCGAGGAGCCTGTCGGTACGCTCCGTTTCGACGAGAACCTGATCCCCGACGACGGGGTGGGATTCAATATCAGCAAAAACGCTCTTGTCGATTTCAGGAGCGCTGTGATCATCGCCTCGATCATTGGTGTATTCGCCCTGCTGTGGCTCGCCGAGGGGATACGCTACGAGAAGATGCTTGCCGATATCAGCAGGCCGCTCGATGAGCTCCTCGAACAGAACCCGGCCCTCCAGAGCGGTTATGCCAGGGAGAACATCTCCAAACGTTACCACAAGATCGACAAAGAGGAGCGCGCCAAACGCGATGTGCTCAAGAATCTCTCCAAGCTCGGGCGTAACGGAGTGGAGCTGGAAAGCCTGAAGCTCGACGACAAAAAGTTCAACGCTTCGTTCCTGTGCAAGGATGAGCAGGTCATGAAGCAGATCCTTGCAGCCGCACAGAAGAAAAAGTACAAAACGGACAGGAACGGCAACGAGCTTGTATTGAAAGTGGAGGGAACCCTATGATCCTCAAACAGTATCAGAACGAACTGCTGCTGACCCTCGCCATCGTCCTTGCGCTGGGTACATACGGGTACAAGCAGAGTGTCGCCGGGAGGATCGCCGAGACCAAGAGCGAAGCAGGTGCAGCTTATGAAGAGATCAGTACGATCGTCGCGCTTATGGAGCAATGGGGCAATCCCAAGCTCGAAAGCCAGATGAAGCAGATCAAAGGGGGCATCCCCGCAGCAAAGGTCAGGTCGTTCGAGATCAAGGCGAAGAAACTCAACGCTTCACTGGCCGGACTGAACCACTCCGAGATGAACGGGGTGCTCAAAAAGCTCCAGAACAGCGCTGTAGCGATCGTCGATCTTTCGATCAAGCGCAAAGAGAAAGACTATGATATGGAGTTCACATGCAAATGGTAAAAAAGATACTTTTCTGGATCATCGCTGCATGGCTCGCCATCATCGTTTTCGCCCCCAAAAGAGAACTCTACTATATGCTCGAAGAGGAGCTTGCCAAACAGGACATCATCCTGCACGGTGAAGCGATCGAAGAGGGCCTTCTGGGACTGACGGTCAAACATCCCACCCTCTATGTCAACAAGATAGAAGCAGCTACCATAGACGAGATCGGTGTGACCACCCTCCTGCTCTGGAACAGCGTCACGGTCCGAGGGATCACCGTGAACTCCATGGCAAGGGAGTGGATACCCGCTCCTGTCGATCAGGTAGGTGCAGAGTATGCCGTCTGGGCTCCGAAGAAGGTCTCTCTGAACGGTCAGAGCCCTTTTGCCCTGATAGAGCCGACATCACTCATCGATCTTGACGGTATGAAAGCCCGTGTCGATATCGCGGCGGTCCCCGGAAATGAGAAGGCGTTCGAAAGACTCAAGGGATTTCTGAAAAAAGACGAAAAAGGATGGTACTATGAAACTGCCCTCTAGCGAGCAGGTTCTCGGCAGGGCTATCCCCGTACTGGGGATGATGCTCGGCGTCAAGATCGTCTGGGTCGGTGTGACATTCGCCCTTTTTGATTCGAGCGGCGTGGAGTACAACAAGATATCGAGAGCGCAGGCGCTTCCGATCACTTCGGGCTTCAGTGTCATCAAAGAGGACAAACAAGCCCCCGTTGTCACACAGGTGCCAGCGACGGATATCAATGCGCTCAAGCTTCTGGCAGTCTACCGTTCGCGCGATATCGTGGTCGTGACGATCCTCCAGGGGAGTCTGACAAAGGTGCTCTCGAAAGGTGATACGTTCGAGGGGTACCGTCTCGAAGATGCGACCGCCCGGGAGGCGATCTTCACCAAGGATGGGAAGAACTACCGCATAGAGCTCGTCAAAGCCCAGACTAACGGGACAAGCAGCGTAAATTATCCCAAGAGCAGTCAGGCTAAACCTGTGCCGGTGGCCGTCCCGAACAAAGGGGCTACGAATATCCGTACCGAAGACGATATCACGACGGTCGACAGGAATCTCTTCACCCATTACAGGAAGAACATGGATGAGATATGGAAGAATATCGGTATCGGAGAGGCCAAAGAGAACGGCCAGACGGTAGGATTCCGCGTCAATTTTATCAAACGTGACAGTGACTTTGCCAAACTTGGGCTTCGACGGGGGGATATCATCCAGTCGGTCAACGGGATCAAGGTCGATGGCCTGGACAAAGCGATGGCAGTCTATAAAGAGATGGAAAATATGGAAGATATAGCGATTACAATCAAAAGAGGAGATGAAACAATGGAGCTAGACTATGCAGTTAACTAAGATTTTTTTGAGTTTGATCCTGATCGTGGCGACAGCCTTCGGCGCGCCGGAAGGGGACAGTGAAGAGCGTGTGGATGTGAATTTCCGCAACCTCAATATCAAAGACTTCATCGAGATGGTAGGGAAGATCACCCAGAAGAACATCCTGATCACATCCGATCTCAAAGGGACGGTCAACTTCGTCTCCCAGACACCGATCAAGAAGAGCTCGCTGATCACACTCGCCAACTCGATCCTGGCTAACAGTGGTCTGACCCTTGTCGACAAAGGGGACTACTACCAGGTGATGAAGTCCAACGAAGCGCTCGGCGAGGGTCTCTCGGTCGCGGACAATATCGAGGACGGCGAGTCGATCCAGACCGTGGTATTCAATCTCAAGAACACCAATGCCGCCGTGATCCGTGCCAAGATCAAGCCGCTTCTCCACAAGAACGCGGAGGCGATCTCGTTCCAGGACAACAACCTTCTGACCGTTTCTGCGAACCCTACCACCATCAGGGCGATCGAGAAGATCATCAACGCGATCGAAGAGAAGGGAGCCAAGAACTCTGCTTTCGTCAAGCTCAAGAACTCCAGTGTCAAAGATGTTTTCCCCAACGTTACCAATATGGCAAAGAACCTCTTCCCTGCCGGTGTGAAGAGCGAGCAGGTCGATATCTTCAAGGATGACGCTGCCAACATGATCATCCTCGTGGGGAAAAACTCCAATATGAACAAGATGATCAGCTATATCAAAAGACTCGATGTCAAAGGTGAGAGCCTCACACAGCAGATGTATGTCATCCCGCTCAAAAACTCCAATGTCGAGGATATGCAGAAGATCATCTCGCAGCTGGTGAGCCAGATGAACAATATGACCCCTTCCGATCCGACAAAAAAAACAGCGGACGGCAAAGATGCTCCCAAGGCGATGGTGGTCAGCGATATCGAGCGCAACGCCCTCGTAGTCCTTGCCGACGGCGACCAGATCAAAAATATCAAAAGTACGATTTCCAAGCTCGATGTCGCTATTCCACAGGTATACGTCATGGCGAAGATCGTTGAGATCAATACCGAGCTTGCCAAGCAGCTGGGTCTGAGATACGGGTTCGAGTCGGGCAAGATCACAAGCCAGGGTCTCTTCACGCTCGCAGCGAATTCCGGTGCTTCATCACTCATGATCTCCGATACGCTCCTGAGCTTCCTCAACCAGGATACGACACAGTATGACCAGAACGGCAACCTGATCACTACTACCGAGAAGACCTTCTCATTCGATACAGGGATCAAAGAGATGTTCGCGATGGGTGCCAAGCTCGACCTGATGCAGGAGAACGGCGCGGCGCACATCCTCAGCGAACCGTCGATACTCTGTGTCAACAACAAAGAGGCCTCGATCTACGTCGGTAAGACCCAGTCGATCCTCACCCAGGCGCAGCAGACGACCCAGGCTCAGGGGAATATCATCAACAACTACTCCAGGGAAGATATCGGTATCACCCTCAAGGTCAAGCCGAGACTCTCCAGCAACAACAAGGTCTCCCTCGAGGTTGAGACGACCATCGAGGATGTCCTTCCCACCTCTACCGTCAATGCCGACCGACCGACGACTACCAAGAGGAAGATCCTCACCAATGCGATCGTCAACAACGGCGAGACGATCATCCTGGGCGGCCTGATCAAGAACTCAGGCGGCCAGAGCGTCGTGAGCGTTCCTATCCTCGGCGATATTCCGATCCTCGGCGAGCTCTTCAGGTCCAAGAGCAACTACACCGGCGAGATCAACGTCGTGGTCTATCTCACCCCGTTCATCGTCAGGAAGAACGGCGATCTTGAAAGGCTGAAGAAGGTACTGACAGAGCTTGAAGATGTGCAGCAGCGGTTCAACAAGTATGTCAAGGATGCGCTCAACAAGAAAAAAGGCTCGAGACTCTTCGGCTCATCTTCCACGACAGGAAGCCACCCCGCAAGCAGCCGCACGAGCACGTCGGACGATATGCTGATACTGGGTGATTTCTGATGAAGATTCGGGAGCTTCATGATGTGAACCTCGAACCGCTTTGGGAAGAGGGTATCGACCACAAGCTCGCTATCAGGCACTCGCTCCTCTTCTCCCTCATCGACGGTGAGAAGGCAGCGGTCGTAGAGAAGGAGACGCTGGTAGATTCGCTCAACTACCTTGCCAGACTGGGGCTGGGATACACACTGTACCTCCTCGACGGCGAGAGTTTCGAGAGACTGCGCAACAAGTTCCGTGAAAAACAGACCCAGGAGTCGTTCGGCGATATGACGGCGACTGCCGGAGACGAGCTCATCGAGGTCGAATCGGACCTGCTCGAGTTCATCCGCAACTCCCAGGACCTCCTCTCGAGCGAAGCATCCGCACCTATCATCAAACTGGTCAACTCCCTCTTCTTCCAGGCGATCCAGAAAGGGGCGAGTGATATCCATATCGAGACAGGCGAGCGCAAAGGGGAAGTACGGCTCCGTATCGACGGTGCGCTCAAGAAGCATCTCGATCTCGAGAAGAGCATTATCGCTCTCGTGATCAACCGTATCAAGGTCATCTCCAACCTCGATATCTCCGAGAAGAGAGTCCCGCAGGACGGCAGGACGCAGATCACCATCTCCGGCAAGAGCATCGACGTGAGGGTCTCGGTACTCCCGACCTATTACGGCGAGCGGGTCGTCATGAGGATACTGATGCAGAGCGAGCACATCCCTTCGCTCGAAGAGCTCGGTTTCTCCCATGAGATGACCGTACAGTTCTACAAGCTCCTCAACCATTCGCACGGAATGATCCTCGTCACCGGGCCGACGGGTTCGGGGAAGTCGACGACACTCCATGCCTTCTTGCAGCACATCGCGACTCCGAGCAAGAATATCATCACCGTCGAGGACCCCGTCGAGTACAACGCCGAGAACGTCAACCAGATACAGGTCAACTCCAAGGTGGGGCTCACCTTTGCAGCGGGGCTCCGCTCGATCCTCAGACAGGACCCCGATGTCATCATGGTAGGGGAGATACGGGACCAGGAGACGGCGACGATAGCCCTCCAGTCAGCTCTCACCGGGCACCTCCTCCTCTCCACGCTTCACACCAACGACGCTACCTCGTCGCTCACCAGGCTCATGGATATGGGGATAGCCGACTACCTCCTCTCCTCGACGCTGCTCGGGGTACTCGCCCAGAGACTTGCGAGGCTCCTGTGCGACGACTGCAAGCAGGAGGTGAAGCACTCGCGGATGCTGATGGACGACCTGGGACTCCCCGAAAATGCCACATATTATGAACATGTCGGGTGCAAACACTGCGACTTCACGGGGTACCGCGGGAGACAGGCGGTAGGGGAACTCTTCGTCATAGACGACAGTGTCAAGGAGATGGTCAAGAACAATTTCACCGACCACCAGATCAGGGAAGCGATGAAAGCGCAGGGGATGAAGACCATCGCCGACGAGCTGCGCGATATGATGATCAGCGGCAAGACCAGCTACCAGGAAGCCCTCCGCGTCGGTATCATGGACAAGTAAACAATGCAGGGGGCGAAGAGAGCGATACGGAGGGGATTCACCCTCATCGAAGTGCTGATCGCCATCGCGCTCCTCACCCTCGTCCTCCTTGCACTCTACCACAGTCTCGATATGATGCGGGCTTCCAACACCCAGCTTTTCTCCTACCTCAAAAGCGCCAAGGAGGAGAAGCAGAGTATCGAGACACTCTATCTCGACATTGCGGGTGCCAGCGGCAAGATCGTGATAGAGGACGAGGAGTTCGGCAGGCTCTGCATAGAGAAGACCGCCAATTCGCTCTACGGCCTGACCCAGCCGAAGGTCTGCTGGGTCGTAGCAAAAGAGGACAACATGCTCGTGCGCAGCGAGGGGGGAGAGTATACGATACCTCTCGAAAGCGAAGCGCGCACGGCAGTGGACAGAGTGATGAAAAATATCGAACTCTTCCATGTCTATAAAAGCAAAAATGCTATCCTCGTGGTGCTCAGGCAAAAGGGGAAAGAGGCGATCAGCTTCCTGGTACAGGGGATACCGGAAGAGCAAAAGCCGCAAAAGACACCGAATAATACTAAGGTGAAAAGCGGTGCTCCGATCCCGACCACAGTTATCCCTTCGAAAGGCCCTATCACCTCCTCCCCGCTTCCTCCGGCGTAGTTCTGCCACTGAGTGGATTCCCCCTCAGTAAGAGTTCGATACAATCCAGATAGAAAATATCCGGAGGTATCCATGAGTAAAGAGATATATGAGAAGCTGGGGCTCTTCTATCTGGGGAGGGATGTGGACAAAGAGAGCGGCAAGGTGAGCGAATACCTCACACTGCTCAAGAACAAGAACTTCACCACCCATGCCGCCATCATCGGTATGACAGGCAGCGGCAAAACGGGGCTCGGCATCTCGCTGATAGAAGAGGCGGCGATGGATAACATCCCCGCTATCGTGATCGATCCCAAAGGGGATATGGGCAACCTCACCCTGGTCGACCCGACTTTCTCACCGGATATTTATCAGGAGTGGGTCAAAGACGAAGCCATTGCAAAAGGTGAAGAGCCTGCTATATATGCTGCCAGGGTCGCCGGAGAATGGCAGGAAGGGCTCGCAGGCTGGGATCAGGACAGCGGGCGTCTTGAAGTCTTCAAAAAGGTCGGAAAGACCATCTATACCCCGGGCAGCAGTGCCGGTATACCGATCAATATCATGGCTTCGCTCGATACACCGCCCCACGAGATCATCGATGACAGCGACTCCTTTGGTACCTATCTCAAAGCGACCGTCTCGAGCCTCCTCTCCCTCATCGCTTTCACAGGCGACCCGGTCAACTCCAGGGAGGCAATACTCCTTTCACAAATCATAGCATCCTCATGGCTCGAAGGGAAGAACATCGATATCGCATCGCTCATCGCGGCGATCATCACACCCCCCTTCTCGAAGATCGGTGTACTTCCGCTTGAGAGCTACTTCCCGCAGGATGAGAGGTTTAAACTGGCAACAGGCTTCAACGCCGTCATCGCCTCACCCGGCTTCGCTTCATGGATGAACGGGGAGAGCCTTGATATACAGAAGCTTCTCTATGATGAGGAGGGGAAGGCGAAGATAGCGATCTTCTCTATAGCCCATCTCAGCGACGAGGAGCGGATGTTCTTCGTGACACTGCTCCTCAACCGTTTCATCGCATGGATGCGCCAGCAGAGCGGTACGGTCGCTCTCAAAGCGATCCTCTATATGGATGAGATATTCGGCTTCTTCCCTCCTACGAAGAACCCGCCGAGCAAAGAGCCGATGCTGCTGCTGCTCAAACAGGCACGGGCATACGGGGTGGGTGTGGTGCTGAGCACACAGAACCCGGTCGATCTCGACTACAAGGGACTCTCCAATATCGGCACATGGTTCATCGGCAGGCTCCAGACACCGCAGGATATCGACAGGGTGATCGACGGGCTTGAGACCAGAGAGGGAGAGGGGTATACCAAAGAGGATATCAGGAAGCTCCTCTCCGGTATGCAAAAGCGTACGTTCCTCCTCAAGAGCGCGCATGAGGATGGGATAGGACTCTTTACTACCAGATGGTGTATGAGCTATCTCAAAGGGCCGCTCAGGAAGGATGAGATCAAGGCGATCATGAGCGATAAGAAGACCCCGGGAACAGAGGCACCGGCCATCGCAGAAGTGATCGGCGACGGCGGTGAGTACGACACGGTCGATGTGCTCCCCGCATCGACACCGCAGTGCTATGAGCCGAGCTTCATGGATGAGCCACGATACATCCCGACACTCGGAGCTCGTGCAAAGGTACATTTCTATGATGCCAGGCGCGGGATCGATGAATACCGGGATATTTCCCTGTCACTTGTACTGCACCCAGAGGATACCGATGTGGCATGGCAGAGTGCCGGGGAGGAAGCGGACGATATAGCGAGATTCGTCTCAAAGTCACCCGCCGGGGCGAAGAGAAGCAAACTGCCTGACTTCATCCTTGCCGATAAAGGGCTCAAAAAAGCTGCCAAAAGCCTGGCGCAGATGCTCTACAATGAAAAGAGGATAGAGCTCGCAAGGTCGGCACGGCTCAATCTCGAATCAAAACCAGGCGAGAGCCTCGGCGACTTCAGGGTACGCTTGCAGGATATCCTCAACGAACGCAAAGAAGAGGCGATCGAGAAGCTCAAGGAGCAGTATAAGAAAAAAGAGGCCGCTCTCTCGGACAAGCTGGAAACCGCCCGAACGAGACTGGAGAAAGAGGAGGCCGATGTCAGGAACAAGAGCACCGAGACGATCCTGAGCGTAGGGATGGCGGTATTCGGAGCGCTCATGGGCAAAAAGACCAGCACGTCGAAGGTCGCCACTGCACTGGGCAAAGGTACCGGTGTCATCAAGGAGAAGGGCGAGGTATCCAGGGCGCAAAACAGGGTCGATGATATCCAGAAAGATATCGATGAGCTTGGGTACGAACTCGAGGAGAAGATCGACGCTATAGACAGGGAGTATGTACTGGGTGAGAACGATATAGAGAGCTTCACGATCAAACCGCGCCAGAGCGATATCGAGATCGTACAGGTGTGCCTGGTATGGAGGGTTGCCCTCTAGGCAAAATCTTTTCCGATGGGTCATGAAAAGGTGATGATTATCTTCATTCTTTAAGAGAATATAAAACATATTAGTCCTATACTACCCTCAGATAAAACTATCAAAAGGATAGCGAAATGAAGATAATTTATAAGATTGTTTTATATTTTCTAACTTTTTTCAAACAATTTGAAATACTTTTCAGGCGTGCATCGTTTCTTTCCCTGCTGCTTTTTCTCCCCCTCTCTCTCCATGCGGGTACTAAAGAGGTATTCATCTCGGATGCGACGGTCACAGAGGGGAACAGCGGACAGGTCTCCATGGTCTTTACCCTGACGATGACCGATAACCCTGCAGGTGGGGAGGTCATATCCTATTCGACAAGTGATGGAACGGCTACTGTCGCAGACAACGACTATGTGGCGACAACAGGCAGTATCACCCTGGCAGCAGGTCAAAAAACAGCGACTATTTCCATACCTGTCAACGGCGATACATGGGTAGAAGCTGCCGAAACGTTCAATGTCAATATCTCTATCACTGTAGATAGTACCAATGTGAAAAATATCGGTGACGGTACGGGGGTGGGTACGATCAGCAATGACGACGTAACGAACCACCCGATCGCTTCGATCAGCCCATCGACAGTGACAATAGCAGAAGGTACGGCATCGCTGAACCTGACGGTGAATCTTGATGTAGCCCCGAATACAGACCCTGTTCTTGTTGTTTATGCGAGCAGCTATCCCGGTATGTCAGGGTATATAGAAATTGCGAAAGGTCAAACGAATGGTACTATTACGCTCGTCACGGGATCAGTACCTGGTTCTACTGCTTTTGATGTTGCATTGACGAATGTTATCGGGACATATAATCAGGGGAGCGGTACTGTTTCTTCAAACAATGTGAGCCATATTACGGTCAAAGGTCCGAATACACCGCCTGTCGCCAATGACGATACCTATACAACCCCATACCAGACCCAGTTGAGCGGCAATCTTCTGACAGATGGTACACCGGACAGTGATGCTGACGGTGATCCACTCAGCATCACAGGGACGAACAAGACCGGTCTTGCGGGTACAGTGACGGTGAATTCAAATGGTACGTTTATATTTATGCCGGAGAGCGGTTTTTCGGGAACGACATCATTCACCTATACTCTCTCGGATGGTTATGGGGGGACTGATACAGGTACTGTGACCATCACGGTAAGTGAATTTGTCAATACCCCTCCGGTAGCCAACGACAAGAACTATACGACACCGATAGATACACAGATCACAGGCAACGTGATCACTGGTCAGGGCGCTATATCAGGTGTGGCTGACAGTGATATTGACAACGATACCCTGAGTGTGACCACTACATCGGTAGGAGCCTTCAGTATCCAAAGTGATGGATCGTTCACCTATACTCCAAGCGGCGGAGAAGACATCAATTTCACTTATCAATACACTATCACCGACGGGCATGGCGGTGAGGCGAATGCGACCATCACGATATTCGTCGGAGGGGGATTCCCACCCGATGTAGTAGTCAAGAAGGTATCGAGCCAGAGTCAGGTGATCATTAATAGTGACTTTTATTATCTTGTCACTGTCACCAACCAGGGAGCAGGAGATGCGAGCAGTGTGTCCATCATCGATTCACTCCCTTCCGGGCTAACCTACCTGAGTGTAGAAGAGACCAACTGGAGCTGTGGACAGAGCAGTGGTACAGTCGTGTGCAGTCTTGACAACAATCTATCGAGCGGTATGAGTGCTACGGTCAAGATCAACGTCAGGGCGCCTTCAAGTGAAATGAACCTTACCAATACCGCTACCGTAGAAGCAGACAATGACAGCAATACCAGCAACAATATAGACACTGCTTCAACTATCATAGTAGATTCACTTCCGACAGCCTACAACGCGGTACAGTTGTGTTACCGGGATATTACGACAACGACGACCGGGTGTACGAAAGTAGGAAACTTCTACTACGGCGAGGGATGTACAGCAAAGGTAGAGGTGAAGGTAGAGTCCAATACGACCGGTGGTATCACCGATCTCAATATCACCAAGATGTATGCTATCGATGCGAGCAAGAATAACCCGGCTACACTGGATCTTACCAGTGGTTCGTGTATCTCCAATCTCGGTACCTGTTACGGTCCGAAGACAATATCTGTTGCAGATTATCAGACATACTTGTCTGGCTATAATGTCTACAACAATATTCTCGGGCTTGAGGCAAATGCGACCGTAACGATGATCGATACGGGTACGAAAACAAGCCATAGCAACGAGTTGGTGGATCAGATAGCGGTATTTGCTACTTATATCCATAACGGGTACTACCACTATGGCAGGGTACTTGAGTGTACGGGTCTAAGCGAAGGGGGGATAGAGATCACATCGGCTGCCGATGTGATCGATACTTATATCCCGTATAATGACATGACACTCAGGGGATATTACGATAACAGTACCAATACTTCCGACCAGAACAACAACCTCAAGTTTATCCGTACGATGGCATCGAACTCACTGCGTGTGATGGTAGGGGTACACCTCGATCAGCAGACGAGAAAAACGAAGATATATGAAGCCCCCAGGGATGCCGACGGTAACCTGATCGAAGGGATCGGGGGGTCCTATGACTCACCGTATGCTATCATGCCATACCTGGTCGATGATCAGGACGGTGACTGTGGAGGGACAGGACAGCCACTGTTGAATCAAAACGGTGAGCAACTGGTGATCTATGTACATGATGGAAATGTTTCGGCAACCGGTACACTGCGTGTTCCAAAAAATATCAAGCAGAACGCGAGGATGCAGCTGATCATCGTCGACCCCAACCTCCTCAGTGCAGAAGGACAGGATTGTCTTGCAAACAGCAGTACTACCGGTAACCTTGCGGGGATCGGACAGTGTGCCAACTCGGCTACCCAGTATGTGCCAGGATTCGGGGTCGATGCATACGACCGATGCGGTCATGGTAACGGGGATCCATGTAATTCGAGTCATGGGGGCTGGAGCTGTGGTCCGAGTGTGCATGAAGCTACTGCCGACTGTCCGGATTACAATTCGCTCTATGATCATCCTCTGGGATGCTTTATGTGTACGTTCAATGCAAAGAACTCCTGTTCTACCGACAATTTCGCGATCAGACCTGACCGTCTGATGGGAAATTTCAATGCTTTTCCAAATGATGAGCCGAATCTGATGCGTGCAGGTATGACGTATAATGTGCCTCTGGAAGGATGGCATGCCGATGTCAATGTAACGACACCTGCTACTGATCGTCTGGTACAGGGGTACACGGTAGATAATTTCCATATGATACTCGGTACGCCTGATCCGGTGAAGTTTTTCCGTGACGGAATGGAGGATAACGAAAGCCGGCTTCATGGAGTAGCGACCGTCGACAAAACCACCCCGATCGATATGAAAGACGGCATTACCTATCTGCATGGTAGCACGACACCCGGAGGTGTAGGGATCAAGTACAGTGATATCGGACGCGTTACGATCTATATCTCTGATAACACATGGTCCGCGGTCGACAGTGATGACACAAATGCCGGATGTAAAGGAAATTTCCACATGGATATATGCGGTGAGTTCAATCTCACATTTATACCTCATCATTTCAAATTTGCCGATCTCAATCTGACCAACAATGGAGGACCGGATACCAACTTTACCTATATTGCCGACAGGAGAGGGATAGATGACAGTGATCCGCTGGCCACGAGCCGAAGTCTCATGGCAGCGAGGGTCCATGCCCGTGTTCAGGCTATGAGCAGAGATGGAAATGTTACGCAGAACTTCCGTGCTGACGATGGTATCTATCTCTATTATGAGAATCCTGTAGAGATCAATCAAACGATCAATCTTCAGGGGAGGGATAGTACCAGCAATGAGATCGTGATCAGCGGGGTCGATCCCAATGCCTATTTTTACGGTAACGAGATCGACAATCCGGCCACATCTCCTGAGCAAAATGTTTATGAGACCAATATTACGACCAGATTACTTGGCTTCGGTCCAGAAGGAGCCTATGCTACAGATGTACCCGGTGAAAGAACGATCCCATGGAACGAGACAAATACCAGCACTGAGCTGAAGTTTAACTATCGTAGAGAGATCGATGTACCACGCAACCCGTTCGAGGTCAACGGCTCGTATTATTCAATAGCTATCTCTTCACATTATGATGGCAATAACAGTTTTGGCGTTGCGACAGTGGCCGATATCAACGGTACGAGAGTAGGGGATTACAATACTTCGGCACTCCTGACATGTGCGACAGATGAAGGGTGTGAGCACAACAATTCTAAGGGCAGAGTCGTATTCTACTATGGAAGGGCAAAACCCAACAAAGAGCTCTATGATGATATCACTGTAGATACTGCCAATACCCCTGTCACAGCAGTCGTATACTGTGATCTGGGATTTGTACAATGTGCGAGGTATATACCATTTGTGGTCAATGCACAGACGAATGAAGCCAACTGGTGGTTGTCAATGGGTCACAATGCTGCTATCGGAGATGGCAATATCACCTTGATAGAGAACAATACTACGACAGATCCTGCCGGCAATGTCCATGATGTGACACACAATGTCTCCCTAGTAGACGGCATTGATGAGAATGTTTGGGATTCGACACCTGCTGGAGGTGACAGACCGCTTATCGTTGAGATCGATCTCGTACGCAAAAGTGACCCCTCTACGCCAGCCATCTATACCAACGAATGGCTGATCTTCAACCCTCAGGGGCCGATCATCACAGAGCCGTTCTTCAAAGTACGTTATATAGGGACTGGAGGATGGTCAGGGGTCGGTGAGACAGGTAATGCACTCGATACTGGTGCAGAAACGACGAAAATGAAACGGCTTAACTGGTAATGAAAACACAAGATATAAGGAGCGGAATGATGAGAAGAGCTATCGCGATGATCGAGCTCATCTTTGCGATCGTGATCCTGGGGATAGTAATGATGTCTGCACCGATGATGGTGACGCAGGCATCACAGGGGAGTATCAATACCCTGATGCAGGAAGCCGTCACAGCTACCTCAGCGGAACTTGGGATGATAATGACTCGGCACTGGGATGCTAATAATACTGACGAGCGGTTCGCCTCACCGATCCTTGTCGTCAACAACGGCGATAATTTCTTCAAGGAAGAGAAGTTCACAGATGGTAACGGAACCGGGAGGAGGCACGGCACGATCGACCGGAGTCACCGCACTTTCCTTACTCCGTTCGGAGGGAGGCTCGATGCCAGCACGCTATTGGGACATGATGATGCAGCAGGCATTGATGATAACGATATTGATGACTTCATAGGAATCAACATACCATTGTTGGATCAGTTTTCTGTTACGAATGCAACCGCTGGGGACTATGTCGATATCAATATGACCAAAACAACGGATGTATTTTATATTGCAGATGCACCTGTAGTCAATGGAATAATCGCAACTTATAACTTTGCCCCTTTACCACCTGCAGGGGGCGGCACGACCAATGTCAAAGCGATCGTAGTGACCGTACAGAGTGCAAGCGGTATCGAAGAACTGGACAAAAATATCACATTGCGGGCATTCAGCTGCAATATCGGCTCGTACGAGCTCGATGAAAGGGTGTATCCTTGATGTATAGATTAAGAAAAGCTTTCTCTCTGATTGAATTAATATTTGTAATTGTAGTGTTGGGAATCGTAAGCTCTATCGGCTCGGAGATAGTAGCTAAAGTATATGATGGATATATCGTCCAGAGGGCAAGTTTCCGAAGCAGTATGAATACGGAACTGGCAGCTACGCAGCTTGCCAACCGTCTTACATATGCACTTCCTATGGGAGTGATCAAAAGAAACAGCAGTATAGTCCCTTCCAATCTAAATGGATTTAGAAGTTTTGATGCTGTAGTGCCCAACCC
This sequence comes from Campylobacterota bacterium, assembly GCA_003252535.1. Lineage (GTDB taxonomy): Bacteria > Campylobacterota > Campylobacteria > Campylobacterales > Sulfurovaceae > SZUA-451. The sequence continues at coordinate 37,378 of QKDN01000069.1, read as the reverse complement.
CAATGCTTATGATATCCTGGAGTGGGTTGGCGTCGATGAAGATAGTTTTGACGCAGGTGGATGGAGCGGGCTGAACGATCTGAATACTACGACCCTCAATTTGATTGCCACTCCTGATTCAAATATGACATTCACCAATACCGTCATCACAAATCTTTCAAGTGGAAATCCAAAGACCATAGCAAGTGGTGCAGTATTTTTTCCAGATGTATATGATGCATATAAGTTGGGATTTGACGGTAACATAACCGGGATCAATACGGCTGTCAGCGGTGGTACAAACCTTATCAACCTGATACCCACTGCAATGTCACGGACAATGAAGGAACACTATAAGTTCGCCTGGAGCGCATATGCCGTAGTACCTGGACTGGAAAATGCGGACGGTAGTATAACTGTCCGAACGGCAGCAAACCCTGATGTGAACAGGTCGAATGGTACCTATGATCTGATACTTGTCTACAACTATCAGCCATGGCTGGGGCAGAACTATACAAATGGGTCAAGGCAGGTACTGATCAAGGATGTAAGTGTCTTCAAGTTCACCGGAGCGGGTGATACGATACGCTTCAAGATATGCAAGCAGGAGAGGATCAGTGAAACGGATCATATCACATCCTGTAAAGAGAAGGCGGTGATACGATGATGCAGCAAAGAAGAAGAGGTTTCTCGATCCTCACAGCACTTTTTATTATCATATTGATGTCGAGTGTGGGGGCACTGATAGCCAATCTCTCGACAAAGTCTACGACTTCCGCTGTAAACCAGTATCAAAAGGTACAGGCCGTACTTCTGGCCAAAAGTTATACAGAGTATGCGATCATGGTGATCACATCACAGGATCGCACGACAGGGTGTATTCAAACGCTCAACGGTACCTACAATGCCGGGGGGGATAATACTTTCACTGTAACCGTAGATATCAAATATCTTGGGAATGCCACTGACCTCGGATTATGTCCAGGAACGACTGCAGCTACCCTGGACACGCTCAATGTTACGCTTGATACCTATATAAGGTACAAGGATCTCAACACGCTGCTGGGGAACAATGCGCCCCTTATTACCTATCATAGAAGGACATTGCAAAAGATATGAAAAAAGATCGATATAACACAATGCCAAGGCAATGGAATCATAGGGGTGCATTTTCGATGATCGAAGTGATCATGGTAATGACGCTAATGGGGATACTTGCAGCGATGGTAATCCCAAGGATGGGACGAGACTATGCCCAGGAGGCAGCAGACAGTATCCTCTCTGATATAAGGTATACCCAACACCTTGCACTAACAGATTATCGTCACAGCAGCAATCCGAAATGGCAGAGGTCATTCTGGCGGATAGGGTTTCGTAACTGTGCGAACAGTCCGAGCTCATATAATGGTTTGTTCTTGCTGGTGGGTAGCGACCGAGACTATGGAGGAGACATAGGTGCTGCTGAAGCAGCGATCGATCCCAATAATGGTAAAAGTATGTATTGGAATAGTTCTGATGAGTGCAGGAATGGAGGAGATGAGAGTACCAGTGAACGGATATTCCTGAGCGAAAAATACCATGTTGCAAGTGTTGCCACCAGTGGTAGCTGCAGCAATGCACAATATATCGGTTTCGACCACCTCGGAAGACCACACCAGGGGTATGCCGCCTCGAATAGTCCGAATTACTCTTCATATCTCAGTACACCATGTATATTTAAATTTACAATGGAGCAAGGGAAAAGAGAATTCAACATCACGATATTACCCGAAACTGGCCATGCATTTATCTCCGGACAGCTTGATTCCTAGCCTTCAAGGCTAGAAAAGCGCCACTTTTCATATTTCTTTCATTAAGCCCTACTTTATTTAACATCTATTAAGCTTTCAAAGTTACAATTAAGCTAAGAGAAGTGGTTTTCCACTCGCTCTAACACCTTATTTTTAAAGGATAGATTATGAACAGAAATATTGTAGGTAGACACTTTGAACTCACTGAGGCTATCAAAGGATATATTAATGCCGCTATCGACGGATTGGAAAAATACAACCTTGATATTATTTCTGCTACGGCAATGATTGCAGGGAGCGAAAAGAACGGAAAATTGGGTTATACCGTTGAGTTTGTGATCAATCTCAAAGACAAAAACACTATCGTCATCACCCAGAAAGACAAAGATGCCTATGCTGCAATTGACCTTGCGATCGAGAGAGTGAAAAAATCGCTCAGAAGACACGCTGACAAGATAAAAAACCATAAAATTATGAGCTTTAAAGACCTGGGTAGTGAGGCTGAAGCGGTCGGCGTGATCGAAAGCCTTGAGGTAGAGATCGTACCTATGGACCTCGAGTTGCACAAGCCGCTTGACTTTGAGGAGGCTGTTGAAGCTCTCAGGGACGAGCAAAGCAGACAATTCATAGTATTCAACGACCATGACGGCAAAATGAGAGTCATGTACAAGAGAGCCGACGGCAAGTTCGGCCTATACTAGGATACCGCAGCGTTCTGCTGCGCTCCTGTCATCTTTATTACACTTACAAACTATTTATTCTTTTGCGTCACCATAAATGCTTTTTCAATCGCTTCAATAAACCCGTATCGTACAGCATGACTTTCAAGTGCACTGTATCCGGCAGCAGTTGTACCACCGGGACTCATTACACTGTCCTTGATAAGCGCCGGATGCTTCGAGTCGTTGAGAAGCGGTGCAAAACCTTCGAAAAGTGCATTGACAAGAGCACGACTCTCATCCCTTTTGAGTCCTTGCCTGACACCACCGTCCATCATCGCCTCAGCGACCAGTGCGAGATAGGCAGGACCGCTTCCGGCTACAGCAGTAGCGATATCCAGTGCTTTTTCGCTGTCAAGCCAGATACTTCTGCCTATAGCATCGAAAATTTCCATTGACTCGTCTTTGAGGGCAGAATCACCGGTAAGGGCTGTGGCGGAAGAGCCGTAGGCAGCTGCGACATTCGGCATAGCCCGTATCGTATGCTGTGCTTTGATAGCATCATTGAGCACCTGCATAGAGGTACCGGCAAGGATAGAGTAGAGAGCTCTGGCCTCACCGTGAAGCTTGGTAGCGACATTTTCTAGAGCGTAAGGTTTGACGCAAAGGAGCAGAGTTTTGCCTGTGACATCGATCTTCCCCTGAAGGGATATGGTATCTGCTTTGTACTCATTGAAGAGCGCTTCAAATACATCTTCGTCACGTGCAATAAACTCAAGTTCGAAGTTCTTGTGCAGGCCTCTTGCAAGGGCATGTGCCATCGAACCGTTCCCAACGATCGTCAATTTCATCCAGGTATCCTTGTTGCTTCAATTTTGCCAATTATATCGAAACATAATAAGCTTTTTACTCATTTTGAGATATGATTGAGAAATTTTTCAACAACGAGGTTTGATATGAAGAACAACATACTGATCGCTGTCACAGCACTTTTCATTTTTGCCGGATGTGGCGGAGGGAGCAATGTCAAAGAGTTTGACAAGTCTGCTTTGTACTGGTACAAGAAGATCGCTGCATCCATAGCCAAATCCGACCTGGACAAAGCCGATGAGTATTACCTCTCGCTCAAGAGTGAACATATGAGAAGCCCTATGCTCCCTACAGCTATCCTGATGCTTGCATACGGTCACATGGACAACGAAGAATACCTGCTGGCAAACTTCTATTTCGATGAATATAACAAAAGATATTCTGGTGGTGAGATGGAGGAGTATATAGACTACATGAAACTCAAATCGGCGTTCCTCGGTGTACGTGATATCAACAAAGACCAGAAGCTGATGCTCGATACGCTCAATAACGCCAAGAGCTATATGGTCCGCTACCCAGGTTCGAAATACCAGCCTCTGGTCAATACTCTTCTTGTGCGTGTGCACATGAGCCAATACCTGCTCAATGAAAATATTGCAGCGCTCTACAATCGTGTCGACAAGGATAATGCGGCGAAACTTTACCGCGAGAAAAATCAGAATTCACCGCTTAAGATGAATGATATAGCTCTTCCCAATCAAAATTTCGTTGATAAGATTTTCAATTAAGTGAGGCCGAATGCATTTAAGTGACTATGACGAGTTTCCTGCTACGTTACCGATCATCGTAGAGGATAATCTGTTTCTCTATCCTTTTATGATCAGTCCGATATTTCTGGAAAATCAGAAGGATATCGATGCCGCTACTTATGCGATCGAGAACAATTCGCTTCTCTTTGTTACTTCGACAAGAGAGGGACATGAAGGTGGAAGAAATTTTGCCGACATCTACACCTACGGTGTTGTCGGTTCGATCATGCGTAAGGTACACATGCCTGACGGTAGGGTCAAAGTACTCTTCCAGGGACTTACGAGAGGTGTGATCGTAGCGGAAAACCATAGCGACTTCCTCTCGGCTGTTATAGATATCGTCAGCAACAGTGAATACAACAAGCTCAAAGTTGATGCCTTGATGGATATCATGCGTGACAAAATGAAGCAGCTTTCGTCGCTCGGCGGGACATTTCCAGCCGATCTTCTACGGACCATAGAGGAGAATAACGAACCCCATCGCATCGCAGACCTGATCTCTTCGATGCTCAAGCTCAACAAGACCAAAGCTTACGAACTCTATATAGAGAGTGATATAGAGAACAGGCTGCTTGGTATTATCGATATTCTTATCGCTCAGATCGAGTCTGGCAAGGTACAGAGGGAGATACGTAACAAGGTTCACAGCAAGATAGAGCAGACCAACAAAGAGTATTTCCTCAAAGAACAGATGAAACAGATACAAAAGGATCTGGGTGTCGATACACAGCGTGAAGAAGAGATCGACAATTTCAGGAAAAAACTTGAAAATATCAAGCCGCATATAAAAGATGATGCCTACGGCGAGATCAAAAAGCAGCTTGAGAGATTTGCGAGAATCCATCCTGACAGTGGTGATGCGAACATACTCCAGACTTATCTTGAATGGGTTTTTGAGATGCCTTTTGGAAAGCACACGACAAAAGCATTGAGTGTAAGCGATGTGGCAAAAATTCTTGACAAGGATCACTATTCACTCGAGAAACCAAAAGAACGGATCGTAGAGTATTTCTCGACTCACGAACTCGCAGAATTGCGTGGTGTGTCGAAAAAGGACTCCAGAGGTGTGATACTCTGCTTTTTCGGACCGCCGGGTGTCGGGAAGACATCACTTGCCAACTCTATAGCTACCGCACTGAAACGGCCGCTTGTGCGTCTTGCACTTGGTGGGCTTGAGGATGTGAACGAGCTCAGGGGGCACAGGCGAACCTATGTCGGTGCAATGCCGGGAAGAATAGTCCAGGGGCTGATCGAGGCCAGGAGTATGGACCCGGTGATCGTCCTTGATGAGATAGACAAGGTCGGCAGAAGCCAGAGAGGTGATCCGACAGCTGCTCTCCTTGAGATCCTTGATCCTGAGCAGAACAGCCATTACAGGGATTATTATCTCAACTTTCATATTGATCTGAGCAAAGCAATATTCATAGCTACAGCGAATGATATCGGGAGGATTCCTGCACCGCTCCGTGACAGGATGGAGTTCATTACGCTCAGCAGTTATACTCCCAATGAGAAAATGGAGATAGCACAGCGTTATCTCATCCCTCAGGAGTTGAAAAAACATGCATTGAAGAAGAGTGAATTCACGATCTCCCAGGGTGCACTGAAAAAGCTTATTGAGGAACACACACGGGAGTCGGGTGTCAGGAATCTGCGTCGCAAGATCGCGACTTTGATGCGAAAAACTGCCCGTATCATCCTCGAAGACAAAGAGAGTGAAAAGGTTTCGATCACATTGAAAAATCTCGATAAATTTGCCGATAAAAAAGTCTTTGAGATATCGGCGATCGAGGAGATGCCACAGGTAGGTATAGTCAATGGACTTGCATGGACGGCAGTGGGCGGCGATGTCCTGACCATTGAGGCTCTGAGGATCAAAGGGAAGGGTGGCATGCAGCTTACCGGCAGTCTCGGTGATGTCATGAAGGAGTCTGTACGTATTGCTTTCAGCGTGATAAAGCTCCTGATCGATGAAGGAAAGATCGAAATAGCGCAGACCGAGATACCTGCTACACCAAAAGAGAAAGAGGATGGTGCTGCTCTTGATCCAAGCGAGGTCTATAAGCGCTATGATCTTCATGTACATGTGCCTGAAGGTGCAACGCCCAAGGATGGTCCGAGTGCCGGTATTGCGATGGCTACGGTGATAGCATCGATATTGAGCGGCAAAAAGGTTGATAACAGTGTGGCAATGACCGGTGAATTGACACTGACTGGAAAAGTACTCCCTATCGGAGGGCTTAAGGAAAAACTCATTGCTGCATACAAGGCAGGCGTTACGAAAGCATTGATACCGGTCAAAAACTACGAAAGAGACCTCGATGAGATACCGGATGAGGTTAAAGGATCATTGAATATTGTCGCTGTAAGCAGGATAGAAGAGGTTTTAAAGGAAAGTTTGCTTTAATGCCCTTTTGAGAAAAGGGCTTATCAAAGGTCATAAGACCTTTGGTCTGGATATTATGTCCACTGACTGATCTTCTGGTTGAGATCCTCTCCGAGTATCGGCTTTCTAAGGAAGTCGTTCGCACCGTTCTCAAGTACTTCGGTTTTTCTTGTATCATCAGTTGTCAGTACGATGACAGGTATATGGCTGTTGGACATTTCTGCTCTGAATATTTTGAGGAACTCGACACCGTTGAGAACAGGCATCATAACGTCAAGAAGGATGATGTTGACATCAGCCTCTTTTTTGAGTTTTTCAAGTGCCTCGGAACCATTCTCCGCCTCCAGGATCTCAGAAACGCTTGCATTTTTCTTGAGAAGTGTTTTCAGCAGCATTCTATTGATCATATCATCATCAACAACTAAAACTTTTAAGCCCATATTATTATCCTCTATGTTTATTGATCATTGCTTCAAGAGCTTCTTTGGTCACATTTGATTCAGGAAGCACGATTATAGCTACTTTATCTTCAATTGCACTGATATCGGCAGGGAGAAGTTCTTTATCGATCAGCAGGAGATCGTACTGACCGCTTCCTACACCTTTGTCAAGTGATCCGACTTCATCAAGCTTGTCGAAGTCATACTCCAGGCCATTCAATATCTTTGCAATTATTCTACTGCCAAGAAGGTTTTTCTTTGCAAGAAGAATCTTGTGCGGACGCTCTGCAGCGGCCGGTGCGGGGCTTGCCACTTTCTTCTTGAGAACCTTTTTGACAACTTTCTTTGCCTCTGCCGGTTCTTCGACAGTTTCGGCTTCAGGAGCCTTCTTGATCACTTTTTTCTTGAGAACTTTTTTGACTCTCGGAGCTTCTTCCGTGCTTCCTTCTGGTTTTGGAGCAACTTTTACCTTGGGTTTTGGCTCTGGTTTCGGCTCCGGTTTAGGTTCGGGTTTTGGTTCCGGTTTGACCTCTTTTTTCGGTTCTTCTTTCGGTTTTTCAGCACGGGAAGCAGGTTCTGTGACAACTTTGTCGTGGAGATACTTGTTGAGTACGAAGAGGAGTTCGGATGTCTCTAGCGGTTTGGAAATATACTCGTCCATACCCTCCTTGAGGAATCTTTCTTTGTCGCCCTTGAGAGCGTTGGCCGTCAGTGCGACGATAGGAATATGCGGTATTCCCTCATCTTCTTCGAAGTCGAGTATCTCACGCGTTGCTTCAATACCATCCAGTACAGGCATCTGGATATCCATGAAGATGATATCGTAGTTACCGGTTCTTCTTTTCTCGAATGCCTCCAGTCCGTTGTTGGCAAGATCGACTTTGAGGCCTGATTCTGTCAGAATATGTCTGATGAGTTTCTGGTTGATGATATTGTCCTCGGCGACGAGTACGTTCGCATTGAAGTAATGCCCCTCGGCTGCCGGTGCATGTTCTTCCACCAGGTCTTCAAGCTTCGTATCAGAGAACGAAAGGAGGGCCTCGCGTATCTTTCTGACGGTAACTGGTTTATAGATAATGTTGTTCTGTTTCGCACCAAGTGATTCAAGTCTGCTTCTGCTGGTAAGATTGGCAATGAAAATCATTTTGGTCTTATCTATTGTAGACGATGCATCAAGGATATTCTGTTTCGCTTTATCGATGTCGATCCAGTAACTCTTGCAGATATCTCTGCCTGCAAGGTCTTTGAGCTCATCGATACTGTTGAAGTGCTTGACTACTGGACCAAAGTAGTCAAAATACCTGCTGAGGTAGTTATCGAGTACGCCCGGAGTTTCCTGCTGGTATTTTCCAATAGTAAGCGCAGTGAAGGCGTTGAAGAGATCGGTTTCCGTACTTGTGACCTCTTCAAGATAGAGGCTGAAATAGAATGTTGTCCCCTGGTCTTTGGCACTTGTAAGCTCCAGTTTACCCCCCATAAGCTCAACGAACTGGCTTGAAAGTGTAAGACCGAGACCTGTACCACCGTATTTTCTTGTGACCGAAATATCCGCCTGTGAGAATGCGTCGAAAATTCTTGCCTGCTGATCCTTGGTCATACCGATACCGCTGTCCTGGACACTGAACAGTATTCTGTTCGGTTCACCATCCTCACCTTTGATCTTTTTGACCTCAACATTGATGAAACCGCCGTGGCTGGTAAACTTGACTGCATTGGACATAAGGTTGATAAGAACCTCTTTGATCTTGGTCGGGTCACCCTTGAGCTGCTTGCTGATGGTCGGATCCATATAGTAGTTGAGGTCGATATTTTTCTCAGCTGCACCGACTGCATAGGTTTCGACGGCACTGTCGAACTCTGCTTCCGAGTCAAAGACGATATTTTCGATCTCGACTTTGTTACTTTCGATCTTGGAGAGGTCAAGGATGTTATTGATAATACTGAGAAGGTTCTCCGAACTCTTATCGATAATGGCAAGGAACTCTGCCTGTTCTTCATTGACGTCAGTTGCCTTGAGAAGCTCCGTAAATCCAACAATACCGTTAAGCGGTGTACGGATCTCATGCGACATGTTCGCAAGGAAGAGAGACTTCGCTTCGTTTGCCTGGAGCGCGAGCTGTTTATCGGCCTTCGCTGTTTCAACAAGCTGTTCAAGGAAGCGGTATGCTGTCTTGGTACCTTCGTGGGTATCAAGCTCGACGTTCTCGATATCGGCAGTATCCGAAGCAAAGTACTCATCACCCTCTTTCATGTCAGCAACGGCTTTGTTGATAACGTCTTCAAGCTCCCTGATGTTGTTGGTGATACCTTTGGTTGTGGTATAACCGACAAATGCGAGGATCAATGCGAGGATCCAGATCGCGATAGAGATCGCAAGTGTCAGGATCTGAACCTGTAGGAACACGTCTGATCTGTTCCAGAGTTTTTTGGAGACGATCACCTGGGCCTTGGAAAGGATGGATATCTTTTTTGTCTGGAGTGTAAACCAGTCTGTAGGGTCTTCGGAGTAGTCACCGTTGTCGACGTCTGTCTGAATCGCAGATGATGTTACAGTAAGGTCATTGAGTATCTCTTTGTTCTTGGGGTCGTTATAGAGTGCAAACACTTTGTTGAAGATTTCAGGGTCAGCGATCTTCTCATAGTCAAAACCGTTCGCCTTGGTTTTGAAAGTGTCCCAGAGTGCGATCTGATCGAATGAAAGAGATGATTTCTTTGCCATAAAGTAGGAGATGAAACCGCGTTCGAGACCGCTGTTCTCTTTTGCAATATCGATCTGGTTCAGGGTCATGATCAGCGATGCGATCTCCGAGTCAAGAACGAACTTGTGGGTCTGCAGGAGGTTGTCGACGGTCGGAGTAGCGATAAGCTGTGTATATTTGTCGAAGAATACCTCTGAAAAATCTGCATTGGTAGTATCAACAAGATCACGTATTGCTTTGAGCTGTCCAAGGTTTTTGACGAGCACCTCATATTTTTCAGTATCGAACTTGCTGATACCTTTGGTCAGGAAAGGAAACAAAGCATCGTTATGTATAACAAGCGCTTCCTTGAGCTTCACTACTGCCGTATCGAGAACCTTTCTTTGCTTTTTAAGAGGTTCTTCAAAACGTACTTTATTTGATCCAAGATAGAGAGCTGTAAGCCCTCTCTCTTTACCCACCTGAAGCAAAATCTCATTGAGAAGTGTGTTGTTCGCGAGAACCACTTTCAATGCATTTGCTTTTTCATAGTTACGATATGATGTGACCAAAAAGTAACTCGACAATAGAATAAGAAGCGATATCGGTACAAGACCGATCAGCTTGAGTCTATTTTTAATAGTCATGTTTTATCTCCTTTCCTAGGCTTAATGTGATTTGTTCTTCATAAAGAGCTCGAACGACAGGAATTGTCCCCAATACTTTTTCAGAAGTGGTTCAAACCTGCTTGGGTTGTCGTTGAACTGTATCTCTTCAAGCGTATCTGCCAGTGGCTTGATCCTGAGGTTGCTCGAGACACCTTTGAGCTTGTGGCCTGTTTTCTGGATCGTAGTAATGTCGCCCTCTCTACATGCCTTGATGAATGTCGCTTGCTCTTCATGCGCCTGATTGATAAAGTCATTGACAAATTCTTCTATCAGGTCTACCGGTAGGCTCAGATCTTCTGCTGCCTCTTCAAGTCTGAAGTCGAAGTGGATCGGTTTGATACTTGCGTAATCGATCGGAGGACAGATTGCATTGCTTGTATCTTCTTCAGCTTCTGCTATGACCGGCTTCTTCTTCGAGTTCGAATTCTTCTTCCTCTTCCTCTTCTTCGAGTTCGAATTCTTCTTCCTCTTCCTCTTCTTCGAGTTCGAATTCTTCTTCCTCTTCCTCTTCTTCGAGTTCGAATTCTTCTTCCTCTTCCTCTTCTTCTTCGAGTTCGAATTCTTCTTCTTCCTCTTCCTCTTCTTCTTCGAGTTCGAATTCTTCTTCTTCCTCTTCCTCTTCTTCCTCTTCCTCTTCTTCTTCGAGTTCGAATTCTTCTTCCTCTTCTTCCTCGGCTCCTGCAAGCTCCTGTGTAGTTAACAGGTTGAGTGTTTCATAGAAAGCTTCAATGAGTTCACTCAGATCTTCAGATTGTTCTTCCTGCATGATCTCGAGGATCTCTGTGGTCGGCAGGTTGAGCATACTTGAGAGATCAAGAAGTGTTGTGACGGCTTTTTGCTGTGTGGCAGCATCATCACTCTGGAGGTTCTCTTCAAGATCGATAGCTTTGTCTATGAACTCATCAAGAAACTCTGAGAAATCCTCCTCTGAGACACCGAGTCTCGCACCTGATTCTGTGAGATTGATGACGATAGGTTCTGTAGGTACAGTAATCTTCTTTCTGCTTTGTATCTTGGGCTCTTCGACCGTTCCAGTCGCTTCAAAGATCTCAGGTTCCTGCGGTACTTCAGGTTCGCTAGTAGTATCAAGTTGCGGTTCACCGAAAAGATCACCGTATGATTCTATCTCCTCTACCGCAACTTCTTCCTCTACGCTCTTGGTTACCGGTTCTGCAAGGAAATCATCATACTCTTCCTCTTCGACCTGTGACTCGAACTGCTCTTCCACTTTCTCTTCTGATGGCTGGCTGAGGAAGTCATCGTATTCACCGACCTCTACTGCTGCGATTTCCTCTTCCTCTTCTCTTTTCACTTCAGGTTCTGAGAAGAGGTCTTCATAGGCTTCATCTGCAAGTGGTGTTTCTGCTGATTCTTCTTCGATCTCTTCTTCCAGGAGCAGGTCGATATCAAGCTCATCCTGTACAGCAGGTGTGCTCTCGACAACCGTTGCAGCAGGTTCCTCTTCAGCGAAGAAATCGAACTCGTCTTCTTGTGCAGTTGGTGTTGCAGGCTCCTGAACGGCAGGTGCTTCCTCTTGGACCTCTTCTTCCAGGAAGAGATCGATATCAAGCTCATCTTCAACAGCCGGAGCAGCAGGCGCTACAGGAGTGCTGACCGCGGCCGCGACCGGTTCTTCGTCTGCGAGGAAGTCGAACTCGTCTTCTTTGGCAGCCGGAGTTACAGGCACCTGGACGGCAGGTGCTTCCTCTTGGACCTCTTCTTCTAAGAAGAGATCGATATCAAGCTCATCTTCAACAGCCGGAGCAGCAGGCACTACAGGAGCGCTGACCGCGGCCGCGACCGGTTCTTCATCTGCTAGGAAGTCGAACTCGTCTTCTTTGGCAGCCGGAGTTACAGGCACCTGGACGGCAGGAGCTTCCTCTTGGACCTCTTCTTCGAGGAAGAGATCGATATCAAGCTTGTCTTCCACGGCAGGAGCGGCAGGTGCTACAGGTGTGCTGACCGTGGTCGAGACCGGTTCTTCGTCTGCGAGGAAATCGAGTGTGTCTTCTTTGACAGCAGGCGTTACAGGAGTTTCATAGACAGGGGTTTCTTCGTACAGAACTGCATCCACAGTTTTGGCCGGGAGCTCCTCTTCGAATATTTCGACTGCTTTGCTCTCGGTATAATCAGGCTGTATATTTTGTGCAGGAGCTGCCGTAACGGCCTCGATTTTTACTTCCGGCTCTTCGGGTACTATCTCATTGATCTCAAGGCTTTCGACCTTCTCTCCCGATTCTTTGAGTCGTTTTTTGAACTCTTCGATCACCTGTCGCGGTTCATTGGCAGCGCTTTGTTCGACGATCTCTATAACCTCGGGCTCTTTTGTTTCGATCTCCGGAGCAGCAGTCTGAGCCATTCGTTTTTTGAACTCTTCGATGGCAGCTCTTGCGTCGTGCGTATCCTTTTCTTCCGGTTCAGCCTGAGGCACTTCCGGCACCGGTTCGATGATCGGAGCAGACTCGACGACCGGGGCAGCTTCCTGTACGACAGAGGATTGTGCCATTCGTTTTTTGAACTCTTCGATAGCAGCCCTTGAGTCAACTGTGCTCTTCTCTTCCGGTACGCTTTGAGGTTCCGGCTGTACTGTCTCTGCCTGGACCGGCTGCTGCACAGGTGCCGGTACTACAGGTTCTGCCGCTTCTTTGCCTTGGGTGAGTTTCTCTTTGATGGAAATGGTCGATCTGTTCTTGCTTGCATTGAGGAGTTGTTGCCAGTTCTCTTCATCATCATCGATGAGCTGGATACGATGTTCATTGTCGCTTTCTTCAACCTTGGTCTGGAGGGGAGAGGTTGGTAGAGGCGTATCTTCTTTGACGGCAGCAGGTGCTTCGGATATCGTTGAGGATACAGGTGCTTCGATCACTATCTCTGTGGCCTCTGACAGTTCGTAGATCACCAGGTTGCCCATCAGCGTCATCACGGGATATCTTTTTTTGTTTATCGTGAGGCTTTCGTTCCTGGAATTGATAGTAAGTGTTTCCGTACTGCTGTCATCTATTGTGATCTCGCCTGCGGCGATCTTGTTGAACAACTCCTGGAGAGTTTCGATAGATAGGAAACTGAGAAAATTACTACTAGCACCTATGAGCTGCTTATTGAGGTTGGTAATGTAATACATGGTTTGCAAACTCCTTCTTGTTCTATTCCTTGGATAATTTTTCGTACTCTTCCAGAGCCTCTTCGATCTCCAGCTTGGTAGCAGCCCGTTTGGCAGCGGCATACCCGACGATCTGCCCCTCTTTGATGATAGGAGAGATATGATTGTGCACCCAGAAATACCGACCGTCGCTTCTGAGGTTCTTCATGATCCCGTTCCATTCCCGTCCCTGCCTTATCTGGTCCCACATCATTTTGAAGAATGCTTGCGGGGTATCCGGGTGGCGGATGAAACTATAATCTGCGCCTTTGACCTCTTCACGGCTGTAGCCGGTCACTTCACAGAATTTCCTGTTGACGAATGTAATGATACCGTTGAGATCAGTTTCACTCATCATTACACCGCCGTCAATTACATATTCTTCATCTATCGGGGTGGGTTGGTTCATATTTGTCCCTAAAAAGTTAAGTTGAAAAAACCTTCTTCCAGACTCGAAAAGATCGGATTGGCATTTTTCATTCTAAAAAATATCATCTTGCTAAAGTGTATAATACTACAGAGTACTTTATACTAAGCTAACTAAAAAGGTAATGAAAAATAATACTTTTTAAAACAAAGCACCAAAAATCATCCGATAAGGGAGCAAAAGCGTTTGAGGCATTATATGGATTCTGAAAGGATGGCCCGGGCCACCCTTGCATTGACCACTTTGGAGAGCTCTTCGAAACTGGCATTTTCTATCGCTTCAAAAGTGCCGAAATAATTGATCAGTTTTTTCAGACTTGCCTCCCCGACCCCTTTCTTCTCCATTATTTTTATACTTTTGTCGGCCTCTCGTTTCTTTTTCTGATGATAGGCGATGGCAAAACGGTGTGCTTCGTCCCTCTGAAGCTGTATCCAGTGGAGCCGTTTGTCGGCAGGTTTGAACTCTATGATCCCGTTCTGGGTATAGATCGTGTCTTTTGCAGCGCCTTTGGCCCTGTGTGCCTTGAAATCCAGTTTCTCTTTGGCTATGGCGATGACGTCGAGATTGACCCCTGCTTCGTCCAGGAGTTTGTTGGCTAGGGAGAGGTTGGCTGCACCTCCGTCGAGTATCCACAGGTCCGGGGGAGGATTTTCCGGGAAGTCTTCTATCCTGCGTGTGAGCATCTCCCGCATCTGTGCATATTCGTCGCCGTGGGAGAGCTGGTACCTTCTGTAGGATGACTTGTCCCATTTCCCCTCGTCTCTGACCACCATGGCGCCGACCGTAGCTTCTCCCATCATATGTGAGTTGTCGAAGGTCTCGATACGGTAGGGGATACGTCCCAGGTCAAGGGTATGGGCGATATCCTGTTCTATATAGCTCTCTGGAGCCTGTTGTTTGAGCAGTTCGTTCGCATTCTGTACGGCCAGTGCGACGAGTCTTGCCTTGGGGCCTCTCAGTGGTGTCCTGATCTCGATCTTTTTATGGAACCTGTGCGAAAGGGTCGCTGCGATCTCTTCGCTGTCCTCGAAGCTCTCGGCCGTGAGGATGTCTCCCGAGACAAAAGGTGAATCGACGGTGTAGAACTCCAGGAGGGCCTGCTTGTACGCTTCGTTGCTGTCATAGATATGGGTCTGTCTGAAATAGCTGAAGGAGCTTGAGATGATCTTCCCTCCCCGCATGAAGAGCTTGACCACCACGCCGCGTTCATCACCGTTGACGATGGCGAAGATATCGAGATTGGTATCGTTGGCCAGGTCGATGGTCGAGGAGATCGTCAGCTCATTGATGGCGGTCGAGATGTCTCGCATCCTGGCAGCCTCTTCGTACCGTTCCTGCGCAGCCAGGGAGAACATCCTCTCTTCTATTTTCGAGATAAGACTTTTGCGTTTGACGATCGCTTCCTTGACCTCCTCGATGATCGCTGCATACTCTGCCGGGCTTACCTTCCCCTCGCACGGTGCAAGGCAGCGTTTGATCTGGTAGAAGAGGCAGGCTTTTCCCTCCCTGAGGCAGCTTTTTTTCTGGACCAGTCGGTAGAGCTCATAGATAGCGTCGAGCAGGGATCTTCCCCCGCTCGGAAACGGGCCGTAATAGGTGATCTTTTTCCCCTTGACCACCTTGCGGGTGATCTCGAATCTGGGGAAATCCTCTGATTCGTCTATATAGATATAGGGGTAGGTCTTGTCATCGCGCAGGAGGATATTGTATTTGGGTCCAAGCTGTTTGATCAGGGAGTTCTCCAGGATCAGCGCGTCCTCTTCACTCCCGACGATGATATAGTCGAGCTTCTCGGCTTCGTGGAGCATCTTGAGGATACGCATGGATAGGGCAGGATTGGGGGCGAACTGCGGAGTGAAGCGGAAGTAGCTTCTGACCCTTTTTTTGAGACTCTTCGCCTTTCCTACATAGAGGAGCTTCCCTTTCGCATCGAAGTACTGGTAAACACCAGGCTGATCGGGGAGTCCCGATACGGTCTGGCTGAGCGCCTGTGAGAGGGTGAAACTATATTCCTGCATGGTTCCGGTTCCTGATGATATCTTCCCTGATCCTCTCGAAGCGGAGGGTCAGTTCGCTGTCCGTTGTGTTGATCCGAAACTCTCCTATGGCAAGTTCACTGTATTTTGGGTCGCTTTGGTAACACTCTTCGGGTTTTTCCTGATAGAATTTCGAGTTGAAAATAACGACTTTTTTAGCTTTAAGGCCGCTACATTCGGGGTTGTGGGCGGTTATCATATTTAATAGACTTTTTAATAAATCTTGATTATAATTGAGCTCCATGCGGTAGCCCGGGTGGGAAAGTGCTACAAAAAGCGTCTCTTCCCTGACGTAGACGAATGCCACGGCCTTTTTGAACTTGGGCGGCAGAAGCGCGAGAAACTTGTTGTAGCAGCCGTGTGTCCGCACAGATTTGAATTGGGGTTTTGAGACAAGATGAGAGAGAATCACGGAGGCATTTTTCATAATGCGATTATAGCAGTTGTTTGCTGTATAGTGCTGGCAGGTTGCGGACACAAGACGGCGCTGGTCTACGAAGAGCCGCAGGATAAAGTGACACAGGGTCACAACAAATAAGGAGAGCGATTGGAAAAGTATGATGTTCTGATCATCGGTGCGGGGATAGCGGGACTCTATGCCGCGATGAACCTGCCCAAAAGCAAAAAAGTACTGGTCGTCTGCAAGGATATCCCCTGGGAATGCAATACCTTTTATGCACAGGGGGGTATCGTCACGGCAATGGGGGAGAATGATATACCCGTCCATGTCCACGATACGATGGAGGCGGGAGCCTTCCACAACAGTCCCGAAGCGGTCGAATTGCTCAGCCGCACTTCCATGGAGACCACGGCAGACCTGCTGGCCCGCGGTATGGAGTTCGACAGGGACGACGAGGGGAACCTCCTCTATACCAAAGAGGCGGCCCACTCGGTAGCGAGGATACTCCATGCAGGCGGCGACGCGACGGGGCGCTATATGCACTACTTCATGATGAGCCAGAATCCCCACGCGCTCCAGAAGAACACCCTCGTCTACGATCTCCTGATAGAAGAGGGGAGATGCTACGGTGTCAAAGCCACGGTCAATTACCAGCCCACCACGATCTATGCCGACGATGTCATCATCGCCTCGGGCGGCGTGGGATCGCTCTATGAGTACAATACCAATTCGCGTACCGTGAGCGCCGATATCCACGGTATCTGTGTCGAGAAGGGGATCGAGCTCGCCGATATGGAGATGATGCAGTTCCACCCGACTGTCTTTGTCAAAACTGCCTATGCGAGGAAGCTGCTGCTCACCGAAGCGCTCAGGGGCGAAGGGGCGCATGTGGTCGATGAACGGGGGAGAAGGTTCCTCTTCGATTATGACGAGAGGGGGGAGCTCGCAAGCCGCGATATCGTTTCGAGGGCGATCTTCCACCACAAGCGCAAGCACAAAGGGGAAGAGGTCTATCTCGATTTCTCGATGTTCGACAAGGAGTTCTTCCACAACCGTTTCCCGAACATCACGAGGACGTTCGATACCCTGGGATACTCTTTCCCCAGGGACAGGGTGCCGATCTCCCCGGCATTCCATTATGCGGTGGGAGGGATCAAGAGTGACCTTCACGGCAGGGTGATAGGGATCGATGGTCTCTATGTCATCGGGGAGGCTGCTTCGAGCGGTGTACACGGCGCCAACCGCCTCGCATCCAACTCTCTTCTCGAGGGTATGGTGTTCGGTAAAAGAGCGGTAGATCACATCCTCTCCAAAGAGCAATTTGACGGAAAAACACCTCGCTTTGATAAAGATTACGGTAATATACTTCACAAAGAGAATGATAAAAGTTATAAGGAAAAGTTACGACGCATCATGTGGGATGATATCGGTATCATCCGTACAAAAGAGGGATTGCAGCAGGCCAAGAATCTTATCTATGATATGAAGAACAGGGAGATCGGCAGGCTTCTTTCGCTCAGGCTCAATACCGCTTCGGCCATAGTCGAAGCGGCTCTTGACCGGGATGAGTCGCTGGGTACCCACTATATCGAGAAGGGGCCGCAGGCGTAGGCCTGCTTTTTCGACTTTTATCATTTTTTCTTTTGGTATCGTAAACAAGACATAAAAGGATTGATATGCACGGATTGGAATTAACGACGAGTTGGGTGGGAATCGCCTCTTTGATCATGTTTGTTGTCGGCTACTACTTCATAGCCGCAGAGGACAAATATCACATCAACAAAGCTAAACCTGCACTTTTCATCGGTACGGGTATCTTTATGCTTATCGGTGTCTACTTCGCTCTCAACGGACTGGACGGACACAAGCTCGAGACCGAAGTGGAGCATCTGATCATCGAGATCGCCGAGATATTCTTCTTCCTCTTCGTGGCGATGACCTACATCGAAGCGATGATCGACCGCCAGGTCTTTTCGGCCCTGCGCTACAACCTCGTCTCCAAAGGCTATTCCTACAGAAAGCTTTTCTGGATCACAGGTCTTCTGGCGTTCTTTATCTCGCCTGTAGCGGACAACCTTACGACGGCTCTCATCCTTTCAACCGTTCTGATCACGATCGATAACAAAAAGATCGATTTCCTTGTCCCGGGTGCGATCAATATCGTCGTAGCAGCCAACGCCGGCGGTGCATGGTCTCCGTTCGGCGATATCACCACCTTGATGGTCTGGATCGCTGAGAAAGGGAGCTTCGGAGAATTCCTCTATCTCTTCCCTGCGTCGATCCTCGGATGGTATGTGACGGCATTCCTCCTCAGCCGGTTCGTACCCAATGAGGTGCCGCCGTTCCACAGTGACGAGCAGAAAATAGAAATATACAGAGGCGGAAAGACCATTATCGCCCTTTTTGCACTGACCATCATCATGGCGGTACTTTCGCACCAGCTTCTCCACCTCCCGGCTATGTGGGGTATGATGTTCGGTCTTGCGATACTGAAGCTCTATATCCACCTGCTCAACAAAAACATCGTCGGCCGTGACGAAGACGGCAACGGTATCCCCGATGAGCTTGAAAAGATCAACGTGTTCAAATGGATCTCCAAGATAGAGAACGACACGCTCCTTTTCTTCTTCGGTATCCTTGCAGCCGTAGGCGGTCTCCACTTCCTCGGTTTCCTCGAGTACTTTACCGCCCTTTACAACCAGTTCGGTGCGACGGCGGTCAACATCGGTGTCGGATTCCTCTCGGCGATCGTAGACAACGTCCCTGTTATGTCGGCAGTGCTCAAAGCCAACCCTGATATGGGTGCGGATGCACAGGCGCAGTGGATGCTCGTCACGATGACAGCCGGTATCGGCGGCTCGCTTATCTCGTTCGGTTCGGCTGCGGGTGTCGGTGTCATGGGCAAGCTCCACGGCATCTACACGTTCTCATCACATATGAAATATGCCTGGACGGTTCTTGTCGGCTACTTTGTTTCTCTTGCCGTATGGTATTTCCAGTTCGAAATCCTTGGCATTTACTAATCTCATCGGGGTGGCTTCGCGCCCCGGTCTCTTCTCCATCCCCCTTTCTCCCTTACCATTAAATTAATTTCGATAGAATATATTTTTTAACTCAAGCCAAGGAAAGAACTTTATGAAACATGTTCCCATTCTCGTACTCGATTTCGGATCGCAATATACCCAGCTTATCGCCCGCAAGCTCAGAGAGAGCGGTGTCTACTGCGAGGTAGTGCCATACAGAGAGGATATCGCGGATATCAAGGCGCGCGCCCCCAAAGGTATCATCCTCTCCGGCGGTCCGGCTTCGGTCTACAGCGAGGATGCCTACAGGCCTGACGATGCGATCTGGGATATGGGACTACCTATCCTTGGTATCTGCTACGGTATGCAGCTCATCACGCAGCATTTCGGCGGCGAAGTGGTCCCTGCCGACCACCACGAGTACGGCAAGGCGAAGCTCAAGATCGAGGATGAGTGCGTCATCTTCAACGATGTGAGCGATCTCGAAGTGGTCTGGATGAGCCATGGCGACAGGGCGGAGAATATCCCCGAGGGGTTCCGCGTCATCGGTACCAGCGAGAACTCTCCATATGCCGCTATCGCCGATGAGAGCCGCAATATCTACGCCTTCCAGTTCCACCCCGAAGTCCACCACTCGGTAGAGGGTGTCAGGATGCTCAAGAACTTCGCCAAGCACATCTGCGGCTGCGAGAGCACATGGAACATGGGAAGCTTCGCCAAAGAGAAGATCAGGGATATCAGGGCACAGGTCGGCGAGCGCAAGGTACTCTGCGGCGTGAGCGGCGGTGTCGACAGCTCGGTAGTCGCGGCGCTCCTTCACGAAGCCCTCCCCAAAGAACAGCTCGTATGCGTCTTCGTAGACCAGGGGCTCCTGCGCAAGGACGAAGCGGCGCAGGTGCAGACGATGTTCAGGATGCTCGATATCGATCTTATTACCGTCGATGCGAGGGATATATTCATGGGGGCGCTCGCAGGTGTCACCGACCCCGAGCGCAAGAGAAAGATCATCGGCGAGAAGTTTATCGAGGTGTTCGATGCCGAGGCGAAGAAACACACCGATGTGAGCTTCCTCGCGCAGGGTACCCTCTATACCGATGTCATCGAGTCTGTATCGGTCAAAGGGCCGTCAAAGACGATCAAATCGCACCACAATGTCGGCGGTCTCCCAGACTGGATGACCTTCGAGCTGGTCGAGCCGCTCAGAGAGATATTCAAGGATGAGGTGAGGGCGCTCGGTCTCGAACTCGGCTTGCCTAAGGATATGATCGGCCGCCATCCGTTCCCGGGGCCTGGCCTTGCGATCCGCGTCATGGGCGAGGTGAACGAAGAGGCGCTCAGACTCATCCGCGAATCGGACGCGATCATGCAGCAGGAGCTGAAGGCGACAGGTTACTACGACAAGGTATGGCAGGCATTCACCGTGCTGCTCAATGTCCAGTCGGTCGGTGTCATGGGTGACAACCGCACCTACGACAACACCGTCTGCGTCAGGATGGTAGAATCGGTCGACGGTATGACGGCGACCTTCGCCCATATCCCCCACGATGTCCTCGAGGGGATCAGCCGCCGTATCATCAACGAGATCGACGGGATCAACCGCGTCGTCTACGACATCAGCTCCAAACCGCCTGCGACGATCGAGTGGGAATAGTATGGAGCTCACCGACGCCAACTACGAGAGTATCATCAAGAACGGCGAGAAGCCTGTCTTCGTAGACTTCTACTCGCCCACCTGCGGCCCCTGCCAGATGCTCAAAAGACTGATCGACGAGCGTCTCGAGAAGTACGCAGAGGAGAAAGGGGTCATCGTAGCCACCTGCGATGTCTCACGCAACCCCAGGCTGGCAAGCGCCTTCAATATCCGTTCCGTCCCTTTCACCCTCGCCGTGATGCCCAATGAGCAGCTCAAGTTCCCCGAACTCGGTTTCATGGGGGATGAGTACTATTTCAATGTCATCGACAAGCTATCGGGGAAGAAAGGGTTCTTTGCACGATTGTTCGGACTTTAAAGGGATATTATGTTTGAAAAGCTGATGAATAATCTTGTATCTACATTCTTCATACAGATATGGCGCAATCGTATCAAAGTGACACATATCAAGTCAGGCAGGATTTTTGATGACACACCTCTTGTCACATTCAAAGATCAATCGGTTATAGTCGGACAACAGGCTACCGTTTATGCAGATGCGATCAATCCTTTCTCGCATCCGAGAGTCATTGTAGATGATTATGAAACAGCTGCGATCCTTTTTCGTTATGGGATCGAGAAGATTATGGGGAAAGGATCGTTTTTTTCTCCAGTGGGGGTGATACAGATTATGGAAGAGAGGGAGACCCCTCTGACAAAGCTTGAGAAAAAAGCTTTGATCGAGATCGCTATGGAAGCTGGATTTCAGAAAGGTATCGTCTATGAAGGTAAGCCTCTTGATATATCAGATATCAAGTTCAATGATCTTCTGGAATCTCCTCACAGTTATTCTCTTTCTCACTGATACAATCAGTTCTGTTATCTCCCCATACACTTGAGAGACAGGAGATCAGAACAGATTCGGACCGTTTTGGTTGATCTGTTCTTCATGCGGTTTGTCGGGAGACTCATCGGCGGGTTTCTCGACAGGCTGTTCTGAACTTTCCGCTTTCTCATATAGCTCATAGGGGTGGACCACTCTCCAGTCCTTCTGCATATCCACGATATTCCAGTGTCTTCCCAGCGCATGGTTGAGCCCCTCGTCGAGTTTGTCGGTGGTGTTGCTGTCGTAGAGGAATTCCCGTTTGTCGTCCGTGTGGTGGACGACGAGCTGGAGGCTTTTGGTGTGGGCATGGTCGGAGAGCTTCATCAGCGGCAGGTCGCTGTCGGAGTTGCCGAAGACCGCTATAGGTATCTTGCCAATGTATTCGTAGACCCTCGCTGCTTTCTGCATACCGCAATCGGCGCTTTTGGAGAGCTCTCCCCTGATGATCTTCTCATTATCGTATCGCAGAGAGGCCTGGGAGCCGATGATCCGCTCACCGGGTATCCCCAGTATCCCGGGGATGATCGCACGGAGGAAGTCGCTGTCGCTGCATGAGACGATATATATCTTGAAGCGGTTGGCCTCGAGGTAGGAGATGAGCTCCGTCATGGGCTGGTAGACCAGTTCTTCAAAGGGGCGGTTGGCGAGCGGGTGCCTGGCGTTTCGCAGCCAGTCCTGTATCTCGCGGCGGTAGCGCTCGCTCTCCATCCCCGCACCGATGGCAGAGGAGAGTGTGGCGATATCTGTCGTGGTGAGGCGTTCGAGGGCGGTGACATTGCCCTCGGCAGCGCTCCTGAAAGGCTCCTTTTCCTTGTATTGCGGATCGGAAGAGACGAACCGTTCTATCTTCGAGAGGAGGAAGTAGAGCTCCGCGGAGAGAGGCTTCTCACTCCAGAGCGTCCCATCGAGGTCGAAGAGGGCGATACGGTCGGCCTCGGGGACGAAGTAGGAGCTCCGGGGGTCGGTGGTCTTGGTGACGAATTCAATGATGTTCTGCTTGGGCGCTTCGTCGCTCCACGAGACGAGATAGTCTCGCGCTTCAAGCATGGAGAAGAGCAGGGTGAAAGTGATCAGGATATGTCTCATGGCGAACCTCTTTTTTGGGGAATATTATAGTCGATTAGGGACTAAGGGGAGATTATTTCCAAAGCCTTTTGACAACACATGACAAGTCTGTTTCTGCTATATATTTAGTCTATTGCACTCAATAATATTAATAAAATCATATCAAAAGGCTTGAAAAAAAGAGAAAAATAGACTATAATCCCAAAAAAATTATCAATAAGGAAGTACGATGGCAAAACATCAGTTTCAGACAGAAATAGGTCAATTGCTCAAGCTTATGACGCACTCACTCTACTCGAACAAGGAGATTTTCATCAGGGAGCTCGTCTCCAATGCCAGTGATGCGATTGATAAATTCAACTACATCTCGCTTACCGATGAGAAGTTCAAGTCGCAGGAGTGGAGCGGCAAGGTGACGATCGCCCTTGACGAGAAGGACGGCACTATCACCATCGCCGACAACGGTATCGGTATGAACGAAGAGGACCTCATGAACCACCTCGGTACCATCGCCAAGTCCGGCACCAAGTCGTTCATCGAGAGCCTCACGGGGGACGCGAAAAAAGACAGCAACCTGATCGGACAGTTCGGGGTAGGATTCTACTCTGTCTTCATGGTCGCCGACCATGTCGATGTCATCACCAAGAAAGCAGGCGAAGCGCAGGCGTACAAGTTCAGCACCGACGGTACCGGCGAATACGACCTCAACCCGGTGACCAAAGAGGAGCAGGGGACGATCATCTATATCAGGCTCAAAGAGGATGAAAAAGAGTTCCTCCGCAAATACAGGGTCCAGGAAGTCATCAGAAAGTACTCCAACCACATCGCCTACCCGATCTTCATCAAGTTCACGGAGACAGAGACCGTCGGCGAGGGCGAGGATGCAGTGAAGGAAGAGGTGACCAAGGTGGAGCAGGTCAACGCCGCCACAGCCCTCTGGACACTCTCGAAGTCTGATATCAAAGACGAAGAGTATGTGGAGTTCTACAAGAGCCTCTCGCACGGCGATGCCGAGCCGCTCGTCCACCTCCACAACAAGGTAGAGGGCTCGCAGGAGTTCACGACGCTCTTCTACATCCCCAAAAAAGCGCCGATGGATATGTACAGAGCAGACTACCAGCCGGGTGTCAAACTCTATGTCAAGAGGGTGTTCATCACCGACGACGACAAAGAGCTCCTGCCGACATACCTCAGGTTCGTCCGCGGTATCATCGACAGCGAAGACCTCCCGCTCAATGTCAGCCGTGAGATACTCCAGGAGAACAGAATCCTCGCCAATATCAAGCAGAACTCTGTCAAGAAGATCCTTCAGACGATCAAGAAGCTCGAGGGCGAAGAGAGGGATATCTTCACCACCGAGTACAACAAAGTGATCAAAGAGGGTATCTACACCGACTACGCCAATAAAGAGCTCCTCCTCGATATCGTTAGGTACAAGAGCTCCAGCGAAGCGGGGATGGTGTCGCTCGAGGACTACACCAGCAGAGGCGACACCGAGAAGAAAGAGATATACTACATAGCCGGTCAGAGCGAGAAGGTGCTCCGCAACTCGCCGCTGCTTGAAGCGTACAAGAAAGCGGGCATCGAAGTGCTCATCATGGACGACAAAGAGCTCGACGAGATCGTCACGCCGATGATCGGCAGCTACAAAGAGTGGAGCTTCAAGGATATCACCACCATCGAAGCGCCCGAGAGCAAGAGCGCCGAGGAGAAGGAGGAGATCACCAAGGAGTTCAAATCCCTCACCGACAAGATCAAAGAGGTGCTCGGCGACGAGGTCAAAGAGGTGAAGATATCGACCCGTCTCACCACCAGCCCCTCATGCGTCCTCAAAGACAGCTCCGACCCGATGGCGTCGATGGCTGCGATGTTCGCCCAGATGGGTCAGGAGATGCCGGAGATCCCTCTCATCCTCGAGATCAACCCCGACCACGAGATGATCAAAAAGCTCAATACCCTCAGCGACGAGTCGCTCTTCGCCGACACCGCATGGGTACTCCTCGACGCCGCCAAGCTCTCCGAAGGACTCGAGCCCAAAGACAAAGCGGCATTCGCAGGCAGGATCGCAGCGCTGGCTACCAAGGCACTGTAACCCAGAGAGGAATCGAAAGCGTCAGCTTCGCCTTTTTCGGGGCTGAAGCCGCTGGTTTCCGGTCATTGGATATCTTCTCCATTTTGATCTACAGAGGGATGATACCATCCAAGCTGCTGCTCACTACTACAACATCCATTGCAACCGAACTGAAATCTTTTGGACTGCGGCAAGTATCGGCAGTGATCCATACATGGTACAAACAAATAAATAACAATCAGAAACATTACACCGGTGAACTTTTCTGTTTGTATTATGGAAGATTATGTTAAAATCCAATTATCAAAAAATCTTATTATGACTGTTTGATCTGCGGATTTTTCAGGTTTTTGGGGTTTATTGGGTTGTTTTTATCTTATTTTTGCAATTATTGTAAAATATTACTCTACGGGATGGTGTTATGACAGAAAAGAATATGGATCAGATCAGGGATTTGCTCATCGGGGAGTTCGTCGGTGAATACCGCAATCAAATGCAGTTTCTCGAAGACAAGCTTTCAGAGATAGAGGAGAGACACAGGAAAGATATCGACCAGCTCTCAACGCTTTTGACCTCCCGCATCAATCAGCTCGACAAGACCTTTTCGGAGCGCTTCGACTATCTCGAAGAGAGTATCAACAAGAAGATCAAAGAGAACGGCAATCTCCACAAGATCGGGCTCGATACCCTCAGGGACGAGGTGGTCGCCAACAAAGAGAACGCCGACAAGTTCATCGATCTGTTGAAACAGAGGATCGAGAAGAGCCTCCGCAACCTTAAGGACGATTATACCAGCAAGAACGTTTCCAAGAAAGACCTGGCATCGATGTTCTTTGAATATTCACTGAAACTCAAAGGGGAGAGTATCGAAGAGAGCGTAAGCGGTCAGAGGTCGGAATAATCCTGTATGATACTTGACGACTATAGCAAACTCAAAAGACTGCTCTTCGACGAGGAGCTCGCTACCATCAACAGGATGGTCAGGGATATCCGCGAACTGGAGCACGCCCAGGAGAAGGATGTCCTCGTAGAGAGGCTCTCGCAGCTTATTACGCAGGTCGTATCCAAAGCGATACAGGAGAACAGGGGACAGTTCTACGGGGCGATACAACCGATCATCTCCAAGGGGCTGCTCGACGAGCTGCACCGCTCGGACGAGGAGCTGCAGAAGATACTCTACCCGGTGATCCTCTCGACCATCCAGGAACAGGTACACAAGCAGAAGGATCTGATCGTCGATGCCCTCTACCCCATCATGGGTAATATGATCAGCAAGTATGTCTCAAGCGCCATCAAGGATATGATGCTCGAGATCAATCAGAAGCTTGAGAACTCCCTCTCTTTCGCCAGATGGAAGAGGAAGTTCAGGGCCAGACTGCTCGGTATCAGCGAAGCGCAGATGCTGATGCAGGAGGCAGACTTCAGTTCTGTCGATGCGGTCTTTTTGATCCATAAGGAGTCGGGGCTGCTGATAGTCGACCTCTACCGCGAGGAGAACTACAAGTTCGAAGAGGCTGAGATGGTCGCTTCGATGCTGAGTGCGATACGAAGCTTCGTCAACGACTGGATCAGCAACGACAACAAGCTCAGCGAACTCAGCGAGATCGAGTACGGCAACTCATCCATCTCGATCGAGAGCGCAGGGAGCAGTTACCTCGCCGTGGTCACCCGGAACAAGATCGACATGAAGGACAAACTGGCCAAAGTCCTCTCGAAGGTGGTCGACAAGTATTCCCGGGAGCTGATGAACTATGACGGTGATACGAGCAGTATAGATATCGCGGATATCAAGGTGATCCTCTCTGCCCTCTTCGTCAAGGAGCACACCGCAGCCAGGGAGAAGAAGTTCCCGATACTCGGCGTACTGTTCGTGACAATACTCCTGGCGGCGCCCACGGGATGGTACGGCTACACGGAATACCTGGCGTACAAAGTGAAGCAGAAGGAGCTTGCCCTCAAAGAGCTGATCACAGAGAAGAACCGCATCCATGTCTACGATATGGATATCACAACCCGGGAGAACGGCAAGATCATCCTCAGCGGAATGGTACTCAAGAAAGAGGAGAAAGAGCGTATCGAAGCCCTCGGGAAGGGATATAACGCCCTGAGTATGGTCCAGTCTGTCGAGGATGACTTCGTCAGGAACTTCGATGTCAATTTCGAGAAGAACTTCGATACCAGCTTCAACAGCAGCTTTGACAGAAGGTACGAGACCATGAGGCTGAAGAGCTTTATCGTCAAGATCAACGGTCTCTACAGGTCGGATATCTCGTATACCTTCAAGGGGAACGAAGTCTCCTTCAGCGGTACCCTTGTCAATGAAACGATCAAAAAGAAGTTCATCGAATCGGCACAGAAGAACTTCGGACATCGTGTGCTGCACTTCGATATCCGTACGGTCACGAAGATCGAGAATATCTACTTTGAGTTCGATTCTGTCGAGATCGCTCCGGAGTACACTGCGGTGCTCGACCGTGCGGTGGCACTGCATAAGCAGTACGGGGATTATTTCCTGAAGATATACATATACAACGACGAGATCGGTCCGGATTATATCAACAGGAAGATATCGTACGCACGTGCCGATAAGATCAGGGAGGCGCTGATCGAGAGAGGCTTTGACGAACAGAAGGTGATCGTCAGGAGCTTCGCGAAGCGTCCGGACTTCATCGACAGCAACGGCACGGCCGACGATTCGCAGCTGTCAAGATGTGCAACTTTCGAGTGGGAGCTGAATAAATGAGCATCATCCAGAAAAAGATCATCCTTATAGGGAGTTTCTCGGTAGGGAAGACCTCGCTGATCAGGCGTTATGTCGACAACAGTTTCAGCGACGACTACATCAGTACGATAGGGGTGAAGATATCCAAAAAGATGATCGATGCAGGCGACAAGAAACTGATGCTCCTCATCTGGGACGTCGAGGGGGCGCTTGACAATATCAGGAGGGTCAACAAGACCTATATCAAAGGGGCAGCGGGGGCGATCGTCGTCACCGATATCACATCCGAACATATCGGGGAGACCCTGAAGATACATCTTGAAGACCTCTACAGTGTCAACGGTCCCATCCCCACGGTCATAGCGGTCAACAAGATCGACAAAGATCCCGGCTTCAGGTTCGATATGGAGCCCCTGCTGAAGGATTATCCGGGTATTGCCGCAACGCTCTACACCTCCGCCAAGAGCGGGCAGAACGTCGAGGAGCTCTTTGCCGTACTGGCAGGAAGGATCACAGAGTGATGTTGAGCTTTGAAGAACTGTGCGATATGGCTTCGGACGAGTGCCAGATCGATTATCTCGTATTTGACAGCGGGTATCATGTGAGGGATTTCTCGAAAAGGGTTTCGAGGTATTTCGATGAGGAGCTGGAAGCAGAACGCGATGTCAGGGAGTACCTGTATGAGTTCATAGGATACGAGGATACTTTCGAGAAGCTCCAGACCGGGGAAGAGAAGTCGTTCCAGATGAAAAAGGTCAACAAGAACGATTTCTACATCGATCTCTATATCCGCTACCATCTCCCCGGGAATGTCTATGTGGTATTGATCAACGATATGACACAGAGAGTCCAGGAAGAGCAGGCGATCCTGCAGGACCGCAACAAGAACGAGCTTCTCCTGAGGGAGCTCTCCTACAAGAACTATCTCCTGGACAAATACAGGAAAGCGACCTACAAATCGATACCGATGGTCCATGTCACTCCCGGTTTTGATATCGTCTCGGGCAATATGAGCTTCGTACAGCTGAGCGGATACAGCGAGTATGAACTCAGAAAGAAGACCTTCGGGGCAATAGTCGACGAACCTTTCGTCCAAAGCGATATACTCAAGTATATGGTGCAGGACAAGATATACACGACCAATCTCAACCTCAAAACGAATATCGGCACACTGGTCCATGTCAATGCCATCTTTATCCCGACATTCAACGAGAAGAACCAGCTGGAGGATATCATCATCTTCACCCATGATATCACCATACACAAGAACGACAAAGAGCATCTTCTGAACATCGCCTACAGGGATGGCCTGACCAAGCTCTATAACAGGATAGGTCTTGACGACAGGCTTGATTTCATGGTAGAACAGAACGAGCCTTTCGTGCTGATGTTCCTCGACCTGGACTTCTTCAAAGAGGTCAATGACCGGCACGGTCACGACCTCGGAGACCGTCTGCTGCAATGTGTGTCCGGACGGCTCGAGCGGTGTATCCCCGCAGAAGGCTTCATCGCACGCTACGGCGGTGATGAGTTCATCGTACTGCTCCGTGACAATATCGATACGGCAGGGATCACGAAGGTCGCCGAGAAGATCATCGAGTCCGTCAGCTCGAGGTACCAGATCGACGACAAGGCGATCATGATAGGGGTGAGCGTCGGAATCGCCTGCTACCCCAAAGATGCCGACGGCAAGTTCCAGCTCCTCAACAAGGCTGACCAGGCGATGTACCGCTCCAAGTCGCAGGGGAGGAACCGTTACAGTTTCTACGGCGATATCACAGACTGTATCGAAGCGGTCCAGGGTCTGGAGCACTAGATGGGTCCCGGGACAAAGGGAGCCGACCAAAACATGACAGGAGGGAAAATGAATACTTCGATATCACCCCAGAAACGCGCTACGATCGTCTCGAGTACGGTCGCGATGATCCTTGTGCTCGTCAAACTCGTGATAGGTATCGCCAGCGGTTCGGTAGCCGTACTCGCTTCGGCGATCGATTCGCTCCTCGATACGGTCATTTCGATCTTCAATTTCTTCGCGATCAAGAAGTCCGAAGAGGACCCCGATGAGTTCTTCCACTACGGCAAGGGGAAGATACAGGCGATCGCAGCGGTGATCGAAGGGACGGTGATCACCATCTCGGGCATCTTCATCATGTACAAGGCAGTCGAGAAAGGACTCAAGGGCGGCGATACGACCCTCCTGATGCCTTCGATCGTGGCGATGACATTTTCGATCATCGCTACGTTCATCCTTGTCCAGTATCTGCTCAAAGTGGCCAGGGAGACCGATAACCTCGTCATCAAATCCGACGCACTCCACTACCAGACCGACCTCTGGAGCAACGGCGTGATCCTCCTCTCTCTGGGGCTCGTATGGCTCACCGGGTATGACATCATCGACGTCCTCTTCGGTCTGGGGATCGGCGTCTATATCGTCTATTCCGCTTACGAGATCATCGAAGAGGGTGTCAAGATACTCCTTGACCATGCGCTTGAGGCGGAAAAAGTAGAGAATATCGAGAGTATCATCGGGAAACACCCCGAGGTGACAAGCTTCCACTGGCTCAAGACCCGCACCGACGGCTCGACGAACTTCGTAGAGTTCCACATGGTGCTCCGCCCCAATATGCTCCTCCTTGAAGCCCACAGGATCGCCGAGCAGATCGAGGACAGGATCATGGCGCTCGACAGCAACAAACGCTGGGTGATCACTCCCCACTTCGATCCCTACGACGACGAAGCGATGAATGACGCGGTCTTCAACGGCGAGTCGCTCCTGGCTCCCCATGCACGCTGAGCCCCCGATCTACCTCCTTTCGCCCCAGCCCAGGGAGGGGGTGGACTCCCTCCCTATGATCTCCTTCACTCAGTGCGCCGACGCTATCTGCTATGAGGGGTACGACTATCTCCTCTTCACCTCCAAGGAAGCTGTCAGAACCGCCTATACGATAGAGCCGCAATGCAAAACAGTTCCCGCCATCGCTATAGGCGAAGCTACACGAAAAGAGATCGAGAAGCGCGGCGGCAGGGTAGGGCATGTGCCGGTCAACTACTATGCCAAAGAGCTTGCCGAGGATATCAAAGAGCTCTTTGCCAATGCCAGGATACTCTACCTCAGACCCAAAACAGTCTCCTACGATATCAAAGCCGCCCTTGCAGGTGAAGGGATAGAGCTGGGGGAACAGGTGATCTACGAGACGGGTTGTGTCGAATATGTACCGGAAGACAAACCCGAAGAGGGATCGATCATCATTTTCACTTCCCCCTCCACGATCCGCTGTTTCCTGGACAATTTCGGGTGGGATGCGAGCTACACCGCGGTCGTGATAGGGGAAGCGACCAAAGCCCACCTGCCCGAAGGCACCCGGTGCTTCGTGGCATCCGAGCCGATGATCGATACGTGCGTGGAGAAAGCTCTTGAATTAAGAGTTAAGAGTTAAGAATTTAGCTCACTGCCTGAATACATTCTGCACGCACATCGGTATGAGGCTGCCGTCCTTGAAGGCGTAGGGGTTGCAGCATTTGACAATGCGGGCAAAATCGAAGGTGTGTTTGTCCATGAACTCGTGGATGAAGATCGCTTTCATGGAGTTCATGCCCAGCTCGAGGGTTCTTTTGGGGTCGCAGGCGCAGCTGGAGAGCTCGTTGAGTATCCCCTTGATCCTTTTGAGCACTTCGCCGTCGAGCGATGAGGTGTCTGCTGCCGACCAGAGCTCGTATATCCTGTTGCGGATGCTCAGGAGCCCCTGGGCATCGAGTCCGGGGAGGGTTTTGTTGGCGATGATGTCGAGGTACTCGTCGGCGAGGAAATCCTTGAGGCTGACATAGTTCTCATCGTCGAGTTTGATGTAGTAGGAGAGGGCGAAGCAGGAGTAGTGGGAGCAGGGGAGGGGGTTGAAATCCCCCTCTTTGACGAAGCGGCTCTTTTCGATCTCTCTGATCATATCGACGGTGGTGATCCGTTCCCCGTCGTAGAGCTCCTTCGCACTCCCCACATACGAGACGGGCTGGAACATCAGCGATATCGCCCGGGAGCCGAAGAAAAAGTCGACGATGTCGGTGATCTCCCTGTCATTGAGACCGCTGGAGATGGTCGATACGAGCGAGTAGTTGATCTCTTCGCACTCGAGGAGTTCGATGATCCTCTGTTTGTCACTGCTGATATCTTCCCCTCTGAGCCTGAGATAGGTCTCGGGGGCGAACCCGTCGAACTGGAGCGCTACGATCGCCCCCGTCCTTTTGAATGCCTGGCGTATCCGGGTACTGTTGAGGAGCGGTTGGCCGTTGGTCGAGACGGTGACCTGGGTGATCCCCTTGCGGTAGGCGATATCGAGAAGTCTCTCGAAGTCGGGGTGGAGGAGGGGCTCGCCCCCGCTGATATTGATCACATCCACTTTCCCTTCGTAGCGGAGCAGATCATCGATGATAGAGCCGAACTCATCCTCTGTGATATAGGGCGTTTTGTTCAAATCCTTCAGGCACACCGGGCACTCCAGGTTGCACTTTTGGGTGATCTCTATGACCGGGAGGCAGGTGTGCTGCTGGTGCTCGGAGCAGCTGCCGCACGACTCGGGGCAGCTTACGAACGACTTGACCTTGTGGTCGAGGGGGAGCTGTCGGGGCTTGACATAGCTGCGGCTCTCCCGGTACCAGGTGACATCGGAGGAGATGAGTTCTTGAGAGACACCATGTACAGGGCAGCACTTTTCGAGGTAGACTTTCTCATCCTCGGCAATGATACGCGCTTGAATCTTCTCGTCGCACTCCACGCATACCGCGTAGGTATAGGAAAATATCTCTTTCATATTCATATTATCAATGTCTCCTTTTTTGGGTTGCTTCCAAGTCACTGCCTCCAAAGAGAGCGCTCCTGCGCAATGCGAACGCAAGCGCCCATTTCATGGGTTGGGCGCATGGCTTCTCGCACTCTCTTTGGAGGCAGGTCACACACATTTCAGATACTCCTGTGGTAGCAGTAGAAGCTGCATGTGGGGATGATCTCCCCAGAGCCGAAGGCATGGTGGCAGCTGCATCGGTTGAGCCGCTGCGAATCGAAGCTCCAGCTGTCCATGAACTGCATCAGGTAGACCACGCGGAGGTGTTCGGCGGCGAGTCTGACCCGCTCCTCGTGTGTCAGTTGCCTGTCGTCGGGGAAGAGGAGCTTGTAAAGTCGTTTGAACTTATCCAAAAGCCTGTCGGAGTACTCGTACCGATCCGAATGGGAGAAGATATGGTAGATCGACTCCTGGATGAAGTCGGCGAACTCAGGGGTCAGGTTGCCGAAGTGGCCGTTCTTGATATACCCGACGATCCGCTCGCGCTCCCCGAAACGGATCAGGGGTGTGATCTCGCCGTCCATCACCATGAAGTAGCCTATCGACGCGCACATGGGGTTCGCCATCGGGAGGGGGATGAAGTCGCTTTTGAGGATGCTCTCCGAAGACTCCCCGATCGACTCGATCGCCTGGGGGATGGTGAGGCGGGTGAGGGGATCATTGGCGAAGTGGCTCCCCTCTTTGCCGCTGTAGGTCATCAGCGAGAACATCACCGATTTGACATGGGAGTAGTTGAGGAAGAGCTCGTCGAGGAGTTTCCCCAGCTCGTGGTCGTTGTGCCCTGCGGTGGCGAGGACGACTGGTACCATATCGATCCCGTGGGACTGGAGTATCCCGATGGTGCGTTTCTGCTCCTCATAGGTGACACCCCGGAGGGCGAGGGCCTTGCTCCCGTCGTAGTGCGGGCTGAGGTAGATATTGTCATAGGTGGCGAGCTGCCGGACGAACGCCTCGTCATCTCGGATTCTTTTCCCGTTGGTGTTGATAGAGACTCTCCCTATCTCGGGTCGTTGCAGCACATCGAGTATAGCGAAGAGGTCGGGATGGAGGGTGGGCTCTCCCCCCGAGATGGTGACGGTGGAGATGAACTCCTGGTTCTTCAGCCCCGCTTCGACGGCTCTCTGGACATCCTCCACGCTCATCATGAAGCTGCCGATATTGTTGGCGAGGCAGGTGGGGCAGTTCTCATTGCACGAGTCGAGTATCTCGATCGCCAGCGTCCCCGCTATCTGCGAGTGCATCGAGCATATACCGCAGTCCTCGGGGCACCCTGAGAGGTCTTTTTTGGTCGGGTTTTGCGGTTTGATCCCGTCGACATAGTAGTGTGGGAGCTCTTCGTACCATGTCTGATCGGAGCAGATCAGCCCCTTGAAGTGTCCGTGCTCGGGGCACTCCCTCTCGATATAGACCTTCCGGTCCTCGGCGACGATCTCCCCGTCGACGAGGGTGTTGCATACGGGGCAGAGGGTTCTGGTCTTGTAGTAGAGCGGCAGGTTTTTCATCGGGTGGTCTCCTTAGTAAACGAACGGGATAAAACGGTAGCGGACATGGTGCATATACTCCCTGTACTCGGGATCACGGCTCAGGAACTCCTCTTCGTAGAGCGCCCGGGCGATATAGGCGCCCGTAGAGACGATGAAGAGGAGGAGGGTATAGGCGTTGAAGTGGCTCACGACAAAGCCGATACGCAGGAGGATATCGGCGCCGTACATCGGGTGGCGGACGATACTGTAGAGCCCGCTCGTCCTGACCCTGCGCAGGGCGATGAGTATCCCGAAGCTCCTCCCGAGATGGAGCATCGCCACCGCGCCGAGGATATTGGCGAGGAAGATGATCCAGCCCGAGACGGCATTGGCGAGCTCGCCTCCCGTGGGCTCCTGTCCCATGAACGCGACACCGGAGAAGAAGGCAAAGAGGGCGATGGACTGGTGCCGGAGATTGG
The DNA here is from genome assembly GCA_003252535.1 of Campylobacterota bacterium. Lineage (GTDB taxonomy): Bacteria > Campylobacterota > Campylobacteria > Campylobacterales > Sulfurovaceae > SZUA-451. The sequence continues at coordinate 2,983 of QKDN01000069.1, read as the reverse complement.
TCTGGATACTCCTGTGATCGACGCGGATGAGGATAAAGGCGAGCATCAGGATATTCTGCACGATGAAGGAGACCTCGACGAAGTCAAGCCGCCCCTCCTTCCATGCGGTATAGCCGCTCCACGCGCCGTAGAGGGCGAGGTTGACGAAGATATAGATATTGACCCAAAGCTGCCAGTTTTTGGGGATGTAGGTATTAATGGGTTTCATTGTTTTCCATATCCAGAAGCAGCTTGTCGAAGTCACTGATATATGTCTCATCTTGTATTACACGATATTTTTCATATTCACTTTCGGCTTTGAGTTTGGCTTCCAGGGCTGAAACTTTACCGCTATCAAGCAATATCGGATAGTCCGAGAGCGCCAAAAACTTATCCAAAAACACGATCCAATCCTGCATATTCATCACAATGCCCTGCATCGCCCGGTTCTCTGCCAAATCCAAATAGGCAGAAACAATGCGTTTGAGCTGGTTGATATGCTCTTCATTGAGATAGTTTTTGGCTATGGTGACATCGGACTTCAGTATCTTGCCGTGAGGTGCATTTTTCCATGTTTGAAGCCCCATAAATATCTTCGCAGCATCAGCTTCGCTATAGATTATTTCAGCGGCAGTTTTGCCTGTAATTGCCCAGTGCATTTTGTTTTGAAGTGTGGCGTAAAATTCTTTTGTGAGGGGTGCATTTTTATCATAGTCGGCACTCAATGCATAAATATCGGCTACCTTTTGATAAAATCGTCGCTCACTGAGGCGTATCTCTCGTATACGATCTAACTGCTCTTCAAAATAATCTTTGCCAAAATGATGCATACTTTTGAGCCGCTCATCATCCATCGCAAAGCCTTTGATAATGTACTCATGCAATACATCCGTTGCCCACTTTCTAAACTCCGTAGCACGGTGGGAATTAACACGATACCCTACGGCTGTGATGGCTTTGAGATTGTAATATTTTCGGTTTCTTTTTACTTCTCGATTGCCCTCTTTTTGAACTTGTAAGAAATCCTTACAAGTTGCATCTTCTCTCAGTTCATTCTCTTGATAGATATTTTTTAGATGCAAAGTAATATTTTGCGGTGTCGTTTCAAAAAGTTCTGCGATTTGCTTTTGAGTGAGCCATAGTGTCTCATCGGAAAAGAGTACATCAATATTGACTTTAGAATGATCAATTTTGAAAATCACAAAGTTTGGCACTGTTTGTAGAGCGCTTTCTATTAGTTTGTCCATTTATCTACTCCTCTAAATTTCAAAATTTCTCTTCAATTGGTCACACACTGTGTGACTACTATGCTCTCGTTTCCAATTTTGCGTAGGTTGGCACTGCCAAACATCAAAGTTGAGTTTGATCGCTTATACAGTTTTACTACCTCAATTTTTTCAAATTTTCACTGTTTAATATTTTCATCTGTCCAATAGCCACACTGTTAAGCTTTTGTAATCTTTTCGATTGACTTAGCCCTTCAATAATAAAATGGGCATTCAATGATTCAAGATTTGCCAAACAAACCAGTTGATTGACATTGGCTTCATCACGAATATTGCCTTTTTTATCGGGGTTGGAATCTCTCCACTCTTTTGCTGTCATACCAAAGAGAGCGACATTCAAAATATCAGCTTCACTGGCATAGACAAAGTTGATCTGCTGTGGAGTCAGTTCTTTAGGTATGAGATTTTCTTTTATGGCATCAGTGTGGATTTTGTAGTTGATCTTGGTAAGGTTTCGTTTGATGTCCCAACCAAGCTGCTTAAGTTCTTCATCTTTGTTTAAACTCTACCGAGACCCAGGAAGCAAACTCAAAAGCAATATCTTTATGAGCATAAGTGCCGCCGTAACGACCTGCTTTTGAAATGAGTCCAATGGCATTGGTACTATTTATCCACTTTGTGGGACTCATGGTAAAGCTATTAAGCCCAGCTTCTTTTCTAAACCCGTCGAATTCGACGGGTTTAAAATCAGGATTGTTTAACTGCTCCCAAATGCCAAGAAACTCTATGGTATTACGGTTGCGCAGCCAGTTTTTGATAATGTCATTGGCAAGAGTGCTATCTTTGTATTTGGCAATATCAGTGATGCAGATATAGTCATCTTCATTGAGTTTGAGTGTTGTGATGGGGTTGTCAAGTACTGTTATTTTTGGCATTTTGTCTCTCTTTTAAATTCTAATTGTGGCGAATTTGCCATAATTAAAGTCTTACTATTTCTTAACATATGCACTACTTGTAGGGTGGGTGGAACCCACCAGCATATCACACATATTTTTTAAATATTTTTTTCTCAAAAGCACTAAGGTTTCCTAAGTCACTATCAATAGCGAATTTTTCTCGTATTTGTGTTATATTTTCACAACCTGAAAACTTGTCAGAAATTTTTTCAATGATTACATTCGGTAATCCTGCATCCTTGAGAGCACATTCATGTTCTCTTAAAAAACCGTACTCAAAAAGTGTAATAAGTGTTTCAAAAGATACAGTGTTTTGATTTTTTTCATTGGCGACAAAATTAAATAAATTTTCTAGTACTTTAAGATATTTAGGTAACACAAACTCTAAGAACTTATTATAGAACTGAAACACATTTCGAATTTTTGTGTTAATATTAGCGCTACTTTTATTCACTTTTAGTAGCTCAATGAACATATCTTTTCTTGTTGTGCTACTGGTATATAAAAATGTTTTCAGCATTCCTACGAAAATATAATCAAAATTATTTGTATTAGAAAAAAAAATTCCTTTCTTATCACTAGCAGTCATAAATCTCATGAGTAACCTCAATAAAGGCTCTATCTGCTCATTTTTAGGTCTATAATCAAAATTAACTATTTGTCTAATATGATTGAATTTTTCTCTACATATTAAAATAAATCTTACTTGTTCTTCAATATTTACAAATTTATTTTTTTGAATTTCAGATATTGGAATGCTAAACTGTTCTAAACGATCTTTAAAGTTTTCAAGTTTATATTTATTGTCATTTTGTAAAAACT
>QKDN01000045.1 GCA_003252535.1 Campylobacterota bacterium | reverse complement strand
ACCATCTTTTTTTGTATCAAGACTTTGGCAATTTGGACATCTTTTTAACTCTCTTTACAGCCATTTCTTGATAATCCTTTTTTAACTCCCAATATATCGTACTTTGATCAGCTTTTTAGCATCACAGATTTTTCATTACATCAAAAATGGCTATACGATGGGCGAACCTTCATAAATATTCATTGGTTTGGGTAGAATTTGGCAATAATAAAAGCGATTTGGATTGTAAGGATGTTGACAGTTATACATTCGGTCTGAATATGGGTCATGAGTTCTGTTATCGTCATATGGCTATTGTAGTGTCGAATGATGTTCATGCAAATGAAATAGCGGTAGTACCATTGACTACCTATAAGAACGGTGATGAGAACTATACTACCAATATTATCATTGATGTTGATCGGTATGGAGATATGGTGCATAATAAAACGACTATAAAAGTACAACATATACGAAGTATCGATAAGAAAAAAAGGGTACGGAAAATAATCAAAACCTTTGTTTCTAAGACTTTACAGTTGCAGATAAATGAAGCGATAAAAAAGTGTGCCCCCAAGGGGCGAGCAAAGAGGCGAACCTCCAGCCCAAATACGTATAGAGGATTATATCGGAATATTACTTTTATGTCAATCTCTATTTGAGAGGAGAGTTATTGGTATGATTAATCAAATAGACCAGTACCCATATTATCGTCTAAAGCTTCTCCAACTTGATGGAGCCCCACTACAGTACAATTCTCTGTTGCCCATCTTAGGTCTCTACAAATGTCAGAAATTGCCTTTTTATCCATATTGTATTTAAGGTCAGATTTAATACTTTCTAGTTCGATACTCAATTGAAAAAGATTATCACTAACACGGTCAAGTTTTGCTTTAGTCTCTTTATTCATAATAATTCGAGCTACAGCTCCTCGACCTTAACAACCCTCTCCTCTTTCGTTTCAATATCCTTCACCCATACAGTCCCGTTGGCGAGTTCATCTTCTCCGATCAGGACAGCATATTTCGGGTTGGCTTTGTCTACCCCTTTCATATGGCTCTTGAAGCCTTTGGAAGTGTACTCGATCGTCACCTTGTCGGTGAGGCGTTTGCGGGTGGCGAGGGTGAGAATGGTGGGGATCGCCTCGGGGGTCATGGCACCCATGTAGTAGCCCTCCGGCTGCTCTTCGGGCATCTTGACGAGCTCCATGATACGCTCTATACCGAGGGCGAAGCCCACTGCCGGGGTCGGTTTGCCGTCGAGGAACTCCACGAGCTTGTCGTAGCGGCCGCCGCCTGCGATGGAGGATTGGGCGCCTATCTCAGAGCTGACGAACTCGAAGGCAGATTTGTTGTAGTAGTCGAGTCCGCGTACGAGGTTGGTATCGATCCTGTAGGCTATACCGGCAGTCTCAAGCATCCTCGTCAGCTCTTTGAAGTCATCGTCGCATCCTTCACAGAGGTTGTCGATGAGCTTTGGCGAGAGGTTGAGGTGTGACTGGCACTTGCCGTTCTTGCAGTCGAGTACACGGATAGGGTTGGTGACGATACGGCGGTTGCAGTCCTCGCAGAGCTCCTTCTGGATATCGGTGAGGAAATTGACGAGATTCTCCCTGTATGGTGGCATACACTCGCTGCATCCGAGCGAGTTGATGATGAGCTCGTATTTGATCCCCAGCGCGTCGAATATCTGCGCCATCATGGAGATGATGGTGAAGTCCTCGTAGACGCTCGCCTCGCCGAAGCTCTCGCAGCCGAACTGGTGGAACTCTCTGAGTCTCCCTTTCTGCGGTTTCTCGTAGCGGAACATCGGACCGTAGTAGTAGAACTTTTGCTTGTTTGGCTGTCTGTCGAGCTTGGCAGAGATGAAGGCTCTGACCACTCCCGCCGTCCCCTCGGGGCGCATACAGACATCGTTCTCACCCTTGTCGATGAACTGGTACATCTCCTTGCCGACGATATCGCTGCTCTCGCCTACCGAGCGCTTGAAGAGGGCGGTCTCTTCGAGGATGGGGGTCTCGATATATCCGTAGCCGTATCGGCGGGCTATCGTCGAAGCGGTCTCGATAATGTATTCAAATCTCTGACTCTCATCGAATGTGAGGTCTTTCATACCTCTGAGCGGGCTGATCATAGATTGTTCCTTATATAGTGTGTTAATGTCTCATGTATCGTCTCGATATCTTCTGTCGCATCGATGAAGATATGGGGGATACCCAGTTTGAGAATGCTCTCTTTCATTTTCTCCTGTACTTTGAGGAGATAGTCGATCCCCCTTTGCTCGATCCCGTCGAGTTTCTTGCTCTTGCTCCTTTCGAGGATCGTCTTCTCATCGGTCAGGAAGAGGATCACCTTGTCAGGGAGGTTCTCGCTGAGTGCGAAGCGGTTGAGCAGGGCGAGGGTATCGAAGTCGTACTCTTCATTGGCCAGTGCGTATCCCAGACCCGAGATGAAACCGCGGTCGGAGATGATGAGTTTGTGGATGTTTGGCTTGATGATCTCTTCGTAGTGCTCTGCACGATCGGCGAGAAAGAGGAGCAGTTCAGCCCTACTGGAGTGGATACGCCCCTCGAGGAGTATCTCTCTTGCTTTCTGACCGAAGATCGTACCGCCGGGCTCTTTTGTGACGATGATCTCGGGGTGGCGCTCTTTGATGAGGTTGATCTGTGTCGTCTTACCGCAGGTGTCGACACCTTCGAACAGTATATACATTAGCAAGACTCCTTTATGATTTGGTGTACGCTTTCTGGCACGAGGTGCTCTATCCGGCCGTCGAATTCCAGTATCGAGCGTACCACGGACGAACTGATGAAGGCGTGTTCGAGATTTGGCATCAGGTATATCGTCTCGAGCTCTTTCTTGAGCGAGGCGTTGGCGTAGCCCATCTGGAGCTCATACTCGAAGTCGCTTACGGCCCTGAGGCCCCTGATGATGATGTTCGATCCCACCTCGTCGCAGAGGTTGACAAGAAGATTGTCAAAACCGACAACCTTGGTATTGCTTATATGGCTTGTGGCCGATTCTGCCATCTCTATACGTTTTTCGAGGCTGAAGTAAGGTTTCTTGGTACGGCTGACCGCTATGGCCACCACGACTTCGTCGAACATGTTGCTGGCTCTTTTGATGATGTCGAGATGACCGTTGGTGATAGGATCGAACGTCCCGGGGTATATGACTCTGTTGAAACTTTTCATACTATTCCCATCTTTTGAATATATTGTGTCTGATACCCAGGGCATCGTACCATTTGCCGATAATGAAACGCTCCATATCCTCCAGCGTAGCGATGTCGGCATAGTATCCCATGACCGGAGGGGAGATGACGACTCCGAGGGTTGAGAGCTTGTGCATGTTCTCGAGGGCGATCGGTGAGAAGGGCATCTCGCGCGGTGCCAGAAGGAGCTTCTTCTGCTCCTTGAGGGCGACTGCGGCGACCCGGGTGACAAGGTTGTCGGCTATGCCGCAGGCGATCTTGGCCAGGGTATTCATACTGCACGGGATCACCGCGGTCGCGTCGACGCCGTACGATCCAGAGGCGACAGAGGCAGCAATATTGTCGTCCCGGTGCATCTGAAGCGAGTGGATGGAATCATTTTCATGAAAGCTGACCGTTTTAGCATTCTCGGAGATCACCACATGGAGTTCGATGGGCTCTATATCCTGGGGCAGGTATTCTATGAACTTCTGCGCCAACCCTACGCCGCTTGCACCGCTAATGGCTAAAACCAGCTTCATATCGACCTTTTTTGGTTGATATTATGCCATAGCATGATTAAATTCGTCCCTTTAACCCGGTTATAACAGACACTGAAGTACTATTAGGTTGACAATATTTCAAGTAAGGATGTGAGAGAATGATAGTAAATTTCAACAAGTTCAATCTCGAAGAGCAGGACCAGGCGATCCAGCTCGTACAGGCTGCACGCAAAAAAGGATGGGATCTCGGTATGCAGGGATTTGTCCTTTACGGTATGCTCCCCGACCAGGATGATCCGGATGTAATGACAATGCGTATCCAGCTCAAGAGAAGCGAAGGGTACATGGCACTTTACTTCAATACTGAAGGACAGATCATGGAAGAGCTCGTCATCACCGAGTCAAGAGACAGAAACGAAGAGTTCTATACATAATTCTCAATCCAGGCTTCTGATCGCTTCATAGGCTGTATCCATCACTGTATCGATCTCTTCGAAGGTGATGGTGTAGGGCGGCATGAAATAGACGACGTTGCCCAGCGGTCGTAGCAGGACACCTTTCTCCAGACCATATCTGTATATCTTCAGTCCCATCCTCAATGCAGGATCGTATCCTTTCAGTTCCACAGCTGCCACCATTCCCGTCTGTCGCACAGACTTTACATTCGGCAACTCTTCGAATATTTGCAGTTTTTGGGCGATGTACCCGCTTTTGGCCCTGTTGGATTCTATGACGTTCTCCGATTCGAAGATATCGAGTGTCGCAAGGGCTGCACTACATGCGAGAGGGTTGCCTGTATAGCTGTGTGAATGGAGAAAGGCCTTGTGTTCGTTGTAGTCACAGTAGAAAGCCCTGTAGACATCATCGGTAGTGAGGACGACCGAGAGGGGGAGGTAGCCTCCGGTCAGCCCTTTGGAGAGACAGATGAAATCAGGGACGATACCTGCCTGCTCGAAAGCGAACATCGTGCCGCTGCGGCCGAATCCCGTCATGATCTCATCGGCGATGAGGTGTACATCATAGTGTTGGGTCAGTTCCCTGGCACCCCGGAGATACTCGGGGTGGTACATATGCATTCCTCCGGCACCCTGGATGAGCGGCTCCAGGATGAAAGCAGATATCTCTTCAGCCTTCTCCTCAAAAATCTTTTCTAATGCTGCGAGTGCGACTTTGGCGCTTTCGATACTCTGATCTGTCGGTACAGGCGTCTGGATCGAGCGTATCAGCAGGGGTTCATAGATCTTTTTGTAGAGGTCGACATCACCTACGCTGAGCGCGCCGATAGTCTCTCCGTGATAGCTGTTGGTAAGGGAAAGGAAGAGAGGTCGTTTGCGGCCATTATTGAGGAAATAGTGGTAGCTCATCTTGAGGCTCACTTCGACGGCGCTTGAGCCGTTGTCGGCAAAAAAGAGCTTTTGAATAGGCTCCGGTGTCAATGCTACAAGCCGCGCAGCAAGGTCGATGGCGGGCTTGTGTGTAAACCCTGCGAGGATGACATGTTCAAGGTTGTCAATCTGTTCCTTGACCCGTGCATTGATCTTCGGATTGGAGTGGCCGAAGAGATTGACCCACCAGCTGCTGACCGCATCGATATAGCTGTTCCCCTCGAAGTCGTGGAGATAGACCCCTTTGGCTGATTTTATCGGGATCAAAGGGAGGGTTTCATGGTCTTTCATCTGGGTGCAGGGGTGCCAGATGTATTGCAGATCCTGTGATACGATCTCATCGTTCATGGTCGTTTTGCCTTTTAAGTAAATTATAATCAACCACATTTAACCACAAGTTGACTAAAATAATGTACTAAATTTTAGACAAAGATCAAATTGAGGCAGAAATATGATTAGTTGGATGCAGAAGCATAATAAATATCTCATCGTGACGATTTGGGTCGCGACGATAGCGTTTATCGGGGCAGGATTCGTAGGTTGGGGGAGTTACCAGTACGGTAGCAAAGCAGGCAAGATAGCAAAGGTCGGAGATGTCGATATCACCGGAGCAAAATTCGATATTACCTACAAGAACCTCTATATGAAGTACAATGAAATGCTCGGCGGCAAGCTCGATGAGAAGAAAGCGAAAGAACTGGGATTGCAAAAGCAGACGCTCGCTCAGCTGATCGTACAGGCAAATATCCTTAACCTCGGCAAAGAGTTCGGTATCGTGGTTTCGGATGACGAGCTCGCCGACATCATTGCAGGTATCCAGGGCTTCCAGAAGGACGGTGCGTTCAACAAAACGATCTACGAGAGCTATCTCAAGAACCAGGGGATCAAGGCGAAGAACTTCGAAGCACTCCTCAGAGACGAAGCGATCATCAAAAAGACACTTGGCCTACTCGAATCTGCGAGCCTTCCCTATGAGCAGAGCATTTTTCACGGTGCGCTTGGGATCGCCGACAAGATACGCTACAAAGTTCTGACAGCGGATGATATCAATGTCACAGTAGACGATACGAAAACAAAGCAGTTCTGGGAAGACCATAAAGCACAGTATATGACCGAAAAGAAGTTTACAGTGGATATCCTCTGGACAGAGGCAAAGGATGCCAATGTATCCCAAAGCGAGATCGAAGAGTTCTACAAGCAAAACAGTTACAACTATCTTGACAACAACGGGAAACAGCTGCAACTGAGCGAAGCACTTGAAAGTGTTACGAACGACCTTAAAATGGCAAAAACCAAGAAAGTTGCGCTGAAAGAGTATGTTGACTTCAAAAACGACAGAGTTGCGAAGAGCGAAACAGTAACACTTCCGATCAACGATCCAAGACTCAGCAAAGAGATGTGGGAAGAGATGGAGCAGACCGGTGTAGAGAAGATCATCAAGCCAAAAGCCGTAGGGCAGAGATATGCTACCGTCAAGATAGTCTCAGTCGAGCAACCAAGGGAAATGAGCTACGAAGAGGCAGGATCTTTGGTTGAAAAAGACTATCTCAAAACTGCAAAACTTGCTGCTTTGTCTCAGTTAGCTGAAAAAACGCTTAAAAACATCGATACAATCGATGCAAATGTTACCGGTTTTCTATCAATTGACACGGTTGACAGCTTAGATTTACTAACTAAAGAGGAAAGTTTACAATTTTTACAAAAATTATTTACATCTCAGAAAATAGATGGTATGATACCTATCAAAGAGAAGAATGTAGTTTACAAAATCATTGACCAGAAGCTCTCATCAAGTGAGAATAACGCGAGTAAAATCCCTGTTCAGACACTTGATCAGATCAAGCAGCAAAGTTTTGAGTCAACACTTCTGAAGAGCTTGGAGAATAAATACAATACGGAAGTATTTGTGGAAGGATTATAATTTTGAGTAAGACAATACTTGCCATAGATATCGGTTCTACTAAAGTATGTGCCATTATTGCCGAGATTCAGAATGAAAGAATCCACATAACCGGTCATGGCATTGCAAAATCACAGGGTGTCAAAAAAGGTGTCATCACAAATATTGAACTTGCATCCAAAGCTATCAAACAGGCTGTGAACGATGCGAAGCGAATTTCCGGAAGCTCTATCACAACGGCAACAATATCCATATCGAACGCCTATGCAAGAAGCCTCAATTCTGTAGGTATTGTCAACATCCTGCACAAAGACATTTCGATCAAAGAGATCAACAGGGTCATCCAGGCGGCACTTTACAATGCTAATGTACCTACCGAGTACGAAGTGATCCATGTACTGCCATACAACTTTAAGGTTGACGACCAGGATTTTATCGAGAACCCGTTGAGCATGACAGCCAACCGTATGGAAGTTGATTGCAACATCATCATCACGCAAAAGTCAAGTCTCAACAACCTCAAAAAGGCTGTGAGATCAGCAGGGATCGATATCAGCGGTATCGTGCTCAACGGCTATGCATCTGCGATCGCCACGATGGGTGAGGATGAAAAAGAGCTTGGGGTCGCAGTGATCGATATGGGTGGTCAGACGAGCAATCTGATAGTCCATGCCGGTAATTCGGTTCGATACAATGATTTCCTCGGTGTCGGTTCAAGCCACATCACAAACGACCTTTCAATGGCTCTTCATACGCCACTCAGAATAGCTGAGAACGTGAAGGTCAGACATGGCAACCTCATTGAAATCTCGAAAGAGGTGATCGATCTTCCTATTATAGGGGATGAAGAGAACCGCAATGAAGTGTCTCTGGAGATCGTTCACTCTGTCATCCTTTCAAGGGTAGAAGAGACCCTTATGATCCTGGCCAAATCGCTCAACAAGAGCGCGCTCAGGGATCAGATAGGTGCCGGTATCATCCTCACCGGTGGTATGACGAAGCTCAAGGGTATCAGGGAGCTTGCACAGGAGATATTTGACGGGATTCCTGTCAGAGTAGCGCAGCCGTCGAACGTAGGCGGGCTGTTCGATGAGCTCAAAGACCCTGCATACTCAACGGCTGTAGGCCTTTTGATGCATGCCGCAGGCAAGCATACGGAGTATGAGATCAACAATAACAATGATCTGCTTTATTCCAAGAGTTCACAGCCTTCGGAAGACCTTTCGAACATCCAGCTCGCATCGCAGAACAAACCGGTGCAGCAAAATGTGGAGAACAAGCCCAAGACCGATCTTGGCGACATCGAGCTTGGCGGGACTGCGAAAGAGTTGAAAAGAAGACAGTTGAACGAAGAGATGAAGCGTAAAAAAGAGGAGAGGGAGAGAAGAAGAGAAGACTTCTCGATAGAGGACCTTCCTGAGATCAATACAGGTAACAGTAATCCATTGAATAAGCTTGCAAATTGGGCCAGACAATTATTTTAGGAAAATTAAAAAGGGAGTGAGAAATGAATAGGGATAACATGGACGATTTCGATATTGAAATAGTAGAGTCAAAAACAAACGTAGCGGGTGCAAAGATCAAAGCGATCGGAGTCGGTGGTGGCGGCGGCAATATGATCAACCATATGATCAATACTGGTATCCAGAATATCGACCTGATCGTTTCCAACACTGATTCACAGGCGTTGCACACATCACTTGCACCGCAAAAGATTCAGCTCGGTATGCATGCGACAAGAGGCCTCGGTGCGGGGATGGTACCTGAAAAAGGCCGTGATGCAGCACTGGAGAGCTTCGACGAGGTCAAGTCAATGCTCGACGGCTCCGATATCGTGTTCATCTCTGCCGGTCTGGGCGGCGGTACAGGTACGGGTGCAGCGCCGATCATCGCTCAGGCAGCGAAAGAGGCGGGAGCACTTACTGTATCTATCGTGACCAGCCCGTTCAAGTTCGAAGGGCGCAAAAGAGAAAAGCTTGCAAAAGCCGGACTCGAAGAGCTCAAGCGTGAGAGTGACTGTATCATCGTCATCCCTAACGAAAAGCTCCTCTCTATCGTGGAGAAGAACCTCGGTATCAAAGAGAGCTTCAAGCTTGTTGACGATGTTCTCGCTCAGGCTGTCAGCGGTATCTCGAATGTCATCCTTTCACACGGTGAGAACGATATCAACCTCGACTTCGCAGACGTCAAGACTGTTATGAGCCACAGAGGTCTCGCACTTATGGGTGTAGGCTATAGTGTGGGGAACAATGCAGCCTACGATGCGGCAAAAATGGCGATCGAATCACCGCTGCTCGATAACGTATCGATCGACGGTGCAATGGGTGTCCTCGTACACTTCGAGCTCCACCCTGACTATCCTATCCTTGAGATATCTCATGCGATGAATATCGTAGAAGAGAATGCGGATGAGGATGCTAACGTGATCTTCGGTACGACGACCAACCCGAATATGTCAGAGGATGAAGTGAAGATCACGATCATCGCTACAGGTTTCGAGAAGATGCAGACTACACAAGCCCCTGCTATAGAAGAGAAGGTTGAAGCGCCTACTTTGATGAGCTCGGTAAAGAATACCATTGCTGCACCACAGCAAAAAGCTACGAGAAAAGTTGTTGGTGGTGATTTCGGCAACCATGAAGATATCCTTGATATCCCGACATTCCTCAGAAGACAGATGGACTAATCCAAACTCTCCTTATCCCTTCTTCTCACACACCTTTCAATACGGACTTCGGTCCGTATATTTTCTATTCTGTTATCTTTTTTTGCTATTATTCTACAACACTACTTTTTACAAGGATAAATCCATGAGATATATGAGAAAACTATCGGATATTGCTGTCGCG
>QKDN01000005.1 GCA_003252535.1 Campylobacterota bacterium | reverse complement strand
TTTAGCAATTTAGCTCCCATACAGGCTCATTGAACTTTACATTTCAAGTTTAACGGCTTCAACGAGAAAATCAATCTACATCAACCGACTCTTAGATACTATTTTAGCATCTTTCTTGAGTGGTGATTTGATTATACAAGCGAGAGAACTCTGCAATATTTGGTAGATTTCATCCATCCAACATTGCAAGTCAGGAGGGTATACCCCATATCATAGCATAACTCTTTTTCGTACGGTCAGGCAGATACTTCCACGCTTCTTTTTTCTGTTTATGTGTCAAGTCATATAGTATATTCTCTACATACCCAACTTCAATTGTATTTGTCATGTCAGGATCAGCATTTTTTAGTGTTTTATCCATGAAGTTGAGGTATTTCTGAGCCCGTGTATATTCGCGCTTTCTTAAGATGTCTCGTGTCAGATAGCCAAATTTTTCTATCCAAAAATAACAACTCCAACCCATACCGGTTTGATAAAGTTCTTCCTTGATCTCGTCGATCACTTCAGGAAATTCTTTTTTGATCTCATGTACCAATTTGATCAATCTTACTTTTTTCGGTTCTTTTTGTACGATATACTTGTCAAGTTCGCTCCATTCACATTGTTCGTAGTTCATACAATAGAGATCATCCCATTCAAACCACTCAATCCCATTGATATTTTTGATCACAGATTTTTGATGGAGTATCGAATCGGTGAAACTTGCTTCTTTGTAAAAGGTGAGTGTGTCGAGCAAAAGGGCATCGTGAAATGCATTATCGGTAAAAGATGCTTCTTCTTTAAAAGTAAGTTCTTTAAGTATTGTTTCTTGTTTAAATGTATTGAACATAATAGTTGCATTTTGACGGAAGACAGTATTTTCGAAGCAACACTTCCCTAAGAAACTACACCCGGAGATATATACTTTATCCTTGAACATCAGGTTCTCAAAAACTACATCTCCATAAAATTCCGAACCACTGGTAAAGACTGAAGCTGTACCAAGTAACTCTTGATCAAAGGTGATTTCCGGAAATGAGATAGATGTAAGGTCAATTTGTGTATTTGACTGATAATACTCTATGTGTCTTTTTAGCAGAGTAATAAATTCATCATATCTCTTTTCACCTCTTTGCCACCCCTCTTTGCTGCAATAGAGTTTTTGATACTCTTCAGGAGATAAATATTCGTTGTAAAACATCATCGGCTAACTCCCCTTCCTCCCCTCTACCTCAAACCACCTCTCATTGACCCTGTCCTCTTTCACCCCGATACCCGGTTTCTTCTCGCTCTGCCAGAGGGCTTCATTAGGCTTCGGGCAGGCTCGGACGCATTCGCCGCAGTAGATGCAGAGGTGGGGGTTGTAGTCGTAGGCGAGAGACTTTTTATTCTTCGGATTCTCGGTGGGGGTGTCGGTGTGGGTGAAGAGGATGGCGCCGGGTGGGCAGGCCTTCTCGCATTTGAGGCAGTAGATGCAGTGCTCCTCGCCGTACTCGATGAGGCCTCGGTAGCGCTCCACCCGTTTGATGGGGGTGGCGGGGTAGTCGATGGTCTGCGGGGGGCTCAGGAGGTTGGTGAAGGCTTTTTTGACCGAATACCACATAGCTGCCTACTTCGCCGTACAGGACATGCAGGGGTCGAACGATGCGAGGATCGCTGGGGCGTCGGCGTATTCGCTCCCCTTGAACACCTCGATGAACGCCGGGATCGAGGCGAAGGTCGGGGTCTTGATACGGACGCGGCTGAGCATCGCTTTCCCCTCTCCCCTGATATAGTACATCAGCTCCCCCCTCGGGGCTTCGAGGCGCACGAGCGCTTCTCCCGTCGGTTTCCCTTTCATCTTGGTCTGTATCTCCCCCTCGGGGAGGCCGCCCAGGATATTTTCGCACATCGTGATAGAGTTGAGTATCTCGAAGAGCCGCACGATGTTGCGCGAATAGATATCGCCCCCCTCTCCCACCCGCATCTCGTAGCCTATTTCGTTGTATGGGAGGTAGTCTGTCTCGGAGCGTACATCGGTGGCGAGCCCTGCGGCACGGGCGAGGGGGCCGATGGCATTGTATCGGTAGGCCTCGTCGAGGGTGAGGACGCCGACACCTTTGAACTTCAGCGAGAGGCTCCAGTTGGTCGTGAACTCTTCGAGATAGCCGTGCGTTTTCTCGCGGATAAAGGCAAGGGTCTTTCTGATCTCTTTTTCGATATCGGTCGTGATATCGCGGTTGACCCCGCCGATGGAGACATAGTCGAACTGTACGCGGTTGCCCGTGATCCGCTCCTGGATATCCATGACGGACTCCCTGTCCCCCATGATCCGCATGAACATCGCCTCGAACCCCGCATTCTCCGCCGTATGGGAGAGGCAGAGCATATGGGAGTGGATACGGTCGAGCTCGACGAGGAGCATCCGCAGGTATTTGGCGCGACGCGTCACCACACCCTCCAGCAGGCTCTCGGCGGCGGTGGTGTAGGCGAGGGAGTGGGTGATGGCGCAGAGCCCGCAGATACGGGCGACGACATAGGGGACGGCATCGTAGGCGAACTTCGTCGTACACGCCTTCTCGATACCGCGGTGGACGAAGCCCACATCGCTCGATACATCGACGATCTTTTCGTTCTCGCAGGCGAAGCGGAACTTGATGGGCTCGAGGAGCGAGATGTGCTGGCTGCCAAGCGGTATATCGATGATCTTTCTACCCATAGCTATATCCTGCAAGTGGCGAGCGGTGCGCTCAGGGAGTCTTCGTCGAGGTAGAGCCCCTTTTCACTGTTTTCGACGGTGATCCCGAACATATCGACGATCTCGCGCTGGGAGATGATCGCCGAGGGGATGAGGTCGACGACCGACGGGACGGTTTCACTGTTTTTGACCGGGGCATAGTATATCACCACATCGTCTATCGCCCCGTAGCGGGAAAATATCCACTGTATCTCGGTCGTCCCTTCGTCTATGGCGACGCCGTTGAGGGTCAGGAACTCCCAGACCTTGTAGTCGTAGAACGCGGTGAGGTCTGATACGACACTCTCAAGGGTGGTCTCAATCTTCTTCATTCTCTCTCCTTTCAGGGGAGTTTGGTTTCATCTCTTCGGGGCTGAAGCCGCCGGTTCCTATTTTCTGTGCGCTATTGGAGCGGTCTGTTATGCCGTTCTCGGTGGTCGGTTCGCTGTAGAGCCGTTTGGCATTTTCGCGCTCTTTGGTCTTCTTCTCCAGGATATCGAGCGCTTGCACCACGCCGTCGATGATGAGCTCGGGCGACGCGGCGCATCCGGGGATATAGACATCGACGGGGATATAGCGGTCGATGCCGTCCTCGACATTGTACATCCCGCGGAAGACCCCGCCCGTGCAGGTGCAGCTCCCCAGTGCGATGACCACTTTGGGCTCGGGCATTTGGTTGTAGAGCTCGACGAGGCGTTCGCGGCTGCGGTAGGTGACGGGGCCTGTGACGAGGAAGATATCGGATTGTTTGGGGTTGCCGCTGTTGAGCACGCCGAAGCGTTCGAGGTCGTACCGGGGCGAGAGGGCGGCGAGTATCTCGATATCGCAGCCGTTGCAGCTCCCTGCATTGTAGTGGAGTATCCAGGGGGAGCGTTTGCGGTATCTGCTAAAGTCCATAGCCTACTCCTATGAGGTTGAGTATCGAGAGGGTCAGCCCGATCCCCAGTGTGATGGCGATGAGGTGGGGGATGCGTACCCTCGCGGTGGCATTGTCCACGAGATTGACCAGCAGGAAGACACTACTGACGAGGACGATAGCCATCATTACAGAATTGCCTGCGAACAGGATCACCAGCAGGTAGACAAAGATGTATTCGAGCCACTTTGCCATATAGAGGAACTCGAAATAGACCCCGCTGTACTCCACCTCGACCCCGCCGACGATCTCCTGGTGCGCTTCGGCGGCATCGAAAGGGGATTTCTTGAGCTTGATCGGGATGACGAGGAGCAGCGCGCCGAAGAGCATCCAGAGCGAGCCCAGCAGCGGCTCCCCCTCGTGGATGAGCTCTATCGAGAAGTAGCCGTTCTTGAGATAGAAGCCTGCGGCTATGAGGATCAGCAGCGGCTCGTAGGCGACCATCGTCAGCAGTTCGCGGTTGGCTCCGATATGGGAATAGACCGACCGCACGCTGAATCCCGAGGCGACGAGGAATATCGATGCGAGGAGGTGGACGAAGATGACGAAGAGGAGGTTCGTACCCGTGATGATGAGTCCCACGGCGATCCACAGGGTGATGAAGTGCATGATACCGAGCAGTACATGGGCGGGGTTGACCAGCAGCGGCCTCTTGTCAAGGAGCTTGAACATATCGTAGAATGGCTGGAGGAGGGGCGGCCCCTTGCGCCCCTGCATCCTCGCCCGCACTATTCTCTCCACACCGTAGAGCAGACCGCCGATAAGTGGAGCGAGGATGATCCAGACAGTGTTCACAGCATACCTCCGAGGAGTACCAGGGCTATCAGCGCTGCGGCGGCGTAGTGTGCGCGTCTCACCTGAGCTTCCGGCAGAGCGAAGTAGTAGGCTCCTATCTCTGCCTCATCCTTCTCGCCGCACCTGTACTCTCCCACTCTCTCACTGCTCCGTAGCTGCCACCGCAGCAGCAAAGGGATGACGAAGATCAGCAGTGCGGGGAGCAGCAATTCGAATACCCCGACACCGTTCCATCCGCTCATAAGGAGGATACCGACAGTGAGGAGCCCGAAGAGCGCGTAGCTGCTGTAGCGGAAGAGCGCGGGGATTGCCACCTTCTCCGTTTTACCCGTCGAGTGGGAGAGCACCCTTGTCAGCACCTTGAAATAGAGCAGTGTCAGGAATACCGACCCGAGCGTGATGAACACCAGTACGAGGATATAGAGCGGGCTTTGGGAGATCATCGAGATGAGAAGCTCAAGGGAGAAGAATTTCCCCCAGAACGCCCCGAACGGCGGGAGGGTCAGCGACGCGAAACCGATCACGATCATCCAGACGCTCATGGGCGAACGCTCATAGAGGTACTCGAAATCGCTGAGGTATTTGAAATGGAAGCTCTTCTCGAGTATCCCTGCCTGGAGGAAGAGGAGTGCTTTGGAGATCGCGTGGAAGACGATCAGGACGAGGACGATCTGCACCGATTCTGTCGCATCGATCGCTGCCATCGCCATCATCAGCCCCAGCAGTGCTACCGTGGAGAGTCCCAGTATCTCCTTGAAGTAGTCTCGACCCAGCGCCATCACCGACGCGGTCATAAAGACGAACGAGCCGAAGAGGGTGACGGTGTGGGAGAGGAACGGGGTGAAGGCCGGAGCGAGCTTGAGTATGATATAGGGGGCTATCTTGACCATCGTGGCGCTGTGGAGTATAGCGCTCACGGGGGTGGGGGCGACCATCGCCCCCAGCAGCCACTTCTCGAACGGCAGCGATGCCCCCTTGACGAAGGCAGCGATGATCAGGACAGCTATCGCCGCGACACCCCAGGAGGAGCCGAATGTGAGGAGAGCGTCGAAGGAGAGGGTATGATAACTCTTGACCGAGATGATCATCGCCGCGAGGATCGCCACACCCCCTATCTGGTTCATCCAGAGCGCGCGGATCGCATTGGCACGGGCGAGCTCGTCGCCGCGGTAACGGATCAGCAGGTAGGAGAGGAGGGTGGTGAGCTCGAAAGCGAGGAAGAATATCTCGAGGTTGTCGGTCGTGACGATGAGGTTCATCACCGAGAGGAAAAAGAAGAGGAGGGCGATAAAACCGTTCTTTTTCATCCTCTCCATCTCTTCGCTCTCGATGTATTCGAGGGCATAGAGGATGATGATGCCGCCGACGATATTGATCACCAGGAGCATGATCCGCGAGATATAGCCGACTTCGATATCGAAAGGGTGAGCCTGGGGGTCGGTGCCGCTGACATAGAGATAGAGGAGCAGCTGCAGAAGCGCGAGCAGTGCGACAGGACGGCTCTCCTCGTGCATCCCCCGCCACAGGAAGAAAAGGAGCAGGAGGATATCGGCTGCCATAAAGATAGTATGGAGAGAGTGCGGCAGTGCGAATCTCACTGTCATGCCGCCAGTGTACTGGGCTATGGAGAGGGCCACGAGGATCACCACTGTCAAGAACGCCAGCAGATCGCGTACCCTGACAGCACGCACAAGCAGGATGATCGCTGCACCGGCAAGCGGCAAGGTCAATAAAAGCGCGATCAGGGACACGTCAGCTCTCCTCTCAGATTTCTAGTATGTAACATTATAGTCTATAATTGTTTTAGTTTGATAACGAAACAAAAAACACGGTGAACCAAGTATCAGAATTAATAAACTTATAATATAATCCTTTCATGAAAAGATCACTTATATATCTCCTGCTGCTGATACTGACCGTTGGATGCGGTAATCGTGAAGAGGTACAGCGATACGAACCGATGGGAGAAAATATAAGCGAGTTTATTTATATCGTTGGGGTCCATCCCTATCTGAACTCCAGGAAGATGTATGATTCATACCTTCCGATCATCGACTATCTCGAGCAACGGCTCGGAAATGTCCGTTTCAGGCTGGAGACCTCTGCGAACTACTCCGAGTATGAACACAAGCTCTACCGGGGTGATTTCCATTTTTCACTTCCGAACCCTTTCCAGACATACAATTCGCTCTCAAAGAACTACAGGGTGATAGCCAA
The DNA here is from genome assembly GCA_003252535.1 of Campylobacterota bacterium. Lineage (GTDB taxonomy): Bacteria > Campylobacterota > Campylobacteria > Campylobacterales > Sulfurovaceae > SZUA-451. The sequence goes on along the minus strand of QKDN01000005.1, from coordinate 3,188 downwards.
GATGAAACCCGATTCTGCCTTTTGCGGGATATTCGTAGCGCGCAAGGATGCAAAGCTCAGCAATGTTGCGCAACTGAAGGGTAAGGCGGTCAGTTTCCCTGCCCCTACGGCACTGGCAGCGACGATGATGCCCCTGTACTACCTCCATGAACGAGGGATCGATGTGGACAAGGATATCACCAAACACTATGTCGGCTCGCAGTATTCATCCATACTCAACGCATACAGTTCCGATACCATTGCAGGTGCGACCTGGCCGCCGCCCTGGGAGGCATGGATGAAAGAGAACCCCAAAAAAGCGGAGGAGATGGAAGTGATCTGGCAGACAGACCCGCTGGTCAACAACGGCTTCGTCGTCCGCAAAGATGTCGACAGCAAGCTTGCCGGACGGGTGGCCGGAGAACTCGTCGGGCTCTCTTCGACCGAGACTGGCAGAAAGCTCCTCAGAAATGCCGGTTTCGAAGGCTTTGAATATGCAAATGACAGCGTTTACGATGTCGTCGCGGAGTTTCTCGGGAAGTACGACAGGGCCATAGGGATACCGAAATGATCTTCAGGAAATATTTCGGAAGTATCAAAACACGGCTCATAGTCAATGTGATCATGATCCATGCCGTACTGATAGGGGTGTTCGTTTACGATATGACCAGGAGAGAGAGCGATTTTATCCATGAGCAGCTCTCCTCCAAAGGGCGCGATGTCACTTCCATCCTCGCATCCAATGCGGCGCAGTACCTGCTCAACAACGATATCGTCGCCCTGGGCGAGCTCATCACGGATACGGAGAAGATCAGCGACCAGTACATGGTGTTCATACTCGATCAGAACGGCAAGGTACGCGCTTCGCTTCCCAAGAGATACTTCAACCTCACGCTCAGCGACGGGATCAGCAAGGGGCTCATAGATGAGGCGAAGCGTACGGGCCAAAGTGTCCAGCGCCGCCACACTGATCTCATCGATACGCTCTATCCTGTCGATGTCGGCGGGAACGTGATCGGGTATGCCCGTACGATCCTCGACAGCCGCAAGCTCAACAGTGAGATCGAGTTCATCAACAACCGTGGGATACTCTATATCATCATCGCCATCCTGATCGGGGCGCTCTTCGCATGGCTGAGCGTACGCACAATGACCCGGAAGCTCAACGATCTCACCGATGCGGCGCACCAGATAGCAGACCACAATTTCAAAGTGACACTCCCGGAAAGCTGCCAGGTGGATGAGGTCGATACGATGATCGAAGCGTTCCATGTGATGCAGAGCTCGCTGGAGAACCATATCCGGGAACTCGATGCGAGCCAGAAGCGTCTCAACCTCGCCCTCGAGGGGAGCAGCGACGGACTGTGGGACTGGAACCTGGTCAGCAACGAGGTCTATTTCTCACCGCGATGGAAAGAGATGCTCGGGTTCGAAGACCATGAGATCGACAACCGTTTCGAGTGCTGGGAGGAGAAGCTCCACCCCGACGATATGGAGCGTGTGGTGCAGTTCACCGAAAGTTTCCTCCTCTCACCGGAACAAAGGTATGAGCAGAAGTTCCGTATGCGTACCAAATCGGGTGACCATATCCCGATCCTGGCACGGGCCAAAAAAGTGGTCGACAAAGAGGGGAAAGCCGTCAGGCTCATCGGGACCCATGTCGACCTGTCGGAGATCACGAAGATACAGGAGAGGCTGCAATACCAGGCACAGCACGATGTATTGACAAGTCTGCCCAACAGGATGCTCTTCATGGATCGTATCGAACATGAGATCACAAGGGCCGAGCGCCACACTCACAAGTTCGCCGTACTTTTCCTCGATCTTGACCACTTCAAAGAGATCAATGATTCTCTCGGACATGATGTGGGGGACCAGTTGCTGCAGAAAGTATCGGAGATATTGCAGAACAGCGTGCGCAAAAGCGATACCATCTCCCGTCTGGGAGGTGACGAGTTCGCGGTCATCCTGAGCGATATCGATGAGCGGGGCGCCGTGATAGAGGTCGTCGAAAAGATCATGACGAATATCAATATACCCCACCGTATCGAGGAGAACGAGTTCTACACGACCCTCAGTATCGGGATCGCACTCTACCCGGATGACGGGAGCGAGGCGCAGACACTGATCAAAAATGCCGATACAGCGATGTACAAGGCCAAAAAGAGCGGCAGGAACGCCTACAGTTTCTATACCCACGATATGACGCAGAAGGCGATCGAGCGCATGGTGGTGGAAACGGCGCTCCGCAATGCCCTGATAGACGGTACGCTCGATGTCCACTACCAGCCGCAGGTCAACATATTCACCAGGGAACTGGTGGGGATGGAAGCGCTCGTACGCTGGGAACATCCCGATCTCGGTGTCATGCCGCCCGATCTTTTCATCCCGCTTGCCGAAGAGACAGGGCTGATCACCGCTGTCGATATCTTCGTCCTCAAGAGGGTGATCGCCGATATGAACGAATGGATAGAGGAGGGGCTCGATATCGTTTGTGCCGCCCTGAACATCTCTGTGATAGAACTGATGCACAGCAACTATTTCGAGAATTTCCAGCAGCAGCTCGAGAGCTGCCGCTGCCGGCCCGACCAGATCGAGTTCGAGATCACCGAATCGCAGATCATGAAAGACCCCGAAGTATCCATCAGCAAGCTCAGGTATCTCAGCGATATCGGCGTGAAGCTCTCGGTGGACGATTTCGGCACCGGTTACTCGTCGCTGGCATATCTCAAACAGTTGCCGATCCACAAGCTCAAGATAGACAAATCCTTCGTCGACGATCTCGCGCACGACAGTGATGACAGGGAGATCGTCAAAACGATCATAGCGATGGCGAAGAATCTCGGCCTGAGCGTCATTGCCGAAGGTGTGGAGCACCAGGAACAGGTCGATTTCCTCCTTGGGCACGGGTGTGAAGAGATACAGGGGTACTACTGTTACAAACCGATGACGAAAGAGCAGATTACAAACCTGCTGCGGGAAAAGAGGAGACTCCATGAGAGTATCTGTATCGATGAGCGTCAGGGGTGAGGGGCTGCTCTCTGTCTGCCGGATAGTACTGAAAGGCACGGTAATTCAAGTTTAACAAAAAACTAATATTAGTTGATATAATAGTGAGTATGAAGATACTGTTAGAAGAGTTCAAAAAGCTGCCCGATTATAGAAAAAATCAAGTAGGGTATACAAACCCCGGAGAGATACTGTTTTTG
>QKDN01000018.1 GCA_003252535.1 Campylobacterota bacterium | reverse complement strand
TTTTAGCATCACAGATTTTTCATTACATCTGATATTACATAAATAATTATATAAGCTAAAACCAATAGTGTAGCTATGCCAACAAATGTCGCTACACTATCGGACAAGAACACCAAAAGCGCTATTAAGCTTTGAAGTATAAATTTTAATAATTTCATTAATATTCCTGCTATACACTTCGACTCTATATGACAAATACATAAGGCGGAAGTTCGAGACCAAAATATTTCCACAGAAAAATAAGAATGTACCGTTCATATCGGCTGGTCATGCCTTTATCATAGGAGAGGGTCAATCTTTCCGTATAGTTCATGATGATCAAGCCTTTTCCTGTCCTAATAAAACACCGAAATGATCAAAACAACGATGATAGCAATGATCATCCCGACCAGAAACTTCATATAGCTCTCAGTACTCTCGACGGCTATATGTTTGACCAGAAATGGAACCTCCTCCGGGGCTGCCCTGGGCTGGTCACCGGATTCGACACAGCGGAATGAAAAGATATAGAAACTCCCGATAGCAGCAAGGAATAGTAAGACCGCCATGATGGGGATATCTACGAAAAACTTATTGATCCCGTCCAAAAAGGGGATGCTGTTTCCTATGTATCGTGCCAGCAGCCATGCGGCTCCCAGAAGTCCGACAAAGATATATTTGAAGTGCTCCCCTTTCATCGGCCTGCTCAGCTGATGGCCGCAGGAGATACAGTGAAAACAGCCATACCCCTCCAGTGTACCGCAGGATTTGACATTGATCTTGTTGCCGTAGTTCCACTTGGTAAAACTCTGTTTGCAGCATGGGCATTCATTGAGCATGGCTGTGACCTACCTTGCTGAACCGCGCAGCGGTACCCGCATCCTGTAGTTGGCGAAGCCCTGCTGGTCCTCTGCGCCGTAGCTCGGCATGGAAATGATGTCCTTTTGCTGGCGGAAGGCCGTGCGGGCGTTGATATAGAGCTCGCTCATACCGCGGGGCATCTGCATGACGACGGTGAAGCTCTTGGAGACCCCTTTGCGCCACCCTTTGCTGTCCCCCTCGAGGAGGAGGTATCTGCTTCGGATGGTTTTGCGTGTGGGGACATAGAAGAGACGGCTCCCCACGGGGTAGAGGGTGAGGTCCTTGAAGTCTCCGCGATCCCTCTCGAGGAGGAGGAACTCGTCATAGAGCTCCGGGAAGGAGAGCGAGATGCCGCCCGTGGTGTAGTCGGTGAGGTTTTTGGCGGTGACGGTGAGCTCCACCCTGTTCCCCGCTAGCAGTGTCGCGTCGATATCTATCCTCCCGCTGTAGTCGTCCGTGAAGCTCCTGGATATATGACCGCTCTCTTCGGGGAGCGATCCCGTATCGCGGAGCATCGGGGCGAGATAGGAGCCCTCGGCGATGAGCGGTGCGAGCTTGGCATAGGGGACGACGATCTGGGTCGAGCCTGCGGCGTAGGGCTTGATCTCGTAGGGGTTGTAGTCGAGGTGGAGCCCGTCCTCACCGACAGCGATGCTCTGGGAGAGGATGAACTCGTTGTTGAACCACCCCTGCGTCGTCGTGAGCTCTTCGCCGGGCATCATCCCCTCGCTCTGGCGGTAGTGCCTCTCGGCGATGGCGCGCACCGATTCGTTGTTCTCGTTGCCGAAGAGATCATCGAAGGTGAGGATCCGCCCGTTCTCACGGTCGTAGTTGTAGCTCACCGAGCCGAAGTTGCCGTGTGCGCCCCCGGTGTAGCTGCTGTTGGAGACAGTGAGGGTGAAGGTGCGCGGCGTGAGGGAGAGGAGGGTGATCTCTGTCTCGTCGCTGTGCCCCGGGCTGCCGAAGAACTCCCCGTTGTCACTGAGATAATCGGTGATGTAGGCTCTGGCATCTGTCCTGGGGATGTGTTTGGCGATGGTCGCGTTGATCGTGTCGTCGAGCCTGGGGTCGCCGGTGCGGACGACGGGATAGGTGACGCTGTAGTCCATGCAGAACTGTTCCGCCTTCACCTTCTGGCAATAGTTGTCGGTGATCTTCTTGGTATCGCTTTTGGTCCCCAGGGCGTAGAGAGGGGCGATGACGAGCAGTGCGGAGAGGAGCGGTGGTAGTCTCATGGTAGATTCCTCGTGGATAGGGTATAGGGTATTATATCCTTGTTATTTCAAAAGTCGTTAAACGCATTCCAAGGCGAGCTTCACCCTATCTCGAACGATGTGACACTGTAGATGCGCTCCACGGGGAGGTTCGGGGCTTCTCCGCGGTACATCCGCGCCGTGCGGAACGATTCGGTGAGAGAGAACAGCTCTGTGAACTTCTGCGCTTCGCGGTTGGGTTCGGGGATATCGATGAACCACGATGCCCCCTCGGGCAGCTTTGAGAGCGCCGAGCGCAGCAGCGCCTCGGCTATCTCCGGGGTGTCGGCGAAGAGCGGGGCGATCTTGTACCCGTCGGTACACTTTCTCGCTACTATATACCCCCGGAGCTCCCCGTCCCCGATGTATCCCAGCGCGACGGAGCCCGGCTGTGTGACCCAGCAGCGGAGGAATGCTTCACGGGAAGCGGGGAAGAAGTCTGCTTCGTACTGCAAAAGTGTGTCGAAAGGGACGCTCCCCAGATCGACAACCTCAGGATGTGAATAACTTCCTAAGTTGTTCACACTTCCCTGATAGCGGATATTGTTGTAGGCGAGAGCGAAGCCGGAGCGGCGGTAGTTCTCCTGCTGCGCTACCACCCCGTCGAGCCCTGTCACGCACCCTTCGAGGTACTCCATCGCTCTGCGCCACAGCTGTATGCCGTATCCCTGACCACGAAAGGAGGGGGCGACGATATAGAATCCCAGGAAGCCGAACCCCTCGTAGCGCACCGCCGAGATCGCGGCGATGGGCTCGCCGTCCAGCTCCCCGACGAAGAAACCGCCGTTGTCTGCCGCGTAGTAGCACGCCGCGTCGCATTCGCAGGGGTTCCACCCCTCGGCTCCTGCCCATGCCACGGCGACAGAGCCCACCTCTTCGGCGCTCATAGTGCGGATAGTGAACTTTTCAGGCATATTTTCTCCTTGCGTATAGTTTGAGAAGCAGACCATAGGAATCGGCGACTTTAGTCCCGAATGGGTAGATGTGGATCATAGATACTCATTTGAGCGGGGCTGAGGCCACCGACTCCTGTTTCATGCTCCCGATATTTTGCAGATTATAGCATACGTTATGATTATAAAATGCCGGAGATGAGGTCTTTATTTGTAGATCAGCCTCACGAATCCCAGTACGAAGAGCCCCAGTGCGATATTCCTCAGGTCGTGATCGTAGAAGAGGACGAAAAATCCCCCGAGCATCAGCCCCAGCGAGAGGAGCGTGGAGCGGTATATATCGCGGAGCTCCTTCCCCAGCCACTCGAGCTGCGCGCGGGATATCTCTATCGACGCCCTCCCTTCGCTCATCTGCTTGACGACGCTCTTGATATCGCGGGCGATGAAGGGGAGCTCTTTGACCTCCTCGATGAGGGTCTCGAGGATGGAGTCCTTCGCCCCCAGCGCCCGGGGGATGTTCTGCTGGAGGATCGGGAGGATATCCTTGATCCCGTTGAAGTTCTCGATATAGGTGGTGCCGAGCCCCTCGATGATGGCGCTGACCCGGAGGATATAGATCGCGTCGCTTGGGAGCTTGAACGGGAAGTTGCGGGTCGATTCGAGCACTTCGAAGGCGAGCTGCTGCATCGATTCGCTGCTGAGGTTGTCGTTGGAGAAGATATCGAACATCTTGGCGGTGAACTCCGCCATCTGCGCCGTGGGCGCCTCGTAGGCGACCGTCCCCAGCCGCTTGCTGGCGCTGATGTAGAGCTCGTAGTCCTGCTCGTTGGCGGCCTTGATCAGCTCGATGATGGCGATACGGCTTGAGTTGGGGACCGACTTGACCATCCCGAAGTCGAGCAGCACCAGCTCCCCCTCGGGGGTGATGAGGAGGTTGCCCGGGTGGGGGTCGGCGTGGAAGTACCCCTTGACCAGCATCTGCTCGGTGTAGAAGCTGACCAGTTTGGCGATGATGGAGCGGATATCGACGCCATACCGCTCCACCGACTCCCGGTCGTCGAACCGGAACCCCGTCTCGAAGCTCATGATCAGCGCATCCTCGCTGCTGTGCTCGCTGTAGGCTCTGGGGAAGCGGATACCGCTGTGGGCGTAGATATCGGAGAACTTCAGGAGGTTGCTCCGCTCGGTGGAGAGGTTGACCTCCTCGAGGATCATCGCGGCGAACTCCTCGATCACCGCCTCGATGGAGTTCTTGGTGTAGTAGCTGAAGAGGGGGCGGAAGAGGGCGTGAAAGGTGCGGATGATACGGATATCCGCCTCGACCCGCTCCCTGATCCCCGCACGCCGGAGCTTCACAGCCACCTCCTCGCCGCGGAGCACGGCGCGGTGCACCTGCCCGATGGAGGCCGAGGCGATGGGGGTGTGCTCGAAGCTCTCGAAAGGGCTCGTCGGAAACGCCCGTCCGAACACCCGGGCGAACGCCGCTTCGCTCATGGGAGGTATCTGGTCGTGGAGCTCGCCGAGCTGCTCAAGGTACTCTTTGGAGAAGAAGTCCGCGCGGGTGGCAAGCACCTGGGCGAGCTTGATGAAGCTTGCCCCGAGCGACAGGATGGTCTCCTTGAGCGCCCTTGGGGCGAGCGGGGTGATACCCATGAAGCTCTTGCGCTTCTTGATGATCAGGAACAAGGTCAGCAGGAAGCGGAAGGTATCGTAGATACGGCGGGGGGAATAGAGCGCTGCTCGCTGGAGGAGTACTATTTGAGCTCCTCTTTGAGTCTGGCGATATCCTCTTTTGTGGCGATCCCGAGTTCGTCGATCACTTCGCGGAGCATCTGCTTGAACTGCTCACGCCCTTTCTCATCGGCTTCCCTGCCGCGCTGCTCGACATTCTCGAGGAAGCTCTTGGCATCTTCGTGCTTGATCTTCCCTTTCTCCTCGAGCTTGGCAAGCTCCTCTTTGATCTTCTCGCCGAGCATAGCGCCCGCACCGAGTCCTGTATAGATGATCTTTTCCAGCATGGTATCCTCCTGCTTTGTATTTGATGTAAGCACTTTTTGAGCAAAGCCCAAAAAGCGGCAGGGACATTTGCCCCTACAAACCTCTAAAGCCAGTCACACCTTTCTGGTGCGACAGAATAACCGACCATTCCCGCCCTTTTTTACAAAAGTGCGTAAAGTCATTGTTACTATAGCATGATTTTGTGAGGATTGGTAGGGGCTGGATGTGGTTTGGTGAAAAATACCGGGATAGAGGAGAGCACCTGCGCTTAGCGCAGGTCTCTGTAGGGAGCGTGAAGGATCAGATCTCGATCCAGGTACACTCGTTGCTGAAATCTATGAAGTCGTCGGTGCCCCAGTCGATTGTGTCACTCAGTTGATTGCTGTTCGCGTCGTAGCTGTATGTGAATGTATCGGTTCCGAAGTCATAGACTTCGATTCTGGTGAGTATATTGCCGTTCGCATCGAGATAATAGGTATAAGTGTAGGTGTAGGTATTGTCGGTGATATCGTCGCCATTCCAGTCCTGTTCTATGATCTCGATTGCCATATTGCCATTGGTATCATAGGTGTAAGTGTAGGTGAAGATAAAGTTGGGTGTACTGACATTTGCATCCCAGTCACTTACTTCGACCTGACTTGCCTTTTTCCCATCGGGATTATAGGTGTAGGTATAAGTAATGATACTGTCAATGATACCGTCACCGTTATAGTCGTTTTCTGTGACCTCTTTTACTTTATTGCCGTCGGCATCATAGGTGTAGGTAGTTGTGGTGATGCTGTCAGTGGTACCGTCGTCATTCCAGTCCCGTTCTTCGACATGTTTCACCTTGTTGCCGTTGGCATCGTAGGTGTAGGTGGTAGTAACGATCTCGTTGGGGGTACTGGTATTCGCATCATCGTCATATACCAGCACCTGTTTCACTTTATTGCCGTTCGCATCGTAGGTGTAGGTATAGGTATTGATGCTGTCAGTCACTCCGTCAATAGGGCTATCCGCCTCCTGGACCGCACTGATCAGATATCCGGCACTGTCATAGCTGTAGGTCATCGTGACACGCTCATCCACGGTGCCATCCATCATGACATCCATATCGCTGACTTCCTTCAGCAGGGTCCCTGCGGCGTCATAGGTATAGGTGGTGTTCGTCTCTGTATATTGGCTTTGATTCGTGCTGCAGAAAGAGCGGTGTGAACGGGTACGGGTGATCGTGACCGTTACTTCGGCAGAATAAAGTGCCCCGTCGCTTACCCTGAATGTGAAGGTGTCGATCCTGGGGACTATTGTTGTGATTGTCGGCGACGATATCACCGCATAACTTTTTGTCGTTTTCGAAGTGACAGGGCTTGAAGTCTTTGCGGTGAGCGTCGGAGTGGTTTTGGTGGAGGCGCTCTTTGTGGTTTTCATTGCCATTACCGGCTCATCCTCCACTTTCTCCTCTATTGCATCGGGGGTATAGACGAGATTTGGAGCGGTCCCCGTGAGCTTGCCGTATAGCGGTTGTGTCAGCACTTCGAAGCTGATGGTATCACCGTCCGGGTCGCTCCCCGTGAGGGTGATCTCCACAGTACCGTCGGGATAATGTACCGTGACGCTGTTGGGGTCGGCAACGGGTGGATTATTGACCGCCTGAGGCGGCACTTCCTGCGATCCGTTTGATTCGTTCGATACATTCTCCTCGTCCGATGCCACAGCCTCTGTCGTATCCGGTGTCGTTGATGAGGTCAGACCCGGGAGGAAGTTATGGGCGAGGGGATCACCTGCCGTTTCGTCACAGCCGTTCAGGCCGAAGAGCGCGGCAATGGTCAGTGCCAGTGTCGTACTTATGATATTTTTCATTGTATGCTCCTTAGAATCTGTATGTCAGGCCGACATTGACGGCTTCGGCCGTCACATCATCCAGCTGTGCCACATAATCAAAGCCCGTATCGTCATAGAGCGAGAGGTACTCTGCGTAGACCGAGATATGTTCGGTGATAGCGTAGCTCAGACCCGCGCCCCACTGGAATCCCTCCTCGGCGGCATCGCCCCCGTTGAGATCGCTGAGATAGAGCTTGCCGTATCCCAGCAGCGCATAGACGCCGACTTCCCCGAAACTATAGGTTGGTTTGAGGTAGATACCGATATTGCTCACATCTCCGTCATAGTCAGGGACCGCAGGGGTGATATTGCCCGCATCGTAGGAGGTATCGACCCCCAGGGTATACCTCGCTTCTACGGTGATATATTCGTTATAGGTATAGCCGGCGGCGAGAGTGACGGTAGTAGCGGATATCTCTTCTTTGCTGAAATCGTTGTTGACCTGGATGGCTCCTCCGGTGATACCGATATAAAATGGAGATGGCCCTGCCGGTATCTCTACGGCATCCACGGTAACAGGTGCCCTATCCCCACCTCCGAAAGAGAGGGAAACTGCAGTCGAAATACCGACCAATAGCTTAATGATTTTCATACCATTTCCTTTATATTAAATTTATCTCGTTTTTTATTATAGTACAAATTAGTCAATTTTGCTTAATTATTATTGTTTTTTATCGTAAGTTGGTTATGTTTTGCAGTAAAAATTTGTGTTTGGAGAAAGCAGGCTGCGATCCCTGGTGTGTCGACAGGTATTTCTTTCTCCGGCACCCCTCGGTAACGATACAGTGTGACCTGCGAAAAGGCGGGAGTGACATCACCCCTGCATATATTTTTTCGTCTTCGATGTCGCTACAGCGGCGAGGGGGTCGTCGGGCCAGTAGTGCTTGCTGTATTTGCCCCGGAGCTCTTTTTTGACCTCGTCGTAGGTGTTGCGCCAGAAGCTCTCGATATCCTGTGTCATCTGCATGGGACGGGAGGCTGGGGAGAGGAGGTGGAGCATCAGCCTCACCTTCCCGTCGAGCAGGGTCGGTGTGGTGCGGGTGCCGAACATCTCCTGGAGTCTCACCGCCAGGATCGGCTGGGCGGGGTCGCTGTAGTCTATGGCGATATGGGAGCCCGACGCGACCTTGATCCTGTCGGGTGCCAGCCGGTCGAGGGTCTGCGTCTGGGGGTAGCTGAGCCGTCCCCTGAGGATGGCGTGGAGGTCGAGGCTCTGGCAGGCTTTGAGGGTGGTGATCCCGGTGAGGTATGGGGCGAGCCACTCCTCCATCCGTGTATCGAGGTATGCGGCAGAGAGGTCGGGGAGGTCGATCCCGTGCAGGGCGAGGAAACCGACCCGCTCGCGGAGCCTGCGCGCCTCTTTGCTCCATGGCAGCGATTCTGCCCCGAGCTCTCCCAGCGCTTCGAGCAGCGCTTCGGTCACCCGCTCCGGCGGGACGCTTGCCGCCTGCTGCTCTCTGAGGATGATCGCTCCGAGTCTGTGTATCTCCCTCGCCTCCACCCGCTGCTGCTCGTCGTTCCAGCTCACATCCTCGCAGACCTCTATCTGCTCGGCGAGGTACTCCTCTATCAGGGGATGGGTGATGGGAAGCGCCTTATAGATGGCGGCGCCGCTCTGCCCCGCGTCGAGGTCGGCGACGACCAGGAAGCCGCTCCGTGCGAGAGGGTCGTCGGGGTGGAGCTTCGCCCCTTTGCCGCCCGAGAGGCGGTAGGCATTTTGCTGGGCGTTGGCGAGTTTGGCGATACGGTCGGGGTAGGCGAAGGCGAGGAGGACTCCCAGCATCTCGGTGTCGATTTTTTGTTTTTGCTTCGGTTCGATCCTCGCGGCATTTTTGAGCAGGTAGCGGCACTGGACGATATCGATATGGCTGCTTTGCGGGATATCGCCGCACCGCACCTCATGGAGCAGCGAGACCCTCTCTCTCAGGTCGGCATCCCTGACGACGCGGGTGTAGATATCCTTCTCGGTGATGAGGACGGCCAGCAGGGAGGCCTCGTAGGTGAGTCCCAGCTCCCCGGCTCTCAGCATCATATGGGCGAGCCGGGGGTGCATGGGGTAGCGGCTCATCGCTTCGCCGTGCGGGGTGATCCTCCCCTCGCTGTCGAGGGCGCCGAGCTGCCGGAGGAGCTCAGACGCATGGCTCAGGGATGCCGACGGCGGGATGTCCATCCACGAGAGTGTGGCGAGATCGCGGCATCCCCAGGCAGAGAGCTCGAGGAGCATCGGGGCGAGATCGGCGCGGAGTATCTCCGGGGTGTCGTGCGGGGCGAGTATCCGCGAAGGGTGCCAGAGGTGGTAGGCGACCCCTGCACTCAGACGCCCCGCGCGGCCTGCCCGCTGCGTGGCGGTATCCTCGGAGATGAATACCGTCTCGAGCCTGTCCATCCCCGAGAACGGGCTGAATATCGATACATTCTCGAGCCCCGAGTCGACCACGACACCGATCCCCTCTATCGTGAGCGAGGTCTGGGCGATATTGGTGCTGAGGACGATCTTGCGCGTACCTGCCGGGGGCGGTGCGATGGCTTGCTCCTGATCCGCCTTGGAGAGGTTGCCGTAGAGCGGCGAGACGGTGAGCGCGTCACGGGGTGTCGAGGCGAGGAGCGATGCGACTCTCCCGATCTCCCTGATCCCGGGGAGGAAGACGAGGATGTTCCCCTCCTCCTCGTCGAGCAGCCTGAGCAGGAGCCTGTGGATGTGGTCTGGGCGCGACCGTTTGTCGGGCTGCGGGACGGAGAGGGGGAGGTAGCGGCGGGTCACCGGGTAGCTGCGCCCCTCGCTCTCTATCACGGGCGCGCCGCCGAGGAGCTCCGAGATCGCGGTGGTATGGAGGGTGGCGGACATCACGAGTATCCTGATATCCTCGCGCAGGATGCTCTGGGACTCCAGGGCAAGGGCGAGGGCGAGGTCTGCATGGATGGAGCGTTCATGGAACTCGTCGAAGATGATGAGCCCCACATCTTCGAGCGAAGGGTCGTTCTGGAGTTTGCGGGTGAGGATACCCTCCGTGACGATGAGTATCCGGGTGCGGCTGCTCTGGATCGACTCCATCTTCACCTGGTAGCCGATCCGCTCCCCGACCTTCTCCCCGAGCTGCTCCGCCATCCGTGATGCCGAGGCGCGTACCGCCAGGCGGCGGGGTTCGAGCATGACGATCTTCTTCCCCTCCAGCCATGGCGCATCGAGGAGCGCGAGCGGGAGCGCCGTCGTCTTCCCCGCACCCGGCGGAGCCTGGAGGACGACGCGGGTATGGCGGGAGAGCTTCTCTCTGATCTCGGGGATCACTTGGGTAATAGGGAGGTTTTGCATACGGGATTATACTTTGTTTTGAGGTGTATTCGGTTGAGGGTGCGGGGCAAACAAAACAAAAGCCCCGCAAGGAGATGATAAACAAACAAGAAGTTTCAGAGAGGATTCTGAATAAAAATATTTCCTTATGCGTAGGTTCGATTTTATCGAACATTATTCCGCACAAGAGAGTATTCCGATCTCTGTACTATTTGTTCGATGAAATCGAACCTACAGAGTATTGGAATATAAATCACCGGGTGGAAGAAGATATTACATCTTCTCCGCAATGATATCCACGATAGCAGGGTTCTCCAGAGTCGAAGTATCCTGTGTGATCTCCTCGCCTTTTGCCAATGCTCTTAGGATTCTTCTCATGATCTTCCCTGATCTTGTCTTTGGAAGGTCAGGGACGAAG
>QKDN01000076.1 GCA_003252535.1 Campylobacterota bacterium | reverse complement strand
ATTCTTTAATCTAAAACACCTATACAACTATATACTATTAAAATATTTATGACAATACAATTATTTTTTTACTTTATATGTTATAATTAAACGTACTAAAATCTAAAAGGAGATTCGTTATGTATACTAAAACCAAGATTCTACTTGCAGCTGCTGTAGCTGTAGTACTAATGAGCGGATGTAATGAGCCAGGACCAAAAACACAAACAGGTGCAGCTGTAGGTGTAGTGGGAGGTACTGTAGTCGGCGGTATCGTCGGCGGTAAAAAAGGTGCATTGACAGGCGCTATCCTCGGCGGTATCACCGGTGCAGCGATCGGTGCGAACGAAGATGATAAAGACAGAAGATATTACAGAGACAAATACGGCAGACTCTACTACTACAACAAATATGGTGAGAGAGTTTATAGATAACTGACAGGTATAGGGTTCAAGAACCCTATACCTCTATACTCAATCTTCAAAAATGATAATATCATAACTGTTTTTTGCTACTATCGCTTTACTGCTGTGAACTGAACCATTCTTATTTACCTTACTCAATTCATCCCGTAACTGATCGATCTCTTTTTGCATCGATTCGATCGTATCCTTGAGTTGCAATATTACATCCACCCCTGCCAGATTTACACCCATTTGACGTGTCAGCCTGAGAATCATCTTCATCTTGTTGATATCATGTTGGGAATAAAGTCTCATTCTCCCTTCCGTACGTGACGGTTTGATCAATCCCTCTCTTTCATAGAGTCTGAGTGTCTGCGGATGGATATCCAACATCGAAGAGACAACGCTGATCAGGTATACAGGTTCATCATAGCTGTGCATTGAAGCTCCTTTACAGTTTTTGTTCACAGAGTTCGCGCAGATCCTGCGGAAGATCATCTATATCCGGCACAATGATATTGGCAACAAGGTAAAGATCACCGTTCATTGCTGTTTTTCTATTGGGCACACCGCTCCCTTTGAGCCTGAACTTCTGACCGTTTTTGGTGTTTTTAGGTACTTTGAGCGAGACGGTTTTTTGTGGTGTCTCTACATCGATCTTACCACCGAACCATGCTGCTTTCAACGGTACATCGATCGTCTTGTAGAGGTTATCCCCTTTTCTCTCATAGTTGGTATCGCTGGCTATTTCGACTTTGATCAGCATATCTCCTACGCTGCTGCCGTGACGTTTGCCCTTGCCTCGTACACGCATGGTCTCACCGCTGCTGATTCCTGCCGGGATCTTAATATCGAAGCTTTCGCTGCCATTATTGACCTTATGCTTGCCTCCTAGGATCGATGTAAGGAAAGGAATGGTGATATGCGCATGAACATCAAGATCGATCCCCCCAAATCCACCAAATCCGCTCTGACGTCCACCACTGAAACCACCGAAACCACCGCCGCCGAACATCTGGCGTAAAAGTTCGTCAAGATCGACCTGGCTTCCCTGTCCCCTGGCAAAATCATGGAAATTCTGCCCGCCGAACATCTGGTCGCCGAATTGATCATACTGAGACTTTTTCTCAGGGTCTGAAAGTACCTCGTACGCTGCATTGATCTCTTTGAACTTATCTACCGCACTCTCATCCTTATTGATATCAGGATGGTATTTTCGCGCCAGTTTCCTATATGCTTTTTTGATCTCGTCACTGCTCGCATTTTCGCTGACCCCGAGAGTCTGATACAAACTTTTTGACATCGTATTAAAATTCCTTCAACAATATTTCACTTTTATTATTTATTATATCAAAAAACTTTAGTCTATGTCAATCAACCTTAGAAAGTTTGCCAAGAAAAAGGGATATCCAAATGCTCCATAGATATGGAACATTTATGATGATGCAGAGTTATTTTTTATACGGTACAGGTTTGTACCCCTGTTGTATAAGGTACATAATGCCACCCTGAAGATTGACGATATTGTATCCGAATTCTTTGCTCAGAAAATTGGAAACCATCCCTGTTCTGCTGCCTGTACGACAGATCAATGCAAATTTCTCATCTTTTTTTACAACCATATTAAGTTGTTTGAGAAAGGCTTCGACATCGTAAGCACCTTTTTCATCAAAAAAAACAATGGGAAAAGAACCTTCGACTATCCCTGTCTCATACCATTCGGAAGGTGTTCTGATATCGATGATCTTGATCCCTTTTTTTAGGAAATCGGGAGTTGCAGGTACCTGCTCAAGCTCAGCGAAGAGCGAAAGGGTCAAAAAAATAAATAATGTGAAAATTCTTTTCATGATTGATCATTCCTTGTCAATAGAGTCGATCATTGTCTATCTCTTTCCTGTTCCAAAGGTAATACGCACCCTTGACAGAACGATAGAAGAGCCATACCTGAGTCAAAAATAAAACGATCTTGCCTATAAAGATAAAGGAGAGTATCACACCTCCTATCAATCCCCCAAGCGCGACCCAAAATGTCGTAATCTGCCATCTGATATGGGAGTTTTCGATACTCCCGATAGTGTCGTCATGCTTGAGATAGGCAAGGAATCCGGATACCAACAGCGAAAGATAGACCGTAAAGAGCGCGAAGAACTGGAGGAGATAGATACCCCACGCATACCTGCTCTTCTCATCGATCTGCAAAAATCTCTCGTACAGACCGTTCGCCCTGCTTTTGAGTTCGTTGATATCCATCATCGCTCCTTAGTGAAGGAAGTGTCTGACAGTCGTGAAGTAGAGCGAGATACCATGCTCGTTCGCCGCTTCGATCACTTCATCATCCCTGATACTGCCGCCCGGCTCGATGATCGCCTTCACGCCTGCCGCTGCTGCCGCATCGACAGAGTCTCTGAACGGGAAGAACGCTTCGGATGCCATCGCCGCACCGCTGACATCGAGACCCATCTCTTTGGCCTTCTTGAGCGCACACTGTGCCGCATCGACACGACTGGTCATCCCCATACCGACAGCCACCATCGCAGAGTCCTTGACATAGACAACACAGTTGGACTTGGTCAGACCTGCCACTTTCCATGCGATCTCGAGGTCTTTCATCTCCTGCTCGCTCGCTGTGAGCGTAGACTTCTGGTGTGCATTGTGGACTTCGTTGTCACAGATGCAGTCCGAGTTCTGATAGACAAACCCGCCGTCGACATGTTTGAAGTCATACTTGTCGTTGCTCATCACGAGCTTCTTCGTCCCCTGGGAGAAGAGCTTGAGCCTCTTCTTCGGCTCGAATACTTCAAGCGCTTCCGGCTCGAAATCTGCCGCCATGACCACCTCGAGGAATATCTCGTTCATCTTCTCGGCGAGCTCTTTGGTGACGATACCGTTGACCGCTACGACACCGCCGAAAGCCGATACAGGATCGCACTTGAGCGCTTCGGTGTAGCTTTCGAGGAGCGTCTCTTTAATAGCGAAACCGCACGGGTTGCCGTGCTTGACGATACAGACGGCATTTTGTGTACCGAAGCTCGTAGTGATCTTGAGCGCACCGTTGACATCGTTGATGTTGTTGAAGCTCGCTTCACCCTTGATCTGTTTGAAGTTCTCGCTGAAGTGACCGTCGAACTCATAGAGTGCCCCCTGCTGGTGCGGGTTCTCACCGTATCTCGTCTGGAACGCCTTCTTCCCGGTGATGAACTGGTATTCGCCGAAGCCGTCGTTGAACCTGCCATTCATATAGTTTGCGATCATCGAGTCATAAGCAGCAGTGTGTTCGAATGCCTTGATCATAAGACCTCTTCTGAACTCGAGGGTGTTGCCGTCATTCCTGAGCGCATCGATGACGTTGTCGTAGTCGCCGCTTGAAGTCACGATGATCACATCGTTGAAGTTCTTCGCAGCTGAGCGCACCATCGTCGGTCCGCCGATATCGATATTCTCGATGATCTCTTCGAAGTCATCTGTTCTCTCGATCGTCTCTTTGAACGGGTAGAGGTTGACACACACGAGGTCGATCCCCTCAACGCCAAGCTCCTGAGCCTGTTTCACATGCCCCTCGTCGCCTCTCTTGTGGAGGATACCGCCGTGGACATAAGGGTTGAGCGTCTTAACTCTCCCCTCAAAGCACTCGGGGAACTTCGTCACCTCATCGATCTCGATGACACTCAGGCCGCTCTCTTTGAGCTTCTTGTATGTACCGCCTGTGGAGATGATCTCCCATCCCATTTCGCTCAATGCTTTTGCAAACTCAACTATACCGCTTTTGTCACTAACGCTTAACAATGCTCTCATATCTGAAAAAAACCTTTGTAGTACTATATTGTGTAATGAAGTCTATAATTATACCCTATTATCCTCAAAGTAAAAAAACCGGATTTGTTACTCCAGCAGCTTGGCTATTCTCCCCTGCTGTCTGAGCCATGTCCTGTGTTCTACAGCGGGGAAGCCCGACCACTGCTTCTTGGACTCGGTGATGTTCTTGGTCGCGACCCCTCTGGCCATGATGGTAGTGAACGGCGCGATCGTCAGGTGACCAGTCGAGGCGCTCTGACCTGCCATCACGACATACTCTTTGAGTATCGTCGAGCCTGAGAGACCCACCTGACTGGTTATGATGGAGCCTTTGCCTATCACGCAGTTATGAGCTATCTGGATGAGATTGTCGAGCCGTACGCCGTCCTCGATGATGGTTGAGTTGAAGGCTGCCCTGTCTATGGTGCAGTTGGCTCCGATCTCGATATCGTTGCCGATGACCACATTGCCGTTCTGGTATATCTTGACATATTTCCCCCTGTCGTTGGCGAATCCGAAACCATCCGCCCCTACGATAGTGCCCGAATGGATACGCACATCGTTCCCGATGACACAGTCGCGGTAGACCACGACATTTGGGAAGAGCGTGACATTGTCGCCGATCATGACATTGTCCCCCACATAGGCTCCGGGCATGATACGGCAGTTGCACCCTATGACGACATTTTTGCCGAGGTTCGCGCCGCCCATCACGACGCTCCCCTCCCCTATGACCGGCTCGGCACCTTCATCCTCGCAAACAGCGGGGGCAAAGAACTTCGAAGCGTGAGCAAGTGCGATATAGGGCTGGTCGCATACGAGGGCGATCACTCCGTCGGGTACCTGAGTGGCCATATCGGCGGTGACGAGAACAGCTCCCGCACCCGTATCTGCAAGATCCTTGGCATATTTTTTGTTCTCCAGGAACGATATCTGGTCTGCAGTAGCATCCTTGAGGGTATTGAGACCCGTGATCTCCCGCTCGTCCTCGCAGGCGATATCCAGTTTTTGTGCAATATCTCGTAGTTTCACAATACTCCCTTTCTAATGTGGTCGAATGAGATTAATTATAGCATCTTTTCTATTATCACTTCTTCGGCTATGCAGTAAAGTTACATTCATTTACACTCTGTTTACATGCATGGTCCCCAAAACCTCTCTCTATCCCTTTTTACGCTATACTCATTCTAAAAATCCGGGCGAGGAGGCGTTACTATGGACCTGTTACACAGACTTTTTCGTAAAAAACACACCCTCACACTCAAAGTCACTTCACCCAACGGCTTCCATCTGCGCCCTGTTGCCAAAATGGTGAACAGGATCAGAGAGTACGATGCCGTCATTACCTTCAATGCCCACGGCAAAGTGGCAAAAGGGATGCAGCTGAACGAAATACTCTCACTCGGCCTCAATAAGGACGACTGGTTCACCCTCACTATCACTGCCAAAGATCCCCAGACAATAGCCACGGAGCTCGAGCGCTACTTCAACGATCTGATGAACGCCGACGAAGCGATGGTGGACAACTCCGCCAGAGCCAGAGGGGAAAACCCCTACACCTCCAGGATACTCGAAGCGACGATCCTCTCGGACTCGATCGCCTGCGCCCCCCTCTATCCGTACCGCGAAGAGCTGCGCGAGGCTGACGAGCATCGTCCTTTTGGGGAGGCACTGGCACTGGCACTGGACGCGCTTGCCCTCGAGAGCGCCGATACTGCCGACAGACTCCGATCCGAGATAGCCGCCGTCCACAGGGAGCTCCTTTCAGAGATCGCATCGAAACTCAGTGCTCAGACCCAAATGGCGTTCGATCAGGCGATAGAAGAGGCCAAAGCGACGCTCGCGAACACTGCCAACGCCTCCAAGATCGCCGACTACGAGGATATCAGGCAGAGGGTGCTCGCCCACATGGGATACCGCCTCGAACCGGTCTACCCCGATACCCCGTTCATCCTCCTGGCAGACGACCTCCTCCCCAGCCAGGTAGCCCCGCTGACGACAAGCAAAGCCGCAGGTGTTATCCTCCGCAGGACTTCCCCCGCCGCCCACAGCGCGATACTGCTGCGCAATACCCGCCTCCCCGCCCTCATATGCGAAGGTACGATCGAAGCGGACGAAGCGATCGTGGACGGGGCGCTCGGTATCATCGTACCCGACCCCTCAGAGGATGACAAGGCGCTCGCCCTCAAACGCTCCAAAGAGTACCGCGAGTGCGCAGAGGCTGCCTTCCTCCACAGGCACGAAGAGGCATTGACCCGCTCCAACCGCACCATCAGGATACTTGCCAATATCGCTGACCTCACCTCTGCAAAAGAGGCCAAAGAGATGGGCGCCGAGGGTGTGGGGCTATGCCGCAGTGAATTTATCTTCACCGACCATGAACCGAGTCTCGAAGAGCAGACCGAAGCTTACGGAGCGCTCTTCGATCTTTTCGATGACTTCACGATCCGCACCCTCGATGTGGGGGGCGACAAGGGACTATCCTATATCAAACTCCCCCATGAGACCAACCCCTTCCTCGGTATCCGCGGCATCAGGCTCATGTGGACACACAGGGAGATCATCGCCGCCCAGCTCGAGGCGATCCTCAGAGCTGCACGCAACCGCCCGATCAAGATCATGTTCCCCATGATAGCGACCACGGACGAATTCCTGGAGGCGAAAGAGCTGGCGCAGGAGATCGCCGCACGGAAAAATATCGCGATATCCAATATCCGTTTCGGGATCATGCTCGAACTTCCCTCGGTGATCTTTGCTCTCGAGGAGTTCGATAAGATAGTCGATTTCTACTCCATCGGGACGAACGACCTCACCCAGTATCTCTTCGGCATCGAGCGTACCCACCCGACCCTCAGCGTCCCTGTCGACGCGCCGATCCTGATGAACGCCCTCGCATACATCAGAGCCCATGCCAAAAAGCCGCTCAGTATCTGCGGCGAGCTCGCAGGCTACGCAGATGCAGTACCGCAGCTCATTGAGCTGGGATACGACACTCTCAGCATCTCGCCCGCCCTCATCCCGGGTATCAAGGAGAAGATCAGAAATGTTTAGTTTCTTACAAAAGATCGGCAAAGCGCTGATGACCCCTATTGCCGTCCTCCCCATCGCCGCGCTGCTGCTGCGCTTCGGTTTCGGCGATATCTTCGGGGGGCAGGTCGCTCTCATCATGAAGTCCGCAGGGGACGCGGTCTTCGGCAATCTCGACCTGATCTTTGCCGTCGGTATCGCCTACGGCATCGCACGCAATCACGACGGGGCCGCCGCCCTCGCCGGAGCGGTCGGACTCCTCATATCCAAGGCTGTCTACCTCAGTATCGACCCGGAGCTCAAGATGGGGGTTTTCATCGGTATCATCATCGGTGTCACCGCCGGGCTCCTCTACAACCGCTTCCACACCGTCAAACTCCCCGAATACCTCGGATTCTTCGGCGGCAAACGCTTCGTGCCGATCGTCACATCGATAGCCGCCATCATTATCGGGGTGCTTGCGGGCTACTTCTGGCACTATATCGGCTCGGCTATCGACAGCTTCGGTCATGCGATCATAGGGCTCCAGGAAGTCGGCACATTCATCTATGGTACCCTCAACCGCCTGCTAATCCCGCTTGGGCTCCACCATATCCTCAACTCGATCTTCTGGTTCCAGCTCGGAGACTATGAATATGTCAAGGACGGCGCGACCCTCGTAGCCAACGGCGACCTTTCGAGATTCTTCGCCGGGGACAAGAGCGCGGGTACCTATATGGCTGGATTCTACGCGGTGATGATGTTCGGCCTTCCCGCTATGGCGCTGGCATTCTACCTCCGTACACCAAAGGAACACCGCCGCAGGGCGGGACTGCTCCTCGGAGGCGTCGCCTTCACCTCGTTCCTCACAGGTATCACCGAGCCGCTCGAGTTCCTCTTCCTCTTCGTAGCGCCGTGGCTCTTCGCCATCCACGCGCTGCTCAGCGGTCTCTCACTGGCTCTGGCACAGATGCTCGGTATCCACCACGGGTTCGGCTTCTCGGCGGGCTTCATCGACTATGTCATCAATTACAAGCTCGCCACCAACCCCCTCCTGATCCTCCCGCTGGGTCTGACGATGGGTGCGCTCTACTTCACCATCACCTACACGGTACTCAAGTACCGCCCCGTCGACCTGCTGGCCAATACCGAGACAGAGGAAGAGAGCGGCAAAGCCACCGATGAGACAGCCGTATGGATCGAAGCCTTCGGCGGGGTAGAGAACATCATCGAGAGCGACGCCTGCATCACCCGCCTCCGCATGAGGGTCGCAGACAGCTCCGCCATCCCCGACGAACCGCTCCTCAGACTGGGGGCAAAAGGGGTGATACGACCCGACAAAGGCTCGATACAGGTGGTACTGGGAGCGAAGGCCCAGGTAGTAGCGGGGGAGATCAGTGAGGTTTTGAAGAAGAATCAGTAGGCTGCGTAACACGCACCACTTGTTCCATTCTGCAACACTTATCAAAATTTCTCTATTTTACAGATACCTTCTATTGTTTTGTGACATAATTTATGTATGCTCTCTTATAACAAACAGTTATTGTCATAAACTTGGCAAAATCAAGATAACTGTTGACAACAAGGAGTCAACATGAATTGGTACTTAAAAGCGATGAAGCAGTATGCTACATTTGGTGGAAGGGCACAAAGAGCTGAATACTGGTATTTTGTACTTTTCTATGCACTTGGTATTATTCTGCTCAGCTTTGTTGATGCAGCAACAGGCACATTTAATAAAGAAGCAGGAATAGGATTGCTTAGTGCATTATTTATTTTTGCACATCTTATTCCTTCAATTGCAGTTTCTATTAGAAGACTGCATGATATAGGAAGATCCGGTTGGTGGTATTTATTAGTATTTATTCCGGTAGCTGGTCCTTTGGTACTATTATTTTTCTCTGTACAGGATAGTACAGAAGATAATGAATATGGCCCCAATCCAAAAAAAATCAGTTAAATATACTTTTCCTCATCACGAAGCCAGGCTTCGTGACACGAACAAAATCTACACCCATTCACATTGACTTTATTCTTCGAATACAATATAGAAAAATTTTATTGGATGGATGGCCTGATATATACTCACTCAACCGAAGCGAGATCATCACCGAATCGATCAGAGCCTTCATAGCAGAACAAAAAGAGCGAAAATTCTTTGAAAGCTTCTCAGCTTCCGCAAAAGAGCTCAAAGATGTCCTTGCAAACGGAGACAATCACTTAACGACACTGGGGAACTCATCGATGAGCTTTCGGATTTTAGTTTTGAGGTTAAAATAATGATTATAAAACCTTTTGTAGAAAATTACAATCTATTATAGTAAGTTTTGTTTGCCAGTGCTCAATCGATCGGACACCCTGCATAATAATCGATAAGCCATTGGGAATTGTTGAGTGAAAGGTAGAGTTTTTTTTCTTTGCCGTCTTCAAGGTAAGCGACTCTTCTACGCGATTTTCCGTTATCTATGATCCTGATATCACTGATCTCAGGATTTTTACGGCGCGCCTGGAGATCGGCGGATAATAACCGCTCGACTTTGTCAAACGTTTTATTATCCTCCTCGAGACGGCTGAGCATCTCTTTGAATTGCGGATTTTTGAAAGCCAGTCGAAGCCCGAACGATTCGAGTGTCATCACATAGGAGTGATGCGTCATTAGCCTCTTGACACTTGAGAGATCCCCACTGTAGAGTGCATGGTAATAGTAAGGTACGATCATTTCGGGCTCTAATGTATCGTTCATGTTCATCCTTTATTGAAATTGCTCAGCCTGGGTGCTGCTTATGATTGTTGAGCAATCGCCGTGTTGAATGCATCAAGGTGACTGAAACTTCCCTCTTGAAGGCTTGAATAGACACTGACAACATCCGATGGCATACCCACCATTGCATCTTCAAGATCCTGGATATCAGTCTCTTCGATCAATTTTCCTACCTGTAAAGCGCTCAAAAGAGACTCGCTTCCCATTGAAACACAGCTATCGTAAAGCTCTTGAAGAACCGGTAATACGAAGTTACCGACACTCTCTTCATCAACGCTAGAGATATCTACACCATAAGTTTCACATAGACCCTGTGCCGAGTCGATATGTCTTTGTTCTGATAGTTGAATACTTGCGAATGTGTTTTCATTCGGGTATAGCTTTCCTAATGTAATATAGACATCTCTAGCGACTTTTTCCTCTTCGTAGATAAAAAAGAGCTTGTCTTTTTGTTCCTGGGTAAGTTCTGTTGCGTTTACTGTTTTTGCTTGAGCGACACCACTCAATAGTGCGACACCACCTGTTACGCTTAGCATTGCCTTGGCAAGAAAGTTTCTTCTATCCTGAGTTTTTGTATTCATTTATATCCTTTAAAAATATTTGTTTGCGACTTA
>QKDN01000073.1 GCA_003252535.1 Campylobacterota bacterium | reverse complement strand
CTTCGCTGATGGCGATATTTTTATCCAGCGAGGTGGGAGAGCATCGAGAGAAGCTAAAGCTGCTGCTGTCTCCCGTAATGTACATTGCATTGGCCTGGGTTTCATTCTTGTCCCAGCTCTGGACGATAAGACACTCATTGAGAATCGATAAAATGGTGTTACCATCAAACATATTGTCCATATTGGTCACACTGCTTGTATCCCAACTCCCGATGGGTTGGTCGAAGTAATTTGCACCGTTAAACATATTACTCATATCCGTCACGCTACTTGTATCCCAATCACCGATATTTTGGTCGAAGTAATTTGCAGCGTTAAACATATTACTCATATCCGTCACGCTACTTGTATTCCAATCACCGATATTTTGGTTGAAGTATTCTGCACCGTTAAACATATTACTCATATTCGTCACGCTACTTGTATCCCAACTCCCGATGGGTTGGTCGAAGTATCTTGCACCGTTAAACATATTACTCATATTCGTCACGCTACTTGTATCCCAACTCCCGATGGGTTGGTCGAAGTAACTTACACCGCTAAACATATTACTCATATTCGTCACGCTACTTGTATCCCAACTCCCGATGGGTTGTTCGAAGTAACTTGCACCGCTAAACATATTACTCATATTCGTCACGCTACTTGTATCCCAACTCCCGATGGGTTGGTCGAAGTATCTTGCACCATTAAACATGGCCTCCATATTAATAACCATACTTGTGTCCCAATGTGAAATATCTTCATCAAAGAAACTCTTATTGTAAAACCAAGACGCCATATTCGTGATCCCAGAGGTACAGGCATTGGTTGCGTTCACAGTTCCTGCGGCGTTGATCTCTCTGATATCATCTTTTGAAGAGATCTTGGTATAGAATTTGCCATTGAGCGGATTGGCGATCGTGGAGCTGCTGCCTGATAAGGCTGCATCACAGGTGATGGTGACATTGTTATCGGCGAGGTAGAAGCCATTTCCCAGCGAAGTAGCTCCCAAAGCCCACACTTGCACCAACACCATCCAAACCAGCCATCGTATGATATGTTTTACCATCTTTATCTCCCAAAGATACTATATATATATTAATATTTAAATTTGTAAGATTATATTTGTTTATTACTTAAAATATGTACAATGGTATGTTTGTATATTGAGCATCGCATTTGAACGCTGTAATTTGTGATAAAACACAGACTTTTCAGTCGTTGTAGAGCAGCGGCACGAAACGAAAGCCATAGATGCTCTCGCTCCTGATATCATCCTCGCTCACTTTGGTGATGATCTCGATGGAGTGCTGTACGGGGATGACCAGCCTGCCGCCGATGGCGAGCTGATCGACAAGAGTGAGGGGGAGTTCCTCTGCGGCGGCGGAGACGAGGATACGGTCGAACTTCTCTCCGGGTGCCCCGAGCGCTGCGGTGGCCTTCTCTATCGTGCAGTTGGAACTGTGGGAATATCTGGCAAGATTGTCGCGTCCCATCTCTACGAGGGCTTTCACCCGCTCAAAACCCCTCACGCGCCCCTCCTCTCCCACGATACGGCACAGTAGAGCCGTCGTCCATCCCGAGCCCGTACCGATATCGAGTATCCTCTGACCAGATTGTGGCATGAGGTGTTCGAGCATGAAGGCCACCGTGGAGGGCTGTGAGATGGTCTGCCCGTGACCTATGGGGAGCGGGATATCCTCGTAGGTGTGTTCGCGCATATCAGCCGGGACGAAATCGATCCTGTCGATCTGATAGAACGCTTCGATGATATGGGGAGTCCTGAGGATGCCGTTTCGGATGATGGAGGTGATGAGGGTGGAGAGAGTATTCATTGGTTATTTATGACCTGTATTCCCACATATTCGAGCCGAATATCCCGAGTATCAGGATCGAATCTTTTTCGATCTTGTATGGTATGACATATCCATTGAAAACCAGCTCTCTTATGCTGCTGTCGCGGACTTTGAGCGATCTGCGATGGGCATATGGCATGGCAGGTATATCTTTGATCTTCGACTTAAGCGTATCTACAAAGTCCTGGGCATGGACGAAAGAATCGGCAGCTATGAAGACAAATATCTCTTTCAACTCCGCTTCAAATCGTACGCTATACTTTATCTGCATTGTATTGCGAAGTGAAGTTGTCTATATTTGTCCAGAGAGTATCATCATCAAGATATT
Source organism: Campylobacterota bacterium (assembly GCA_003252535.1). Lineage (GTDB taxonomy): Bacteria > Campylobacterota > Campylobacteria > Campylobacterales > Sulfurovaceae > SZUA-451. The sequence continues at coordinate 33,904 of QKDN01000073.1, read as the reverse complement.
GCCCCTCCTGTATCTCCGCGATTCTCCTTCCGAGTTCATCCTCGATATCATTTTTGATATAGACAGTGTCTTTCGGCATCGCTGAGACCAGTCTCATAAACATAGCAAAATACTCATCTTTTATATCTACCCGTAGTTGCTTCATCACTACTCCCTCCTATTTTGCCGTTTGAACTATTGTATCATAAATTCATCCGGTTTAAAATCTAACAATGCTCGCTAAGCGTCCCGCTTCTGACGGCATTGTAGTTCGCATCTCCCATCAGCTCCCTGACGATGGCGAGAGCGTAGCAGATCGCCGTGCCGGGGCCGCGGGAGGTGATGACCCTGCCGTCGACCACGACCTTCCGGTCGGGGGTATACCCCTCTGTCCTCCCGATCTTCTCTTCGGTCGAGGGGTAGCAGGTGTAGCTATCGCTGAGCACTCCGGCTAGATGGAGGGCATAGGGGGCGGCGCACATCGCCGCGACATACTTGCCGCCGCTGCTGTAGGATTTGAGCAATGATTGCACCCTCGCATCGTCCGCGAGGATATAGGTGCCGCCCCACCCTCCCGGGAGCGCGATCATATCGAAGCTATCAGCATCGATATCGTCGATGGAGACATCGGCCTTGATCGTGATGCCGTTGGCGCCTTTGACCAGCTCTTTGTCGAGGTATGCTGCGGTCACTTCGATGCCGCCCCTGCGCATGATATCGATCATCGAAACCGCCTCAATCTCCTCGAACCCTGTTGCGAGCGGAACCAGTACTTTTGCCATGATTACTCCTTTTTGCCCTATTATACCCAAAGTAGTTTGCGTTGCATCGGTCTCCTTTTAGCTCATTTTGCTAGAATACAAAAAATATATTCTCTGACACATATCTATACACAATTCAAGGAAAATCCATGTTAAGCACAGTCAATCTGACACAAAGATACGGCAAAAGAGTCCTTTTTGACAAGATCACCATCACATTCGACAAAGGGAAGCGATACGGTCTCATCGGCGCGAACGGCGCAGGCAAATCGACCCTGATGAAGATGCTCGCAGGGCAGCTCGAACCCACAGACGGCGAGATACAGATACAGCCGGGGGCGAGACTGGGGATGCTCGGGCAGAACCAGTACGCATTCGAGGAGTATACCCTCCGCGATGCGGTACTCTACGGCAACAAAAGACTCTACGACGCCCAGAAAGAGAAAGAGATACTCTACATGGAAGGAAACTTCGACGATGACGCGGTCAACAACCGCCTCGCAGAGCTCGAGATGATCTGCGCCGACGAAGACCCGACCTACGAGAGCGATGTCAAGATCGAGAAGCTCCTCGAAGCGCTTGGATTCCCGGCTGATCAGCACGACGACCTCATGAGCTCGCTCACCGGCGGCGACAAATTCAAGATCCTCCTCGCTCAGGTACTCTTCCTCAAGCCCGATATCCTCCTCCTCGACGAACCTACCAACAACCTCGATATCGAGACGATCGGCTGGCTCGAGAACGAGCTCAAGAGACACGAGGGTGTCATGATCGTCATCTCGCACGACAGACACTTCCTCAACGGCGTCGTCACCCATATCCTCGACCTCGACTTCTCGACCATCAGGGAGTTCACGGGCAACTACGACGACTGGTACATCGCTGCCAACCTCATCGCCAAGCAGGCGCAGACAGACAGGAACAAAGCGCTCAAAGAGAAAGAGGAACTGGAGAAGTTCATCGCCAGGTTCTCCGCCAACGCCTCGAAGGCCAAGCAGGCGACCAGCCGCCAGAAGCAGCTCGAGAAGCTCGATATAGCAGAGATCAAGGTCTCAAGCCGCCGCGACCCGTCTATCATGTTCAAGCCCCACCGCGATATCGGCAACGAAGTCCTCGAAGTGATCGACATCTCCAAAAACTACGGTGATGAGAAAGTGCTCGAGAATGTCAGCTTCAAGGTCAACAAAGAGGACAAGATCGCCCTCATCGGCTCCAACGGCGCGGGTAAGACCACCCTCCTCGAGATCCTCATGGGCAAGCTCGAAAAGGACGGCGGCAGCTTCAACTGGGGTCAGACGATCACCACGAGCTACTTCCCTCAAAACACCACCGAAATGGTGACGGGCGATATCGAGCTCCCGCAGTGGATACAGGGCTTCGATCCCAAGTGGCATATCGACGAGATCCGCAAGACCCTCGGAAGGATGCTCTTCAGCGGCGAAGATCAGAAGAAACTCGTGAGCGCCTGCTCGGGTGGTGAGAAACACCGCGTCATGATGAGCAAGATGATGATGGACAGCGCCAACTTCCTCGTCCTCGACGAGCCAAACAACCACCTCGACCTCGAAGCGATCGTAGCCCTCGGCGAAGCGCTCCACAACTACCAGGGCGGCGTCATCTGCGTCACCCACGACCGTGAGCTCATCGACGCCTTCGCCAACCGTATCATCAGACTCAACGACGACGGCACGATCACCGACTTCGAAGGGAACTACGAAGAGTATATCGAGACCTTCGGCGCACACTGATCGTCTGTTCCGTCCCCGCGTAGGGTGCGCTTGCCAGCGCACCATTTGCTCCAATTGACTGAAATCATGCAATTTGATAAATCATTATGTGCGTAATTATCGGTGTGCTTGCCAGCACACCCTACGAAAATGGAGAATCTTCACACTCGTTCCCAAGCTCCCTGCCTGAGATGCATACTTTGAAATGCCTACCGACTAAACAAAGTCATTTAACAAACACTCTACCACCAAGATTGACACTTTCCCCTTAAACCCCAAAAAAAATATCTATCAAAATCACCACTCCGCCGCCGTACATTTCGCGGGACTGAAGTCGCCGATTCCAGTTACCGATCTGCCAGTATTTGTGGAGAGTGCAGTAACCTCGGCGATTCGTCAAACGATCAGAAATACGGTTTGGTATTTGTCACTTTTTATGCTAGACTTTTTGAACTCATAGATCGAACGACAAGGAGGAGTAATATGTGGAAGTTGATACAGCTGATGGTCGCGGTGCTGACCATCACGGCATGCACGCCGAACAGCGGGGTGGCACCACAGCCCGAAGCATCCGTGACGAAGGAGATCCCCGAAGGCAAACGGGTCTACTTGTTGCACCATCGAATACTGCCGCAGTGGACCTACCAGTCCAAAGGCAAATACCTCGAAGAACTGGCCCGTAACGATCTCACGAGGACACGCTCGGCTGCTACGGAGATCGTATCCAAAAAATATGCCAACGGTATCAAGGTTGAAAAGATCAAGCAGCCGGACGGCGTACTGATCACTTTCCCCAAGCCGAAGGAGACACTGAACTGCTACTATGCATTTATCACTGAGAGCAAGGGGCAGCCGCAGTATATAACATACGAAAAGACCATCGATCTCGACCATCAAGGCTACATCGGAGCAGCAGCTGCCTGGGGAGCCGACGGAAACCACTACAACTACGGTGTACGCAAGTATCGCAGCAAGAGTGCCTTCCTGGTCGATGTAGCAAATATTATCAGCGGGGAGATGCCGCCTCAGGCGATACTGAAATTGAAGTGACTCAATCCAGCCTGTGAAGTGTCGCCCTTTTAGATGCTTGAGATAAAATCGTGGAGAATCCTCTCTGAGCTTTGCGGTCGCAACGGGGTCTTGAGATTGGTGATGATCTCGCGCGGCATCACGATCGCACCCAGACGGGTGAACTGTGTACGCATGGCGTTCATCACGTCGCTGCCGCCGCTGCCGCTGTGTGTCGCAAGCTGGATGTATCTGTTGGTGAAGTTGGAGCGGAAGTCGCTGTCACTGCGTGATATCCATGCGATGGCATTGGTCAGTACAGGAGGGATGGAGTAGTTGTACTCAGGCACGACGAAGAGATAGCCTTGTGCCTTTTGCATTTGAGCCGTCAGTTCATAGATAGCCGGAGGGATACCCTGGCGCTCTTCCCTCTCGGATGTATAGAGCGGGAGGTCGAGTTCGACCAGGTCGACAAGAGCACAGGTCTGCCCCATCTCTACAAGCTGCTCTTGCAGTATCCGGGCCAGTTTCCTGTTCTCATTGAGACTCGAGAGAAATATCAATATCATCTGTTATCCTTTTGTATTTCTATAAGCAGTAATCTTATAAATTTTAGATTTTGCATCTTGTCTACATTTTTCCAAATGACTTATACGGATTATACTACTAATTAGTAATAGATGTCAAGGGTGATCCCTTTGACTTCTGACAGATGTGTATGTTCAACTCACCAACCCCTGATTCTCCCGACTCTCCACAAGAATCTGCTATAATTCTGATAACTGTACTCCCAGCTGCAAGGAATATCATGACCACCAAAGAAAAAATAGACGAACTCCTCTATCAGAACGGCGATGACTTCAAGATGGCCAAGATACTCAAAACGGACATCGCAGAATATTTCAAAACACTTGAAGAGACATTTGCGACATCAGGTGGCAAGGATTTCTTCCTCAGACATACGCGCAAGATCGACTCGATCATCAAGCTCATCTACAAGATAGCCCTCCACAGTATGTTCAAACACTATCAACCGATGAAGAACTCCCTTCCTGTCACCCTGGTCGCACTCGGCAGCTACGGCAGGGAGCAGCTGTGTGTCTATTCCGATATCGACCTGCTGATCGTCTACAAAGATGTCCCCGGATACAATGCAAAGGAGATCATAGAAAAGATACTCTATCTCATCTGGGACAGCGGCATGAAGCTCGGACACAGGGTACACAATGTCGAGGAGCTCCTCGAAGTTTCCCGTACTGATATCACGATCAAGACCGCCCTGATCGAATCGAGGTTCCTCGAGGGCTCGAGATACCTCTGGGTAGAGACACAGAATGCCATCGATTCGATCAGACACGACGATCCGCAGGAGTATATCAGGCAGAAGCTGCACGAGCAACAGCTCATGCATATCAGGAACCCCCTGACGATGGAGCCGAACCTCAAAGAGGGTGAAGGGGGCTTCAGAGATGCCAATCTCGTCTACTGGATCGGCAAAGTACACTACAATGTCGATCGTATCCGGGACCTCCCGGAGCATATCGTCAAACCCGAGGACTACAGGGATTTCCGCATAGCGCTGGAGTTCCTCTTCCGTGTCCGATCGGCGCTGCACCTTGCCGCGGGCAAGAAGGTCGATCAGCTCAGGCTCGAGCTCATCCCGGCTGTAGCACAATACCTGGGGTACCATGCCAATACAACGGCTCATATGAGATTTGCCAGGAAAGTACAGGAAAACCTCACGATCATCCGTTTCTACAGTCTTATCTGGCTTGACACTCTGTGCAGGGAATACGGCATCATACCGCTCCAGAGCGACAAAAAGATACTCTCCGAACCGTCCGAAGAGACCAATACCCTGCTCGGATTCATCAAATACCTCAACCGGGAAGCGAACGAAGAGTTCGTCGTCTCCCACCCGCTCCTCTACCGGATCAAGAATGCCTCCAAGCCCAAAAGACTCTCGCAGGGATACTATGCACAGATACGCGACATCTTCCGCCAGCCGCATGCACACTCGATCCTGAGGACACTGTGGGATGCTCACCGCCTTGGGTTCCTGATGACGATCCTGCGCAAGGTGATCAACCTCCCGCAGTTTGACGGCTACCATCAGTATTCTGTCGATACCCACCTGCTCCAGACCTTGTATACTCTCGAACATATCGACAGCCCGTTCATCGCAGAGCTCTATGAAACCCTGAGCCCGAAGGATAAAGAGCTGCTGAAACTCGTTGCGTTCCTCCATGATGCCGGGAAAGGACGCCAAAAGGACCATTCGCTTGTAGGGGCCGCCCTCTTCAGACTCTATGCCAAACAGCTCGGCTACGATGAGAACGCGATCGACAATGGCGTTGCGCTCATCACCTACCATACCCTTATGAGCTCGACGGCACAGACAGAAGACCTCTACAACGAAAAGGTGATCCTCAAGTTCGCTTCGCGTTTCCAGACCAAAAGGATGCTCGACCTGATCTATATCCTCACCTATGCGGACATGAGCGCGGTCAACAAAGGAGTCTACAACACTTTCAACGCCAGACTGCTTCACAATCTTTATACAAGTGCCCTCGAATCACTTGAGCATGGGGAGATACTCGATGAGACAGCCAGACGGATAAAGAAAGAGAACAGTCTCAGGAAGCTTGAGAGTTTCAATACTCTGCCGAAATCGGCCCAGAAGAAGATACTTTCGATCCCATCGAACCTCCTCTTCCTCCGCTACCGTCCCGAACAGATACTCAATATCTCCCATGTAGCGCTTGAGGTGGAGAGCTATATCTATGAGATACACAACCGTGATTTCCTCACTATCGAAGTGATCCGCAAAGACCCGTTCAATATCGGCTACCTCCTGGGCAAACTCGCCAGGCTCAACCTCGTCAACATGGATATCTTCAAGCTCTTCGACGAACTGAAATACTTCAGGATAGACTTCAGCGAAAACGTCCTCGATGATGAGATACCTATCATCAAAGAGTACATCAGAGAGTCTTTCGAGCCTGGAAGGACGGTCAAGATACCTTCTCCGAATATCAGCGACTCGTGTGTCACGTTCGACTGCAACCACTCCAGGAACTATGCCAAGATGACCCTCAATACGGTCGACCAGAGGGGGCTGATGTCCTATCTCATCTCTATGTTCGATGAACTGGGGATCGATATCGCCACTGCCAAGATCCATACTTTCAGGAACAGGGTCCAGGACCTCTTCCTCATCGAAAAGAATGGAAACTTTTGCCATAATATTGATACAATAATCAAAAAACTGTCGACTAAGGAAGAATAAATGTGTGGTATCGTCGGATATATCGGACCAAAAGAGAAAAAAGAGATCATCCTTGACGGCTTGCAGGAACTGGAATACCGTGGCTACGATTCGGCAGGGATGGCTGTCATCGAAGATCACAAGCTTCAGAACTTCAAAGCCGTAGGGAAACTGGTCAACCTCAGAGAAAAGACCAAAGAGTACAATTCCGACGGATTTGGTATCTCTATCGGCCATACACGCTGGGCAACCCACGGCAAACCTACAGAACTCAATGCCCACCCGCACCTGGGCAAGTACAGCTATGTCGTCCATAACGGCATCATCGAGAATTACCAGGAGCTCAAACAGGAGCTCAGCGACGAAGGATTCGTCTTCCTCAGCCAGACAGATACGGAGACAATCGTACACCTCTTCGAAAAATATCACAACAGCGGTCTCAACTCCTTCGACGCTTTCCAGAAGACCATACAGAGACTCGAGGGTGCTTTCGCCATCCTCCTCATCACAGAGGCCCAGAGCGATACGATCTTCTTCGCAAAGAATGGTTCGCCGATGCTTATCGGGTTCGACAGTAACGATGTCTATTTCGCATCCTCCGATACACCTATCATCGGCAAAGCGCATGAGGTGTGCTACCTCAATGACGGCGAATACGGGTATGCCAGACCGGGCGATGTGAAACTCTTCGACAGCAACGGCTCGAAAGAGATCAATAAAAAGCCCCTTGTCACAAACAAGGCAATGGCACAGAAAGAGGGCTACCGCTTCTTCATGGAGAAGGAGATATACGAGCAGAGCACCGTCGTAAGCGATACGATGATCGGCCGTGCTTCGGCGAACGGTATCAAGTTCGAGGAGCTCAGCTCACTGTCTCTCGAAGGGATCACCTCGATCAAGATATGTGCCTGCGGTACCAGCTACCATGCTGCTCTTGCCTCAAGCTACCTTTTCGAAAGACTTGCCAAAATGAGATGCAGTGTCGAGATCGCAAGCGAGTTCAGGTACAAAGAGCCACTGCTTGATCCTGACACTCTCTTCATCACCATCTCCCAGAGCGGTGAGACGGCAGACACCCTCGAAGCGCTCAAAATGGCAAAAAAAGCCGGTCTCAAAAGCCTCACTATCTGCAATATGGACAACTCATCCATCGTACGGGAAAGCGATGCGGCTATCCTCACCCGTGCGGGGATCGAAAAAGGGGTCGCCAGCACCAAGGCATTCGCTACCCAGATGATGGTACTCTGGATGCTGTCGCTCAAATTTGCCAAAGAGAGGGGTACGATCAGTGACGAGAAGTTCAGCGAAGAGATAACCGCGATGCTCCAGGTACCGAAAAGTCTCATCATCAGTGACAAGCTTCACGGCAAGATCACCCGCCTCTCCAAGCGTTACCTCCACGGCCACGGCTTCTTCTACATCGGACGGGATATCTTCTATCCGCTCGCACTCGAAGGGGCGCTCAAGCTCAAGGAGATCAGCTACCTCCATGCCGAGGGTTATCCGGCAGGTGAAATGAAGCACGGTCCTATCGCCCTCGCCGATGCCGAGCTCTTCACGATCGCCCTCATGCCGCAGACCTCGCACTACGACAAGATCAAGAGCAATGTCGAGGAGCTCAGCGCCCGTGACGCGACGATCCTATCCATCTCGCCGCTCCCGTTCGAACTCGCGGACGACTTCATACAGACCGACCATGCGACCCACCCGATGCTCGAATTTTTCGAGATGATGGTAGTCACCCAGCTCCTCGCCCTTGAGATATCCATTCGCCTCGGCAACGATGTCGATATGCCGCGAAACCTCGCCAAAAGCGTGACGGTGGAGTAGGAATCTACCCTACCGTCACCCTGTTCCTGCCGTTGGTTTTTGAGAGATAGAGCGCATCATCGGCCCGTTTGATGGCCGAATGGACATCTTCATGCTTGTAGTCGAAGAGCGTCGTCCCGAAACTACAGGTGGCTCTTCCTATATGCTCAAGCTTCAGGTGTTCGATCATCGACCGCAGATGCTCTGCAGCTCTCCTGACCTCCCTGTTGGTATCTACCGATATCAGGATGATGAACTCTTCACCGCCCCAACGTATCAGGTAATCACTCTCCCGGACAGACTCCTTGACCCTTTTGACCAGTTCCCTGAGGACATAGTCCCCCACATCATGCCCGTATGTATCATTCACGCGCTTGAAATGGTCAATATCGAAATAGATGATACCAAGCATCATCGAATGCTTTTCGGTCTCGTAGATGATCCTCTCGATATTTGAATTGAAGAACTCCCTGTTGTACGCCCCGGTCAGCGGGTCTGCCATCACCTTGTTCTGGAGCATATTGCGCTCCTGTATCGTGCCGCTGACATCATTGAAGGTCACGACGTAGTATTCGTTCTCATAGTAGTCATAGGAGATCGCCATACTGTATTCGATGCCGCTTTTGTCACGGATGAGCACTACCCTGTCCTTGTCTGGGATATGCTGGAGGTACTCGACCCAGCTTGTCCCCTCGGGGACATCACGCAGGTCGAAATACTTCCCATGCTCTATGAAAAGATGGCAGACACATTTATAGTCTTTTTTGAAATCTTGGAGAGTTCCATAGCCGAAGAAATCCAGGAATCGCTTATTGACATCGTATATCTCCCTGCCGTTGGTGATAACGATAATGGATTTTTGTGTATCGAGAATCCTCCTGGTCTTGAGAGAAAGATTTCTCAGGAGTATCTTGGAGAGATACTCCCGATAGACGAATATCGTCGCAAGCAGGAACAGGACGATCCCAATGATGAAGATGATGATATAGTTATATTTATGCGTCAGCAGCGTATTGTTCTGTGTTTGCAGGATGATAGCTGCTACGACCTTGCCTGTGACGGGATTGTGGAGGGGTATGAACGTAAAGAGAGTCTTTTCATCAGATGATGAAACGGTAAATATCTCCCCTTTGTAGATCCTGCGATCCACCTCTGCCAGCTGGATATGATCGAGCTTCTGTGTCTCGATATGCCTGAACTCACGCTCAAGCTCCTCTTTGGTACTCCCCTCATAGTAGAAATCGCTCATGGGGCTCATCACATAATTGGTCCGTTCATTGGTAAACACCTTATTATCGACGACATGCTTGTCTATGACAAATCCAAGTTTGGCATTGTAGAGACGGCCAAATTCCCGGATGAACGATGTGGCACTGAAAGAGGTCTCGACACTCCCCAGGTGTTTCATGGTACTGCTGTTCCCGTCAGTGATGGGGAATACATACCGGAAACCGTTGTATATCCTCCCCTCCTCGAACCCTTCGACCGGGAGATGGTTGGTATTGACCCATTCGACCGTCTGACGGATACCGGTGAGATTGTCACCGTATCTGCCGGGCCTGTGGAACCTCAGAAAACTTTCGTTGTTCTTCAGGTGGAAATGGAGCTGCCGGATTCCTTTGGAAACAAAGTATCTGTAGTGTCTTACCAGGAGTGAATAGAGTCTTTTTCTGGCGTTCTCTTTCGTCACGGTATCGCCGTATGCATCCTGCATGATCGGTATGATCTCCGCATGGTCAATGATCGTCTGATACATAAAAGAGGCAATTACTTTGTATTTTTCCCTGATGACGTCCATCTCTTTGGAGACGGCGAAATTGTGCTGTTTGTAAAACTCCTCTTTCTCCTTTTTATAGCTGATGGCAAGGATCGTATAGAAGACAAGAGATACCGAAGCGAAAAGTATCGAAAAGAGGATGATGTATCTTGTTGTGCTGACAGTGCTCTCGGAAGCCCTGCCGTGCCTGTTGTAGAGCAGTACCAGGAGCAGTCCCAGCGCTGCCAGCCCGAACAGTGTGAATATATCGACGAAAAGATTCATATTCCTGATCGACGAGGTATCGATCTGCCCAAGCTCCTGGAACATCAGCATATAAGCCATCGGTTTGTTGTTCTGATCAAAGAGGGTATAGTGGACGATCAGGTAATCGTGATCGATCCTGTAGCTACTCTTGTAGTCCAGGAATTCGGCTATGCCGCTGTGCTCCCTGATATGATCTATGATACCGTACTCTATATTTTTATTGGCTATATAATACTCGTCGGCGAAGTAACCGCTGAAGGGGTATATCAGTTGCCTGCTGTAGACCTTGTCCACGACTATGATCGACCGAAACCCCTCCTGGTCGATCTTTTTCGCGATCGAGTTGAAGTGTGTGATCGTCTCCAGGAAGCCGAGGAAATGTTCTTCATCATCGAAAAGGGGGACGAATGCACGGAAGGAGAGGTCGTATTTGTCCACATCGATAGAGGTATGGACCTTTGTGATATCTTTGAAAGAGCGGACCTTGAAGATATCGTCACCCCGCTCGCTGCTCCAGCTTCTCGATACGACCGTCCCGTTCCTGTCGACGAGCTGGAACCATACATTCTTGAAATCTGTCTCTTCACGAAGCTTCAGGGAGAAGTTTTCAAGATCTGTGCGTATATCGAGATTGCCTGTGAGCGCATCTTTGAGCAGATGGTCCTGTGCGAGGGCGAGGGAGATGGTCAGTGTCGCGTTCTTCTTCTCTTCTATCAGGGTCTGGACTTTTTTGACAAGAGCGGCACTGATCTTATTGTATATTTTTTCAGTATTGATCTCGTTCTGGTACTTCTTGTAGCTGACATTGAGCCAGGCAGCAGCAGCCGTGACGATCAGAAATACTGCCGATAGTACAATAGCCCAGTTCTTATCTTTCATGACCTGTCCGCATCTTCACTCTTTTCAGATCATATCATCGATCACCTGACACATTGTGTGGGCGATAAGGATATGCATCTCCTGTATCCGGGGTGTATTGTCCGAAGGGACCACGATGTTGAGGTCGCACAGTCCGTTCATCGCTCCGCCGTCGCGGCCGCTGAATCCCAGTGTCCTGCACCCGAGCTCACGGGCCAGACCAAGTGCACGGATCACATTCTCCGAATTGCCGCTGGTAGAGATACCTACAAGGAGGTCCCCCTCCCTCGCCAGTGCCTCGAGCTGCCTGTCGAATACCCGCTCATAACCGTAATCGTTGCCGATGGCCGTCAGTGCCGAGGTATCCGTCGTGAGGGCGATAGCCGGGAGCCCCCTGCGCTCCGCCTTGTACCTGCCGGTAAGTTCCGCGGCGATATGCTGTGCATCCGCCGCCGAACCGCCGTTGCCGCAGAGCAGAATCTTGTTGCCTGTTCTGAGAGTCTCCACCATCATCATCGCTCCCTCGACAGTACTCGGTTGCAGCTTTTCGATGGTATCCTCTATCGCCTTCAGGTGTGATTCGAACTCTGCTTTGATCGTGTCAGAAATGCTATAGGGGGTCATGGTCATCCTTCAATAATTCTTTTCGTTTGGAGAGATAGTGATAGAGCTCTCTAAGCGCAGGGAAACTGTAGGTAGCGTCCGCATCCTTGCGACTGCCGATAAAAACGCTTTTGCCTATTCCTGCACCCTCTGCAAGCTCTATATCACTGTGTTTGTCGCCTATCAGCCACGAGGAGATGAGATCGATCTCCCGCTCTTTGAGAGCCTGTTCGATCATCCCCGGTCCCGGTTTGCGGCAGCGGCAATCCTCTTCGGGGCTGTGAGGGCAGTAGTATATCCGCTCTATCTTCACACCTTTGGCTACGAACTGCTCTACCATCCACTCACTCAGGGTGAGAAAATCCCCGAGGGTATAGTATCCCCTGCCGATCCCAGACTGGTTGGTGACGACGAATATATCGAAACCTTCTGCGGCAAAAAGTCTGCACAGCTCGAATATGCCGTCGACGAACTGAAAATCCTCTTTCCTGTAGACATAACCATGATCGACATTGACGATCCCATCACGATCGAGGAAGAGCGCTTTGGTCACCCTCATGCGCCTCTGAGTATCTTTGCAGCCTCTTTGGCATGGTAGGTGATGATGATATCGGCACCCGCTCTCTTGAACGCGATGAGCGTCTCCATCATCACGCGGTCGTAGTCGATCACACCGGCTCTCCCCGCCATCTTGAGCATCGAGTACTCGCCGGAGACATTGTAGCAGGCGAGAGGGAGCTTGGAGTGGTTCTTGACATCGCGGATGATATCGAGATAGGCAAGCGCGGGCTTGACCATCAGGATATCCGCCCCCTCCTCCTCGTCCGCGAGACTCTCGAGGATCGCTTCGTTGCGGTTGGCGGGGTTCATCTGGTAGCTTCGTCTGTCCCCGAAGCTCGGAGCCGATTCTGCCACATCGCGAAACGGACCGTAATAGGCCGAAGCGAACTTGCTCGAGTAGCTCATGATGGGGATATGCTCGAACCCGCCGCTGTCAAGCCCTTCGCGAATCGCCGTGATCATCCCGTCCATCATACCGCTCGGGGCGATCATATCTACACCCGCCCTCGCGTGCACCTGCGCCTGGAGGCCGAGGTTGGCGAGGGTGATATCGTTGTCCACCGTGTGGAGCACCGGGTCGAGGACACCGCAGTGGCCGTGGTCGGTGTATTCGCAGAAGCACAGGTCGCTGACGACGAACATATCGGGGTGCGCTTTCTTGACCGCACGGATCGCCTCGGCGATGATACCGTGATCACAGAGGGCGTCCGAACCTACGCTGTCCTTGGTCGCAGGGATACCGAAGAGGATGATGGAGTAGATGCCGAGCGATTTGAGCGTCTCGCACTCTTTGATCATCTCGTCGATGCTCATCTGGTAGACATCGGGCATGGAGGCGACCTCTTCTTTGATGCCGCTGCCGGGCTTGATGAAGAGCGGGTAGATGAAGTCTTCGACCCGCAGGTGGGTCTCCTGGAGCAGGTCTCTGAGGACGGGGTTGTATCGTTTGCGTCTGAATCGTTTGAACATATCGTACCTTTGGCTAAAAGTAATTGTATTGTACCCCAAGTGTACTAAAAATAGCACGCCGACACTTAGGACTTAGCACTTATGAAGTATAATGCGCGCTATGAAAAATATCGCCATTTCCCAGATCGCAACACTGCCTACCAAACACGGAATATTCAAGATACAGGCCTTCAAGGAGGGCGATAAAGAGCATCTTGCCATATTCACCGACGAGCTCCCCGAGACCCCCATCGTCCGCGTCCACTCCGAATGCCTTACCGGCGACGCGCTGGGCTCTGTCAAATGCGACTGCGGCGAACAGCTCAACTACGCACTCGACCTCATCTCACGCGAAGGTGGAATGGTGATCTACCACCGCCAGGAAGGGCGCAATATCGGCCTCCTCAACAAGGTCAACGCCTACGCCCTCCAGGACAAGGGTTTCGATACCGTCGCTGCCAACCACCAGCTCGGCTTCTCAGCCGATGAGCGCACCTACGAGATCGTAGAGTTCATCCTCGCCCACTTTGGTATCGACCGGCTCAGGCTCCTCACCAACAACCCACGCAAGATCGAAAGCCTCCACGGCGTCGAGATCGTCGAACGCCTCCCGATCAGGATCGAAGCCAACCCCTACAACGAAAACTATCTCAAGACCAAAAAAGAGCAGCTGGGGCATCTGCTCTAGCCGTTGATCCGACCCTGCATCCTTGACATTGTGCACGCATATCAGTACAATAGGTAACCAAGTGCCCGTATAGGCGGAAGGACTTGTATGGAAAGAATGTACTATATCGGTAATATATGGAGTGGAATGTTATGAAAACCATATTTCATATACTGGATCATCGCTCGTCGGAAAATATATGGCTCCTGTCGTTGCTGTCTATTTTTGTCTTGAGTATTGTATATGGAATTGTCGGACGGTCCTTTGTACTGGAGCCGTTTTACATTTTTCCGATACTCATCGCCAGCTGGTATGGGTCAGATAAAACCGGTATCTTACTGGCATTGATCTCAACTATGATCCTGATCCTCATACGCTCGTTGGTATTTCAACATCCTTTCGGGATCGAGTTAATATTGTATTATGGGGTGCCGTATGCGTTCGCTTATAGTACCGCGGCTTTTCTCATTACCAACTTTCGGAATGTCCACAGGATCGAAGTAGAGGCGGCTGATACCGACTATCTCACCGGAGCCTGTAGCTCCAGGAGTTTTTATGTCGAGCTTGCCAATGAGCTGGTACGATCACAAAGATACGGTCATGTCTTTTCCCTGGCATACATCGATATTGATGATTTCAAGAATATCAATGATACATACGGACATGCTAGGGGTGACAAAGTGCTGATCGAAGTGGCCGGTTGTCTGCGCTCCTCCCTGAGGCAATCCGATACTGTAGCAAGACTTGGCGGGGATGAATTTGCATGTCTTTTACCTGAAACCACGCTGGAGGATGCCAAACATGCATTTCACAAAGCAAGCTCTCTCCTGCAAAAAAGCATGGACAACAGGCATTGGCCGGTCACCTTCAGTGTCGGTGTCGTGACATTCGAGGAGATACCCAATGATATCAAAGAAGCTGTCAAAGTGGCCGACGATCTGATGTATTCCGTAAAAAATAAAGAAAAGAACAATATAGCATACAAGATCTGGCATGGGAAAACCTGATATATACTGTTAGCGTATCTCCCCTTTCTCTGTACAGTCAGTGAAGAGCCTCTCATAGTAGCGGTAAAAAAGAAGGTTTATCAGCGCTCCGAGCAGTGCGAGCCCCATGTCCTTCTGTGCGTCCCATACATCACCCTGCGCTCCCATGAAGGCGATCCTGAGCTCCGGGTGGAGTACCGCCGCTACGATCCACTCGACCACCTCGTAGACACCCGATATCGAAACGATGAACATCAGGCCAGCCGCCATGGCGCTCCTGTACCCCCGTACCGAATTCGCAGCGATCTCGAAAAAGAGACCGAAGAGCAGAGCGCCGAAGAGGAAATGGACGACCCGGTCGAAATGGTTTCTCTCGAAACCGAAGAACTGTGTTACCACATCGAAATACTCCATCTCTGCATAGGTGAAATGCGATCCGAGCGAATGGAGCGAAGCGAAGATCAGTACAGAGAAAAGTGTCATAAAGCTGAGCGGTCGGCGGGTATCGAGCCAAAGGAGCAGCGGGAAGGAGATGAAGACCAGCAGGTTCTCCAGCAGCCAGTCATCACGATACTTCGGGTTGACTGCCATGACCGCCCAGACCACGATGTAGATGGCATAGAGTATCCTGTGTGATCTTGCCATCGGCTTCTCCTCATTATATTTAGGCTATTATATCAAATCTCAAAATACAAAAGGGATGCGCCATGCAACAAAATACACATCTCTCTATCGAACCCTCGCTCTGCGGCAAGGTGACACGCCTCGATACCGGCTATGCCGAAGTACTCCTCCATACCACCCGCGCTATGGCAGCCGATGCCAAAGGTCTCGTGCACGGTGGGTTTGTCTTCGGCGCTGCCGATTATGCTGCGATGTGTGCGGTCAATGACCCCTTCGTAGTGCTCGGCGGATCGTCGAACAAGTTCCTCTACCCTGTCACTGTCGGCGAAGCGGTCATCCTCAAGGCCGAAGTGAGCGAAGAGAAAGGGAAAAAGAGGGAGGTCGATGTCAAAGGGTATGTCGACGATATACTCGTCTTCGAGGGGGTTTTCACCGCTTTCGTCCTCAACGGACATGTTCTCGGCTAATTCGATTCATATTTCCGGGACATCGATCATCCCGGAAACATCTCTTCCGGCATCGCGGCGACCCTTTTCTGCATTTTGTCGAATATCTTGCCGATCTTGCCGGTCAGTTCCTTCAGATGATCAAGATATGCCAATGCCATATCCCGCTCACCCCCCTGCATCTTCATATCCTTGGTGCCCAGGAGCTTTTTGAAGAGGCCGGAATTTTTCTTATGATGGTTTGCCGATACTTCACATATCCTTGCACTCTCATCATGCCACTCTTCATGGTAGAGATAGAGTTCATTGACCAATGCAGGGTCGAATACCTTGATGAGCAGCTGCTCATTCTGACGCATCCAGATATCTATGGAACAATCCGAGAGTTTTACACATGAACTGTTGCTATCTCCATTGATCCCTCTGATCGTATTTTCTATTATTTTCAGACGATTGTCGTGGGTGGAATTGTATTTCTTGATATCGTTTAGCAACTCTGCTTTTGTCATGGAATCTTCGCTCGCTCAATATATTTAAAAGTATTATACCAAATATTTTAATTTAATTAATTATCATGCAAATTCAAACTTTTGTAAAATGTGCTAAAATATCCGGAACGAAAGGAGTATCTCATGCAACAGCCTCAACCCACCAACAAAGAGATCAGCCTCGATACGAAACGCTATATCGTAAGCAAAACAGACCCAAAAGGTATCATCACCTACGGCAATGACTATTTCGTCGAGATTTCCGGCTACAAACAAGCCGAGCTCATTGGAAAACCACACAACATCATACGGCATCCCGATATGCCTAAAATTCTCTTCAAACTTATGTGGGAGAGGATACAGACAGGTCAACAGATGGTAGCTGTAGTCAAAAACCTGGCCAAGGATGGCAGGTACTACTGGGTCTACACCGAGTTCGAGTCCAAAAAGGACCGACTCACCAACAATATCATCAGCTACACAGCTTTCCGGAAAGCCGCCCCGAGACAGGCGGTAGAAACATTACAGCCGATCTATGCCAAATTACTCGAGATCGAGGCTGAATCGGGGATGGAAGGATCACGGAAGTATCTTCTTGATTTTCTTGAGTCCAAAGGGCTCTCGTATGATGAATATATTGCGGGTCTGCTCGAAGACAGGGGTCTGATGAAAATGTTCTTCGGCGCTATGAAAAAACTCTTCGGCTAGTACATGGCTTACCTGGCTGCCGATAGACCCTGGCGGCTTGAAATCTGAAAAGGGTTTAATGAAACAGAAAAAATCCGTAACCGTACACAAGGTACCGCTACAGATGATCTAAAGGAGAAATTTTATATTTGATTAAAATTCGTGAGGATAATTTTATTGAGGAGTGGCTCCGGATGCTGGATTCGAACCAGCGACCAAGTGATTAACAGTCACCTACTCTACCGCTGAGCTAATCCGGAATCTTTTGTGAAACCTTTGCTTGTTTCGTGGTGGCATTATAGTGTATTCTTTGCCATTTGTCAAGGGGTTTTGACGATTTTGTAAAAAAATAATTGATTTTTTTGTACTTTCTCGATTTTATGGGCATTCAAGAGCCCTTCGAGCCTCGAAATCGTCGCATCATCAAAGAGCAATCGGGTATCTTCAGGGGTCAAAGGGCGACGGGAGAGCATCATCAGTATCTCTTCGTCGCTGTGTGAAGCTCTGGCGATATTGACATTTTTTCGTGATGCGATATAGACCGGGAGCGACGGATCGAACTGCTGCGCGATGGCGTAGAGCTCATGGTAGTCAAGCGCTTTGACATCATACGCAGGTGGTCTGTCGATCGTACCGAGATCGATACGGGTCGGCCGGAGGCGGAGGAGAAACTCGTTGAGCCCCCGGATGTTCTCCTCGTTGTCATTGAGGTTCTTGACCAGGAGTATCTCTATCACGAGCTCACCGCCGTATCTCCCGCCGAACTCTGCCATCCCCTCCATGATATCCCCGATCGAGATGTCCTTGTGGGCTCGGTCGAGCTTTTTGAGACAGCTCGGTGTGGCGCAGTCGAACGAGAGCTTGACCATGTCGAGCTGTATCAGCGCATCCTGCACGCTTTTCTGCGCTATGGTACTGCCGTTGGAGAGGATGATGAGCCGCTTGTCCCCTTTGATCTCTTTGATCTTCTCTATGAGCTCCGTGAGATGGGGATAGAGTGTCGGTTCGCCATTGGCAGTGAGAGTGATGACATCGATGTCACTGTAGCGGGAGAGCGCAGTAGTGAGTTCTGCTATGATCTCATCGACAGTGATGATATCGCTGTAGCTCTCTACGGTCTTCGCTGCATCGAGCTCACAGTAGAGACAGTCGAAATTGCATTGTTTAGTATGGGGAGAGAGGTCGACTCCGAGGGAGCTGCCGAATCTGCGGGAGTTGACGGGGCCAAAGATGATACTCATATCGATCTTTCCCCGCCCGGTATATTAGTCAAATTTCATAAGGTCTTCAGCTTTTGGCTCTGCTGCCTGAGCCTCAGGAGCCGGTGCCGCAGCTTCTTTGATCGCTTCCATATAGGTAGCCATCGAACCGATGATCCTTCCACCCTCGTGGGTCTTGATGTTCTTGACGGTGATAGAACCTTCAACGTACCCTTTGGAACCTATCTCAAGAAGCTCTGTCGCTACGACATCGCCCTTCACTGTACCGTCTACCATGACCCTCTGGCTCTTGATCTTCTTGGCGGCTACATTGCCGTTGAACGTGACATGGATAGAGTTATCGGCGATCACAAGTCCTTCTACCTGGCCGTCGAGGATGATCGATTTGGCTTTGATGTCGTCGCTTACTTTGCCTGTCTGCATGATCTCGAGATCGTCACATTCGATAGAGCCGCGAAGCTCGCCGCTGATCATTACTTTCTGCGCCTTGACGATACCGTCGACGATACCGCTCTTGCCGATGACGACCATATTGTTGACGATGATATCACCTTTGACCGTACCGTCGATATGGACACTGTCATTCCCTTTCATCGAACCTACGAGCTCTGTACCCGCCGTTACGATGGTAGCCGAGCTGATGCTATTGCTTTTTGTAGTGCTTGAGCCTGTTTGTTTTGGTTCGCTGCTGCCGAAAAATGCCATGTAATCACCTCTTCTATATATGAAATTTAATCTCTCAAATGATATCTAAAAAACATTTAAGAGTTGTGTGGGATCAATGGACCAGATCGATCGTTTTTTGGATTTGGCGCAAAATCTGGTTCCAGTTGACCTTGGCAACCCTCTCTTTCATCACATTGACATCTTCAGTATCCCACATCATGAAGTTCTTGGGATCGAGCCACTGGTTGAGGTACCTGATCTCATAGTGGAGATGCGGTCCCGTACTCCTGCCAGTGCTCCCGACATAGGCGATCACATCACCTTTGGAAACGAAATCACCCCTTTTGACGGCGTATTTGCTCAGGTGACCGTAGGCAGTCTTGAACCCGTACGAATGGGAGATGAGGAGGAAATTGCCGTACGCCCCCTTGACATCCGCATACTCGACCGTACCGTCGGCGGGTGCATAGATGGGAGTTCCCATAGGCGCCGAGAGGTCGAGCCCCGCATGGAAGCTCTGCTTGTTGGTCACAGGGTGGATACGGTAGCCGAATTTGCTCGATATCCGGCGATAATTCAGGAACTTGCCGCTGGGGATGCTCTTGGAGAGGAATGCCGCCTGGATCGCGGTCACTTTCGCCTCTTCGAGCATCTGCTCCTTGTTCTTCTCTACCTCTGCAAGCTTCTCCTCCTGGACATTCTTGGTATCTTCGAGACGCTCTTCGATACTTGCATTGATATCAGGTCCTATACCGATGATCTCTTCGACCTCTTTGAGCTTGCTGTCGATCGAGGCGAGCTTTTCGCTCCTCTCCCTGATCCCCTGTTCAAGTGCCGTGTTCTTGGTAATCAACTCACCATTGATCTTCTCAAGCTCGAGACTCTTTTGCTGAACTGTTATGAGCTTTTCATCAAGATCGGAAAGCTTTTTATGGATCATCGATATATAGATATAGGTTGCGAATGCGATGAGCAATATCCCCATCACTACCCACCAGACTGCCTGCTTGATCATCTCGTGGACGGTGTACTGCTTTGAGCCGTGGATATCGCTTATGGTTATTATCAATCGGTCTTTCATTGTTTCTCCAAAATACTGTCGCGCAGATTATAAGGTTTTTGGCTTAAGGACACCTCTAAAAACTATTTCGTATTCCAAAAGTGAGCGTGACAAGCCATGCGCCAAACCCATGAAGTGGGCGCTTGCGTTCGCATGGTGCAGGAACGCTCACTTTTGGGACAGGTTCGAGAGATGCCCTTGAATTCCTATTTTTGTAGCGCTCAAAAAGAGATATTCCTTGCCCGATACCGTCACCCTGAACTTGTGCTGCTGAAGGTATTTCTTGCAGAAATAGATATCCTTGATCACCTGCGACATATCTGAATGGACGGAATTGGGCATCTTCGCTCCGTAGATCATCTCCCCGTCTATCCAGCGGCAGTTGGTGAACCCGATGATGATCGCCCCGTCATGACTCAGATAGTTCTGTACCAGCGACATCAGGAGCGTTTTGAAATTGAGGTTGGTACTCTGAAGCGTCCCTATCGTCACGATCAGGTCGAACTTCCCCAGCCCCAGGGAGTCGAGGTCATTGATATCATGGGCATGGTGCGCGACATTCGGGCCGAATCTCTCCCGTGCGTACTCTATCGCCTCGACATTGTGATCGATCCCAACAAGCTCCATTCCATCGAATACCGCATCACCCACGACGCTGCGGATGAATCCGAACTCGTCCCCCTTGTGGATACCCAGGTCAAGGATTCGCTGCCGCCGGTCACATTCCACCCGTGTCAGCGCATGGGCGAACGCCTCCATATAGGAGCTCTCACCCCCTTTGGCAAGATCCCAGAATATCGACCCGCTGCCGTATCGCTCCTCGATGTTCTGCGAGCCGGAAGTATGGAACGAATTAGTAACCCTGAGCTTTTGGAATCTCGCTACGACCCGCTGATCGTCGATGAGCTGAGGGGTGAGCATACGGCACAGGAGGAGGTGCGCGAGGTCGCTCCATCCATGCCAGCTATGACAGACGGCACCATCCACCTCACTGCCGCTGTATCTCCCATCGAGCATATCGGGGTTCGGTATCCCGAACTCCAGGATGCCGCCTTCATCTATCGCCTCAAGCTCCCTGGAAAGTATGGTATGAACCTCATACATACTTTGCGTGTCAAACTCCACCATACCCTGCCCTTTAGTCATTTATAACCGATTTTTCGGGATAATCATACCATGAAAAGAATAACGATCCTTACCATTATCCTCACCTGCGGCCTCATGGCTGACAAATATATCTCCGTCGATCTGGGCGAACAGATGGCCTACGCCTACGATAACGACGAGCTCGTCATGAGCGGCCGTATCTCTTCGGGAGTCCCCCAGCACCCCACCCCGGAAGGGGACTACACGATACTCGAGAAGAAGCAGCGCCATGTGTCCAATATCTGGCCCAAGCCCAAAGGGGGAGCCAAGATGAACTATATGCTCCGTCTCTCTTATTCGGGGATCGCCATGCACCTCGGGGTCGTCCCGGACTATCCCGCATCCCACGGCTGTATCCGTATGCAGAACGGCTTCGCACAGAAGCTCTGGAAATGGGCAAAAGTAGGCACCAGGGTCGAAGTCTACGGCTTTGCCCCCGAGAGGGATACCTACTCCGAGCGCAGCCGCCGGGATAGAAACGACAACGGCTACGCCCGCAATACAGGGCATGAACGAGAGAGAAGATCGGCTTTCTACGATGACTATATTATCGAGGATTAGACAACAGCCTTAAAAAAGATATGCTACCATTCCACCTGCAAATGACACACCCATTAAGTCAAGCCCGGTAATTTATTGACAGATCAGGAAGTGAGGTTTTAACCTCACCGGAATATCAATTCGTTGAAAAAGCTGAGACTGAAGTCTCAGTTCCCAAAAACCTTACCGTAATCGCAGCACCTGCAAATGACCAAGGAATCTTTATGTTCACTCTCTCCAACTACAAAACCGACAATATCAAGAACGATATCCTCTCGGGTCTCGTCGTAGCCGTCGCCCTCGTCCCCGAAGCGATCGCCTTTTCGTTCATCGTCGGCATCAGCCCTATCGTGGGGCTCTATACCGCCTTCATCCTCGGTGCCGTCACCGCCCTCATCGGGGGCAAGCCGGGGATGATCAGTGGCGCGACTGGGGCGATCGCGGTCGTCCTCGTGGGACTCGCCGTCGAAGCGGGGGCGATGCTCTCGGCTCAGGGACTCAGCGGCGACGCACTCGCCACGGCGGTGCTTGAATATATCTTCCTCGCCGCCATTATCGCCGGGCTCATCCAGATACTCTTCGGGGTGCTCAAACTCGGCAAGTTCATCCGTCTCGTCCCCCTCCCCGCCATCTACGGCTTCGTGAACGGCCTGGCGATCGTCATAGCTATGGCGCAGTTCAAGTTCTTCGCGGGACAGGGTTGGCAGATTTATGCTATCGTCGCCGTGACGATGGCGATCATGTTCTTCCTCCCCAGGGTGACCAAAGCCGTCCCGGCGGGTCTCGTCTCCATCGTACTCCTGACCATCGTGGTCTACCTGCTCAAGACCGATACGATCCTCATCGGCGAGCTTGCCAACCTCAGCGCGTTCAAGGGGCAGCTCCCCACGCCGCATATCCCCGAGACGATCTTCAGCCTCGAAGCGATCGAAATGGTACTCCCCTACGCTGTGATCTCTGCCATGGTGGGTCTCATCGAGTCGCTCCTCACCCTCGCCGTCCTCGACGAGATGAGCGGCACGCGCGGCAGCGGCAACAAGGAGTGTATCGCCCAGGGTGTCGGCAATGTCACCTGCGGCTGCTTCGGCGCGATGGCAGGGTGCGCGATGATCGGCCAGTCCATCATCAACTACACTTCGGGCGGTCTCGGCCGTCTCTCCTCCCTCGTGGGGGCAGTCGGTCTGATGGTACTCGTCGCCTCCCTCACCGATGTGCTCAATATCATCCCTGTCGGGGTACTCGTCGGGATCATGTTCATGGTGAGCATCGGGACATTCGAGTGGAGCAGCTTCTCCCATCTGCGGCACATGCCCCGCAGCGACGCTTTCGTCATGGTGGCGGTCACGGTGATCACGATCTTCGCCGACCTCGCCATCGCGGTGATCTCGGGCGTCATCATCTCCGCCCTCGTCTTCGCATGGAAGCACGCCCGTATCTACGCCAGAAGCTCTGTCGACGCAGAAGGAGCCAAAGTCTATGAGCTCGACGGCCCGCTCTTCTTCGGCTCCGTCACCCTCTTCCCGGACAATTTCGATATCGACAACGACCCCCAGAAGGTCGTCATAGACTTCAAGAACGCCCGCGTGATGGACGCATCGGGTGTCGAAGCGATCGATGCCCTGACCAAAAAGTACGAAGAGGCGGGCAAATCCCTCACCCTACGCCACCTGAGCAAGGACTGCAAACAGATACTCAAGAACGCCGGCCCCCACTGCACATGGGAAGAGGACGACCCGTCGTATAAGGTGGCGGTGAATATCTAGCTTTTACATTATCCTGTTTCTTTTGGTTTTGCCGTAGGGTGTGCTTGCCAGCACACCTTTTATTCCGATCAACAACAACCGCACAATTTGGAAAACAAATATATGCGTCGTTTTTGGTGCGCTGGCAAGCGCACCCTACGCGGGATGAGACAAATGATTTATACTTCCCATCGTCTCTCAAACGATATCTACCTGTGATGACTCACCACCAACCAGCGGTGGTTCTCATATTTACTGGACTTCAGATCGAAGTAGGCATTCCCAAGCTTGGAGCTTATACTAACGAGGGCGAAATATTACTTATGAGTGACTTCTGACAATCAATAGAAGATTATTATCAAAATGATGACATACAAAGTTATTATTGACTTTTAGTTTTTCTAAAATGAGTCTAAGTTCATTATGAATATATTCTTCAAATTGATTCATTACAATATCCAACTCTGTGTCATTATTGTTAATATCTTGAAACATAATATCAAATACTTCACGAAATTTATCATGTAGTCTCTTATCAGCATAATAAGTAGTATTGAATATTGGGGCGTATTCCTCATCAACCTGTAAGCCACTATACTGATCCAAAAAAGCTGATATATCTTGTTTATTATTAAAATTGAATTGATTATTAAGTTCATGTGCCAACTCTATTGTTTCTTGATCATCGGCAATAATTTCAAACCAAATATTACCATTTCCAAAATCTGTAACAATCAAAAAAGCATAAATTTTATTATACTCATTTGATATACAAAGATTATTTATGCATTCAACAATACCTTTTTCTACTGTATCCAAAAAAGTATCTTTATTGAGAATTGCTATATATTTATCATTTTTCATAATTTTTCCTAGTTGATATCGTTTCATTTTTTTGGCTCGCTCCCAAATTTGATTTGGGGTGTATACGAGACTGACATCTGAGAGTCAAGTATGGATTCCCACAAAAATGTGAGAACCAAAGGTACTGATCGAAGTCTGTGAAGCATTATACACATATTCTCGCACACAATTGAAACGATTCCAGAAAGGAAGAGTATCTTGAGAGATTCAGGGTATAATTCCACAAATTGTTCGACTAAGGGAATTATGAGTATATTTGCTTTGCAATCACCCGCAGGTGGTTTTTTGGATGAGGATTTAAAACATTTCAATAAACGGTTCGATGACTGGTGCGCTCAGTTCGACACCTTTGAAGACGCTTCCATCGTCATGAACACTCTGGAGAAGAGTTCTTCGGTGGATATCGTCGAGATCACACCGCTTAGCTATCCCCAGTATTTTTTCCCCTCCCTTCAGGGGATCGTCCACACCACACGCAAGCTCGACGGGAAGATCATCTGTATCGTCGAGCCCTACATGGGAGCGAGCTTCCGTATCGCAGTGTGCGATCTGGCGACCGGAGCCGTCCGACTCACCAATACCAAATACAAAAGCGTTCTCAATGTCGAAGGGGCTTTTGCAAATTTCTCACTCGCATAAACGACCTGCAATCCGTAGGGTGGAAGAATTCTACCTTTTGTTCCTGATTGCAGTAACTATCCCAGAATCTGGAGAAATTGGTGGAATTCTTCCACCCTTGTACCCAACATTACGCCGCCTTCTCCCCGGCATCCTTTTTCCTGAGTATATGGATATAGACGATGAGCACGAAGAAGAGCGCCGATGTGCCGCCGAGCACCAGCAGGAGCCATGTCTCGGAGGGGTCGGTCTCCAGCAGGATCATCTTCCTCACCAGTACGACGAAGGTGATCTCCAGGAAGGTCACGGCGTAGTCGAAACCGTTCCTGATAAAGAGCGTTTTGACGATCGCCAGGACGATGAGCACGAAGAGACCGTCTGTCAGGATCGTCTTGATCGAGGCGAAATCGAGCACACCCTGGGCGATCATCGATGCGAAGAGCTTGTGTCCCAGACTCACCAGACAGAACGCCAGGTAGGTCATCATGATCAGGATGAACATATACCGCAGCACATTGACCAGCTTGATCAGTACCACATCGGCTTTCTTTTCCAGGAATTGATCTGTGTTCAGAACGCAGTTGAAAAACCTCTCGAACCTGCTCATTTTTTGCGATTCGCACTCTGTTTTTGGTCCACTCTCATCGGGCATAACGGGCACCTTGTTTTTTTGGGCGAAGTATATCCAAACTTTCCGTTGAAGCGAATATTATTTTCCGAAGGTGCAGCGCAAACCAACAACTACTCTCAAAAAAAACGGCTATAATAGCAACCATTCTTTCACAAGGTAATTTGGATCATGGTTTCAAAGAACACATTCATCAAATTATTCGGCGTATCGCTGGGGACAGCGCTCCTCGCCTCATTGCTCCATGCAGACGCTCTCTCCGATATCCTCTCCCCGGAGAAGAAGGAGATATTCCGATACAAAGAGGAGCAGAACGATCTCGAATCGAGCAAGCTCAAAAAGAGCTGGGTCAACCCCCTGCACCTCCAGTACAAGAAGAACTTCAGCGAACAGTTCGTGGGCAAAACACTCATCACGGAGAACTACTCGGTGACCATCGACCAGCCGATCTTCAAATCGGGCGGCATCTACCACTCCATCAAGTATGCCAATGCCATCCGTGGGGCCAACGCCGCGCAGATCGAGCTCCTCAAGCGGGAGATGATCGGCAATGCCGTCGAGATACTCTTCAATATGCGCAAGATCAGGCTCCAGCAACGCAAGCTCAGACTCCTCATCCAGAACGACGAGATCGATATCACCCTCAAGAGCGACAGCTTCAACGCAGGTATCCTCGACAGCAGCTTCCTCGACCAGGCGATCCTCAAACGAAATGCCGACGAGACCGAGCTGCTGGCAAGTGAGATAGAGTACCAGAAGCTCAAAAGCTCCTTTGCGATGCTCTCCCACCGCGACCCCGAGAGCTTCGCCCTGCCCAAGCTCAAGCTCATCGGCAAATATGAGTACAGGAACAACAACCTCGAGCTCCAGAAGGACAGGCTCACCGCGACAGAGAAGAACAGCTACTCCAAGATGACCATGAGCAAGTACCTCCCCGAGGTCTCGGTGCAGGCGCAGTATATCAACGGCGACCCCAACCCCCTCTATGCCAATCCCAATCTCAAGGACGAGTACAACACCTACGGCGTGACGGTGAGTATGCCGCTCAGTATCAACACCTTCGACGATGTCGAATCCTCCAGGATGGCTTACCTCGAAGCTGCCACACAGGTGATCGACAGGGAGAAGAGCGTCGAGCTCGAGTACAATATGGTCCTCAACAACCTCCGTATCATCGACCGCAAGATCACCCTCGACAGAAAGGATGAGAGACTCTACCAGAGGCTCTATACGGTCACGAAGAACCTCGAAAAAGCAGGTGAGAAGACCGCCCATGAATCGCGCCTGATGCACAACTCCCTCAAGATCAAGAAGCTCGACCAGCAGATCCACACCCTCGACAAGCAGATACAGCTCCTCCTCCTTTACACGAAGGTCGCCAATGTACTTTAGCGGCTATATGAACGAATGGCTCTACGGCGAGGAGGGCTACTACAAAAAGTTCGGCGCGATTGGCAAAGGGGGAGACTTCTATACCGCCGTCAGCACATCGGCGTTCTTCGGCGGCTCTATCGCCAACTACCTCTATGAGGGGATCAGGTCGGGAAAATACCCGCGTGATACGATGCTCGTCGAGATAGGAGCCCACCAGGGGTATCTCATCTGCGATATGATCCAGTGGCTCTACACCTGCGACCCATCGCTCATCGGTGAAATGAAGTTCGCTATCGTAGAGCGCCAGCCCGAGGTGCAGAAGGCGCAGAGGGAGTATATCGCCGGACGGTTCGGAGACGATGTGAGCGTAGAGATCGTCTCATCGCTCGGGGAGCTGAACCCCCGATTCGCCTTTGTCGTCGCCAACGAGATATTCGACGCATTCCCCTGCGAGCTGCTCAAGGACGGTGCGATAGCGAAGGTCACCGACCATACGGTAGCGTGGGTCGATGCCCCCGCCGCGCTCCTGGAGAAGGCCGCGAAGTACCGGCAGGTCAAAGGTGAGATCGCCGTCGGGTACGAAGAGTTCGCCCTCGAGATGGCAGCAGCTCTCCCCAACTGTGATTTCGTGACATTCGACTACGGGGAGAACTATGTCCGTAACGACTTCTCGGTACGTATCTACAAGAAGCACGAGACCTTTCCCCTCTTCGACGAGGAGGTGAAGCTGGGCGAAGAGTTCGCTCAGAGCGATATCACCTACGATGTCAACTTCGAGCATGTCGCCGATGCCTTCGCCGAAGCGGGCTTCACCCTCGCCCACTACGAGACGCAGGCCAGAGCCCTGATCCGCTTCGGTCTGATCGATATGCTCGAATCGTTCGCCCGCACCACGACGCAGACAGTCTATATGCGCGAAGCCGACAAGATCAAGACCCTCATCGCCCCCACGATGATGGGGGACAAGTTCAAGATGATCCACCTGAGCAGACGGTCATGAGAATATTATTCATTCTACTCGCCATTCTCCTTTCCCTGTCCGCCGAGGACAACGGCTGGACACCGCTCCACCATGCCATCTACGACGGCAATGTCACACGCATCAAAGAGCTTGTGAAAAGCGACCATGACCTCATAGAATCCCCGTCCAAAGCAGGGATCGCGCCGCTCCATATCGCGGTGAAGCTCAGGCAGCCCGATACGGTGAAGCTACTCGTAGAGAACGGCGCCGATGTCGATGTGCAGGACGGCAACGGCCAGACACCCCTCCACTATGCAATCGCGCAGAACCTCAGGGAAACAGCGATCTACCTGATCATCCATGAAGCCGATATGGATATCATGAACAACTTCGGTATCACGCCGCTCCATCAGGCAGCCTACACAGGCGATACAAAGCTGGTGCAGTTCATGCTCGATAACGGCGCAAGTGTGGATTTGCGTAACCAAAACGGCCATACCGCCTGCCAGATGGCCTTCGCTAAGCGGAATTTAGGGGTATCCAGTTTATTACTTCTCTATACGAAATTTCCCTGCGGATCAGAAGAAAAGGAGTCCAAATGATTATCACGGTCAACGGAGAGACAAAAGAGTACGGCAAGGGGATCACCCTCGCCCAGATCATAGAGGACCTTGGGATCAAGGTCAAGGTGATGGCGATCGCCGTCAATATGGAGGTGGTCAAGAAAGAGGCTTGGGATATGCATACGCTCAACGAGGGCGACCGCGTCGAGATGCTCCACTTCGTCGGGGGCGGGTGATACCTAGTGCTTTCCTCTTTTGTGGGAAGATTCTGACCTGGGTCTTGAATTGAACAGTGTCATAATGATCGATTTGAATATCCACGTCAACGCTATCGCAGCGACGACCTCATACCCTATCAGCCAGATCAGCATGAACGAGTGCTGGTGCCTCAGGTCATACATCCTCTCGAAATCCATATGAAAAAGATGAAAATAGAGGAACAGTATCCCCGTGATGTACGGGATGAGTACGATATAGGCCGCGATAGCAAGGTCACTGTTGGCATCGGGGATGAAAGGGAGATCGGAGAGACTGCGCCTCTGAAAGAGATACTCTCTCGTCGTCGGCCGCTCAAATTTACGCAAACGCTCTTTACGCTCCTTCTCCTCCTGCATCCTTTGCTCTACAGTAGCGACAGCTTCTATAAAATATGGATCGTTCTCGAATTTTTTGCGTAGGGACATTGATCAATCTTCTTTGTTATCGGGATTATTTTTTATATATAATTCTAGCGAAATAGTTTTATAGAAAATTGTTTTGAAAAATGTAGAGAAAATATGATAGGAATGTTATAGATATGACAACATTTCAAAGATATGACATCATAAGATATGAAACTAATGACCGTGCCTGTTTTTCTGCACCTCCGGCTGTGACCTGAAGAGGCTGAAAAGGATCGATTTGAATATCCACGCCAAAGCCAGTCCTGCGACCACCTCATACCCTATCAGCCAGATCAGTATGAACGAGTGCTGCTCCCGCAGGGCATACATCCTCCCGAAATCCATCCCGAAGAGATGAAAATACAAAAAGAGAAGTCCTGTGATATAAGGTACGAAGAGGATATAGAGCCCGATGGCGACATCGCTGTCTGCCGCGGGCAGCGGCAGGTCCGAGACGCTCCGCTTCTCGAAAAGGTATTCATGTGCCGTCGGGTTCTCTTTTTTCCTCTTGCGCTCCAGACGTTCACGCTCTTTCTTTTTCTGTTCGGCAAGCGCTTCCCCGGCCTGGACGAAATATGCATCTTTCTGGAATTGATTGCCTGTGGACATGAATAAGCCTTTTTAACGGTTTATTTTGTTAGTGTATAATTTTATCGAAATAAAATTGTTTAAAAAGAATATTTGAACAAATTATGTCAATTATATTTATAATATCCCAAATGTTTCGAATTACAAACATTTGGGCCAAGGAATCCTATGAAAACAGTTACCATCATCGATACGTTCGGATTTTTCTTCCGCTCCTACTTCGCCCTCCCGCCGCTGAAGAACTCCGAAGGTTTCCCCACAGGGCTGCTGACGGGATTCATCAACCTCATCGACAACCTCCACCGCGACCACTCCACCGACTATATCGTCTTCGCGCTCGACAGCAAGGGGAAGACCTTCCGCAACGATCTTTTCAGCGAATACAAGGCGCACCGTCCACCCGCGCCCGAAGACCTTGTCAAACAGCTCCCGATCGCCATCGAGTGGATCGAGAAGATGGGTTTTGCCAACCTCAGCGAGGATCTCTACGAAGCCGATGATATCATCACCACTGTCACCAGGCTCGCCAAAGAGAAGGGGATGAAAGTACGGATCGTTTCACACGACAAGGACCTCTACCAGCTCATCGACGACGGTAAAGTGGTCATGGTCGATACGGTCAAGAAGCATGATGTCACCGAGGAGGAGTGTATAGCGAAGTTCGGCGTGCGCCCCACAGACTTCACCAACTTCCAGGCTATCGTCGGCGATACCTCGGACAATATCCCCGGCGTCAAAGGGATCGGGATCAAAGGAGCCGCCAAACTCATCAACGAGTTCGGCACCCTCGAAAATCTCTATGACAATATCGACAAGGCAGGAACACCAAGGATACAGAACCTCCTCCTCGAATACAAGGATTCCGCCTTTATGTCACGCGAACTGGTGACGATGAGGAGCGATGTCTATGACGATATCGATTTCGAACGTTTCAGGTTCGAGGAGAAGAACTATCTCCGCTGTCTCGCAGAGGAGTTCGAACGCTACGAGATGCGCCAGGCGCTCAAAAAAGCCCTCAACGGTGATGAGAGCAAGAAGATCGCCCCAGCCTCGAAACCTGCACCGGCTGCCGCAACACTGACATTCGAAGCGGTCACCCTCGATACACGCGAGAAACTCTTCGGTATAGTCGGGGAGATCACCCCGGAGACCCTCGTGGCGTTCGATACCGAGACGACGGGACTCGATACCAGGAGCGCCGATATGGTGGGGTTCAGCTTCGCCCTCGCCAATGATAAGGCCTACTATGTCCCTGTAGCCCACAGTTACCTGGGTGTCGGCGATCAGGTCTCCCTTGCCGATGCGCTCTATGCCATCAGGCAGCTCTTTGCCGCCAAAATAGTCGGGCAGAACCTCAAGTTCGACCTCTCTCTCCTCTACAACCGCTACGGTTTCGAGCCGCTTATCCCCGAAGGAGACACGATGATCCTCGCATGGCTCATCAATCCCGGGCACAAAGTGGGGCTTGACACCCTCGCCAAACGCTACTTCAACTACGAGATGAAGCCCTTCAGCGCACTGGTCAAAAAAGGTGAGGATTTCTCGTGCGTCGATATCGGCGAAGCATCGTTCTACGCCGCTGAGGACGCATGGATGACACGGCTCCTCTACCTCTCTCTGAGCAAAACGATCCGGGAGCAGGGATTCGAACACCTGATCGACGAAGCGCACCGAATCGAATACCCCTTTATCAATACCCTCATCGGGATGGAGAGCGTGGGGATCAAGGTCGACCAGAAAAGGCTCAAGGAGCTCGAACACACCCTCTCCCATACCCTCGAGTCCCTCACGGCAGAGATATACGAGCTCGCCGGGACACAGTTCAATATCAAATCGACGCAGCAGCTGGGTGTCATCCTCTTCGAGACCCTGGGGCTCAAAGGGGGCAAGAAGACCAAGAGCGGCTACAGCACCGACGAGAGCGTCCTCACCTCCCTCGCCCACGAGCACCCTGTCATCGACAGGATACTCGAGTACCGCGCCCACCAGAAGATACTCTCGACCTACATCACTCCGCTGCTCAAGCTCGCCAAACACGACGAACACAGCCGTATCTACACCTCCTTCCTCCAGACGGGCACCGCCACGGGGAGACTCAGCTCCAAGGACCCCAACCTCCAGAACATCCCTGTCAGGACGGAGCTCGGACGGAGCGTCCGCGAAGCCTTCATCGCCAAAGAGGGTCACAAGCTCATGAGCATCGACTACTCGCAGATCGAGCTGCGTCTGCTGGCGCACTACAGCGGCGATGCCGTACTCATCCAGGCCTTCAAAGAGGGGCATGACATCCACCTTGCCACCGCTACGAAGCTCTTCGGTGAAGAGCAGGCCAGGGAGAAGAGGAACTTCGCCAAATCGGTCAACTTCGGCCTCCTCTACGGCATGGGGAGCCGTAAGCTCTCCGACGAGCTCGGGATCACCACAGCCGAGGCCAAGAGCATCATAGAGAGTTACTTCGCCTCGTTCCCTACCGTCAAACGCTTCCTCGAAGAGGTACAGGAGAGGGCCAGGATACAGGGGTATGTCGAGACGATCAGCGGCAGGCGCAGGATATTCGACTACGAGAGCGCCAACGCGATGCAAAAGGCAGCGTTCCAGAGGGAATCGGTCAACACTATCTTCCAGGGTACCGCAGCAGACCTCATCAAGATGGCGATGCTCGAGATCAACCGGGCCGCCATAGACGGCGTCACGATGCTCCTCCAGATACACGATGAACTCATCTTCGAAGTGAGGGAGGATGCAGTAGAAGCTGCCAGGATCAGGCTCAGGGAGATCATGGAGAACATCGTCGAGCTCGGCGTACCGTTGGAGTGCTCCGTCAGCGTCGGCGACAACTGGGGAGAGCTGAAGTAGTTTTGGGTTGTTTGGTGTGCGGGGTGGGCAGAATATGCACCACATCCGTAGGTCGGGATACTCGATCCCGACACTATCCTGCAAACACAACGGCTGCTGTATGCCCATACGCGTCGGGGTCAAGCACCCCGACCTACACAAAAAACAACATTCCAATCGTCCGTAGGGTGGGCTTGCCAGCCCACCATTTGTTCCAGCCTACAGAAACTCTAATGTTTTTTATATTGGAATAAATACAAGTTAAAACTGATTTATTTGTGATAAGATTATTGCTGAATTTCAGAAATTATTACTTGAGCCGCAAGGGGTTTAAATGGCTATTTTTCTTTGTAAAGGTTGCAATCATACACAAGAGGTCGATAACAAACACATAAACAAAAAAGCTAAATGCCCAAAATGTGAATATATTGTAACTGTATATGATACGGTTCCTGTATTAAAGAATATACTTAAAAGATATCATGAGCTCAATTTCAAGCTCAAAGATACCGAAAACAAACTAACAAAAATAGAGAATTTGAACAATGACATCATAAAAAATAATTCGATACACGATATAGATATACACAATACGAAAAGTTTGATGCATAAAGAAAGATATCTGCCGATTGTAAAATGGTTCAAAGATCAGAATATTAAAGTAAAATTCACCACAGAATCCATTGATACAACCGGTTTTTTTGATGAAGTTGCACTTTTATTAGGTGATAACTATTCCCTTTTTTGAGAAATTTTAAACCAAATCAAATATGTCCAAAAAAAGAATTATGACACAGTGAAGGTCAATCTTTCCAAAAAAAATCATGAAGAGATCAAGCAAATATTGGCGATATGTAAAGAGATGTATGAGTATTCATTTATAACAAAATTCTATCATAATAAAAAGGAGCAGACTCTTTATATCGGTGTGCAAAACATTCCAAAAATTAAATCGTTTTTTAACGGTGTATGGATGGAGTGGTATGTACTAATG
>QKDN01000026.1 GCA_003252535.1 Campylobacterota bacterium | reverse complement strand
TTATCAGAAGTTTAGCCATGAACATATTCAATCTCAACAACTTCTCCAATATAAAACAGGCTCGCAAGCTTTTTGCATGGAGCCCTTACAAACTTTTCTCTTTACGGTCTTTCTTTGTTGGAGTTAAAAGTTGAATTACCGTGTACTGAAAGGCACATCTATTGACAAGCCTGATGCAGATATGGTATCATGAAAACCTGTTGAGACTTCAGACTCGAAGGGGGCTTGAATGAAGTACTATCGTGAAGAAGAAGGGAAGATCATCTGTCTGCTCTGCCGTCATTCGTGCAAGCTGGGAGAGGGCAAGACCGGGATGTGCGGTGTCAACCGCAACGTCGACGGCGAGCTGGCCACACTCGTATACGGCCACCCTGTCGCCGTCCATGTCGACCCGGTAGAGAAGAAGCCGATCAACCACCTGCTCCCCGGCAGCAGGGCGCTCTCGTTCGGGACGGTGGGGTGCAACTTCAAATGCCCCTTCTGCCAGAACTGGGATATCTCCCAGGAGCACAGGATCGATACGAGCATCACTGTCTCCCCCGGGCAGATGGTGGCCCTGGCACTCCGGGAGGGGTGCGAATCGATCGCCTACACCTACAACGAACCGACGATATTCTATCCCTATGCCAGGGATATCGGCGTACTGGCAAAAGAGCAGGGGCTCAGGAACATCTTCGTCAGCAACGGTTTCGAGTCGCCCGAGGTGATCGAAGATATGAGAGGGTGGATGGACGCGGCCAATATCGATCTCAAAAGCTGGAACGACGACTACTACAGAAAGATCCTCAAAGGTGGCCTCGAAGAGGTCAAGGATACGCTCAGACGGATGGTGAAAGCGGGGATATGGGTAGAGGTCACGACGCTGCTGATAGAGGGTGAGAACGATAGCGACGACGATATCAGGGGGATGGCGGAGTTCATCAGGAACGACCTCGGCCCCCATGTCCCCTGGCACCTGAGCGCTTTCCACCCCGACTACAAGATGCTCGACCATCACAGGACAGGGCTTGAAACACTCCAGCGTGCCAAAAGGATCGGCAAAGAGGCGGGGCTCTACTATATCTACCTCGGCAATGTCCCCGTGCATGGTGACACCCACTGCCCTGAATGCAGCGAACTGCTGGTAGACAGGACGGGGTATTCGATCGCCGTCAACAGGCTCAGGGACGGTCACTGCCCCAAATGCGGGAGAGAGATCGAGGGGATATGGGAATAGATTGCTTCCGAAGAGAGCACACACCTGCTCGCACACTCTCTGGAGGAAGAAGCATGGGTAAGGAATATTAGATGATCATGGAAGAGCACGAGAGGTTTATCAGGCGTTGTATCGAGCTGGCGCAGGAGGCACTGGATGACGGGGACAACCCCTTCGGCTCCGTGGTGGTCAGGGATGGTGAGATCGTTGCCGAAGCCCGAAACTCTGCCCTCCATGACGATATCACCGACCATGCGGAGGTGATCGCCATGAGGAGAGCCAGAAAAGCGCTTGGTACTCCCGACCTCTCCGGCTGCACCCTCTACTCCAATTGTGAACCCTGCCCGATGTGCTCCTTCATGATCCGTGAACAGAAGATGGCAGCGGTGGTATTCGCCCTCCGCACCCCGCACATGGGGGGATATACCAGGTGGGATATCCTCCGGGATCAGGGACTGGTCAGATACGAACCCGTCTTTGCGACTCCTCCGGATGTCATCACGGGAATCCTTGAGGATGAGGCTGCCGAACAGTTCGACAACGCGGGATGGACGATACACAGGGAATGAGAGGTGGAGCTTTGTAGGGTATTGTATCCTCACAACACCGATATTTTCATCTGTCTGTAATATTACGGTTTGCAACCTTTAGTAAAATGCCCTTCATCAATGGCAGGAGCCAATCATGCTATCATAAGAATGTGCGGAACCGATGTGAATTGGCTTCAGCTATTTTTGTGTGATGGATCGTTGCCACTACCTTTAGTCAATATTCCTGTATAATGACGGGATGGGCAGTATCACTCGTTTTTTCATCGTACTATTCTTCTTTGTGAATTGTTTGTATGCGGGCAATGTGCTCGTGGTCGAAGATCACAATGGGCTGATCGACAGTTTCAGGCTCCAGCGCTATGAAGACAAAACGGCAGCGATGCCGCTGGATCAGGTGCAGCGGCAGGCGTTCGCCGAAGCGACGAACAACATCGCCGAGGGCTACTCCGATTCGGTCTTTTGGTACAGGTTCGATATCGTCAACCATACCGATAAGACGCTGGAGTATATCGTAGATATCACTGAAAAGCATATATCCGAGGTCGACCTCTATGTGATCTCCCCGGAGCAGACGACCCGTTTGCGGGGAGGGAATGATATCCCGTACGAAGAGAGGATCATCCCTGCCTCTTCGATCAGGTTTCCCCTTCGCCTGACCCAAAACGAGACAAAAACGCTCTACCTCCGTATGCGCTGCGTGACGACGCTCTATACCTCGATCCAGATCGGGGACAGATCGTCCCTAGCAGAAGCCAACCTGATCAAAAACCAGATGTACGGCCTCTACTTCGGGGCTACACTGATCTTCATCTTTTATACATTTTTTCTCTACATCTCCATACGCGAGAAGATATACCTGTACTATATCTTTTATGTCGGTTCGTTCGCGCTATGGCAGTTTACGATCAGCGGTTTCCCTCCGTTGACCAGAATAGGCGGCGCTTCTCTTTACCAGATCGCGGCATTTGCTTTATCTTCGCTTTTTATCTTTATCATCCTTTTCAGCCGGGAGCTCCTTTTGACCAGGCAGTTGATGTCGAGAGTCGACAAGGCGGCCCGTTTGAGTATCGCATTGGCGCTATTGGTAGTCGTTTTCAATGTATCGGAGAGTACGCGTATCATATTCCTGGTCAACCTGATAGCGCAGGTATTTGTCCCTCTCCTCTTTATCATCGCGGTGATGAGCTACCGCCTGGGAAATAAAGCGGCATATTACTATCTGCTGGCGCAGGCGGTCTTTTTCATCCTGCTCCTGCCATTCTCGCTGATGGCCGCGGGGTGGTTCCCCTATAGCTACTTCAACCGCTACAGCGCGATGGTGGGCAGTCTCTATGAGATCGTGTTTTTTTCGCTTGCATTGGCAGAGAGGATCAAAATACTCAAGAATGAGAAGCTGCAGCTCGAACTCCAGGCCAAACAGGCGTTGGAAAAAGAGGTGCAGAGCAGGACGGAAGACCTGATCAATACCCGGAACGAACTTGAAGAGCTCAACAGAACGCTCGAGTCCAGGGTGAAACTGGAGGTCGAAAAGAACAGGAAGCAGCAGGAGTTGATGATGCAAAACAGCCGTCTGGCACAGATGGGAGAGATGCTCAACAGTATCGCCCATCAATGGCGCCAGCCGCTGAGCCGTATCAACTCGAATGTTGCCGTGCTGGGTACGGTACTCGAGAGCGGAGAGATCGACAGGGAGATATTTCACGCCAAGATTAATAATATCAAAAAGAACACCAGGTATATGTCGGATACCATCGAAGACTTCGCCAATTACTTCCATCCTGACAAAAAAAAGGGTCTGTTCCATGTGCAGGAGTCGATCCGGAAAGCACTGGAGTTGATCGACACGCGACTGAAGGGTGTCACGGTGGAGGTGTTCTCTGACCAAAGCATCGAGCTCTTTACCTACCAAAAAGAGCTCCAGCAGGTCATCCTGATCATTTTGAACAATGCCGTCGATAACTTCGAGTCGAAATCGACACCCGATCCCCGGATCAGGATAGAGCTCTATGAAGAGCAGGAGAGCGTCCATATCATACTTTCAGATAACGGCGGAGGGATAGAAGCGGAAAACATCAACCGTATTTTCGAACCCTACTATACGACGAAATTTGCCGGTTCGGGTACGGGACTGGGACTCTATGTGGCCAAAATGCTGGTGGAAAAGAGCATGAACGGCACGCTGGAGGTAGAGAATATCGACAGTGGTGTCTCGTTTGCAATAGGTCTTCCCAAAAAAATACTCCGATAAATCATAAAATGTCATTTTTTGCAGATATTCTCGTGACATAATTGTACAAATAAAGGTTCAATTACAGGATAATATAGATGACAACTCTCAGTTCAAGGTTCCAGGATGTATGACATGACGCTACTTTATGCCGAAGATGATCAGGAGACAAGGGAGAATTATGCTTTTATCCTCAAACCTTACTTCAAAGAGATATTTTTAGCTCAAGACGGGGCAGAAGCGCTCATACAGTATCATGAGAAGAGACCCGATATCATGCTGCTGGATATCAGTATGCCGCATGTGAGCGGTCTGGATATGTTGAAAAAAATACGCCAGAAGGATCAGCAAACGCCTGTCGTGATGCTGACGGCACACTCCCAGCAGGAGCTGCTCCTCCAGGCGGTCAATCTGAAGCTGGATGCCTATTTCATCAAACCTGTCGATGAAAATCTTCTCAAAAACAAACTGATCATGCTGATCAATCAGCTACAAGCGAAAAAAGTCCTGTTTATAGGAGAAAACCTTCTTCTGGATTTGGAAACGTATGATCTTCTATACAAAGATTTCAGCATCAAGCTTACCAAAAAAGAGCGTATACTGATGCAAGTTCTGACTGCTTCCCCGGGGAACTATATTTCCAAAGATGCTCTTATCCTCTGTATATGGGCAGATGAAATTCCCGATGCCTCCTATGACAACAAGCTCATACAGCTGATCTTCAGATTCAATAAGAAGATTGCCCGATGCACCGATAACAACAAACAACTTGTAGAAAACAGCTATGCGCTGGGGTATCGCCTGAGACCCTAGGGATAACGCACAAAAAAGCATAGCGCAACAGATATGTTCTTTTGTGCTTTATAGAGTACATACAGCAAATCAAAAACCAGACTTATCGTGATGTGAGGACGGGAAACCGGGGGTTTCAAAAGATCGACAGGATGCAATGCCTTCGTTGAAAGCTTTTCTTCCCCGGTGTCCGGCCTGGAATAGGCTGGTATCTTAAGGAGAGAGAAATGAAACAGCTCATACGATGGGGAGTGCCGGTCCTGCTGGTACTCTTTTTGGCTGCATGCGGCGGAGGCGGCGGCAGTACGGCAAACGGAGAGGGAACGATCCAGACCGATGACGGCAGCGATGCAGCGGTCAGTCAGAGTTTCAGCCTCGATTTTGCCGACGGTATCCCCGGCAATGTCACGGGCATGAACACACAGAACATCACCTCCGGCACATCGACGCTCGAGAACGATGCCTATCTCTTTGACGGAGGGTATGTCGAAGCGGCTGCCGATCTGGGGAGCGGTGATGCTATTACCATTATGATGCATGTCTATATCGACGATCTCCGGGAGGCGAAGACGGTACTCCTCGACAGCGGTGCAGCCACGGGGAATATCAAGCTCAGCATCACAGACAACCAGGCGGATACCTTCAAGGATAAAGATGTCGCTTTGTCCTTCGAAGTAGCCGGAAACAGCGACACGGCAGTCGAGACACAGTACCGCCGTTTCATGGAGCACGAAAAAGAGTACCTCCAGAGTCAGGATCATGAGAGAAAGGTCAACCAGCTCTGGCTGCACCTGGCAGTGACCTATGATGCCAAATCGAAAAAAGCGGACTTCTACATCAACGGTGTCCACGACAGCAGCCGCTACTTCAGCAGCGCCGGTAACGCCCTCATCGATACCCTCAGCATCGGTTCGGATCGTGACGGCAACCATAAATACTACGGAAAGATGAGCAATGTGGTGATCGAAAAGAAACTCCTCACGCCAGAGGAGATATACGACGCTGCCGACTTCAGAAAGAAGCTATGGGCAACGAAGTATGAGAGTGCCTGGACCACTACCGGTACGATCTATGTCGACGGAACCAACGGCAATGACGCCAACGACGGCTCGAAGACGGCGCCTCTGGCCACCATCAAAGCGGCGGTGGAGAAGATCAACGCCATGAGCAATGCCGATGCAGCGGGAAAACGGATCGTTATCAAGCCGGGACTCTACCGCGAAGGGCACATTTCACTCGACAAGAGCGGTTCACTCTACCAGCCTATCGTGATAGAGGCCGAGACAGCCGGAACGGTGACGATCAAAGGTTCGGAGGTCTGGAGCAACACATGGACGGAGACTTCGCCAGGCAGCGGTATCTGGACGCATGTGTGGACGGAGAACTACGGCAGGAAGGCGTTCCAGCTCCCCTCGACGGTCGACCTCGATACCGAAGTCCGCTACCACCGCGAGATCGTAGCGGTCGACGGCGTGATGGCGAGACCATACCCCAGCCTGGAGAGACTCGAGAACAGCACACTCAACCCGAACGCCACGACGCTGATGGGAGACGATCACGGTTTCTATGTGGACGAGACCAACGACCTGATCTACCTGCGAAGCACGAAAGACCCCAACAGCAGCCTGATCGAGGTGGGCGTATACGACGGTCTGTTCCATAGTTCGGGGGATTTCATCGTGCTCAGAGGGCTCACCTTCAAACACGACGCGTCGTTCGAGAACACATACTCTGCTACGAGCGGAGAAGCGGTGAGGATCGAGGGCTCCCATCTCCTGGTGGAGGATTGCGATGCTATAGACAACGGTTCTACGGGGATGCTCTTCAGCCCCGGCGCCGATCTCGTCGTCAGGGGCGGAGAGTTCACCGACAACGGCAGGGCAGGCATCGTAACCAGAAGAGGCTATGCCAACGCATACCTGAGAGGCTTCACCCTCTCCTATAACCACTGGCGCAACGATCTGGGATACTATACCGGCCCCGACCTCTCAGGCTACGGCAAGGTGATGTTCTCCAGCCGTATCTACCTCGAAGATGCGACCATCTCCCACCATACCCGCCACGGTATCTGGTTCGATGCCCAAAATCAGGATATTACCCTGGACAACTGTTATTTCACCCAAAATGGAGGGGCGGTGTGGTTCGAGGTCGATCAGCTCAATCTCGGTCTGATCAACAGCAGCATCTACGAGAACAACGATGCGGGGGTACGGGTCGATTCGGAAAAGGTCTATCTCAGGAACAATGTCATGGCACAAAGCAATATCGGCGGGGCATGGGGCATCATCTCCACCCTCTACTACCCGGTGCGAACCGAGCAGAACACCCCCGATGTCTATATGGGGAAATGGTTGACCATGACCGACAACATCATCGCCGTCAAAAGCGGTGACGGCAAGCTGATGCGTTACGACAACTACGACATCATAGGCGCCAACGCCACATCCGCCGACAACACCCTCTATGCGCCCGACACCACGCGCAGGATATATGCTCCGGGCGATATCCCGTTCGAGGAGTGGAAAGAGGCCTTCAACGATACGACGACGCAGTGGGCTACGAGCTACCCCTTTGCCAACGACGGCACCGTCACGGTGAGCTTCGAGTCGGGCAGCATGAGCGTCGACGAGTCCGAAGGGGTGATCCGCATCCCTGTCCTCCTCTCCAAAGCGGTCGATGCCGCTGTCACGGTCGATCTGCAGATCACGGAGAACGGCGCGACGGAGGGCGACGACTTCGAGCTGGTCGGTACCACGAAGGTGACATTCAGACCGCTCGAGCGGAGGAAGTATGTCACTGTGAGGATCAAGCGCGACTTCGTTGCAGAGGGGGCAGAAGGGTTCAGCATCTCGATGAAGAACCCCTCCGGCGCGACCCTCGGCGACAACGATACGGTCAATGTGCAGATCAACGCCGGGAGCGAGACACAGCTCCTCCCCCAGGAGATATCGCGCAATGCGTACAATCGCATCGAAGCGGAGTCTGCCGATGATCTCGCCAACACTGCCGTATACGACTATCTCGGGTTCGGTAGTTTCGACAAATACTCCTGGACGATGTACCAAAATGTTGACTTCGGCAGCAAAGGCGCCAAGAGCGTCATAATGAATATCGCCGTCGAAAGCGGTATGGAAGGGAGAAATATCGAAGTGAGACTCGACGCTCCCGACGGGCCGCTCATCGCGACGGTCACGACCCACGCGACGGGGAGCGACTTCCCCGACAGGGAGGAGTGGTGGACAGAGTTCGACGAGCATACCGCAGCGGTCACGGGGACAGCCACGGGTGTCCACGACCTCTACATCGTCCACGAAAAGGTCTGGGGCAAAGTCGGCGTGGTCGACTGGATCGTATTTGAAGAATAAATCAAAGGAGAGATCATGAAACAATCTGTCAAAGCGCTCTTATGGGCGCCGTTAATCACACTATTGATCGGATGCGGCGGAGGGGGAGGGACGAGTGCACCCGACACTGCCGCCGATACCGCTGACAGTACGACAACTGCCGGAGACTCGACGACTTCGGACGGCAATACTACGGATACCGGGAACACCACGACAACGGGTTCTATGGTCACGATCACCCCTGAGCTGGCCGTTTGCAATATCGGCAGCGCTGCGCTGACAGGGGGCATCTATACCGACAGCGACGGCACGGCGCCGCTCATCGATGCGATCTCCAAAGGCGCTCCTGAGCAAAGCCCCGGATACCTGGACTATACCCAGGATGACTATCGGCAGATATTGACCGGCGAACAGATGGGGTATCTCTATGGCAACCTCCATGTCATGGCGGTCACGAACTATGTGCCTGATTTCAATGACCCCAACAAAGGATGGCCGGAGATCGCCCATGTGATGCTGCGGTATGTCCAGTCCAACGCACGGTTGAGTCTCCTTGTGAGTCAGGACGGGGTGAGCGGGGAAGGGATGAACTACCACTTCCTGTGGCTCTCCGGGCTGGAGATGATCGCTGCGCAGCTCGACGGCTACCAAGACCCCGACGACTGGACACCGCCTGCTGGGGTCAAGAAGATCACTGCACCGCTGACCCACGACCAGATCATCCCGCCGTCACTGCGCACACGGGGTATGGTCACCAACGCGGTCAAACTGACGCTTCCCGATGGTACCGACAGCGGGTCGCACGATACGGGACTCCAGTACCATGACCCCTCCGATCCTACCCTGACATCGGCTTGGGGTGCGGGCGGATACCACTTCGGCTACAGCATAGAGAAAATGGCGCGCCCTTACCTCCTGTCGGGTTACGGGCAGCTGGGGCTCGGGGACGGCACGCTCGACGAGCGAAATCTCCAAACCCAGTCTCTGATACACTTCTCGCCCAAAACCGGGGCAAACGGACACGCGCACAACGATACGCTGATGTTCGGACTCTTCGGGAACGGGCGTAACCTGCTCAGCTTCCCCGGGCATCAGAACCAAAGCCACGGCCCACAGAACAAGAATCTGGTCATGGTCGATGAGGAGTGGCAGAACAAATATGTCTCCGATATCGGCGGACGGGTCGAAGTCTTCGCCCCGATGCCGCGTGTACAGTTCGCGCGTGTGGACGGCTCGCACATCATGCAGGGCGGCAATGCGAACGGTACGGGAGGTATCTGGATGGATCGCTATCGTAGAACGCTGATCCAAAACACCATCGACCCTGCCAAAGCCTATACCGTCGATATCTTCGAATCGAACGGGGGAAGTCAGCACGACTACCTGATGCGCGGTTCGGGTGTCTTGGTGCAAAACTATCCGACGACCAACCTGACGACGCTCTCCGCTACGATGCCGATCGCAGACTCCAAAGAGGCGGTCTTCACCGAGACTCAAAAGGCTTCGTATGGTGCCAATGACGCTTTTTGGGTCGATATCACCTTTGGCGATGATCCCAACCGCGGTACGCGTTCGCACTTCCCGGCGCAGGGGGAAGCGGGAGAGCTCTACCTGAACCGTATGACCGAGCAGTGGACCGATCCGGGTCATGAAGTACCGCAATATACGATCCACCGCACCGGAACCGCACCGCTCAAGAGTACCTTCGTCGCCGTCCATGAGGTGCTTGACGGGACGGGCAGTTCCTTTATCCAGTCGGTGAGCAGAGAGAACATCGGTACGAATGCCATCGGTATCAGCGTCACTCTGAAGAACGGCAGGGTCGACAGATACCTGGTATCGTTCGACGGGCGCAAAACGATGAGCTACAACGGTATCACTGCCGACGCGCTGATGGTCGCACACTCTACATCGGGTGCGCAAAGCGATATGTGGATGGTACAGGGGACGAGCATGAACGATGCTGCCCGCACCCTCGTCGCATCCGATGCGCAGCTCACCGGAAATATCCAGAGTGTCTGGCGTACCGAAGACGGTGCGGCGGCCAATGCCTTCGATACCGATATGGCGCTGGACGAAGGGTATGAACTGACCGGGAAAACGCTCCTGCTCGAACACTATGACGGTAACGGCAAACTGGTATTCGTCAACAGCTATACGATTCACGGTGTCGTCAAGACCGCGTGCGGCAAGACCCGTATCTTTGTCAATACCGATCCCGGCGTATGGATCGACAGCAACGGGACACAGGAGATCCATTACCCGCGACGCACCGCAGCGACGGCAAAGCTCCGTTTGGTCAACAGTGCGACGACGGTACCCTATATCGCACGCGTCCTGCCGGGCAATGACCGCTCCGAGCGGATCAATGCCAAAGCGGCACATGCCCTGGATGAGAACGGTTCGATCGATATCGTGTCGCTTCCGTCGGATACGAGCGTCGATTATGTACTCAACGGCACAGGGACACACAGCGTGACGACGAACGGCAAGATCACGCTCGAGGATCATGCGC
Source organism: Campylobacterota bacterium (assembly GCA_003252535.1). Lineage (GTDB taxonomy): Bacteria > Campylobacterota > Campylobacteria > Campylobacterales > Sulfurovaceae > SZUA-451. The sequence goes on along the minus strand of QKDN01000026.1, from coordinate 25,571 downwards.
AGGTAGATTTCTCGGCTGATAATCCCGATGGATTCGTCGAAGCCGATGCGATGCGTGAACGCTACTACAAACCCCTTCCGGCGATTGCAGGGACAGGAGGTGATCAGGGGCTGATCGCGAGATACTATTCGGGTATCACCTACAATTTCGACCTTGATGATCCTGTCGGCAACAGTTATGACTTTGCCCCTATACCTTCAGCGGTGGTGCATGGGTTGAGTTTTGCGCAGTTGTCTCCGTTGCCGACGACGGGCACCGGTGTCGGTGTGATCGTAAGCGGCTATATCGATGTCCCGACCACCGGGCTCTATCGCTTCTATACCCGCATGGATCGTATGGTACAGCTCAAGGTGGATGGCAAGGTATTGATCGAGGAACGGGGGATGCGCCGCGCACCGCAATGGGAAGGCGAAGTCTATCTCGAAAAAGGTCTGCACAAGATCGAAGTGCATCAGTACGCGAACAAACTCGCTCACTTCTCAGTACTCTGGGAAGGCCCGGGTATCCCTTATGGTGAAATACCCGCTTCGATACTTTTCCAAAACATCAAGTAATAGCCCTATCCATATCGCGCCGATGTTGGCGCGATACTATATTTTGTAATAGGATGGGTGGATAAAATCCACCCTTGAGAGAGCTTTCAGAGTCATTTTTGCTTAATTATGATTGAAGTTCTAGTACACTTTAGCGATCAAATGCTGTAAATATCCTTTTAATGTTGTTTGAATAGCATTAACATCACCTGACCCTTTTACCCGGGACGAAGGAAATTCATCTTTTCAAGTTATCAATGATAAGCTGAGCTTGTTCGCTATTTGGTATAGGTGGTACACCCCATAAAAGTCCTCGCGCAAGAAAAAATCCTTTTTTATATCCTTCTATATAAGGATTTCCATATAGCGTTAAAGCATCATAAATTTTTGTTTTTAGTTCAAGATTGCTTTGAATATAAATGCCATTAGAACCTTTCGTGCCAACGAAAATAATTGCAACTAAATTATCATTTGTTTTTGTTTTTCTACTGACATCGTTCATAATGACACCGGAAATTATCTCCGGAGGGGATAATAGAGCATATAATTTATTGAAAAAACTTTCATCATAAGTGAGATAAAAAACACAAGTGTTGTCTATCCTGCCTTCAATGATCTTTGTAAAATAATCAATAGAAGGGTTAATATTATTCTTTATCTTTTTGAAATCAAGCTTTCGTTTGCCATATCTATCAGCATGTGAGGTAATCATATCTATTAAAGCAGTAAATTCGTCAGTATTTTCTTTATTCATAATATATCCATCATGTGTATTCTGTAGAAGAAGTTGTAAAAATCTATTTTTAGCTGAATCATCTTCGGATAAATATGAAATTAAAAAAGTTGATGGTTTTAAATATTGCTTTAACAAAACTTTGATTGTATTATGCATATCAAGAAATGTCTGATCATAGATTATTTGTTCTTTTGTTTGTATAGGCTTAATCATTTATAAAGCTCCTCCCGTATTTCCTTCACTCCTATATTCTTGTGGGAGTATCTACAGTGCGCAGGTTACATAGCCATAATAGAGTGGATATGAGGATGATTATAGCATGATTGTTTCATTTTGTGTTTACAGGTTCTTGTGTACACTCCCACAAGAATGCAGGAGTAAAAAAAGCTACATTACCCCAAAACGATCCGGGTGAATCTTTTGAGCAGTGAAGTGGCTTCGTGTGTTTCGCGGGTATTTTCAAGGAGTGCGGCTTGTGTGTAGCCGTCGAGATCATGGGTTTTCGAGACCTCTTTGATGTACGAGTCCATGATGCCTTTGCCAAATTCCGGGTGGAACTGGACGCCCCATGCGTTTCTCCCGACTCTGAAAGCATGGTTCGTATCGTGGGCATTGGATGCCAGCCGTATCGCACCGTCGGGGAGGGTGAGGACGGTCTGGGAGTGGATCGTATGGGCATCGAAGCTCCCGGGCATATCGCAGAAGAGCAGGTCGTCCCGTGCCTCCTCGCACAGGGCTATCCCCACCGTGCCGATCTCCATACCGCTGCCGTGATAGTCCGATACTCCGCCCAGCGCTTTGGCGAGGAGCTGGTGGCCGTAGCAGATGGCCAGCAGCGGGACTTCCCTCACGACCGCATCGGCGAGCCACTCTCCGGTCGTTTGGCTCCATCCCTCTTCGTCTGTGACCATGGAGTGGGAACCGGTGACGATGATCCCGCCGCAGAGATCGAGATCGGGGAGGGGCTCGCCCGCCTGCACATCGACGGTGACAAATCCAGACCGGGATGCAGACGATCGCTCGATGATCCACTCCTCGAAATCCTGGAACTCATCCCGTGTCGCCTTGAATGTAGAACCTGTCTTGATGATGTATATCTTTTTCATTTTCTCTCCCGTTTGGAAGAGGTATTATAGCTGTAGGTGAAAAATATATTTCGGTTGGTGTGTAGAAAAATTGGTCATTTGATGATACCTCGCAACTCTACCGTACGACTTCAGATATCGTAGACCTTTGTGTAAAGATCATACCGTCAAAAGCTTTTTTGATATCTTCGGTCAGATAAGCGGAGTCAAACCTGATTTTGTCAGGTTGCAGTCCATCAGGCGAGCATCTGAAAAACAGATACCCCCGGAGAAACTTTTCCCGGGACAGATAGCTCTCTATACTCCCTGCGACAGGGGGCTCCAGCGTAGTAATGTCTACCTTGAATCCATATTTCTGATCTTTATCTGGATAAAGCGCAGCCGTATTTCCCGTCAGCGAGGTGATACCAAGCGCCAGGTATTTTTCCCCAAAGGCTTGATCGAGCCGTACACCAAGGGGAATACTGCTGATAAAACCGTCGAACGCTACAGGTGTTTTTTGGATATGTGCATTGTGCGCCAACAAAACTATTTTGCTGCCGGGGTTCCCGGTAGCATACCATGACACGATATCCGACATATATTTGTCCCTGGTTCCCATATCTGAGGGTTTGGCATTGCCCTTGAGCAGTGCAGACATGGAGGACATATTGTAATTGAAGTAAACGAGACCGTCGATACTGTGCATTGTGATATCGAACGCTCTCTTATCTGCTTCCGAACGATACAAAGGCTCAAGGTTCTCAAATCTGATTTTCAATTTCTCCAGTGCAGCCGTCAGAGTGTTCTTTTCTTCGGTCGAGAGCGTATCATAGGTGAAGACCACCTGTGCGGCCGAGTCAAAATCCAATTTCCCGGCTATCGGACGGATACTTTCGATCAGGTCGGACTCTGATGCATTCAGATCGTTTTTCACTATGAAATCCGCAATGACCTGTAGGTTGGGATAGAGGGAACCGCCGTTTCTGGGTAGATCCAGACCCAAAAATGTGATCTTGTTATGATGTTGATGATTGTATCTTCTGATCCATGACAGAGTTCCCTTTAGTTCGTTGGGATAGTAAAAATGGGAGAGAAGTTTGTCTATATCTTCCTCCTTCCCATCCCCTTTGATCCACCGATCGATCTTCAGTCCCTCGATGAAGCCTATCTCGTAAGCGATAGTCGAAGTGTTGCACTCCCGGATCAATAACTTGATCATTGAATCTTTTACTTCAAAGAACTCTTTGACAAAATGTGAATTCTCACCCAATGCGACGATCTTTGCACTGCACAGGTCATTTTTGACCAATGCAAGATTTTCTTTTTGGGACAGATCGATGATATCCTGATTTGCGAACAGATGGAACGAGCACAAAAAAACTGCTGTCAATACTTTTTTTTTCATAATTACCTCTTTTGAATATATATCCTACTCTGCATCCTGAAATGCAAAACTCATACTGCTACCGATATTATCAAAGCCGGATTATTATTGAAAAAAAAGCATGAATGGCATCATCGATCCTTGTCTGTTTCTTCTTCAATTTTATCGTAGTTTTGCCGTGTTCGTGATCATTGTTTCTGAGAATGTGCAAAGATATTGCAAATCACCCTTTACATTTGTCATTTATTCAGCTATAGTGGCACCAATTAAAAGATGATTCGTCGTTACATCTTTAGTCTGCGTTACATTGATGACTTACTGTTACCTTTATAATCCACCTAAGAGAAAGCTTCATAATTAGATTTTAAATTACCTTAGCAATAGGGTCTACTTCAACATATAAAGGATATACAATGGCAGCATTGGTAAACGGTACAGTTAAATGGTTCAACAGTGAAAAAGGTTTCGGATTTATCCAACAAGAAGACGGTGGGAAAGATGTTTTCGTACACTATCGCCAGATCAACAGCAATGGATACGGTCGCGTATCACTCAATGAAGGTCAAAAAGTGACTTTCCAGATCGGCCAGGGTCAAAAAGGACCTCAGGCTGAGAATGTTACAGCTCTGTAACTCTCTGCGGGCGGAACTCTCCGCCCGATATATTTATCTCCTCCCACCATATCGATTTTAAGCAACATAATAATCGATATTTATCTCTTTCGCCATCTCTCGATAGCAATACAGACAAGAATTACAGATCATTCACCATCGACCAGTGTTGGTTATCACACTCGCTGGACATCAGATCGAAGGATTCAAACGAGGTGCAGTATGCAACAATTTTTTAAATGATCCCAGATCACCGTTATAGACATTCTGATCTACATATCCTTTGATCCCTCTGATATGCCCCCGGTTGGAGTATTGCCAGATGAGCCAATCTCTGCCGTCTTTGAGTTGCGGTTTGGTGAAGATATCGCGATACCATAGTCCGATATCGTCGAAGTGACCTATGAGATAGCGTTCATAGAACTCTTCCGTTACATAAAACAATGGCGCAGCGCCGTAGTGCTCAGAGAGTCTTTGGCTCAGTGACCGGATATCTCTTCTGATCTCTTCGGCAGCTCTGGGTGTTTTACAGTTGCCGATGAACTCGAGATCGAGGACCAATGGAAGCATTTGTGGAGATTTGGGAACCGTAGAGATGACATTGCCCGCCTGGAGTTCCCAGTCGGTGCATGGTCTGTAGAAGTGGTAAGCACCGACATAATGACCCGATTTTATGGCATTGTCCCAATTTTCTGAGAAGTGCGTGTCTTTGTAGTCGCCGCCTTCGGTAGCCTTGATGTAGATGAAGCTGAGTTTCTCCTCTTTGAGGAGTTCCCAGTCGATCGCACCCTGATAATGGGAGATATCGATACCCCGTACGGGATATTCTGTTTTGGAGGGATTGTTGAACCAGATGATACCATCGTAGAGAAGGTATCCTGTGAGTGTAACGAGAAGTACAAAGAGCGAGAAAAAAGTAAATAGTTTTTTCCCCTGGCTCCTCCACTCCTGTGGTGGAGCGGTATCGTTTGACAATACGGTGTGAGTTCCACCTCGGGAGAGGATGGAACTAGAGGAATGTTTTTTCATTGATCCCTCTCGTTATCCCTACACCTTCACCATCTTCCGCCTCATATAGGCGATGCGCGACTGGAGGGGGAGGTGTTTGGGGCAGTGGTCTTCGCAGCCCATGAGGCTCATGCAGCCGAATATCCCGTTGTCGTCCCCGATGAGCTCGTAGAAGTCCTCGTCGGTGCGCTCGTCATGGGGGTCGATGGAGAATCTCGCCACGCGGTTGAGCCCCACGGCGCCTATGAAGTCCTCCCTCATGATCCGGGTCGAGCATGACGCGAGGCAGATGCCGCACTCGATGCAGCGGTCGAGCTCGAATATCTCGTCGGCAGTATCGGGATCGACCCGCTTCTCGATGCGGGAGATATCGGTCTGCTCTTTGGAGTGTATCCAGCTCTCCACCTTGAGACTCATCGCGTTCATCCAGTTGCCCGTGTCGACGGAGAGGTCTTTGTTGTGCTTGAAGGTGGGCAGCGGCATGAGGGTGATCCTGGCATCGGCGAACTCGCTCGTGAGGGTCTTGCACGCCAGGCGCGGTTTGCCGTTGACCACCATCGCGCAGCTGCCGCAGATACCCGCGCGGCAGACGAAATCGAAGCTCAGATCGTGGTCGATGCTCGTGTATATCTTGGTCAGAGCGATATAGAGGGTCATCCCCGGCGTCTCGGTGAGGGTGTACTCCCTGAACGACGGCTCCGAAGCGGGGTTGCTCGGGTTGTAGCGGAAGATGGAGAGGGTGATCTTCCGCCCGCTGTCGTGGTCGTATGTGTGGCTTTTATTCATATCCTACTCCTATTCTCTCGTTCTTTTCCCTGTACTTTTCGGGGAGGTCGTAGCCCATGAGAGCCTGCTGGAGCGCGTGTCTGTCGGCGTCGGGCATCGATGCCCTGACCGCCTCGATCTCCTCCTCTCTCACTGCGCTCTTGGGGTGCTCGATAAGCTGCCCCTTGCGCCCGTACCCCCTGAAGGCAGGGGGCATCTCCATCGTCATCACATCGAGCGCCTCGTAGCTGAGGGTCGGCATTGTATCGTCAGGGTTCGGCCAGGTCGCCAGGGTGCGTCTGAGCCAGTTGGCATCGTCGCGCTTGGGGTAGTCCTCCCTGAAATGGGCGCCGCGGCTCTCGCGCCGCTCCAGCGCCCCTTTGGCGGCGCAGAGGGCGAGCTTGATCATCTTGGGGACGCGGTAGGCTTCATTGAGTTCTGGGTTGTTCCCCCTGATCTTGGAACCCACTTTGATCTGCTTCGTTTTTTGCAGCAGTTTTTCGAGCTCGGTGACGGCGTAGAAGAGCCCCTCTTCGTCTCGGAAGATACCCACCTTTTCCTGCATGATATTGCGCATCTGGTCTTTGATATCGAAGATATCCTCATCCCCCTCGTAGGCGAGTATCTCGTCGAGATAGTCGGACTCTTTGCGGAGGAACTTCTCGATGGTCTGGGTGTGGGCGTGGAGATGGGTATCCTTGCAGTACTGAGCGAAGTATTCACCCACGATCATCCCCGAGACCACCGCTTCGCTCACCGAGTTGCCCCCGAGACGGTTGAACCCGTGGAGATCCCAGCATGCCGCTTCCCCGGCGCTGAAGAGCCCCTCCATCGTCGGGCTCTCCCCTGTCGATTTGGTGCGGATACCGCCCATGGAGTAGTGCTGCATCGGCAGGACGGGCATCCACCCTTTGCTCCCCTCGTCGGCGGGATCTATGCCGTTGAAGGTCTTCGAGATATCCTGGACATCGCGGAGGTTCTTCTCGATGTGCTCGCGTCCGAGGATCGAGATATCGAGCCAGAGGTGCTGGCCGTAAGGGGAGTCGACCCCTTTGCCCGCGCGGATATGCTCCATCATGCGGCGGCTGACGACATCACGGGAGGCGAGCTCCTTCTTCTCCGGCTCGTAGTCGGGCATGAAGCGGTAGCCGTCCTTGTCGCGCAGCACCCCGCCGTCGCCCCGGCACCCCTCGGTGAGGAGTATCCCCGAGGGGACGATGGGGGTGGGGTGGAACTGCACCGCCTCCATATTGCCCAGAGCCACGATCCCCGTCTCGAGGGCGATGGCGGTGCCGATCCCCTTGCAGATGATGGCGTTGGTCGATTGCTTGTAGATACGGCCGTAGCCGCCGGTGGCGATCATCGTCCCCTTGGCGACATAGGCGATCAGGTCGCCGTTGAGGAGGTCTCTGACCACGACACCGAGGGCGCGGCTGTTCTCATGGATGATCGAGATCGCCTCTTTCTTGTCATGGATCGCCACGCCGCGTCTGAGGGCTTCGTTGGCGACGGCGTAGAGCATGGTGTGCCCGGTGGCGTCGGAAGTGAAGCAGGTGCGCCATTTCTTGGTGCCACCGAAATCGCGGGCATTGATGAGTCCGTGTGCTTCGTCCTTCTCTGTGATGGTCTCTTTCTGTCCGTTGATGACGACCGTGTGATCACCGCGGCGTATTCTGCTCCAGGGGACACCCCATGCAGCGAGCTCGCGGATCGCCTTGGGTGCGGTGGCGACGAACATCCGCGCCACCTCCTGGTCGCATCCCCAGTCGCTCCCCCGTACCGTATCGGCGAAGTGGACATCTTCGTTGTCCCCCTCTCCCATGGAGGTATTGCCGAGGCTCGCCTGCATCCCTCCCTGCGCTGCCGAGGAGTGGGAGCGCTTGACCGGCACCATACTGAGGACTATCGTATCGAGCCCTTTCTCCCTCGCCGCTATCGCGCTACGCAGTCCCGCGAGTCCGCCCCCTACGATGAGGGCATCGGTATAGACTATCTTCATCTGCTCACCTCCGTGTGGTATCTCTGGCCGTAGTCGTTGCGGTGTTCATAGCCTATCCTGATATAGGCGCCCAGCGAGACGAGCCCGATGAGGAGGTAGAAAGCGGTCGCAGCCTTGATGATGGTTTTGGAGCGTGTTCTGTCACAGACCCCCCATTTGACGATCAGTCTGTAGACCCCTGCTCCCGCGTGGAGCACCACCGAGACGAGGAGCAGCAGGTAGAGGGGCCACGCCGTATCGCTGTAGACCCTGTCGGCAGAGGCGAACGGGCCGATCTTCTCAGGCTGCGTCATCATGGTGTAGAGGTGCACCGAGCCGAGGAAGAACATCATGAACCCCGTGCTGATCTGGATGAACCAGAGGTTGGTATCCTCATGCTTCAGGAGCTTTGCATGGGTGCGGTAGCGTATCGACTCGCGATAAGATGCCGGGAACTTGCGTGTCGCAATGAAAGCGTGGAGGATGAAGACGATGAAGATCATCAGCGCGAGGAAGGAGATCACCAGCGGTTCTCCTCCCTCGAAGATGAAGCTCATTTCGAAGCCCTTGGTGAGGGCGTACATCGCATCCTTGCCCAGGAGTATCGAAGACTCGAAGAGGAGGTGGAAGAGGATGAAAAGGACGAGGATCAGCCCCGTGACGCTCTGGAGCAGGTCGAGCCTGGCGGGTATCCGGCTCTTTTTCTTGCGGGAGTCCTTCCCAGTGAGCAGTTCTATGATATGTTCTTGTTGCAAATCTTCTCCTCTATATAAATTGCACACTTCCTCCTGCAGAGCGCGTTCACTTGCGGAGAAAGTATTTGGATGGCAACGATCAGATCGTTGTGATAAATATATCTTTTATTATATATTCTTTTGGCTTGCGGTTTTGAGAGATGAGGCCCTGGAGATCGAAATGACGGTGTTTTGACACTATGGCACAAACGTTGTTCGGATTTCCTGAGCAGTTTGTGTACGAATATGATATAATGGTAGGCAATGCCTGAGGACAGGGTATCCAAGTTCAAACGATAAGGGGGATGGGATGAAATTGAGATGGTTGTTACCGCTTGTGTTGTCGATGACGGCGGTTTTTGGCGTGAGCATAGACAAAAATGAAATCAGCGTCGGCGATTCGATCGGGATCAGTTCAAATGCGGAGATATTCGCGAACGATACCCTCTATACCAACAAAGAGCTGGTATCGTGCAACCCGAAGATCGCTGCGGTCTACAAGTACGATTCGGCCAAGAAGCTGACGATGGTGCCCAGAGAGCCGTTGCCGAGTGCGACGACATTCAGCTGTACTCTCGACAGCTCTTTCCTCAAGGATACCCGGAGCGATCCGCAGCTCTCGTTCGGGTTCAGTACCGATACCTTCGGGATCGTAGACTGGGACTACCTGGACAAAGAAAAAAAGCTGATCCTCTACTTCAACGATACGGTCGACCTTGCGACGCTGAACAACAATGTCGTGATCTACAAGGTCAACAAGCTCGCCAGGACGAAGCTGGGCTACCGCTATACGAGCAATGACGGCCGCACGGTCGCCCTGAACATCACCGAGGATACCGACGGGGAACTCGAGCTCGAGCTCCTCACTGCCCTTGCGACCAAAAGCGGTACCAGACTCGCCGAAGCGCAAACCTTCGAGATCGACAAAGGCAATGTCAAACCTGCCGAGCTCGATGAGAAGAAAACGGCGATGCTCTTCAATGAGCCGCCGCGCATGATCTCCAACGAGGACGGAACTTTTGCCATCAGGGTTTTTGTCGATGATACCTTCGATACCAATCCGATCAGAGAGTTCATCCATATAGACGGTATCAACAACATACAGTTCAAAAAAGACAACTATATAGAATACAAAGATCGTGAAAAATGGGGTGTGGAGAGCTACTACTATACCGATATCCTCTCCGATGAGTTCAAGCCCAACACCTCCTACAATATCACCTTCAAAAAAGGGCTTTCCCACTACCAGGAGCTCAAAGAGGATGCCAACTTCACCCTCAGGACCGGCAACCGCAAAAAAGCGGTCACTTTCGAGCAGGATAAACCTTATATAGCATCACTTGGTGAGATCGGCTTCTCGACCGTCAATATTGACAAAGCGACCCTGATCGTCGAGAAGATCACCGATGACAACTTCCGCTACTTCATCAACTATAATGAAAGCAGGCTCGAAGATGCTCCCAAATTCACCAAAGAGCTCTATGCCAAAGACATTACCCTCAACAACCCGCTCAACGAGATCGTCAGGCAGAAGGTCAAGCTCCCCGGTCTGACCGGGAACGCAAAACAAGGTCTCTACCGTATCGTCATCAAATACGAGGACAAGGATGAGAAGGGCAAGACGGTCGACAGGGAAGCAAGCAAAGTGATCTTTGTCAGCGATATCGCTATCAGCGCCAATCTCTCCGACAAAGAGGCCTTTATCTCCCTCTCGAAGCTCAGTGATGCAGCGGCGGTGGAAGGGGCGAAAGTGGAGCTCTACTCCGCCAACAATATCATGATAGCCGAAGCCGTTACCGACGGGGACGGCATAGCTGTCATCTCCAAAGATGCACTCCTCTCCAAAGAACCCAAGGTGATCGTCGCAAAGAGCGGGGATGATCAGAGCTTCCTGCTGCTGGACAAATCGCTCAACGATGTCACCAAAGAGAAGCTATTCAGCAATCCACCCCGATACAGTGCATTCGTCTATTTCCAGAGCGATATCGTCAGACCGTCTGCGACGATCAATTCGATGATCATCCTCAAGGACCGTGATTTCATCTCGGGCTCCAAAATACCGCTCAAGGTCACCCTCAAGGACCCCAACTACGAGACCGTCGACGAATCCACCTACACCACCAACGACGAGGGGGCGATAGAGTACGCCTACAGGCTTCAGAACGGCGATGGTACCGGCAGGTATACCCTCAGTGTCAAAATGGGTGACGATACCATCGGCAGTGCGTCGCTCGAGGTCGAAGCATTCATGCCGCCGAAGATCGAGAACAGTGTCAAAACGGCCAGAGAGTACTGTAAAGAGGGCGAGTTCATCGATGCGAAGATCGCCTCCAGGTATCTCTTCGGAGCGCCTGCCAGCGGACTCGGCGGGTCGGTCGAGTTCACCGCCACGGCGAAAAGCTATACCGACAAGGCGCACAGGGACTATAGCTTTACCAACTCTCTGGTAGGGGAGGGGAACGAAGAGCTTTACGCACAGCTCACCCAGGATATCACGCTCGGCAGCGACGGGACCGCATCGGTGATCATACCGTGCAGCACCGAGCAGAATGTCCCCTCCGTTCTCAAAGGGACGATCACTGCGACGATCATGGACGACGCACAGCCGGTCGCAAGCTACAGGGAGATCACGATCTATCCGTACGAGAAGCTCGTAGGGCTCAGGCTCGAGCAGAGTTTTATCAGGTCCGATGACAAGGTCAAGGGAACTGCGGTACTGATCGACCCTGTCAGCGGCAAGGAGCAGGATGGCGAGATATCCGTGGTGCTCAAGAAACGCACATGGCACTACAGCTACAGCGGTGGCAACTACAAGTGGGAGAGCGAGATCGAAACGGTCGACAGCTTCAGCGTACAGGCCGGCAAAGCGTTCGAGCGGATCGTCCATGAGAACGGCGACTTCATCGTCGAGGCGGTCGACAGGCTCGGCGGCCACAGCGCTACGGGCGAGCTCGAGGTGAGCGGCTGGGGCTACAGCAATATCTCTCCAAGAAAGAGCATCAGAAGCGTCGATATCACCTTCCCCGACAAGCTCTACTCCAGGGGGGATACGATCCAGGCGTCGTTCAAATCCCCTATCCTCGAAGGGAACCTCCTTGTCACCCTCGAAGGAGAGAAGGTCCAGTGGCACAAAAGGGTCGAGCTTTCCAAAGGGACGGCGACACTTGACATACCTCTCGAAGAAGATATGGGAAGAGGACTCTATCTCCACGCTACGGCGGTACGCAAGACTGACCTGAGCGACGGGGTCGTACCGTTCCGTGCTACCGGGTACAAGTTCGTCAAGCCCAACCGCGAGGCGTCGCGTATCAAGATAGAGCTCGATTACAATGCCACATCGCCGTCCAAGACGTTGCTGCCTCTCACTGTCAGTACCGACAGGGAGGCGCTCGTACTGGTCTCCGTCGTGGATGCGGGGATACTGGGTATCACGGAGCAGAAACCGCCGAAAATATTCGAATTCTTCAACCTCCCTGCCGATGCCCTCTTCATGTATTTCGATATCTATGACAGGGTGATGAACTACCTCACCGAAGGGAAACTGATCGATTTCGGTGCCGATGCGGACGAGAAACGGAAGAAACACCTCCCACCTGAGAACCTCGACCGTATCAAACCGTTCATGCTCTGGTCGTCCTTTGCCTCCACCTATGAAGGGAAGGTAAGGGTCAACCTCGATATCCCTGAGTTCAACGGCAAAGCGACCATCGTAGCGATCGCACTTACGAAGGACGGCGTAGGGGTGGCGAACGGCGATTTCATCGTCAAGGACGATATCATGATCAAGCCATCCTACCCTAGATTCCTCCTACAGGGGGACAAGCTGAGCATTCCTGTCAGGGTGTTCAATACCACCGGAGAGGCGAAAACACTGAGCCTGGAGAGTAACCATACTACAAACCTCACTTTCGATATCGGACAGAAAGAGATCACCGTAGCGCCGAACTCCTCAGTGGTGGTCAACGCCTCGCTCAAAGCGCTCGAGGAGGGGAAAGCCGAGATCACCATCAGCACCGTCGTCGACAGGAAAGAGTACAGCAATACCCTCAAGATAGAGGTGATGACCCCCTATACACTCGAGACCGAAAGCTACCGCGATACCGTCACCAAAAAAAGCGTGGTCCGTATCGCATCGAGATACAAAGGTGGCAAAGCGATCGTGAGCATCTCCGACAATCCGGTCGGTGCCCTCTACAGCGAACTGAAGTATCTTATCGATTACCCCTACGGCTGTGCCGAGCAGATCAGCTCCAGGATAGCGGCGATGTATCATGCCAAGCCTTATCTCAGGGACAAGCGACTCCTCGGCGAGAGCGACAACTTCATCAGACAGGGGATCAAGCAGCTGGTCAAATACCAGAACTATTACGGCGAGCTCAACTACTGGCAGGAAGGTTATGTCGACGCGTATACATCGATCTATGCCTCCGAAGTACTCCTGGAGCTTGACCGCGGTGGATTCACCCTCGATGAGAGTGTCAAAAAGAAGCTCAAGAACACACTCGTCAATATAGCCAATGCCTCAAGCAGCCTCAGCGGCAAGTATGACAATCCGCTGAGGGTCTATGCGGCGTTCGTCCTCTCCGAGAACGATATGCTCGAGAGCTCTATCGCCAATATGCTCTATGACAACAATATCTACAAAGAGTACTATATCTCATGGTACCAGATGGCGGCGATCTTCAAGAACCTTGGTAACGAACCGTTGGCAGCCAGGATATATGCCGGGGTCTCACATATCAAGCTTGAGGATATCCGCAAGGTGAACTATGTTTCGGGTGCGAGGGACTTCTCATCGCAGGCGAGGGATATTTTCCTCGTCTTCTACTACGAATCGAAGTACTTCGGCAAGAAGAAGTCATCGCTCATCGAGGCGGAAAAAGAGTTCGGCAAGCTCTACTCCACCCATGACAAGGCGATGGCCTTCAGGGCTATGAACGCTTACCTCGGGCAGAGTGTCAACAACAAGATGTCACTCTGGCTCACCATCAACGGTGTCAGGGAGAAGCTCGATGCACCGCGGGTCATGACCGTCGATCTGGATGATGATACCGTGGTTATCGAACCGGTCTCCGGCATAGTCCACTATGACATCGAGGCTTACAAGAACCTCCCCAAAGAGATCAAGAACGAACTCTCCTATACCGATACCCTTTCGATCAAGCGTGAGTTCGTAGACGAGAAGGGAAACCCTGTCGATCTCTCTGCCATTGAGCAGGGGAGCAAGCTCTACTCCAGGGTGGTCATCTCCAATATGGACAAGATTGACAATGTCGTCCTCAACCAGAGGATCCCTGCCTGTATGGAGATCATCGGCCAAAGAAGCGGCAGCGGTGTCAAGACGCAAAATATGACCGTCACCAACAAGGATATCCGCGACGACAGGCTCCTCCTCTTCTTCAATCTCAGTGCCAAGACCGAGAACCGCTATGATCCATTCACCAAGAAAAACATAGTTCAGAAGGTACAGAACATCGCCACCGTCACCACCCCGCTGATGGCGACGGCACGCGGCGAGTGCCAGCTCCCGGCAGTGATCGCCGAAGCGATGTACGACACCCGCATCAACAACTATGCACAGGAGAGCGAAAGCATCACGGTCATGGACAGAGAGACGGCGAAAAAGTCCAAGAACAATACTGTTCCCGTCTCACAGGACGTAGTCGGATTCGTCAAGGACTACTACAGGCTCGAAGAGAAGAACGTCCGTCCTGCGGAATATCTGGGGTATTTCAATTTCCCGATCCGTAACTTCTTTGGCAAACGGAACGCGACCAAAGAGTTCCTGATGGAGAACAGGAATATCAACAACCAGGACTGGCCGAAAAAGGAATACACTTTCACAAGGGTAGAGATAGTAGGCAAAGCCGACAACGGTCGCTACTATGACGTCCTCGTAGAGTTCGACTACAGGATATCCAAAGGGAACAAAGAACGCCGAGGTCACAGCAAACAAAGACTCGGTATCAGCAATACTGAGAGGGGATTCTGGATCGATACGATCGATATGGTGAGGTAAACTTTACCCAGATTCCTGCGAACCGAGGAAAATGTTCAGTGATATGGAATGTCACGATATGCGTGATATTCGGTGCGTGTTACGTACCCTACGCCTCAAGCAACATCCCGATCGTCCGTAGGGTGCTGTCCCCTGACAGCTCAGCTTACTACGCATAGAGAGATTGTGATCTATTCCTTGTACCCATCGTCCCGATGGGTATGCATACGGGATAACACCCAAAAAGAAAGAATGTAGCTATCGGCTATCGCCGAAGTGGAATTTTCCTTCTATTGAAAATCAAGTATGGATTCCCGTCGAGAGACGATGGGAACCAGTGAAAACATCTTTAATATGACACTTGATCGTATGGAATCGGAGACTTTTAGTCCCGAAAAAGCGAATATTGAATACCCAAAAGAGCATTTTTGGTAAATTTAGCTTTTCTTTGGCGTGGCTAAAGCCAACGATTCCGATAAAGTATGAGTTGTTTCACAATCTCAGACGATGGGAACCAGTGAAAGTTAATATATAGTTCTCATTATTATTTCTTTTTGTTGTCTGTTATGATGATCATATTCTCGCCTCTCTGGCTGTCGTTTTTCTCTCCACCGTTCATTTGTTCAAAGAGTTTCTTTTTAGCTTCCTTTCTCTCCGCCTCTTCGATTATCGCTTTTTCTTCTGCTTCTTTTTCGTCTTTGTATTTTTTTATTTTGTAGTTTATGAGTTTTCCCGCATTCTCAAACACTCCTTTTTGCGTGTTGAACATATGGTTTAAGAGTTCATCTTGTTTTTGGAGTCTCTCTTCTTCCGTATTACCAAATATTGATTTGTATTCTGCTCGTAGTGATACGGTTATCAATAGAATCAGTATAAAGTTTTTCATTTTTTGTCTAGCTTCCTTCTCAAAATTCTATCTGGTTTGTATCTCCGGTTATGGAACCCTCGTACAGCTTCCAAAATATGGATGTGTCTGTTAGTGGATTAATATTGCGTTCTTCCTATGGGTATTATAGCACGATGATATTGATTTGGTATGCGCTGTATTGGATGGGTACCATATCGGGAGACGTTTAACGAGAGAACAAGGGGGCTTAAAACCCCTTCATAACCACCTCATAAAGATACTCTATCTCGCTGTCCTCGTAGTGTGTCGCCCTGCCGCTCTCGAAGAATCTGAAGAGCTTCTCCTTGTCCAGCGGCGGGGCGTAGATGCACTCTGTGTGGGCGGGGATAAAGGCCTGCATGAGGGCGACCTGTTCACCCAGAGGGGTTTCGCAGATATGGCAGAAGTTCTCATGGTGGAGCCTCCCCTCAAACTTCAGCAACTCGATATAGCTCTCGCAGACGATCCTTTTGGGGTTCTGGCGTCCCCATTTGAGAGCGGCATCGAGCAGCAGGTCGTAGTAGAATCTCTCTACCGTATCGAGATCCTTGAGGTGGTCCCTGAAACGGTTGACGAAATTGTGCCAGACCAGTACACGGTTGTGGTCATGGAGCCAGCCGAAACCCATATGGCTGAGACTCCTCAGACGCGGCATGAAGTGCCCCTGTTCACCCTCTGTTTCGAAATCGATCAGGTGCCCGAGCTGGAGGATAGAATGCCTCGCGCCGAAAAACCTGTAATAGCTCCTGATCTCGGTAGGTGAGAGGACAAGCGCTATCATATCTTCGTTCCTGGCTCTGTGAAGCCCGATGACAAAACCTTTCATAATCCACTCTGCTTTGTTCGATAAAAATTATAGTTTATATAGCCAAATATGATGACTTTCATCTGATTTTAACTCTGTTTTAGTATAATCTACCCCATTTATAGGAGCTTTGTTGTCGATCAAAGCAGCCTATCAAAACTAAACTAAAGGTTGGTTTATGAGAGATCTCTTTACCTCGTTTAAAGATAACTGTGGATTCGGTCTATTGGCATCGATAGACAACACGCCATCACACAAAAATTTGGAAGATGCCATCCAGTCACTCTCAAGAATGATGCACAGGGGTGCGATCGCTGCGGACGGCAAGACCGGGGACGGAAGCGGACTTCTGCTCTCTTTGCCGAGAAGCTTCTTCGCCAAGGTAGCCAAGGAAGAGGGGATCATCCTCCCCGATGTCTACGCAGTAGCTATGGTATTCTCGAGAAACGAGAGCGATTTCTCCGTCATCAAGGAAGTATGTGAGAACAATGACCTCAGGATACTCTACACCAGAAAGGTTCCGGTCAACCTCGATGCTCTCGGTGAGCAGGCTCTCGCGTCTCTCCCTGGCATCTCGCAGGTATTTGTCACGCCGAACTCGCTGATGGGTACGCGCAGATTCGATGCGCTCGTCTACCTCTCGCGCAAAGAGATCGAACACAGACTCAAAGCTGACAAGAACTTCTACATCCCGTCGTTCTCTACGACGGTGGTCTCTTACAAGGGTCTTGTCATGCCGACCCATATCAAAGAGTTCTACAGTGACCTCGCCGATGAGAGATTCGAGATATCATTCTGTCTCTTCCACCAGAGATTCTCTACCAACACCCTTCCGGAGTGGAGACTTGCCCAGCCGTTCAGAACGATCGCACATAACGGTGAGATCAACTCGGTCAGAGCCAACAGGTTCAATGTAGCGGCTAAGATCGAAAGCCTCTCCAGCGATGTCTTCAGTGATGAAGAGCTCAAGAAGATCGGCAGTATCATCCAGGGGAGCATGAGCGACTCGGCGAGCCTCGACAACTTCTTCGAATTCCTCCGTGTCAACGGCGTGGACTTCTTCAAGGCTGCCCGTTCGGTTCTCCCTGCGCCGTGGCAGAATGCGCCTCACATGGATGCAAAGCTCAGAGCCTTCTATGAATATACAAGTACATGCTTCGAGCCATGGGATGGACCGGCAGCGGTGAGTATGACCGACGGTCGACACATCGGATGTGTCCTCGACAGAAACGGTCTGAGACCGTCGAAATACATCATCACCAAAGACAACAGACTCCTCATCGCCTCCGAGTACGGCGTGCTCGATATCCCGGATGAAGAGATCGTTCAGAGAGGGAGACTCCAGTCTGGCGAGATGATGGGCGTCGACCTCAAGTACGGTACCGTCCTCAAGAACGACGATATCAACGAGTACCTCAAGAACAAAGAGCCGTACGACAAGTGGCTCAACGAGAACATGATCTACCTCCAGGAGCATATGCAGGACCCGTTCTCCACCATCGATATCCCTGAAAAAGAGGTGATGGAGGCGCAGCAGAGGTTCTTCAACATCACCCTCGAAGTGATGGAGCAGGTGTTCGAGCCGATGGCCAAAGAGGGCAAAGAGGCGACAGCATCGATGGGTGACGATACACCGCTCGCAGCTTTCTCCACCACGCAGAGAAACTTCTCCGACTTCTTCAGACAAAAGTTCGCACAGGTAACAAACCCGCCGATCGACCCGATCAGAGAAAAGGTCGTCATGAGCCTCAATACAGGCTTTGGGGAGATTCGTAACATTCTTACCGATGATGCGGAGCATGCGAAGAGACTCAAGACTGTCTCTCCGATCCTCTCGCTCGAGAAGCTGAACATCCTCCAGGAGTTCGGTGATGAGAACGACCCGAAATACGACAGCTGCTACAAGTCGAAGAGCTACAGCACGATGTTCACGAACGATCTCGAAAAGAGCCTGAATGAACTCGTCGACGCGATCATCCGTGATGTCAAAGAAGAGGGTGTCAGAACGGTCGTCCTCGATGACAGGGACATGAACGCTGCTTCGATCCCTATGCCGATGCTTCTCGTAGTGGGAAAACTCAACCAGCAGCTTCTCGCAGCAGGTGAGAGGCACCTGGTGAGCATCGTTGCCGTGACCGGTGAGATGTACGATTCACACATGGCGGCTTCACTGATCGGTTTCGGTGCAGCAGCTATCTATCCATATATGCTTTACCAGACAGTAGCGATGATGGAGAAGAGAGCCAACCCAGGTGTCAACCTCGCAACAGTGCTTAAAAAAGTCAGAAAATCGATCAACGCAGGGCTCCTCAAGATCATGTCGAAGATGGGTATCTCAACGATATCGAGCTACCGTAACTCAAGTCTCTTCGATGTCATCGGTCTGAGCAAAAAGATCATCAGCGAATGTTTCCCTGATGCACATGCGGAACTCCACGGTCTCTGCTATGCCGATATCGAAGAGAGGGTCAAGAAGGCACATACGGATGCCTATGCAGAAGAGAGAAAGAACAACATCTTCCCGCTCAATATCGGCGGATACTACAAGTATCTTGATGGCGGTGAGTACCATGACTTC
Source organism: Campylobacterota bacterium (assembly GCA_003252535.1). GTDB lineage: Bacteria > Campylobacterota > Campylobacteria > Campylobacterales > Sulfurovaceae > SZUA-451. Next base: position 6,488 of record QKDN01000026.1, on the reverse strand, counting down.
GCACCGGCTGTCGTCCATGCGATCCACAGACTCTCGATGAGCGGCAAAACGGAAGATTTCGACAAGCTCAAGAATCTCATCGACAAAAGGGACAGAAAGTTCATCCGTGACTTCTTCGAGCTCAAGAGCGACAGGGCACCTATATCGGTCGACGAGGTAGAGCCGCTTGAGAGCATCTTCAAAAGATTCTCCACAGCTGCGATGAGCCTCGGGTCGATCTCGCCTGAAGCACACGAGTGTCTCGCCGAAGCGATGAACAGACTCGGCGGCAAGAGCAACTCTGGTGAGGGTGGCGAAGACGAAGTGAGATTCGGCACGGTCAAGAACTCCAAGATCAAGCAGGTCGCATCGGGAAGATTCGGTGTCACTCCTGCCTACCTCAGATCGGCTGAAGAGCTCCAGATCAAGGTCGCACAGGGTGCGAAACCGGGTGAGGGCGGACAGCTTCCTGGTCACAAGGTAAGCCCGCTTATCGCCAGACTCAGACATACGATGCCGGGCGTGACCCTCATCTCCCCGCCACCGCACCACGATATCTACTCTATCGAGGACCTTGCACAGCTGATCTTCGACCTCAAGCAGATCAACCCTGAGGCGAAGATCGCGGTCAAGCTCGTTTCGACACTCGGTGTCGGTACGATCGCTGCCGGTGTTGCAAAATGTTACGCTGACAAGATCATCATCTCAGGTGCCGACGGCGGTACAGGTGCAGCTCCGATAGGCTCTATCAAGTTCGCCGGTAACCCGTGGGAGCTTGGTCTGATCGAAGCGCACAACGCACTCAAGGCGAACAACCTCAGGGGACAGGTGGAGCTCGAGACGGACGGTGGTCTCAAGACAGGCCTCGATGTCGTCAAAGCGGCGATCTTCGGTGCCGAGTCGTTCGCATTCGGTACGGGTGCGCTTACGGTGATCGGCTGTAAGATCCTCCGTATCTGCCATCTCAACAGATGCAGCGTCGGTATCGCAACACAGGAAGAGAAGCTCAGAGACTACTATGAGGGCAGCGTAGAGAGAGTGATGAACTACTTCACGCTTCTCGCTGAAGATGTCAGGAAGATACTTGCTGCACTTGGTTACAACACACTCGAAGAGATCGTCGGTCGCAACGAGCTTCTCAAGATCATCGACGACGAGTTCGCCAAGAAGTTCAGTTTCGACAGACTTCTCCACAGACTTGACGGTTTCAATACGAAACAGGTAGCGTTCAATGAACCGTACGACAAGAACGAGTTCGAAAAACAGGTGCTCAAGGAGATCATGCCGTCTATCAAGAATCCAAAAGAGAAAATGATAGTCGAGAAAGATATACACAACCTCAACAGAAGCTTCGGTACACTCATTTCGGGTGAGATCGCCAAGTATTACGGCGACAAGGGTCTCCCGGACGGTACGATCGACATCAGGCTCAAAGGTACGACAGGGCAGTCTCTCGGCGCGTTCCTCATCAGCGGTGTGAGTCTCCACGTCCACGGTGCCGGAAACGACTATATCGGTAAAGGGATGAGCGGCGGACGTATCGTCATCACAGCCGATAACAACGGTGAGGAGTTCTCACTCGGCGGCAACACCTGTCTCTACGGAGCGACAGGTGGCAAGCTCTATATCAACGGACAGGTCGGAGAGAGATTCGCGGTACGTAACTCAGGAGCTATTGCCATCGTAGAGGGTACGGGTGACCATCCGTGCGAATACATGACAGGCGGTGCGGTCGTGATCCTCGGAAGAACAGGGATCAACTTCGGTGCAGGTATGACAGGCGGTGTAGCGTTCGTGTACGATAAAGACCACGAGTTCATCGAAAATATCAACCAGGAACTCGTCGAGGCCAGAAGAGTGGATACAGAAGATACAGATATCGAAAGATACTATCTCAAAAAACTCCTCAAGGACTACTACACGGAGACCAAGAGTGCGAAAGCAAAAGAGATACTCGACAACTTCAGGGTCGAGATAAGAAACTTCTGGATGGTACGCCCCAAAGATATGAAAGTACCTCTCAAAATAGAGGATGGAGAGTAAGATGGTAAAGTTTTTTGATGTAGAAAGATCAGACGCCAAGAAAAAGGACGTCGTAGAGAGGATCAAAAATTTCGACGAGATCTACGAGATATTCAGACCTGCCAAAGCAGGCGAACAATCGAGCAGATGTATCCAGTGCGGCGATCCGTACTGCCACAATGGCTGTCCGCTGCACAACTTCATCCCGCAGTGGCTCAAAGCTACTGCAAGCAAAGACCTTGAGTTCGCGTTCGATCTCTCCAACGAGTCTTCGCCGTTCCCTGAAGTAATGGGACGTATCTGCCCACACGACAGACTTTGTGAGGGTTCATGCACGCTCAATGACGGGCACGGCGCGATCACGATCGGTTCTATCGAAGCCTTCATCAACGAAGAGGGGCTCAGCAGCGGGCTCAAGCCGAAATTCGCTCAGAAAAAGATGGGCAAGAGAGTCGCAGTCATCGGCGGCGGCCCGGCAGGTCTCTCTGCTGCCACGTTCCTTCTCCGTGAAGGTGTCGATGTAGAGATATATGACAGACAGAGCAGAGCCGGCGGACTCCTCACCTATGGTATCCCGGGTTTCAAGCTTGACAAAAGCGTGATCGCCAGAAGGGTTGAACTTCTCAGGGAAGCAGGCGCTGTATTCCACCAGAACTGCGAAGTGGGCAAGGATGTGAGCTTCGAAGAGCTCACGGAGAAATTCGATGCCGTATTCATCGGTGTTGGCGCTACGAAAGGGAGAAGAGTGGGGCTCAACGGCGACGATGCGCCCAACGCTTACCTTGCGATGGATTTCCTCACGTCGATCCAGAAAAAAATCTTCGGCGAAGTGCCGGCACTCGACATAAACGTTGAAGATAAGAACGTCGTCGTGATCGGCGGCGGTGATACTGCTATGGACTGTGTGAGAACATCGCTCAGGGAAAAGGCAAAAAGTGTTCAGTGTCTTTATAGAAGAGATGCCAGGAATATGCCAGGAAGCAAAAAAGAGTATATCAACGCCAAAGAAGAGGGTGTCGAATTCGAATTCAACGTCTCCCCGAAAGAGCTTATCATGGGTGCTGAAGGGAATGTCAGCGGCGTGAGGCTGATCCGTACAGAGCTCGGGGAAGCTGATGCAAGCGGCAGACAGAAGGTCGTAGAGGTAGAGGGGAGCGAGTTCGTCGCAGAAGCCGATGTCGTGATCTTCGCTCTCGGTTTCGATACGGTAGAGTACCCATTCCTCAAAGACAACGGTATCGAGCTCGACAAATGGAACGGTATCGTCGTAGATGCCAACTACGAAACAAGCAAGAAAGGCGTCTATGCAGGCGGCGACTGCCACAGGGGTGCCGACCTTGTCGTGACAGCCGTACGTGATGGTCGTGACGCGGCAAAAGCGATCGTCAGAAGCTTCCGCGCTTAATGACGAAATTTGTCCAGGCGTGCATCGCTGCCAATCGCGAGATAGCATTGATGCTCCGCGGCAGCTACCCGAAATCATTTTTCAAAAAAGGAAAGAGGGGAGCGGGAGGCGATATCAGCTACGGGCTTGATCTCGCGGCTGAAACGATATTCATCAGGCACCTTGGAGCATACGGTACCATCGACTCCGAAGAGAGCGGCGTGATAGGTGAGGGGAAGAACAGGATCATCCTCGACCCTATAGACGGCAGCTCCAATGCGCTCTCCTATTTCCCATACTACGGTACATCTGTTATGAGAGTCGACAAAAAAGGGAAACTCAAAGAGGCTGTTATCTGCAACCTGGTCAACGGTGATCTTTTCTTCAAGGTCAAAGGCTCCAGGCCAAAGCAGGGCAAACTCACTTCGTCACTATTCGAAACACCGCGAAAAAGCCCTGTATCCCCTGTCGGACTCTTCGAAAAATCCTACAACTATCCTGAACTCCAGCACGATCTGATCAAAAAAGGGCTCAAGTTCCGCTCTCCCGGGGCACTGGCGCTTTCCCTCGCCTATGCGAGGAGCGTGAAGTACATGCTTTTCGTAGGTGAGTACAGAATATACGATCTTGCGGCAGGTTTGGCACTTTGTGAGGATCTCGAAGTGATTGTTGATGATGATTATGTTATAGTGTCACAAGATAAAAAATTGAATAAACTCATAGAGAAGCTTGTCAAAAAGCATCACACAAAGGAGATATAAATGAATTTTGGCAACCTGTTTGGCGGCATGAAGAAACAAACGGTAACAGAAGATGTACCGAGCCACTGGACGAAATGTACCAAATGCCAGGCGTTGATGTACTACAAAGAGGTAGAAGCGAAACACAACGTATGCCCAAAATGTAACCATCACTTCCGTATCGGCGCAGAGAAGAGGATCGCCGTCACATGCGACGAGGGAAGTTTCACAGAGCATGACAACACACTCGCACCGGTCGATCCGCTCAAGTTCATCGACAAGCAGAGCTACAAGAAGAGGATCGAAGAGTCCAAGGCCAAGACAGGCAAGACCTCGGCGGTAATGAGCGGCAGCTGCACGATCATGGGCCAGCCGGTAGAGCTCGTGGTGTTCGACTTCTCTTTCATGGGTGGCAGCCTTGGTTCGGTAGAGGGCGAGAAGATCGTCAGGGCTATCAACAGGGCTATCGCCAACGAGAGCGGTGTGATCATCGTCTCTGCCAGCGGCGGTGCGAGAATGCAGGAGAGTACCTACTCACTGCTCCAGATGAGCAAGACATCCGCAGCCCTCAACCGTCTCCACCAGAAGGGGCTCCCGTTCATCTCTGTCCTCACCGATCCTACGATGGGTGGTGTGAGCGCGTCGTTCGCGATGCTCGGCGACATTATCATGGCTGAGCCTGATGCACTGATCGGTTTTGCAGGTCAGAGGGTCATCAAGCAGACCGTCGGTGTCGATCTCCCGGAAGGTTTCCAGAGAGCGGAGTTCCTCCTCGATCACGGTCTGATCGATATGATCGTCAACAGAGGTGATATGAGACAGACACTCGGCGATCTTCTCAAATTTTTCAACAAAAAGTACAAGAGCCAGGCTCTCAGTGATGTTAAAAAAAAAGACGAGATGATATATATGGACTCATAGATACACAGCTCCTTGTCGGAGCTGATATCTCCCTCGAGGACATGATGCTCCTCATACAGCCTTACGATCTCCCCATCATCCAATACCGCAACAAGAACGGCGCGAATGCCGAACGGATAGCCGACCTGCAATTCATCAGAAATCATTTCAGAGGGACGCTCATCGTCAACGACGCTATCGACCTCGTAGAGTACGCTGACGGCCTGCATATCGGTCAGGAGGACCTTTCAGGCTATGATCCCGACCCGGTGAAAGCAGTCGCAACGATCAGGGCGAAGATCGGGCGCAAGATGCTCGGTCTCTCCACACACAACCTCGAGGAGGTCAAGCAGGCGAACCTCCTCGACATCGACTATATCGGTCTCGGAGCCTACCGCTCCACAGGCACCAAGAGCGATGCGAGTGTAGGAGGCGATGCTTTGCTGGAAATAGCCAAGTCCTCCAAACATCCGGTAGCGCTCATCGGCGGGGTAAAAGCAAACGACTATTTCGATGAGAGCATCAGGTACAAGGTCATAGGGAGCGGTCTGCTGGAGCTGTAAGGGCTCCATTCTCTTCCTTTTGTTCCGGTGATATCGTCGGAACGAACTCAAACCATAATGTATCATTTGTCTCAAAACTCTTTTTGGATCACTTCATTTATCCCGTCTTCATAGCTTGTCGGGATGAAATCGAAAGCTTTTTCGAACTTACTGGAATCAAACCAATAATCCCTGTCGTATTGATATCCCATCTCTTTCACTTCTCTCATCACAGGAATGAATATCCCCATGATAGAAAGCAGCAACGGAGATATGACCCGGTAGCGGGCCTCGACCCCAAATGCTTTGGCTACAGATCGTACCCACTCTTCCAGAGTCAACGGATGGGCGGCTGTCGGCAGGTGCCAGACCTGATTATAGGATCGTTCGCTATTACCGAGCATAGCAACCGCTTTTGCTATATCAGGTACATAGGAGAATGAATGGATGTAGTTTGCATTCATGAGGATATTGGATCTTTTGCCCTGACTCAACGGCTTGAAAACGGTTTCGATGAGCATTGAGGTATTTTCGATATTGGGCCCATAAAAGTCGGCACTTCTCGCAACAAGCGCCGTGAGCTCTCCCGTGTCGATCCTATCCATCAGCATCTTCACAACATCTGCCCTGACTTTTCCTTTGTCACTGGAGGGGTTGATAGGTGCATCTTCGGTCATATAGCTCATAGAGTCCGGATCATACATATAGATATTGTCGAAGAAAACTACTTTGCTTTGCTGCCGGATAGCTATGTCGATCACATTTCTCATGAAATGGGGCCAGCTCTTCTGCCATGTTTTGGTATCGTATGCGAAACCGATCGTGAGATAAATGACATCCGAGCCCTTCAAAGCCCCGGCAAGCTGATCGGGATCGAGCACATCGGCGTTGATGAGCTCATCGCTCTCATTGACCTTTCGT
>QKDN01000074.1 GCA_003252535.1 Campylobacterota bacterium | reverse complement strand
ATTCTTATGGAGTATTGCCCTTTTTATAGTGTTATTTGCATTATTTATTGCTATTATGGAAGCAGATGACAGTCACAGTATAAGAAGCATATCTGTAATAGTCATTTTTGGATATTTTTCATGGGTGACTGGTAAAAATGTAAAAGCATTATTTTACAAAATAAGAGGAAGAGAAGAATAATACATGTAAATGCTCATGAAAAAATTTACATCACAAACTGTGTAATCTCTGTATTCGTAATGATTGTCGGGGTCAAGTACCCCGACCTACAGTCTTCATTCCCAATATAATACAGTGAAATGCTCACACCCCAACTCTCCCCTTCACCCTCTCCACGATATCCTCATCCGTCCCCATATCGAGCCATCGGAACTTCTGTCCGCTCTGGATCGTGCCGTCGAGGATGTCGCCGCTCTCGCGGAATTTGAGGTCGAGGGTGGCGATGTCGAAGCCGTTGGTTGTTTTGGCGAACTCTTCGAGCCTGGGGGAGGAGTTCTGGTGGGTGAAGAGGTAGCAGGTGCTCTCCAGTCCCAGCCGTCCGACGCGGCCGCGGAGCTGGTGGAGGGTGGAGAGTCCCAGCCGTTCGGCGCCTACGATGACGATGAGGGTGAGGCGGGGGAGGGAGATACCCACCTCGACGACGGTGGTGGCGAGGAGGATATCGCCCCTCTCGCGGAACTCGAGGAGGATATCCTCCTTCTGCCTGTCCTTGCCGTGGGTGACATAGACACGCTCGAACCGCTCCTCCCAGAAGGTTCTCCCCTCCTGGAGCGACTGGTAGGGGATCGTCTCGCTCTCCTCGACGAGGGGGTAGATGATGAGCACCTGATGGTCGGCGGCTATCTCCTCTCTGATATGCCCGAGGAGGGCGGGGAAATCCTGCTTGCCGATCACCTTGGTCTCGATGCTCTTCTCGAAAGGGGTCTTCGTGATGAGGCTGATATCGATCAGCGCGGCGTTCATCATCGCCTGTGTGCGGGGGATGGGGGTGGCGGAGAACTGGAGCTGATGGACGCGTTTGCCGTTGTCCGATTCGGCATTGACGAGGGCTTCGAGCATCTGCCGCTGTTTGGTGCCGAATCGGTGCTGTTCGTCGATCATCACCAGCGAGGCTGGAGGGAGATCGTCCTTGTAGAGGAGGGCGTGGGTGCCGATGATGAGGTCGGCCTCACGGTAGTCCCCCTCGCTGCGGCTCTGCATCACGAGGGCGACTTTGACATGGGCGGGGAGGTGCTTGAGAGCTTCCTCGTATATCTGGAGTGCGAGCAGCGAGGTGGGAGCCATCAGGATCGCGCGGTGGGGGAGGGCGGTCACGGCGGCGGCGAGGATCACCATCGTCTTCCCCGAGCCCACATCGCCGACGATCATCCGCTTGGCAGCCCTGTCATCGCGGGCGAGATCGGCGCGCACCTCTGCGATCACCTTCTGCTGCTCCGGGGTGAGGGTGAAGGGGAGATTGCCGACGAACTCCGAGATATCCCCGTTCAGCGAAGCGGTGGCGGGGTAGTCGATCCGCTTGGTCGAGAGCTTTTTGAGGTGGTTGAAGGCTTCGACGGATTTCAGCACCTCGAGGACGCGGGGGTGGAGCGAGCCGTTTAGGTATATCCTCCCTATATCCTGCGGGAAATGGAGCTCCATGATCGTATCGGCCTCGTGGGGGAGGAGCCCTTCTTTTATTAAAGCATGGGCGGTGATGTACTCTCTGACGAGATCGCGCATCTCCTCCTCTTTGAGCACTGTCTTGTACTTCGGAGTGATCTCTCCGGCCCTCTTGATCACTTTGGGCTGGCTCATCTGGAAAGCGGTGCGGAATATCTCGAGCCGCCCCTGGATGATGAGTTCTTTGCCCGGAGCGAACGCCTGGTAGTGGTAGGGGGTGACGCGGAAGAAGAGACTGCTGAGGTGAGTACGGAAGCGCGGGAGGTAGAAGCGGACGAGGAGCTTGCCCCCCTTGGTTTCGGCATCGACCACTTTCGCCTCGAGGGTATGGGTCGATCCTGCTTTGAGGTCGGATGAGAGGGTGGTGTCGTCGTAGGAGGAGGGGACGAGGAGGGCGAGGTCGAGCAGGGTATATATCCTGAGTCGCTTGAAGTGCTCTTTGAATCTCTCCATCCTTTTCCTCCTTGTTGTCTGGTCGGGGATGATTATACACTTTTTTCTGAGATTCCATAAATAAAATATCAATTTGTCATATATAATTCTGTAATAGGAGTTTAAGAGTAAATACCATATAATTCCCGGACTACAATGATGGTATGAACGTAACAAGCCTCGGCTTACTCCATATTATCCACATCTCCCGTAAATGATTTAATCATATCCAAACAAGAGGAATTATGAGCGAAAACGACAAACCAAGCAGTAAGACCAGTGCTGCAAAAAAAAATAATAGCAATAACAACAGAACCCATGTACCCGTAGAGGGATACAAGATCGAAGAACTCCAGCAAACTCCCCTCACAGAACTTGTCAACATAGCCAGAGAGGTCAATGTCGAGAACCCCAACGAATACCAGAGAAAAGACCTTATTTTCGAGATCCTCAAGGCGCAGGTGAGCCAGGGCGGATTCATCCTCTATACCGGTATCCTCGAAGTGATGAACGACGGGTACGGCTTCCTCCGCTCAAGCGATGGCAACTTCGCCAACTCCACCAACGACACCTATGTCAGCTCGACGCAGATCAAGCGGTTTGCCCTCCGTAACGGGGATGTCGTCACGGGACAGGTGAGACAGCCCAAAGACCAGGAGAAGTACTACGCCCTCCTCAAGATCGAGGCGATCAACTACCTTGCCCCGGAGAAGTCCAAGCTCAGACCTCTCTTCGACAACCTCACACCGCTCTATGCCAATGAAAAGCTCAAGCTCGAATACAACCCGATGAAGCTTACGGGTAGGGTGCTCGACCTCTTCACCCCTATCGGCAAGGGGCAGAGAGCCCTCATCGTCGCGCCTCCGAGAACAGGTAAGACCGAGCTGCTCAAAGAGCTCGCCCACGGGATCACACACAACAACCCCGATGCCTCGCTGATGGTCCTCCTCGTCGACGAGAGACCCGAAGAGGTGACCGATATGCAGCGCTCCGTCAAGGGCGAGGTCTACAGCTCCACCTTCGACCTCCCGGCGCAGAACCATGTCAGGACAGCCGAAATGGTGATCGAAAAGGCGAAAAGACGTGTCGAGCTCGGCAAGGATGTCATCATCCTCCTCGACTCGATCACGAGACTTGCAAGAGCGTACAATACCGTCACACCGAGCTCCGGCAAGGTTCTCTCGGGTGGTGTCGACGCCAACGCCCTCCACAAGCCAAAGAGATTCTTCGGTGCTGCTCGTAACATCGAGGAGGGGGGCAGCCTCACGATCATCGCGACCGCCCTTATCGAGACGGGGAGCAAGATGGATGAGGTGATCTTCGAGGAGTTCAAGGGTACAGGTAACTCCGAGGTCGTCCTCAACAGAAGCGTGGCAGACCGCCGTATCTATCCTGCGATCGACATCACCAAGTCGGGAACGCGTAAAGAGGAGCTTCTAAGCGATCCCGAAACGCTCCAGAAAGTATGGGCGCTCAGAAACGCGATGCAGAACATGGAAGAGGCCGAAGGTCTCAAGTTCCTCTTCTCCAAAATGCTCAAGACCAAGAGCAACGAGGAGTTCCTCTCTATGATGAACCAATAATGAAGATCGGTGTATTCGACTCGGGGGCCGGCGGACTCAGCGTCGTCAAATCGCTCCTCGAACACCACCTCTTCGACGAGATCATCTACTATGGCGACACCGCCAGGGTGCCCTACGGTACCAAAGACAAGAACACCATCATCCGTTACTCCCTCGAAGCGCTTGAATTTTTCAACAACTTCGATATCGACCTCCTCATCACCGCATGCAATACCGTCAGCGCCTATGCCCTCAAAGAGATGCGGGAGGCGAGCAGCTATGCGGTCACGGGGGTGATCGAGCCCGGTATCCTCGCACTCGAGAACAAGCTCGAAGACAAGGATGCCCCTATCCTCATCATCGCCACCCGCGCTACTGTAGCCTCAGGACGCTATCAGAACGAACTGCGCGAAAAAGGGTATACCAATATCACTGCGCTCCAGACGGGGCTTTTTGTGCCGCTCGTGGAGGAGGGGATACACGACGGCCCTATCCTCGAATCGGTGATGGATTACTACTTCCGGGATATCGATACCCCTGCGGCGATCATCCTCGGGTGTACCCACTTCCCCCTCATCAGTAAAGTGCTCGCAAAGTACTTCGACAACACGCCGCTCCTCATCCACTCGGGCGAGGCGATCGTGGAGTTCCTTGAGCGTGAGCACGGCATCAAAGAGCAGTCATACGATACACAGCTCAAGCTCTTCGCCTCGGACAATGTCGATGGGCTCCGCAAGATAGCCAAAGAGTGGCTCGCCGAGTAATTTGGCGACTTTTTCGCTTTTCTTGCCCTCTTCTTAGGGAAATTATATTATTATAGACCCCTAGACTTTTCAAACTAATAATAAAGTTTAAATATAAGGAGCCATAATGATATTGAGAAGTATCACCCTCTCTTTGCTCGGATTTTCTCTGCTTGGAGCTGCCTCGCATAATATCACCGAAGAGAAAGCTATAGCTGCTTTTGCCCATGACGGCAAGACCTATGTCATCCAAAGGGTACAGGAGGATGACGCCTACCTGACCAATGAATACAGCCTTACCTCACGACCGGCACCGCCGTTCTATGTACAGCCTTTCAAAGCGGCGCCGAACATCGAGACCTACGGAGAGCTCGAAGTGATCGATTTCCTCGAGAAGAACAAAGGGGTCTTTATCGACGCCAGGCTCAAGGAGTGGTATGACAAGAGCTATATTCCCGGTGCGATCAATATCCCTTTCACCCTCTTCCTCAAGGACACCCCGGAGCGGGACAAGGTCCTGAACGATCTTGGCGGTGCCAAAAAAGGGAAAGAGTGGGATTTCTCAAAGGTGCAGACGATCCTTCTCTACTGCAACGGCGCCTGGTGCGAACAGTCTCCCCATGCAATGCACGCTCTCATGAAAATAGGATATCCTGAAGAGAAGATGAAATACTACAGGGGCGGTATGCAGTCGTGGCAGCTTGCGGGCCTCAATGTCATAGAACCGGGTAAAGGAGAATAAGATGAGAATAGTTGCTTTATCATTGCTTCTGGCAGGTGCGCTCTATGCGGGTAAATATGAGACTGTAAAGATCACCGAGGATATCGAAAGGATACTTGTCTACCACAAAGGGAAAGTGGTCGATCTCCACAGGATACAGAATACCGAGCACAAGCTCACGGGGCATTTCGCGAAGATATCCTACCCATGTCCGGGCAGATGCCTGCAACCCATCTCCGTACACCCTGAGGTAGAGACGGTAGGGGAGATCGAGATCATCCACTTCATGCAGAAGCAGGAATCCCAGAAGAACGGTCTGCTCATCGATGTCCGCTCCAAGGAAGAGTATCTCGAAGAGACGATCCCTTCATCGATCAATATTCCTTATACCATCGTAGACAATACACAGGCGATCGAAGATATCTTCAAGGTACTAGGTATGAACAAGGACGACAGCAGCAAAGTGCAGGAACTCATCTTCTTCTGTAACGGTTCGACCTGTGACAAATCGGCCAAGATGATCCGTGCTTTCATCGAGATGGGGTACCCGACCAACAAGATCAAGTACTACCACGGCGGTATGCAGATGTGGAAAAGTCTCGGTTTCACCACCGTAGCGACGAAATAAGGAGGAGACAATGAAAAAGAAAAGACCCGCCTTCGGACTCTACCTAGCCCTGATCGCCATCATCGTCATCCTGGGAGTGATCGGCTACCTGATCTTCAAGATCAACGATATCGAGCAGCGCGGTATTGAGCAGGAAGAGGCTGCCTTCTCCGAACAGACAGAGCTCAAGAAAGAGAAGACGGACTCCAACAGTCAGTATCTCGAGAGTCTCCAGAGCTATAAGTTCAAACAGGGTACTCTCGTCTCGAAAGAGGATGCCAAGACCGATGATACCGCGAGTCTCGTCGCGAGAGGCTCTGAAGAGAGTAACAACTCCATCTCCGTCAGGATTGACAATATCGTCGACAGCGCACTCTCAGGCGCGGGGCACTGACACGCTCCTGACCTGCCGACGGATAGACCTCTGTCCGTACGGCTCCCTATTCTTCTACAGCTCCAGGAACATATCGAGCTTTTCACTGTCCAGTACGTTGTATTCGTTGTCGATGATATTGAGTTTTTTGAGTTTGCCAAGAGTTCTTGAGAGAGTCTCCGGGGTCATATTGAGAATGCTGGCTACCTGCGCGTTCCTGTTGTCGATGAGTACCGTCGGGTTTTCCCGGAGCAGTGAACACACCTTGGCGGTAGCGTCGAGGATCAGGTTCCTGCTGATCGCCACTTCGAGCGTTTTGATCTTTCTTGTGAGAGACCGGATGATGTGATAGGAGAAGTGCGCATCGCTCTTGAGCATCCTGGTGAAACGCTCCTTGTCAATGACGGCGATAAGGGTATCGTCCTTCATCGCCATGGCTGTGGCAGGGAAATTGAAATCCTCCAGGGTGGCCATCTCGGCGATGAGGGTGGGGGAGACGAAGTAGTGGAGCACTACCTCCTGGTATTTCGGACCTGTTTTGTAGAGCTTGAGGTGCCCTTCGAGAAGCACGTAGAAAGCCTGTGGCTCCTCCCCTTCATAGAAGAGGACATTGCCTTTGGCAAGGGTACGCAGGGTACTCATACTGACGATCTCATCGATGGTCTCTTCATCGAGCGAACGGAAAATATCTACATTTGCAAGCTTATTTTTCAACATCCGCAATTATAGCCAGTTTATGCTAGTGATCGAGCATCGAGCCGAGGAATTCATGCAGAAAGGTAAAGAGCCAGGTGAACTTCGCCGTGAAGTCGACCATGAAGAGAAAGGCGAGCGGATAGAAAATGTACGAGAATCTCTCGGCAAGGGCGAGCATCATATCGAGGTATTTCCTGAATATTCCTCCGAAGCGGATGAGTAACGTGAGATAGAGGGCACCCAGTACTTCGCCGCCGAGGATGTCGCTGGGGTAGTGGAACCCTACGCCGACCCTCATGATACTGAAAGCGATATTGAGGATCAGAGCGATGATCCCGAGGCGTACATTGATCATGAAGGCTGCTATGGTCATCACCGCGAAGAGTACCCCGTGATCGCTGGGGAAGGAACCCTGCATCGAGAGGGCGTCTTTGATCATCTGCCAGACATTGGCATCGATGGGAACCTGCATCTGCATCTCGGCGATAGGGCGGAGACGGTCAAAAGGGAGTTGGCACAGACGGGCGCTCACAAATCCCATGACGAGGGCAGCGAAGATCAGGATGACCCGGCGGCGGCTCTCCTGGAGGCTTATCCCTTTGCCTCCCTCCTCTTTGGAGCCGTAAAACCACATCGCTATGATCGCTGCGGCAGCGATGAACCAGGATGGTTTGTCAGACCACTCCAACGCTTCGTAAAAGGTACCGGCCGAGGTCGCTACAAGACCATTGGCAAGATGAAACAAATAATGATCGATCATTTCGAACATTGAACTCTCCGTATGTTAGACAACCGCATATACTTGTCAGACTACTTGAAAAACCATAGCGCTGGCGGCTGATAGAGTTCTGAAAGGAGCCTATTCTTAAAATATAATGCTAGTATTTTTAATTCAACGCAATAGTAACCAAAATGTAATCATTTTAAAGAGGAGTGTGGTTGGAGAGTGTAAAATGTTAGAATTCTGACAACATTTGTCGGTGCAGTCCCACAGAGCAGGGGCGCGGAGACTACGAATAGATCCCCACGGCCTCTCTGACCGCTTCCATCTTCGCCCCTGCGATCTTGCGTGCTTTGGCGGCGCCAAGGGCGAGGATGTCGTGTACTTCATCGAGGTGGTTGAGGTAGTATTCCCTCTTCTCACGGGCAGGTGCGAACTCCTCCCAGATGAGCTCTTTGAGGTATTTCTTGAAGTGGCCGTACCCCTCCTTGCCGCTCTTGTAGCGCTCCTGGAGCTCCCTGCGTCCTTCGTCGTCGAGGAAGAGGGAGGCGATGGAGTAGATATTGTCCCCGTCCCACTCCAGCGGTTCGCCCATCGGTGTCGATGAGCTGACGATCTTGTTGCACTTTTTCTGGAGGGCTTTCTCCTCCATGAAGAGCTCGATGGTGTTGTCGTAGCTCTTGCTCATCTTCTCACCGTCGATGCCGGGAATAGTGGCGACATTCTCCTCGACGACATGCTCGGGGAGGGTGAAGACTTCGCCGTATTCGTTATTGAACTTGATGGCGATATCGCGGGTCATCTCGACATGCTGTATCTGATCCTTGCCCACAGGTACCTTCTGGGTATCGAGGAGGAGGATATCGGCTGCCATCAGTACCGGGTAGGAGAAGAGGGCGTGGTTGGGATGGATCCCCTTGGCGACCTTGTCCTTGTAGCTGTGGGCACGCTCGAGGAGTCCCATCGGTGTGAACTTGGAGAGTATCCAGTAGAGCTCGAGTACCTCGGGTACGTCGCTCTGCACCCAGAAGGTCGCTTTCTCGGGGTCGAGTCCCATCGAGAGATAGTCGATCGCCGCTTCGATCGTATAGTTGCGCAGCAGCTCGGCGCTCTTGGATGTGGTGAGCGAGTGGTAGTTGGCTATGAAGGTATAGAGCTCGCTCGTCTCCTGGAGGGAGATCATCGGTTTCATCGCCCCGAAATAGTTGCCGATATGGAGCTTGCCGGAGGCCTGGATTCCTGTTAGTACACGCATTGTAGTTCCCGAAAAAGTTTTTGAGATTATAGCGTGTTAGGCTTGATGTTGTTGACAGGGGATAGTGCTTAGCCAAAATTGAAAAAGTGACGCTATAATAATCGAATAAAATTGAGGGAGTGATGATGGATTGGATGGCGTTTTGGAAAACAGCGGTCAAGATCGTGGGTATAGGAGCGGTAGCGTTTTTTGTACTCTGGCAACTTTTTGGGGATATTATCAAGAAAATTACTTCTTTTAGCTCTGAGCAGGGGTTTATACTTGCAGGGATGATTATTGTGTTTGTCTCACTGTTGACAAGTATGGCGATAGTCAAAGGTTCTCATAAGGATGAAGACCGGCAGGGTTGATGCGAATATGCTCCTCAATCAGCTTGATTATAAGTGGTTCGTTGCATTTATAATAGGTATCGTTGCACTTTTTGGTTTTATTCAGCAAGGTACTTATCCAGCTTCTCGGGATTATAAGATTTATTTCGAAAGCAAGATCTCAGATCCTGTACTTTTGGAATATCGGCGTATATATGAAGAGAGGCTGAAGGCGGAGGAAAAGATTTATACACTCAAAGAGGCTGGATATCTACAAGCTCTCGAGGCAAAAGATCAAGAACTTCTCCAACTCCAAGCAACAGTAAACCAAACACACCCCAATGGGTCAATCAACAATGAAGCTCAAAAGGTATTCGAATCCAAAGGTATCGATGCAACGATAGCCTATTTCCAAAGTCCAAAAGCTTCAGATGACGAAACTGATAGCAAGATGCAGGAAACTGCAAAAAAATATAGATTCCTAGCTCAGCTCTTCAAAGTGCAAGACCGTTACGCAGAAGCCAAAACAGCTTATGAAAAAATGATCAAGTATGATCGAACATTCGATGCGCTCTTTGAGTATGCGCGCTTCCTGCAATTACAAAATCACTATCGAGAAGCGATGAAACGCTATACAGAGATACTTGACTTAGAGATTAACTCGGAGCAGAGAGCGAAGACTCTCAACAACTTAGGACTTCTCTATAGTGATCAGAACAAAAATAGTGAAGCGATGAAGGCGTACCAAGAGGCGTTAAGTATCCGAAGAGAGCTAGTAAAAAAGAATCGTGATATCTATAATCCAGATTTAGCAAATACTCTCAATAACTTAGCCGTTCTTTATAGGGTACAAAACAAAAATAGTGAAGCGATGAAGATGTACGAAGAGGCGTTAAGTATCCGAAGAGAGCTAGTGAAAAAGAACCGTGATGCCTATAACCCAGATTTAGCAATGACCTTAAATAACCTAGCCGTTCTTTATAGGGCACAAAACAAAAATAGTGAAGCGATGAAGGCGTACGAAGAGGCGTTAAGTATCCGAAGAGAGTTGGTGAAAAAGAATTCAAATGTCTATATCCCTTATATGGCAAATACTCTTAATAACCTAGCCGTTCTTTATAGGGCACAAAACAAAAATAGTGAAGCGATGAAGGCGTACGAAGAGGCGTTAAGTATCCGAAGGGAATTAGCGAAAAAGAATCCTAATATCTATAATCCAGATGTAGCAAATAGCCTCTATAACATGGCAATTCTTAATATTGATCAAAACAAATATAGTGAAGCAATGCTAGCATATCAGGAGGCTTTGAATATATATAGAGGACTAGCGAAAAAGAATCCTGATGTATATGAGATAGCTTATGCTAGGAGTTTGTTAACAGGAGTTTTTATCGATACAAAGTTGATTAGCAATGCAGAGGAAGCGAAAAAAATACTTTCACAAAAAAAGTATCAGAAAGTCTATGAAGCGCAACAGTTATTGGCGCGAGTTAACGAGAAAATAGAGGAATTATCGAATAAGAAGTAGAAGGATAAATGTGGAGCTGAAGCTCCCACTTCCGGGAATGAGAATCTCACTCCTCGTCATCCAGCCTCTGTCCGCGTTTCCTGGTGACGATATCGAGCGGTACGCCCTCGAAGTCGAACTTGCTTCTGATGAAGTTGGCAAGGTAACGGATGTAGCTGAAGTGCAGGAAGGTCGGGTGGTTGACGATCAGCGCGATCTTCGGCGGTTTGGTCTCATACTGGGTGGCGAACTTGATCTTGACCACCGCACCGTGGTGTGACGGGATATGGTGGCGGTTGATCGCTTCGCGGATCGTGTCGTTGAGCTTTGAGGTCGGGATACGCTGCTTGTAGCGCTCGTAGATCGCGGTGATCTGGTCGAGTATCTTGTGGACCCTCATCCCCGACTTGGCCGAGACGGTGATCAGCGGGGCGTAGTGGAGGAACTTGAGCTGGTGGCGGATATTCTCGACCGCCTCCTCGTAGCTCTTCTCACCCTTGGTGATATCCCATTTGTTGAGGACGATGAGACAGGCGAGGCGGTGCTTTTCGATGAGCCCCGCTATCCTCTCGTCGAGCTCCATCACGCCGACAGTGGAGTCGATGACCAGCAGGACGAGGTTGGCCTTGTCGAGCATCTCTTTGGTACGGTCGAGGGCGTATTTCTCGATCCCCACGATCTTGCTCCGGCGGCGGATACCCGCGGTGTCGATGAAGGTGATATCGTAGCCGTTGTACTCTATCATCTCGTCGACCGGGTCGATAGTGGTGCCTGCGACATCGCTGACGATGGTGCGCTCGTCCTTGACGAGAGCATTGAGAAGGGAGCTTTTGCCCGTGTTGACGCGGCCGATGATGGCGACATTGATCTTGTTGTCGATCTCTTCGGGGAGTTCGTTGATGTCCGATAGGGTCATATTCTCATCTGCTTCATCGTACTCGTACTCTTCCCCCTCGTACCCGTCGAAGTCCAGGTCGTCATAGTCCCCATCTTCGTCGTCATCTTCATCGGATAGGGGTGCCTGGCTCTCTCCGTCACGCGGCGGGATATACTCCTCGAGCCATGCGTAGAAGTCGTTGAAGTACCGGTTGTGGCTCACCGACATCGGGAAGGTCCGCTCCGCACCGAACTCGAGGAAGTCCCAGTAGCGCTCCTCCTCCTTGTCGTTGTCTATCTTGTTGACCACGAGGGCGAGGGGTTTGCCCAGCGCCTGGAGATCGTAGAAGAGGGTTTTATCCTCTTCGTCGGGGATCGTTTTGCCGTCGACCATATAGATGATGACATCGGCCTTCTTCGCGGCCCTCATCGAGAACTCGGCTACCTTCGAGAAGAGCTCGCTGCTGTAGTCGATACCGCCTGTGTCGATCACCTCGAAGTCACGGTCGCCGGAGATGGTGACGATGCGCTTCTTGATATCGCGGGTAGTCCCTGACATATCGGAGGTGATGGCGTCACGCTGGCGCGCAAGACGGTTGAAGAGGGAGCTTTTGCCCACATTGGGGCGTCCTACTATTGCTACTTTTTTCATAAAAAATCTTTCTTGAGGCATCTCCGCGGACGCATCCCCAGAGAGCACTCTCTTCGGGCAGCATAAGGGTTCTGGAGATCCCCTTGTGTATAAATATTATGCGATTATACCATAGTTTGTTTAGCGCCGTCGGCGGGGAGCTGCTCGATATAGAGCGACTGCGACGGGAAGGCGAAGGATGAGCCGTGCTTCTCTACGATCCGGATCATCTGCATATAGACATCCTCCTGGATGGCAAGGTATTGGTCCCACACCGCCGTATCGGTGAAGGCATAGACGAAGATACCCAGCGCGCTGTCGCTGAATTCGTTGAAATTGACCAGCAGGGTATCCTTGCGGGAGATGCCGGGGTGGTGCTGCATCATCTCCCTGATCTCGCCGATGATCTTTTCGAGCTGTTCACCCGTGGTGGAGTAGGTGAGCCCCAGGGTCATCTTGATACGGCGCACTCCGCGGCGGGAGAAGTTCTCTATCGGGCCGTTGGCGATGATGTGGTTGGGGATGACGAAGAGCGATTTCTCGAAGGATCGTATCCGGGTCGTGCGCATCCCGACCGATTCCACCGTCCCTTCGACCCCTGCGACCTTGACCCATTCGCCTGCTTTCATCGTATTGTCCAGCAGCAGGGTGATCGAGGCGAAGATATTGGAGACCGCATCCTTGGCGGCGAGGGCGAGGGCGAGACCACCCAGCCCCAAAGAAGCGACGATTCCGGTGACATTTACGCCCCAGTTGTGCAGGGCGATGCTCACACCGATGATGACGGCGATCCCTTTGATCACCTTGATGATGAAGTCGGTGAGCTCCCTGGAGTGCTTCTGGTCAATATCGGCGTAGTTGAGGATATAGTCCCGGAGTGTCTCGATGAGGGCGACCACGGCCCAGAAGATCGTATAGATGATCAGTGTCTCGAGGATGAGGTGGATGATCTCGCTGTGGACGAAGAGGAGCAGGAAGAAGAGGTGCAGCCCCACGACCACGAACGCGAAGCGTATCGGCCTGCGAAGCGCTACGATGATCTGGTCGTCGAGGGTCGTTTCGCTCTTTTTGGCAAGGAGGTAAAGGGTATCGAGCACCAGTTTGGTAAAGAGCTTGCGGAAGACGAGAAACAGCAAAAATACCAGTATCGCTCCCAGGATATTGGCCACCGGGGTACCCCAGACCACGTAGGACCAGAACTCCCCGTATTCGCCGCTGTAGAGGTGGTTGAGGATAGGCTGGACGATGGTTGGTACATCCATATCGATCGTACTGATGAGGTTGGTCTGTTCGGTCGCGTTGCGTTCCAGGATCAATGCTTCTGCCATAATGCTCCCTTTTTGTGTTTTATTTTATCGAAAAAAAGTTATACTTAATGACCTTTACAAGGAGTATAAGAGATGAAAAGAATTCTATTGGCCCTGATCCTGGCGAGCATTTCCCTGGCCGCAAAGGAGATCCACGCCGACTACAGTATCTCGTTCGGGATATTCGGTGAAGTGGGTCAGGCCAAAGCGAAACTGGTCAAAGGGGAGAAGAACTACACTATACGGATAGACGCCGAAGCGAGGGGGATGGCAAAGAGCCTCAGCAGCGACCACAAAGAGACCCACAGCAGCAAAGGGCATATCGAGGATGGTATCATGGTGAGCGACGAGTACGAGACGCTCGTCACCTACGGTTCCAAAAAAGAGATCAAACACTATACCATCGACCACAAGAACAAAAAGGTCACCCTCGTCAAACAGAAGTACAAGCGCGGCAAACTGGTGAAGAACGAGACGAAGCTCCTAGGCTACTATGCCAAAGACGACCTCCTCACCCTCTATTTCAACATCTACCACCTTGTCAAGGACAAGGACAAAAAAGCAGACTATATCTTCAAGGCAGTAGGCGCCGAGAAGCAGAAAGGGAAGCTGGAGGTGAAAGTGCCCGACAGCAAAGGGCGGGAGAAATATATCAAAGACCTCGGCAGCGGCGCCGACTGGTATGTCACGGCGATCATCTATCAGAAGATATTTTCGAGCAACAAGGGGGAACTCTACCTCGCAGTGGACAAGGAGGGGATCACTTCGAAGGCGATCCTCAAAGATGTACTGCTCTACGGAGATATCCTTGCGACGAGGGTGAGATAGCAGAGGTGCCGTGTGGGTGCAGGCGGACTATTCGTCCACTTTGCGCCCGGCGAGATAGTTGATCCTCCAGCCGTCGTTCTCGAGCGAGAAGTAGAGTTTTTTGGACTTGCCGTTTTCAAGGTAGTGTACCGTCGTACGCAAAGCGCCGTTGGGTTTTATCTCCTTGATCTCGATCAGGGGGTGCCTGGCGCTCCTGGCGAGCTCGAGGGAAACTCTCGCCTCGACCCTCGCAAGAGCCACCGGGTCTGTGTCGCTCGCTTCGTAGTCATCACTGAATGCGCTGTCCCTGATGGTGAGCGCAAGAGAGAAAGAGCTCAGCGCCATCCTGTACGACTCTTCGGTCATGATGCCCCGAAGACGCCCGAGGTCGCCCGAGCCGACATACTCGTAGTAGCGTACTACGAGACCGTACGGCTGTGTCTCTATCAGGGCGGACATCACTGTGCCGCGATAGCGGTATTGAACGCATCGAGGTGGTTGTAGCTCCCCTCTCTGAGGTTCTCGCATACGGTGATGACATCGGCAGGCATACCGAAATCCTCAATGATATGGGTGATATCCTTGATATCGGTCTCCTCGATGAGCTTGCCTACCTTGAGACCATCGAGGAGCGACTCGCTCCCCATGCTCACGCAGGTATCGTAGAGGTCCTGGAGTACCGGGAGGACGAACTCGCCCACGACGCTTTCATCCACTTCGCTCGTATCGACGCCGTATGTGTCGCAGAGCCCTTTGACGGAGTCCATGTGTCTCTGCTCGGAGAGCTGGATGCTTGCGAATGTGTTCTCGCCAGGGTAGAGTTTGCCCAGTGTGATGTAGACGTCCCTGGCGACCTTCTCTTCCTGGTAGAGGAAGAACACTTCGTCCTTTTGTACCGAAGTGAGGGTGACCGTGCCGCCCGAATTGGTCCCTTTGGCATCTGCCGTGCTCAGAAGCGCCATGCTCCCTGCACCTACTGCCAGCATTTTGGCGATGAAATCTCTTCTTGAATTATATGTGCTCATTATGTTATATCCTTTGAATGATTTTTGACTTGTAGTTTCAAGTGTAGGTGTAGTATAGAAGAGAAGTATAAAATTAGTGTAAAATGTAAGGAGTTTTTCCGTTTTCAGCCAAACTCTGTACACTTTCACAAAAAATCACAAAAGGGCACCTCTAAAAACCCACTCAAAATACAAACGCTCCTGCACCATACGAACGCAAGCGCCCTTTTCTAGGGTTTGGCGCATGGCTTGTCGCATTTGTTTTTGCGTATGGTATAGTTTTTAGAGATGCCCAAAAGATGCAATATGAAACAAAGAATAGAAAACACCGACAGGGGAGTGGTGATGATGCTCCTCGCCTCGCTGAGCTTCGCTGTGATGGGGGGCTTTGCCAAGGTGCTCACCGACACGCTCCCCCCGGTGGAGATCACGTTTTTCCGCAACCTCGCGGGGCTGCTGCTGGTAGGGGCGACGCTCTACAGGATGCCGCTCAAACAGACCGGCGGGAAGCCGCTGCTGCTCCTCTTCCGCGGGACGATGGGGTTCCTCGCGCTCCTGGCCTACTTCTATATCATGGCCTATATCCCGCTGGGCGAGGCAGTCACCTACAACAAGACCTCCCCCATCTTCGTAGCGATCTTCGCCTATCTCTTCCTTGGTGAGAAGCTCCCAGCGGGCGCGGCATTCGCAGTGATCCTTGGGTTCGCCGGTATACTGCTGGTCGCCAAGCCGGAGGGACTTTCGCTCGATATCTACGATATGCTGGGGATATTCTCGGGGATCGGTGCGGCGCTCGCCTACACCTCCATCCGGGAGCTGCGCAACTATTATGACACACGCGCTATAGTACTATCTTTCATGGGTATGGGGACGCTCGGCCCCCTCGTCCTGATGCTCGTCGCCCCCTTCGTGGGAGGGAGCAGCGACAATATCCTCTTCGCCCCTTTCGTGATGCCGGTGGGCAGCGCATGGGCGCTCCTGCTCGGGATGGGGATATTCGCTACTGTCTCGCAGGTACTGATGACCAAAGCGTACGAGTATACCAAGGCAGGGATCGTCGGCACCGTCTCCTACTCCAATATCGTTTTCGCTACGGTCATAGGTGTGATGCTCGGAGACCCGATCCCCGATATATGGACATTTACGGGGATCGCTATGGTCATCGGCGCGGGGCTTCTGGTATCGCTTGGGAAAAAATAAACTTGAGTCTTGACAGCTAAATTATGAATTTGTTATAATTTCGATGTTGAGTTAATGATACTCAATGTTATTGATCATTTCAGATAAAGGAGACGAAAGTGAAACAGAATATTCAAACGGCTTTGGCGGCATTGGCTGCGGGTGCGGTGATGACTGCTGCACCGCTCAGCGCGGATGACCTCCACAAGAGGTTCCATGACGAGATCGCCGATTTCTTCAATAACGACGGGTTCTTCACCCCTCCCGGTTTCGCCAGGGTCAATTTCGCCCAATACCCCAAGATGAACGTCTATGAAGACGACAACGCCTATACTTTCGAGTATGAGCTTGCAGGGATCGACAAGAAGGATATCAAGGTAGAGATCAACGGCGACAATATCCTCACTGTCAGCGGCTCGAAGAAAGAGCTTACCAAAGAAGAGCAGAAGAACCTTGTGCGGCAGGAGCGATTCTACGGGACATTCAGCCGCAGTATCTCGCTCCCTGATGATATCAACGCCGACGAGATCAAGGTCTCCCATGAGAACGGCATCCTCAAGGTCATCATCTCAAAGGACAAGAACAAGTCCAAGAACACGACCAGGGTGATCACGATAGAGTAGTGGTCTGACCGATGCGCACCTTCGCCCCGCTGACGGGATTCGTAGGGTGGGCTTACTAGCCCACCGTTTGTTCCATTGGTCATTACCGTTATGATTTGGAAGATGCATCTATGCATGATTTTTGGTGGGCTGGCAAGCCCACCCTACAGCGTTTCGAACATTAAAAACTTTCCGAAAATTATTTTCTCTCCTGTTTCAAAAAACTTTCCGTTGCCGACTCCTCCCCATCAGCTTCAAGCTTCAAGCTTTTT
The DNA here is from genome assembly GCA_003252535.1 of Campylobacterota bacterium. Lineage (GTDB taxonomy): Bacteria > Campylobacterota > Campylobacteria > Campylobacterales > Sulfurovaceae > SZUA-451. Next base: position 19,013 of record QKDN01000074.1, on the reverse strand, counting down.
TGGTATAATCTCCTCTCTATAGACAAAAGCACCATTAAGGATACGAGATGATACTCATTGCAGGACCGTGCGTCATTGAGAGCCGCGATACGACCTTCCGGATCGCCGAGGAGCTGATGCGCTACCATGAGGATTGTACCAAGGAGTTCTACTTCAAGGCGAGCTTCGACAAGGCAAACCGTACGAGCATCGAGAGCTTCAGGGGGCCGGGTCTTGAAGAGGGTCTGAAGATACTCCAGGAGGTCAAGGAGGCGTTCGGGTGCAGGATATTGACCGATATCCACGAACCTGGGCAGGCATCTCTCGCTTCCGAGGTTGCCGATGTGCTCCAGATACCGGCCTTCCTCTCACGCCAGACAGACCTCCTCGTCGCCGCGGCCAACACCCCTGCGGTGGTCAATATCAAGAAGGGGCAGTTCCTCGCACCTCAGGCGATGAAGCATTCTGTGGGCAAGGTGCTTGCGACACGGGGATGCCACGAAGTGAGTCATGAGAACGCCAAGAAATACGGCGTTTGGCTGACCGAGCGCGGTTCGAGCTTCGGCTACGGCAATCTCGTCGTCGATATGAGGGGGCTGCCGATGATGAGGGAGTTCGCCCCTGTGATCTTCGATGCGACCCATTCGGTGCAGATGCCCGCAACAGGTGGCGCGAGCAGCGGCGGGGACAGCCATTTCGTCCCCTATCTCGCTCGTGCTGCTGCGGGAGCGGGAGTGGACGGGTTCTTCTTCGAGACCCATTTCGACCCATCCGTTGCGCTGAGTGACGGCCCCAATATGATACAGCTGGACTCGCTCCACAGGCTCATCGAACAGATCGATGCGATCAGAATGATCGTGGAATAGGAGGTCTTGTAAAACTATGTACTCAGGGGCAAATCCTCCCGTTGGTCTGAGCCCTTCGTCCATAGTTTTACAAGCCCAGGCAATACACTAAAGAAAACCAAGATAAAGGAAAACCATGAAAATAGTAGAAGGCAATTTAAGCGTAGACAAGAGCAAAAAGGTAGCGATCATCAATGCGAGATTCAACCACTTTATCACCGACAGACTCGTCGAAGGCGCCAGGGATGCGTACGCGAGACACGGCGGCGATGCCGATGCGCTCGATCTCATCCTCGTCCCGGGAGCGTTTGAAGTACCGTTCGCGCTTGAGAGAGCGTTCGCTTCGGGCAAGTACGATGCGATCTGTTGTCTGGGGGCAGTGATCCGCGGGGCAACGCCGCACTTCGACTATGTATCGGCCGAGGCGACCAAGGGTGTGGCATCCGTGGGGCTGAAGTACGGCAAACCGGCGGCATTTGGCGTCCTCACGGTAGACAGCATCGAGCAGGCGATCGAGAGAGCAGGGACCAAAGCGGGCAACAAAGGCGGCGAAGCGATGGTGACCTTGATCGAGATGATGAACCTCTACAGCAAGTTGGAAGCATAATGGCGACGCGTCATCAGGCCAGAACGGCGGTCGTCGGGCTCCTCTATGCATACGACCTGGGCAACGAGGATATAGCGAAGTTCTCCGATGAGATATTCGAAGAGAGCAAGATACGCAACAAGCAGCGGGAGTTCTCGCACGAGCTCTTCAAAGGGACGATCGAGAACCTCGAAGCGGTCGACAAAGAGATCGTCGCCTGCCTCAAGGAGTGGGACTACACCAATATCGGCCGTATCGAGAAAGCGATCATGAGACTCGGAGCTTACGAGATACTCGTAGCCGGTACCGACAGGGCGATCATCATCAACGAAGCCGTGGAGCTCGCCAAAGAGCTCGCCGACGACCACGCCCCCAAGTTCATCAACGGCGTGCTCGACTCGGTAGGCAAATGCTCCCAAAAAGAGGACGGAGAATAAAATGGCGCGGATGAGCATCGACGAAGCGGTCGCGCTGATACAGAACGCCGACCTCAAAGAGCTGGGGAAAATGGCGCTTGAGAGAAAGCGTGAACTCCACCCGGAGAAGGTCACGACCTTCGTCGTCGACCGCAATATCAACTACACCAATGTCTGCTGGGTCGACTGCAAGTTCTGCGCCTTCTACCGCCACGAGAAGAACGACGATGCCTATATCCTCACATTCGACGAGATCGATCAGAAGATCGAGGAGCTCCTCGCCATCGGCGGGACGCAGATACTCTTCCAGGGTGGTGTCCACCCCAAGCTCCAGATCGAGTGGTACGAAGAGCTCGTTGAGCATATCCATCAGAAATACCCGCAGGTGACGATCCATGGCTTCTCCGCCATCGAGATCGACTATATCGCCCAACGCTCGAAGATATCGATCAAAGAGGTGCTCCAGAGACTCCATGCGAAGGGGCTCAGCTCGATCCCCGGAGCGGGTGCCGAGATACTCAGCGACCGTGTCCGTGACATCATCGCCCCCAAGAAGCTCGACAAGGATACATGGATCGAGGTGCACGAAGAGGCGCACAAGCTCGGGATCAAGTCGACCGCCACGATGATGTTCGGCACTGTCGAGACCGACCGCGAGATCGTCGAGCACTGGGATCTGGTACGCCAGCTTCAGGACAGGCATGGGGGGTTCAGAGCCTTTATCATGTGGTCGTTCCAGGGGAAGAACACGCAGCTGATGGAGGAGCATCCCGAGATACAGAAGCAGTCCTCCAACCGTTACCTCAGACTCCTCGCGGTATCGAGACTCTTCCTCGACAATGTCCCCAATATCCAGAGCTCATGGGTGACGCAGGGGAGCTATATCGGTCAGATGGCGCTCCTCTTCGGGGCAAACGACCTCGGCTCCACGATGATGGAGGAGAATGTCGTCGCAGCGGCGGGGGCGAGCAACCGCATGAACCAGGAGGAGATGGTCCGTCTCATCCGCGATATCGGCGAGAACCCTGCCAAGAGAAACACCGCTTACGAGATACTTGAGCGGTTCTATTGATGCCTCCGGGCACAAGAAGGAAATAATGAAAAGAATAGTACTGCTATTGATACTACTACAAGGATGGCTAATGGCGCAGAGCGTAAAAGATATAGAAGCAGATGGCGTAAAGGTACCGATGGTCTACGAGCAGAGCAACTACCTGCCGATGGTATCGATGCAGATCGTGTTCAGGAACAGCGGCGCTCTCTACGATACCAAAGCGGGTACGGCGCATATGAGCGCCAAGCTGCTGATGGAGGGGACGAAGAAGGACGGGAGCGTAGCCTTCGCAGAGAAGCTGGAGCAGTACGCCATCAGCCTCTCAGCAAGTGCGGGGATCGAGACCATCACGATAGAACTCAGCTCGCTCAAGAGCGAATTCCCGCGAGCCCTTGGACTCCTTGCAGAACTCCTCAAAGACCCCAACTACACCGAAGATGCCATGAAGCATATCAAGACCCTCCAGATCGGCGACCTGACGCAGAAGCAGAGCGATTTCGACTATGTGGCCTCACTGGGGCTCAAGGAGACGCTCTTCGCAGGCACACCGATGGGGAGACCGCGTGAGGGGAACATAGAGAGCATCACATCGCTCACCCTCGCCGATGTCGAAGCCTATCTCCGCTCCCATATGGGGCGCAATAACGCTATGGTGGTCATCGGCGGCGATATAGACGAGAGCGAAGCGGCCAAGGCTGTGGAGAGCATCGTTTCGCTGCTGCCCAAGGTCGAGACCCAAGAGAGCCCTTTCATCCCCGCTACTGAGAAAAAAGTGGTCCAGACGATCGACAAGGAGACCCAGCAGGCCTATATCTATTTTGGCGCTCCGTTCGATTTCAAATATAATGATCCGAACCAGCACCTTGCCAAGGTAGCGGCGTTCATCCTCGGCGGCAGCGGGTTCGGCAGCAGGCTGATGGAGGAGATCAGGGTCAAGAGGGGTCTGGCATACAGCGCGTACGGCCGTTTCCTCACCAACCGCACCACCTCCTACCTCTACGGCTACCTCCAGACCAAGCTCGAGAACGAAAAGGCTGCCAAAGAGCTCGTGCAGCAGATCGTCGATGAGTTCGTAGAGAAGGGGATCACCCAGAAAGAGCTCGACTCGACCAAAGAGTTCCTGCTCGGCAGCGAACCGCTCGCCAACGAGACGCTCAGCCAGAGACTCGGCAAAGCATATACGGAGTTCTACTACGACCGTGAGCTCGGCTTCACCAAAAAAGAGCTTGCCAAGATCGAGAAGCTCACCCTCGAAGAGATCAACGCCTTTATCAAGTCGCACAAAGAGATCAGAGATATCTCCTTCGCGATCGTCACCAAAAAGTAGAGTGGGGGATGCACACCACCTTCGAGACGCTTGACTGGGTGATCTTCGGCTCCTACTTCGGAGTCCTCCTCCTCACCTCGGTATACCTCAGCCGTGTCAAGGTGCGGAGCACCAGGGAGTACTTCGTCGGCACCGGTGTGATGCCAATCTTCGCCGTGGCGGTCTCGGTGCTCGCCACCTCGCAGTCTGCCGCCACCTTTCTCGGCGGCCCTGAATACTCCTACAGCAAAGACCTCACTTTCCTCGGATTCTACCTCTCCGCGTTCATCGCCGTGATCTTCGTCGCCTATATCCTCGTCCCGCGCTTCTACGCTATCGGCGCGGTGACGGTCTATGAGCTCCTGGAGAACCGCTACGGAATGAGAGCCAAGAAGCAGGCTGGGGTGATGTTCCTCATCGGACGGCTCTTTGCCAGCGGCGCGAGACTCTACATCGGCGCGCTGGCGATCTCGATGATCCTCTTTATGGATATCGCCCCCTCTCATATCGCACTCTCCATCGCTATCCTGATGTTTGGGGCTCTCGGATATACCTACTTCGGCGGGATCAAGTCGGTGATCTTCAGCGATGTGATCCAGGCGGCGACCTATGTGGGGGCGGCTCTGGCGCTGATGGTCTATCTCTACGGCGCGCTCGACACAGACCTCCCGACGATCATGGGCATCCTCTCGGAGGATGCGAAGCTCAGGACATTTGACTTCACCTTTACAGGGCTGAACGGCGGCTTTGATATCTACACCCTCATCGCCGGGTGGCTGCTGCTCAATATCGCCGCCTACGGCCTCGACCAGGATATGACCCAACGGGTGCTCACCTGCAAGAGCGCAGCAGAGGGGGCGAGATCGCTGATCTACTCGATCATCATGACGATTCCCGTCGCGTTCCTCTTCCTCGTCATCGGGCTCCTCCTCTACCTCTACTACCACCACCCCGAGCTCTCACATATTGCGGGTGAACCGGTGCAGAGTTTCGAGGGAGACAAGATCACGATCCTGATGTACTATATCCTCCACGAGATGCCCGCCGGGCTCAAGGGCTTCGTCACCGTCGGCGCCATCGCCGCAGCATTGTCCAGCGCCAACTCCGTACTGAGCGCCATGAGCTCGGTCGCTATCGAAGACCTCTACCGCCCGTGGAAACTCTCCCGCTCAGGCGATACGGGCGAAGCGCACTTCCTCGCCGCCGGCCGTCTGGCGGTGCTCCTCTTCGCCCTCTCGCTCTCCCTCATGGCGATGCTCAGCTACTACTGGCAGCACGCGACAGGCTCCCACCTCCTCGATTTCGCGCTGGGTGTCATGAGCTTCGCCTACGCCGGACTCCTCGGCGTCTACTTCGCCGCTATCTTCACCCGCAGAGGAAACGAACGCACCGTAGGATGGGCGCTCGTCAGCGGATTCCTCACCGTACTCCTCCTCCAGGGTTATGTGCTCGAATTCTTCGGCAGCGGCCTCAAAGTGGGGTTCTCATGGCAGCTGGTGATGGGGACATTGGTGTCGTTTGGGGTTATGATGGTGGGGAAAGAAAGAGACGCGTAGGGTGTTGTCCCCCGACAACACCAATATTTCCATTTATAGGTGACATTACGGTGTTGTGAGGGCACAACACCCTTGTATCGAATCAATAAAATTCAACAACGATCAACAAATGTAAAAAATTTAGCTATAGTGATACAAATTCTTATGTCTTTTGGAGGTATATATGAAATCTATCGATTCGATCTGGGATGATCTTTTTGCATACTGGAAAGAGAATGAACCAGCATTTACCCAATGCGACAGTGCAACAGATCAGGAGATAATAGAACTTGAAAAATATCTGCAACCCCAGCTTCCGAATGAGTTCAAACAAAGCTTAGGAAGGTGTAACAATTATCCAAAAGACCCAACTGATATTCAAAAGAGTTCATGTAACTTTACTGGCGGCGGAGGCATACTATTTGATATAAATACTATCTATGAACTTCATAATGAATACAAAGAGTATATGTATGATGGTGGAGCTTATGGGAAAATCGATCCAAGACTAGATCCGAAAGATATAGTTTGGTCTCACTACTGGATACCGATCTATTCATGGAATTGTGATGAAATGATATTGTTAGACCTCAGAGAAGATATCAAAGATCAATATGGTCAAATACTGTACTTGGATCAGGAATATGATACGTTAGGTATTTGCACTAATTCATATCAAGAGTTTTTGGAATTGATTTCCAATGCGATATTGGATCATGGAGCCTTTGATCGAAATGATATGAAAAAAATTCGAGAGAGAGTTCTGAAAAATATAGAAAAATAACAATTAAGCTACATCACGTTGGTAGCTCGGAGTCCCCCGACTCCGACAATTCTCATGCATAAAGAAATATTTCTGTTTGCGCAGTAAATGTCGGAGTGAGGGCACTCCGACCTACAAGTCTTTCAATAAAAGGAACAATTGGTAGGTTATAGGATCACTTCTCCTTCAACGCCTCAGCCACCAACTCGATAGGATTCTTGAACACCGCATCGACATCCGCCTGGTAGAGGGCGTTGCTCAGCTGCATACGGCAGGCGCTGCACTCTGCGCTGACCACCTTGGCTCTGGTGTCGCGGATCATGGCGGCTTTCGGTTCGCCCGCAGCCTTGGCAAAGTGGTACTTCTCGGTCTGCATCGTCACGCCGCCGAATCCGCAGCATCGATCGGGGTCGCTCATCTCGACGATATTGTAGTTCTGTGAGAGAAGGGCGCGGGGCTGTTTGTGGATGCCCTGGACCTTCTTGGCGTGGCAGGCGTCGTGGTAGGTGATGTCGAAGTCGAGGGTCTTCCCTTTGGCAGCGAGTCGCTCTTTGAGGTCGGTGTTCTCTTCGAGCCACTCGGTTGCCATGTATATCTTCTTGTTGATGAGGCTGGCACGGTATGCCCACTCCTGCATCTCGTGGTTGCCGAAGAATACCTCCCAGTCGTGCTTGATCATCGCCGAGCAGGTCGCTTCGGGGATGATGATCGCCTCGACATCGTCGATAAAGGTCTCGAAGTACTCGATATTCTTCTTGCTCAGCTTCTCCACCGTATCGAAATCACCCGTGAAGTAGGCGGGTGCGGCGCAGCACATCTGCTTTTTGGGGATGAAAGCGTCGATGCCGAGCTCTGCGAGGGTCTCAATGAGGGCGTCACCGATCTCGGTATAGTTGTAGTTCGCCAGACACCCGATGAAGATCGCGACCCGTCTCTGTTTTTCCCTGGGCTTGAAGCTGTGTTCGATGAGCTCGGGGTATTTGTTGAGGAAGCTTGTCTTGCCGAGCGAGGGGAGGAGTCTGCCGCTCTTGATGATCGGCATAGGGAATCTCGGTATCATCCCCACACGATTCGTATCCTCGCTGAAGCCACAGGTACGGACGGTATAGCCGAGCTTCATCGCGATATCCATCAGCCATCGGTGGCGCAGGAGGAGGAAGAACGCCTTCTTGAACCATGCGATACCGAACTTCTCCGCGATATCGGCGCGCACCTCCTCGATCACCATATCGGTCGGGAGGGAGTTGGGGCAGGTAGTGACGCAGTTGGTACAGAGGAAGCAGCTCTCGAAGATATCCTTGGCGGTCTTGTCAAGCTCCAGGTGACCCCTCTGGTAGGCGCCGAGGAGCTCGATGAACCCGCGCGGCGAGGTCACCTCGTCGGGATTGACCTGGTGGATTGTGCAGACAGGGATACACTTCCCGCATTTGATACACTCGTCGCTGGTCTTTGTAAATTCAAAAATATCTTCGTATCGGCTCAACTCTTTTCCTCTTTGGAGTGCTTAATAGTAAATGTGATTATATCGTGTTGGGTTGAAAGGGAGGTGTGGCGGGATGATTAGTACAGACTCCAGGGGGAGCCTGTAACCTAAGCGGAGAGATCCCTTTTTGCACTGTCGATGAGTGAGGTGATCTTCTCTTCATACAGATCGGCGCGTTCTTTGGTGTCAGCTTCATAGCGTGTGACGAGGATCGGGGTGGTGTTGGAGGCTCGGACAAGTCCCCATCCATGCTCAAAGTTGATACGCAGGCCGTCGATGGTGATAATGTCACGGATAGCCGGGAAATCTGCCGGCGGGTTCTCAAGCAGTCCGGCGATATTAGCGATAAGGGCGAATTTCTGATCCTCGGTAGCAGGGACCTTGATCTCCTCTGTCGCATAGACCTGGGGGAGAGCGTCAAGCTCTGCGTCGAGGTCGATACCATCGTGGATGAGCTCGAGCATACGGAGCGTAGCATAGAGAGCATCGTCATAGCCGAAATAGCGGTGTTTGAAGAAGACATGACCGCTTACCTCGCAGGCGAGGTCGGCATTCGTCTCTTTGATCTTGACCTTGAGATTGGAGTGGCCGGTCTTGTACATGATCGTCTTGCAACCGCGTTTCTCAAGTTCGTCGTACATCACCTGCGAGCACTTCACTTCGCCAATGACAGTAGGCTTGTCCATCACCATGGAGTAGAGGAGCGCCATCTGATCGCCCTTGATATTGTACTTTGGGGTGAGTACGGCGATACGGTCGGCGTCTCCGTCGTATGCGAATGCAATATCGGCATTTTTTTCTTTTCGGAGCTTGATCACATCTTCAAGGTTGTGCTCTTCGGACGGGTCAGGGTGGTGGTTGGGGAATGTCCCATCAGGCTCGATATAGATACCCTCGACATCGAGCTCGAGCACTTTGAAGATATCGGGCAGTACCACACCCGCAGCACCGTTGCCGCAGTCGTAGACGATCTTCGTATTCATCCCTTTGAGATGGGCGAAGTTCTCCTCCATATAGGCTATATAGTGAGCCTTTGCATCGATAGGGATGATCTCGCCTTCCAATACTGCCGGCATCTCCATACGCATCACCTCTTCACCGAGCGCATAGATATCCTTGCCGAAGAACGGCCTCTGTGCTACGGTGATCTTGAATCCGTTGTATTCAGGAGGATTGTGCGAGCCCGTGATCATCACCGAACCTGCTGCCAACACACCCTCGTCAGTGACCTGTTTCCCTGCCAGTGTGTTAACAGGCTGGTAGTTGCAGAAGTAGTTGACCGGTGTCGGTACGAGACTCATATCGAGTATCTTCTTGCCCCCGGCAATGAAGCCGTTCGAGAGCCACTCGAAGAGCTGCGGTGAATGTGTACGGGCATCGTATCCTATGGCCACATATTCGCCTTCCATCTTTGATGCAAGCGCGAAACCGATCCTGGTCACGCTCTCTTCATTGAGCTCTTTTTCGAAGATACCCCTGATGTCGTATTCACGGAAGATCGACATGATCAAATGTCCCATTTTATTTTGCTCCTACTTTGTTGAAAACCACTTTGATCGTTTTGACAAAGATCATAAAGTCGATCCAAAGCGACCAGTTCTGGATATACCAGTTGTCAAGCTTCACCCTCTGATCAAAAGTGAGCTCGTTACGTCCGCTTACCTGCCAGAGTCCAGTGATACCGGGTTTGACCCTGAGGATAACATCTTCGTGAAACGGTCCGATCTGCTCTTTTTCACTGAGCATATAGGGGCGCGGACCGATGAGATTCATATCTCCGCGCAGGATGTTATAAAACTGCGGGAACTCATCGAGCGAGGTTTTACGAAGAAAGCTACCGATCCTGGTGATACGGGGATCATCCTGATATTTATGATACTCTTCATAATAGGTAATCTCTTCCGGGTGTCTGACAAGATAGTCATCGAGTATCTCCTGGCCGTTCTCGTACATGGTTCGGTATTTGTAGCAACTGAAGGTCGAGGCATCTTTGCCAAGTCTTTTTTGCTTGAATATGACAGAGCCTTTTGAGTCGAGCTTGATGAGTACGGTGATGACGATATGGAGCAAAAATACGAGAGGGGAGATCAGCAGAACGACCAGTTTTTCCGCAAGATATTTGATAAAGGTGTTCTTGGGGCTCAAAAGCCTGTTCTCTATGTGGATAGCAGAGAGCCTGATATTCGAGTAATCCACGATACTTGCATGAGAGAAGTCCAGATGGTCCATGTAGGGGATGACATAAATATCTTTGGTATGCCTTGAGTGTTCTTTGATGATCTGCTGGAGCTTCGCTGTTTCAAAGCTCCTGGAGACGATGATGACCATTTCATAGCTCTCTTGGCTGTGGCACAGGCCCAGGTACCAGTTCTTTTCGATCTCTGCCTTGATAATGTCCGCACGGCGGCTGCCGGCTACGATCTTGACATTTTTTTTGAATACATTGAACCCGAACAGATATCTTTTGGCATACCGTTTGAAGATAGGTACCAAAAATATGGCAACGGCAAAAAAAATGATAATGAAGCTCCTTGAGTACTCTACCCCGACTTTGCCAAGTGTCAATAGTGTGAATATTGCGAAGGCAGAGTAAAAAAACCCTTTGTATATACGTTTGGTATCGGCCCAGAAGTCATACCGCATCGTATAGATATTTTCAATGATGAACATAAAAAGAGTCAATGCGATGATCCAGTAGTATTTTTGGAGATTATAATGATCGAAAGGGGGAAGATGGTCTCTAAAAAAGTGCATCCTGATATAAATCGCGCTTTCAAAGGATACTGTCAGTGCACCCAGATCGACAAGCAATAAAATGAGAGCCAGAAAGTATGTAGCGTAGTTAAAATGCACCTGTTTCATAGCGTGCATTATACTTGAAACTCTTATTGAAATTGATTAAGTTTACTATCAACAAAGGCTTTTATATCGTTTTTGAATCTTTGGGTCGAATAGGTTTGTGCATTGCGTGAAATAAGGTGCGGATCAAAGGTCAGCTGCTCGAATCGGCCGACTGCTTCGATGATCGCTTCTTTGGTCTGCTTCATGAAGTGCACACCGTACAACCCATCGATGACAGTTTCGGCAGTACCGGCTATCCCTAGGGCAATGACAGGTGTGCCACACGCCATTGCTTCTATGGGAACGATTCCGAAATCCTCTATGGCTGCATAAACAAAGGCTTTGGCATGCTGCATGTAGGGTACAAGCTCATCAGAGTTTTTAAAACCGGTCATGTGGATATTGCTCTTTGCAATAGATTTGATCTCGTCGTACTCTTCGCCATCGCCTATAAGGACAAGCTTTTTACCAGGCATTTCATTAAATGCTTCAACGATCAGTTTGATCTTTTTGTAGGGGACAAATCGTGCTGCGGTCATATAGTAATCGTCTTTATCTTCATGAAGAACAAAACGATCGGTATCTACCGGAGGATAGATGACCGTACTCGCCCTGTGGTATTTTTCTTTGACCCAATTTTTGACAAAGTTCGAATTGGTGATGATAAAGTCAGCATTTTTGGAGCTTTGTATATCAAATCTTTTGAGGTAATTGATCCCAATGTATTTGAGCAATCTCTTGATCCCTGTGAAGTAGAGGTTCTCTTCTTCCCAGATATATTTCATGTTCCTTGCCTGGTAGTATGAGATATGGAGTTGCTTCGTATCTGTTCTGACACCTTTGGCGACTGCCCATGAAGAACTGATGACCAGATCGTAGCTGCCGAGATCGAAAGTTTCGATCGCTTTTGGGAAAAGCAGGAGATATTTCCGAAAATGTTTTTTTGCAAACGGCAGGTACTGGATGAAAGAGACCGTCGCATGTTTGCCAAGAAGTACATCATCCCTCTCTTTTTTGTCCAGGAAGTCGACAAGAGAAAAGATATCCGCTTCGGGATAGATATCCAAAATAGCCCTGAGGACTCTCTCTGCACCGGCATTGACCACGAGCCAATCATGAACTATTGCTACTTTCAATGTCCGACCGCCTCTTGGAATATCCTGATATGTTCCGCTGCCGATTTTTCCCAGTCAAATTCATCTGCTCTGCTGAATCCTCTTTGGATCATCTGTCTGCGCAGGTCGCTGTCATCGAGGAGCGATTTGATCTTCTCTTTGATGTCTTCTATATCGTATGGGTCACAATAGAGTGCCGCATCACCTCCTACTTCAGGCAGTGAAGCAGCGCTGGAGCATACTACAGGCGTACCGCAGACGAATGCCTCAAGCAATGGCAGACCAAACCCTTCATAGAAGGATGGGAGGACAAAGAGCTTGGCACTGTTGTATATCCTCACCAGCTCTTCGTCGCTGACATCACTTCGGAACTCTATTGAGGGATTTTGCCGTGCCCTATCGAGTATCTCACGGCTCTCCTCGTCGATAGCGAAATGGGGATTGAATCGGCCGACCATCACGAGTCTGTGATCTGTGCTATTGAGCAGTTCAAATGCCTTGATAACGCCTGTAAAGTTCTTCCTTTCGTTCATACTGCCCACATAGAGGATGATATTCTGTTTTCCTATATCGTTTTTATGCCTGAAGAGCCTGTTCTTGCCAAGGTGAACAACCTCGATTTTTCCTTTGGCAGCTGGGTAGTATTTTTCGATCTCACTTTTGGAATAGTATGAAACGGTAATGATCCTGTCTGCTCTTTTGATCACAAAAGGGATGATGAGTTTGTAGTAGGTACGAAAAAACCGTGAAAAACTTTCCGGATAGGTTATAAATGCAACATCGTGGAGGGTTACGACGAGCTTTTTGCTCCAGGGCACGAAGAGCGGTGCTATATTTGCAGGACAGAAGAGGATGTCGCCCTTGATGAACGGGAGGATGAAATGTGTCCAGAGGTGGGCGAGGTATTTGTTGGACGATGTTGGTTTTGCGACTCTTATATCGATCTTGTTCCCGATATGATCCAGTATGCTCCGGGCATAGTTCTCTACACCGGTATAGGTCTGATGCGTCAGGATACGAGCGTCAAATACGAGTTTCATTCTTTGTCCCGAAATATTTAAAAAAGCCCTTCCATATACCGAGCCATTTGAAAAAATAGAATTTGGATCTGACAAGATCGAATCTCGCCAGATGGATCAGACTTCCCGATAGAGGTCTGATGATATTATATTTAAAAAAATACAAAAAACCTTCTTTGCTCATCCAATGTTTTGCGATAAATGCACCCAATCCGACAGAGCGCTCTTTGATCCTTTCCAGATCGGTATAATCGAGATCAGAAGGGGGATGGTACACATAGTCTATGTTAGGATTGTAGAAGCCTTTGTACCCGCTTTTGAGCAGTCGGAGCACAAGGTCGTGTTCCTCCTCAGAACCGAATATACCGCCGATCCCGAACCGTTCATCAAATCTTGTGTCACCGATATTTTTAATAAAAAGTGTGGTCGAACTCCCCAGTGTGAAAAAATGGCTCAGTTCACGTTCTCCCGATTCATTCCGACCAGCTACTATTGCCCCCGTTTGTTTGTCTATAGTTTTTCCCATCAGGATATCATAATCATTCTCTGTGAAAAAACGATGGATGTTCTCCAGCAGTTCTGGCGGATAGGTACAGTCATCATCTGGAAAGCATATGATCTCTCCTGATGCGTGCTCCAATCCAGCATTTCTGGCTACTGAGAGGCCGATCGGGGAGTGCAGATGGGTGATGGCAAGATCGTGAAAGTGGGGAAGGATACTCCCGATCCTGTCATCTTTGTTCTGATCAATGATCAGAACCTCGAAATCCCTGTAAGTCTGTCCGAGCAGGGAAAGCAGAAAGTTTTCTACCTCCTCTCTCCTGTGCACGGTAGCGAGTATCAGTGAAAATCTCATAAAAAGTCTGTAAATGTTGTGATGTACAGGTGATCGTTCTGCAGATTTACATTATTGTAGCCATAGAACATGATTTCATTTTTACTGGCGGCCTCGTAATCGTTGACAGAGTCTCCGATGAGGATCGTTTCTTTTTTGTCGTAGCTGTTGTCTGCCAATATCTTTGCGACGATCTCCGTCTTGACATTCGGTGAACCGTTGATTGAGAGAAAATATTCGTTCAGGTGCAACTGCTCGCAGATGTACCTGAGATCTCCTTCATCGGCACCCGATGCTACATGCATACGGTATTTTCCCTGATTTTTCCTGATGAAGTCGATGCTGTCTTGGATGAGGTACCTGGGGTTGGTCAGTTCCTCTTTTGTCAGTTCGGAGTATCTGACAGCGTATTCATCGATCTGCTCCTTGGTTATGTCCGTACGGAGTATCTCTTCGAAAAAATATTTGATCTTGATATACCTGGAGATCCCGCCATTTTTTTCATGGTAGACAACCAGCTGTTCTATCTTCTCCTGCGGGAATTCCTCGAAGAGTTTTTTGAATGCTTCAGTCTTTGTCGGTACCGAGTCGAGTATCACCCCGTCGAAATCAAATATGATATTCCTAATCAATGCGGACCTTTACGACCGTTTTGATAACATGTGATGGAGCATCTGTTTGTATGCAGGGCATGTGGGCATCTTCCGGGAAGAAAATAGCAATATCCCCCGCTCTGAGCCTTATGGCTGAAGTGGATGTACTGTCGCCATACTTGATGAGATCCATATGTTCATCGTAGGCAAAGGTGACATTGAGGTCACTTATATCGCCGACTTCGATGATCTCTTCACCTTCGAGTATGAACTGTACATCGATATTTTGCCTGTGGGATTCGAAAAAGCATTTTTCTCTCCCTTTTGAAAAGTATGTCTGTTCCAGTGCAAAGTTATTCTCATCCAGGTCGATCCTGACAAAACTGTCAAGTTCATACCCTTTGAGCCGTGCGTGCTCCTCGCTTGTGGGGTAGAGCACTTTTTCAAGGTACGCGAATGCGATGTCGAACCTGGGGTCTTTGACCTGTTTTTTGAGGGTGTTGATATTGCCGAACATTGCCATTATTCTATCTCTCCTATGACTGTACAGGGTAATCCGTCGCATTGGGCTATTCTCATCGGCGCGACGGTGACGCGATGGAGCTTCCTAGTATCGTTGATCGCTCTCAGATCCATATCTTCGAGCAGGAGTATCGGTGCTGCGGGGTCGAGGAACGCTTTGTGCGCTTCTCTGCCAATCAGTCGATGGGCAAAGCTCGAGACCGAGACGGAGTCGAATCCCAGGACTCTGATATTATGAAATTTTTCCCGCAGGTACGGCGCTACGAGGGGATCGAAACCATAGTTGGACTCCCAGAACACAGCTTCGTCCCGACGGTCGCATATACCAGTCTTGACAATGAGCATGTCGTATTTTGCTTTGTCTTCGATCGCTTCGAGCTTTTCGAGAAGTTCGTCCCTGATGATCAGTGACCGGGGTTCTATCTCTATGAACAGGACATCGGAAAAGTCGAAGAAGGACGCATCGTACGATTCGACAGTCTGTCCGTCGGCAAAGAAATGGTAGGGCATATCAATATGGGTGCCTATATGAACCGTTGTCTCTATGCTGGAGTCGTTTGCTACATCTCCCTTAGCTATCGATGACCGCTCTTCACGGACAAATCTGTTTCTGTTACCGTAGGTCGGCGTGTTACCGTCCAGAAGATAAGAAAGATAAACGAGCTTATTCCGAGCCATAGTTCTCCTCGATATCCTTGAGGCAATCCAGGAGTCCCTGTCCCATGTCTATATAGGGATTTGCCACAAGCTTTTTGCTCCTTGTGGGGTGGAAGGAGTAAGGGGTGGTCTTGTAGTGGTTGTGGTAGCCGTTGTCATTGAGCGTGACCTGTAACTCTCCTCCAAGTATCTCGTTGACCATCTCGAAGAGCTCTTTTCTTTTCATCCGCTCGACACCGGTCAGGATGATATGTTCATTGATGAATTCATCCGATTCGATGATCTGCACTGCCAGTTTGGCAACATCGGCAGCATGGACATATTCCCTGATCTCTTCGCCGTCACCGCTATGGTGTATCTCGTTTGTCGAAACTGCCTTTTTGAGGAGATTGTAGATATAGTTGTTGTAGTAATCCCTTTCGCCATAGACCGAACCGTAGCGGACGATGGTGAATTCAAGACCGAATTTCTTGTAATACTCTTCGATGAGCTTCTCGGAAGTGAGCTTGCTGATACCGTAGAATGACCCCTTTTCACTCATGGCGTAGGCGCTGCTGGCATAGACGAACCTTTTGACATGGTGTCGTTTGCAGGCTTCCATGATATTCATATTGCCGATCACATTGAGCTCTATCGCTTTGATAGGATTGGCAATGGCATCATCGAGGTTGGCAAAGCCTGCAAAGTTGTAAACAATCTGTGCACTGTGCACCAGATTATCCACGGCATTTGTATCGAGGATATCGCATTTTACGAAGTACTTGTCGTCAACATATTTCGAAGGATTGAGATCGGCAGCAATGACATCGTACCCTTTATCGAGCAGTTCCTCTACGACATAGCTCCCGATAAATCCGCAGCCACCAAATACTACAACCTTTTTACGCATTTTCAAAGACCTCGTTCTTGAGCTCTTCACCGTTTTTGTAGCGGATCGCCTCTTCGAGCGCCTGTACCTCCATATCGGTTCTGCTGTCTATCGTGCTCGCACCCATGTGGCAGGTAAGCAGACAATTCTCCAGTGTCGTGAGTTCTCCTTTATACGGTTCCTCCTCGAATACATCTACTCCGGCAGCGGCGATGATATTATTCTTGAGAGCTTCATAGAGGTCATGCTCATTGACGATCCCGCCGCGTGCGGTATTGACGAGGATGGCGTGTTTTTGCATCATCCCGAGCTCTTTGGTCGTGATATAGTCGGTCGTGTCCTCTTTGAGCGGTACATTGACGGAGACTATATCGGCGCTCTGGAGGAGCTCATTTTTGGAGACGAACTCGACATTGTAGAGTCTGCCGAAGGCAAGGTCGGGTTTGATATCATAGACCTTGAACTTGACATTGAAAGACGAAAGGAGATGGACAAGGCTCTTGCCGATCCTGCCCATTCCAAGGATGCCGACTGTTTTGCCGTAGAGCAGGGTGCCCATGAACCTGTTCCATGCGAACTTCTCCTTGAGCTGGTTATTGGTATAGGTCACCTTTCGTGCAAGATCGAGGATCATCGCGACACACAGTTCTGCTACAGCCATGGTCGGCGCATCGGGAGTATAGGCAACTCTCACGCCGTACTTTTTGCACAGGTCGAAATCTACGCCGTCGAGACCGATACCCACACGGGAGATCAGTTTGAGATTGGGAGCGTTCTCGAAGACCTTTTCGGTGATCTTTTCGGTACCGGCTATCAGTATCTCGGCATCCTTGATATCCTCGGCGAGTTCATCGGAAGTGATCTTCCGTCCGTGTTCATTGACCGAGAGATCAAAGCCGTTCTGTTCGATCAGGCTCATCGGGAGTTCTGATGTAGAGCTGAAAGGATGGGTTGATACGAAGATTTTCATTTATTGTTCACCTCTTTGATTTTGTTCATTCCGCTTATTGCAGCATCTCTCATAAAGAAGTAGTCGATACCGTAAGCGAGGAAGGTACATCCCTGGTCGATCTTTACCTGGAGCTTTGCAGGGTCTGTATCGACGACATGGAATCCTGAAGGGATATTCTTGGCTTCGCATCTGTCCAGAACTCTCTGAACCGCTTTCTTGACATCATCCCTGTCGAACTCGCCGGGGTATCCCATGGAGCCTGAGAGATCGTACGGTCCTATGATCGTTCCGTCTATCCCTTCGACCTCGAGTATTGCATCGATATCGTTGACGGCATCGATATGTTCTATCTGGGCGATGATCACAAGCTCTTCATTGACCCATTTTTTGTACTCTTCGAACCCTGTTCCGTATTTTGAAGCACGGTAGAGTCCAACTCCTCTTTTGCCTATCGGTGGGTATTTCGCATAGTTTACTGCTTGCATGGCATCCTCTCTGGAGCACACCATAGGTACGATGATACCATCGGCTCCCATATCGAGTATCCTTTTGATGACGACCTCTTCGTTCTTGCTTACCCTTACAAGGGCTTTGATCCCGTTCGCCTGGATGGTTCTGATGAGGTTCTCAGCATTCTGCAGATCGATCGAGGTGTGTTCGATATCGATTACGAGCCATTCGAACCCTGCGAGTGCCATGACCTCGACGCTCATGGGGTTGCCCATCATGATCCATGAACCGATCGTCAGTTCGTTATTTTTCAGTTTTTGTTTCAAGCTCATCGGTATTTCCTATAGGTTATCTTTGTGGATATGGAGCAGTTCGGCAAGTTTGAAATCCTCGGGCTCGTCGATATCTACAGCTTCGAGTTTGTTGACCTCGAATATCTGGGGCTTGAGGCCTATTCTCTTGTTGTCGGCATTTTTGAACGACTCTTTCGAGAAGATATAGAAGTTCGAGTTCTCTTCATACATCGGTTCGAGATCCTGTGTTCTGAGCAGCTCTTTGGGGTTGTGATTGATCGGGTTGGCGTTTTTGTCATAAAATCTCGTCTGCACCCTGGTGACACCGAAGATACTGTCGTAGCTCTCCAGTCCCTCAAAGTATTTTTCAACCGCTTTGTCGATAGTTTCACCTCTGAGCAGCGGATTGGTGCTATGTGTCTGGAGGAAGTGGTCACCGTCGAGCTTGGAGAGGTCATAGTCGATGATATCGTTCATCGAGACGAAGTCCCCCTGTATCTCGACAGGCCTGTCGATGATGATGACCTTGTCACCGAAATGCTCTTTTGCATCTTTGGCGATCGTTTCGCTGTCCGTGTTGATCACAACGCATTCGATATATTTACTTGCCAGGAGTGACTTCGTGATGGCATGGTACAAGGGCGCTCCGTCAAAATCCCTCATGTTCTTGTTGGGAACTCTCTCGGAGTTACCTTTCATTGGCAGTAGAGCTTTTAGTTTCATGGTTTATCCTTTTATTTGGAATGGTTATTTTATACGATATATTTTCCGATGAAAGGAATCTTTTTTATTAACAAGGTCACAATATAAGACAGGAGTAGTATTATGAAACTCATGAGAGGGATATATATATAAGGGTTATTTATATATGTAGTGGATATAGAGTAGTTTCTAATCAGTA
>QKDN01000052.1 GCA_003252535.1 Campylobacterota bacterium | reverse complement strand
TAAATATCTGTGGCGTGGGGATTATTATATAATGTTTGATTTTTGGAATAACGAAGCTGAATCTTGTATCTGTCATCATTGTGAAAAAGAGAATGATTGTGAGAATGCCTACTGCATCTATTGCGGCAAGAAACTTCCTACTGCCCAGGAGCGCGAGGAAAAAAGAAAACGGGCTAAAAAGCGCAAATGCAAATGTGCCAAGTGCGGCCATCCCAACGACTGTAATGATGAGTTCTGCGTCAAATGCGGCCATGCGCTCAAAGGGAGCATGAACGACGAAGAGCTCTATGACCATGTCACGATGAGCCTTGACGGGATCATCGTCTCGCTGCTTGCCAAAACAGCCAAGCTCGGAGGAAGGATCGGCAAGAAAGAAGCCGACTTCATCAACAATGTATTCAAGGTCTTCGGACGCAAACGTTCGCAGACCAGCCAGATCCTGCCGATCTACGCGAGAATATTCGACGACGAGAAGGGCAACCTTGCCAATGTCGACACACAATGCAACAAACTCGGTACCATGAGCGTCATGAGAGACCTCAAGATCGAAATCGTGAGACTTTTTGTAGAGCTTGCATTCCTGGACGGGAACTATAACAAACGACAGGAGGATATCATCCTCAAGATCGTCAAAAAGCTCAAGGTCGAGGACAACTTCTACTACAACATCAAGAACGAGTTCGACCCGAACGATTCGAGCAAGAACACCAATGCCGACGACCTGACGATCGATCAGTGCTACGAGGTCCTTGAAGTAGAGAAGACCGCGACTGCCGAGGAGATCAAGTCGAGCTACAGGAAACTGGTCAGACAGTACCACTACGATTCTATCGTCAGTAAGGACCTGCCAAAAGACATGATCCTCTTCGCAGAAGAGAAACTCAAGCGAATCAATGCCGCTTATAATCTACTCAAACAATAATAGGACGATATCGTGGAAAAAATATGCATTAATTGTAATGAAGTAAACCTAGAAGAGGCTATATATTGTAAAAAATGCGGCAGCAAGCTTCCTACACTCAAAGAGATAGAGGCATCGCTCAACGAAGAGAAAAGGATAGCCGAAGAGAAGTTCAAGCAGCAGGTCGAAGCGAGCAAACAGAAGCTCGATACCCTTGCCCAGGCCCGCAGGGACAAGGGGGCTGTCATCGTACCCGGCACCGAAGCCCCGGTTTCGCATGACCTCCCGCAGCAGGAAAAACTTACACCTCTGAGCAAAAAAGAGAAAGAGGCTATCAAAGAGCAGGAGAAACTCGATGCCCTTCATCGTATGAAAGGCGACAGCAAACCGAAACTTGCCAGGGTCGACCGCAGCAAAAGAGAAGACGAGCCGTCGGCTAATAATGAAAAGAAAAAGGGTTCCAATACCCTCACTATAATCATTGTCCTGATCATTCTCCTGGGTGCCGGAGGGTATTTCGGCCTCAAGCACCTTGGAATGCTCGATGATATCAAAGAGAAGATCACAGCTGAGGCTGAAAGTCTCAAGGAATCAATGAAAGACCCGAACGAAGTACAGAATATCGAAGGGGTGTTTATCGATTATGACACAAAACTGATGTGGGAAGACGGCCCAAGCAC
Organism: Campylobacterota bacterium; assembly: GCA_003252535.1. Lineage (GTDB taxonomy): Bacteria > Campylobacterota > Campylobacteria > Campylobacterales > Sulfurovaceae > SZUA-451. Next base: position 34,969 of record QKDN01000052.1, on the reverse strand, counting down.
TATCGATCCTGCCAGAAGCTGGAACGAAGCGAACAGCTACTGTGAAAATCTCTCACTCGGCGGCTTCGAGGACTGGCATCTCCCGCTCAAAGATGAGCTGGAAAGCATCGTGGACACAGACCAGGACCCTATGATCAAAAAGGGATTCAAGAACATAAAAGCGAACAACTACTGGTCTACCAAGATGGGTACGTCGAACTCACTGGCATGGTATATTTTCTTCCAGACCGGCGAATCCTACCATACAAGCGTCGACGACTACAACTACGTCCGCTGCGTCAGAAAGAAATAGCAGGCAGCTCCCCTCATGGAGGCGCAGGCCACGATCGCAAAAGCCAAAGCGAGGCTGATGCTCGAAAACCCGTTTTTCGGCGCTATAGCAGCCTCTATGAACATCATCGTCGATGACGATCTCCAAACATACTCTACAACTCCGGACTCCATTACTTTCGGCCAGAACTATCTGAAGGAACACTCTCCAAGGGATATCGAGTTCGTCCTGGTCAGCAGTGCGATGCATTCGCTTCTCCGTCACAATACACGGGCAGGGAAAAGGCACAAAAATCTCTGGCAAAAGGCTACCGACCATACGATCAACGCCCTGCTGCACAGAAACGGCGTCTCTCTGCCGCTCGAGGCAGAATACAGCAGCGAATTCGAGGGGATGTACTCCGAAGAGGTCTATGAAAAGCTCAAGGATCAGATGAGCCCCGAAGAGCTGGAAGAGGATGAGATCATCGAGATAGCTCCCCAGAAGATCACCCACGATGAACACCTCCAGAGCGAAGAGTTCATCGAGCAGCTTATTTCCAAGATGAATCTCCAGGGTACCCTTCCCAAAGATATACGCAAGGTCCTCCCCGCGCTCTTCTCCGAGCGTATCGACTGGCAGGAGGCGCTCTACCGCTATATCTCTTCGTATCAGAAATCCTCGTTCCGCTTTATGCCGCCGAATATGAAGTATCTCTACCGTGGTATCACCCTCCCCTCGCTTGGCTCAGAGCTCCTTCGTATCGTCATCGCGATCGATACCTCGGGATCGATCGATGACGAGCTCGCACAGCGTTTCCTCGGGGAAGTAGAGTCGATCATGCTCCAGTTCGCCGACTACGAGATCGATCTGATCATGGCAGACTCAAAGATACAGTCCCACAGGGTCTACAGTGCCGGCGAACGGCTCGATCACGAGATCACAGGTCGCGGAGGTACGGACTTCAGTGTGGTGTTCGAATATATCGAACACTATATCGACTACCCTTCGCTGCTGATCTATTTCACCGATGGCAGGGGGAAGTTCCCCCAACACGAACCGAACTACGACACCCTTTGGGTCGCCCCTCAGATGATCGAAGTCCCCTTCGGGGATGTGATAAGCCTGCAGGTTTAACCCCTTTATTACTACAAAAAAGATAAAATTCCCTAACTTATTTGCAGAGGGCGGATGTGAAAGGGAAACAGTACAGCGTCAAGGTCTATGATACGAGTGTCGAAGATGAGGAGAAGTTCATCTCCTTCTTCGAAGCGAACTTCCCTCTTTTCAAGGATCACCTTATCGTCATCCACGGTGAGCTCAGCGACAAGGTCAGAGACTATCTCACCCGCAAGCCCCTGACTTTCGTACAGGATGTGGATATTCCCAAGGCAAGAAGCCAAAAAGAGGTCGAGATGGATCTCGAGACCCAGAAAAGCGCGCAAATAGAACACCAGAAAAGGATCGAGGAGCAGTTCGCCAAACTCTCCAGCCGCCTTGAGAACAACCTCCGGGTCATAGACAATATGATACGTAGTGGACAGGAGCTCAATATCGAGGGGGACCTCCTCCTGCTCGGACGCGTCAACAGCGGCGCGACGATCAATATCTCGGGCAACCTGATCGTCACTCACGTCATAGAGGGACTGGTCAAAGGGTACGGCAACTTTATGATGGTAAGCAATTCGCCAAAAGCGACGATCCTTTTCCACGACAGGGAGGTCGACAGCTCCGCGCTCGTATCGAAACTGAACAAAATCGAGATCATAGACGACGAGATCGTCATCACACAAGTACTTAAAGGAGAATAATTGGGTATAGTAATCGCAGTCATCAGTGGTAAGGGTGGCGTAGGCAAGACAACGGCGACGGCCAACCTCGGCCTGGGCATCGCATTGAACGGTGAGAAATGTGTCGTAGTGGACTTTGATATCGGTCAGAGAAACCTCGACATGATCCTTGGGCTTGAGAACCGCGTCGTATACGATATGGTGCAGGTGATGGACGGTGAGGCAAGCCTCCCGCAGGCGCTTATCAAAAGCAAGGTCAACGAAAGCCTCTCTTTCCTCGCAGCTTCCCAGACAAAAGACAAATCGGTACTCAACTCGGAAAAGGTCAAAAAGCTCCTTGAAGAGCTCAGGGAGAAGTTCGACTATGTGATCCTCGATGCTCCCGCAGGGATCGAGAGCGGATATGAGCACACCATCGAGTTCGCCGATGCCGCGATCATCGTGGTCAACCCGGAGGTCTCCTCGATTCGTGACGCGGACAGGGCTATCGGTATCCTCGATTCGAAGTCGCAGAAGGTCAAGGACGGCGAAGAGGTCAACAAATATCTCGTCATCAACCGCATCATCCCGCAGATGGTACAGAACGGCGAGATGCTCAACAGCGCCGATATCCTTGAGATACTCAATATCAAGCTCCTCGGCAAGGTCCCCGAGGACAAGGGTGTCATCGACGCCTCCAACCAGGGCAAGCCGATCATCCTCGATGAGAAGTCGCTCGCAGGCCAGGCATACAAGCGTATCGCGACAAGGATCTGCGGCAACTCCGTACCGATGCCTGACATCGAAGCGGCGCCCAAAGGCTTCATGAAAAAACTCACTGGGATGTTCAAGTAATGTTCCCGTGGTCAAAAAAGAAATCCAGCGCCTCAGTAGCCAAGGACAGACTCACGATCGCTATCATGTCGGACAGAAGTCACGAGACCTACCCTTTCATGGATCAGCTCAAAGCGGAGATCATCGAGGTGGTCAAGAAGTATATCGGTGTACGCACTATAGAGATCAAAAGTGAAACCGACGGAGATATAGAAGCCCTCTCCATCGATGTACAGCTCGATAAATAATTTCTCTCCTTCGATTCGTAAAGATAAGCCCAAATTTTTTCCCGTGCCATATCAGTAGATATGGTACGATAATACATCCATTATCTATTAGCCCATTTAAAGATATCTAAAATAATGATTAGTTTTTGATGATATTCTATCTTCACTTGATTTTGCTTCCCAGCCTTTTATCGATTTCTTTCCATACATCAGAGTGGTTTATTGTATTGGTTTTCCCGCTTCTATACTCTTCTACGGCTTTGCTCACTCTTTGTTTCGCTTCATCTGTACTGATAGCAGGATATTCGTCATCTGATAGTTCGTACTGTAAGAATTCGTCAAATTTTTCTTTGAGTTCCATGCCACTTTTGACAATTTTATCATACAAACTGTCTTCCACTTGTAATTGTATGGTATGCATTTATTTACTCCTGGATTCTTTTTGGGCAGTGCAAAAATATTCTTGATTATTCTAGCATAAAAAATACTCTATTATTCACTTGCTCCTAAATTTGGAGACTGTAAAACGAATGAAGTCCAGATTCCAAATTTGTAGGTTTGGCACTGCCAAACGGGACAGGGGGTGCATCATGAACAGCTTACCACTCTCGAGCATAGCCATGTTGCATAATCCGGTGCAATAATATGCAGCTCCGTATTCTTTAGCTCTTCAATCGATAGATCATACACTTTTGCATTATAAGAGTCCCAATATACGACAGGATATTCACCGTTTTCATCAGGATATCTTGTATCCAGGCACACAAAATCATCATCAATAGCAGCTGAAATATCAACAATAAGCAGATATGGTGGTGGATTGAAAAAAGTTTCAATATCTTCAGTCCATTGATTTACTTCTACGATATTATCTATCCCCAATAGCTCAAACGAGTCAAAAGTAGGTATACTTTTCCACGCAGTTTTGAGGCTCGGAGGCAGTTGAATATTTAATTGTTCTTCTACTTTTTTTATCTGTTTGTCAAGTTTGTCATCAATCGATACTTCAAAGCCTAATCGCTCTATAACTTGAACGATACTATATCTCTTCATCGATTTCAATTTTTCGATATCTAGTGTAAGTTCCCTGTCCAGTTCACTGATCCTTTTTCTTGATTCGAGAATCAGTTTGATGTCAAACTCTTCTTCACCGATAAAGTGGGCTTGCATATTGATATCTTGCTTTTTGATCTCTTCTACTATTTCATAGACAAGTGTTTGAAGCCCTGGGTATTGCAATAATTTTTTTTCTGATATTACTTCTTCATCCCATGGACAATCTTCTCCATTAGCTACCATGGCTCTTAGGGTATCTTGAAAAGGTTGAATCAAATAGATAGAATGGCACGGACTGACTTTTCCAGGGATTGTCCAAATATTTAATAATATCTCAACATTGCTCTTTTGACCTGTTGTCCAACGAGCAAAAAACCAGGCAATTGCAACATCATCTCGATATACGGTGCCTCGTTCAAATGATTTGAAAGTACCATCACTGTCATCATAATCATCATCGATATCATAATCATTGATCTCTATTATTATGTCAGACATGAAGGTTACTATTCCTTTCGCTCGTTACAACGAGTTCAGTATCTATCAATACGCAAACAACTTCCCAATCGTATCCCTCGGTGCCTGTACCAGTATCGGGTGCTTCGACGGGTCGAGCCATCGAATGATCTCTGTCATCTGGGCTTCGGTCATGACGGTGCAGCCGGCGGTGGGGATCTCCTTGATATGGAGGAAGATACATGAGCCGCTCCCCCTGATACCTTTGGGGTTGTGGTCGACGACGATGCCGTATTTGTAGTAGTCCTTGGGGAACTTCATATTCTCGTGGCTGTTGTAGTCGACGGTGATGGCGGTGGAGTCTACAATCTTATTATAAAATTGAGAGTTGACATCATCGACGCAGTGGTCGGTCTCTCTGTAGACCTTGTAGGGGTAGGTGGCCTTGAAGGGATAGTAGCCGAACGCCTGCTTGAGGGCGAAGATACCCGCCGGGGATTTGCCGTCCCCTTCCCTCTTGACCGGGTTGCCGTCGTTGGGATTTTTATGGAGACCTATCCCCCATCCCATGCCGTTGCGTCCGAGCTTGATGCTGATCGGTGCGCCTGTCCTGTGCCATTGTTTGCCGATGCGTTCGTATCTCTGGAGCGTGCCCTCCGGGGCGCTCCAGTCGGCGCTTGTCACGACGATGGCCTGCTGCGGCTTGTTGGCGCCGTGCGCGATCAAAAACGAAAAAAGAATGGCTACTAATAGTCTCATTGTGTTATAATCCCCTCATGGAATATGGAATACTATCATTGGCGATACCGCTGCTGACAATCATACTGGCTATTATAACGAAAGATGTTGTTGTTTCCATCCTTGGCGGGATATTTCTGGGCGAGCTTGTCCTCCACAGATACGACTTCATAGATGCGTTCTTCGCGCTCTTCGATGGGATCATCGCCCTCCTCTCCGAGGGCTGGATCGCCAAGACCGTGGTCTTCATCCTCCTGGTCGGTGCCATCATCAAGCTGCTCAGCGACAGCGGGGCGGTCGAGAGGTTCGTCCTGTGGATCGACAGCAGAGCCAAGTATATCGACTCCCCGAAGGGCGCCATGATGCTCGCCTATATAGTGGGGGTCGTGATCTTCATCGAGTCCTCCATCACTTCGCTGATCGCCGGCACCGTCTCCAAGCCGCTGTGCGACAGGAACGGTGTCAGCAGGGCGAAGCTCGCCTATATCTGCGACTCCACCTCTGCCCCCATCTGTTCGCTGATCCCCCTCAATGCCTGGGGCGCGCTGCTGCTGGGGCTCATCGCTACCGCCATTGAATCCAAGGTGATCGAGGGGAGCGCCATCGAGCTCCTGATCGCTTCGATACCGTTCAACTTCTACTCTCTCATCACCCTCGCCATCGTCCTTGTAGTGATCTATCGGGGATGGGATATCGGGCCGATGCGGGATGCCAGGAGCGTCCCCTACCATCTCACGCTCCATACCAGTACCCTCAAGCCTTCGTTATACCCGATGCTCATCCCCGTCCTCATCATGGTGGCGGCGGTGCCGATGATGCTCTACTATACGGGCAAGGGGGATATCTTCGCCGGGAGTGGCTCCACCTCGGTCTACTACGCCACCATCATCACGATGCTGATCATCTACCTCTACTATGTCGGGGCGAAGTATATGAGCCACAAGGCGTATATCAACTCATCGTACAGAGGGATGGGGGAGATGATACAGCTGGTACTCATCATCATCCTCGCACTCCTGATAGGCAATGTCATCAAGGACCTCGGCACTGCCAAGTTCCTCGCCGAGACCGTCCGCACCCTCCATATCCCCGCGATGACCATCCCGATGATGATCTTCCTCGTCGCATCGCTGATAGCCTTCGCGACCGGGACGAGCTGGGGGACATTCTCGATCATGATGCCCATAGCCCTCGCGATGGGGGGCATGATGGATCTCAGCCTGCCGCTCATGATCGGGGCGGTGGTCTCGGGCGGGATATTCGGCGACCACTCCTCCCCTATCTCCGACACCACGATCATCGCGTCGATGGCGGCTGAGTGCGACCATATCGAACATGTCCGCACCCAGCTCCCCTACGCCCTCATCGGCGGCGGGATCGCCGCTGTAGCGTTTTTGATCGCGGGGTGGGCTACGGCGTAGAAGCCGCTATGGCCAATGGAAACTTCCTTTCTTGCCGATACATTGAGTTTGCTAGTGCCAGTTTTATTTTAAGATTCATATTTCAAAAAGACCGTAGGGTGTTGTCCCCCGACAACACCGCAACATTACAGATACAGAAATATTCCTGTTGATCTGATAATTTTTCTATGGCTGAATATCATGGTGTTGTGAGGGCACAACACCCTACGCGGAAACATAGATAAAACCAAGATCGCTCACCGATGAAGCTCCCTTTTGGCATTGTTGATCCACTCCTTGTTGAGCGACTGGTAGTGTTTGCCCGATATATTGGCGATGCGGAGTATCTGTTCGAGCAGATGTTTTGATTTGTCGCTGTTTCCCGTCTCTCTGAGGAGCATGGCGTAGCGGTAGAGCGCTTCGGGGCCGGGTGCATAGCTCTCGAGCGCTTCATAAACATCGAGAGCCGACTGTTTCTCGCCAAGCCCCTCAAGCGCCCTGGCGTAGAGGAGGTGGGCGTTGTTATCCTGGTAGTCGGGGTTGTGTTCCATGAGACGGTTGAGCGTGGTTTTGACGCTCTCGTAGTTGCCCAGAGAGAACTCAGCCTGTGCCAGTCCGTGGAGGAGCTGCGGGTCATTGCTGTGGACGCCGTCAAGGGCTTTGAGGTAGAGGTTCCGCGCCTCTTCGTACATCCCTTTGTTCATGCATTCAAAGGCGAGGTTTTCGGTATTCCTGACCGTATCCGCCATCTCGTAGCTGCTCAGGGCATCGTTAAATGATTTCTGGGGATTGAGTATCTTCTGGATATTCTTCTGGGTCTGTCGCCCCTGGTGGGTACGCATATACCCCGGTATGAGCTCGACGACGATATAGGCGACCGAACCTACCAGCGGGAAGATGATCACGATCCAGACCCAGACCGTATCACGGCGGTTTTTCAGGATATGGATCACCAAAAGTATCTGTATGATCAGTGAGAGAAACATAATATGCATCGAAATATCTCCTTCTATTTCGGAAATTTGCCTGATTGTATCAAAAAAAAATCCAAAATCGATAATTTCAGATGCTAAAAGTATGTTTTATCTCATTCTACCCCCGGAAATGCATCGACATATTTGACCTTGAAGTCGGGGAACGCATTGACGATCTGTATCTTGTAGTCGGGGAAGGAGTTGACGATCTGCCATTTGCCCGGAGCATCCGGGAAAGCGGTCACCTTCTTGACGCGCAGGTCGGGGAAAGCGTCGACGATCTGCACCTTATAGTCCGGGAACGAATCGACGAACTGTATCTTGCCGTAGATACGGCTCACATCGACCTTGGGTTTGGCGCTGAGCGTAAGGGTAGCGAACATAAGTAACAACAGCAGCTTTTTCATTCTCACTCCTTGAGGGTTTTTTGTAGTATAGCATTCTAAGGATAAAACACCTATAATTGCCCATGGACCGATCACAAAATAATTTTGCAGAACTTTTTTCATCTCTCCTCGCCCTGTTACAGGTCGACAGCTCCACAGAGGAACGGGAGAGGATCGTCAGGTTTATGGATGGCAGCTTCGATATCTACTTTATCGCCCGGTATGCCAGCCGCCACGGGATCGCACCGCTCCTCTACAAGCGGCTGCATGCGCTCTATCCCGGCCATCCGTTGACACAGCAGCTCCAGACTCTCTATTACGCTACAGCACAGGAAAATATCTCGATCAGTGCCAGACTGTTGCAGATAAGCGAACAATTTCGCTCGGACTTCATCGAGTACCGCGTCCTCAAAGGCCCCCTGCTCGCACTCGATATCTATGGCGACATTACACTGCGCCAGTACGGCGATCTCGATATCCTGATCAAAGAGGAGGATATCGGAAGGGCGTTGGAATCGCTGCAACATATCGGGTATGCACCCCTCATCAGCAACTTCAGCTCGGATGAGCTTGCAGCAACCCTCAGCGTCATGGGATTGGTACACAGGGATACGGGAACATTGGTAGAGCTGCACTGGAAACCGACATCGGACAAATATGCCTACGGGTGGGAGAAGATCGATCTCTGGGGCCAGAGCCGGGAGATCACACTGCACTCGAAAAGTCTCAAAGTCTTCGGTGATGAACTGAACCTGCTCTACCTTGTGCTTCACAGCTCGAAGCACCTATTTATCCGCCTCTCATGGATATGTGATCTTGACCGCTATCTCCGTACCCATCCAGATATCGACTGGGAACAGGTCATAGCGCTTGCCGGAGAGCTCAGGGCGGGCAGGTCGCTGTCAGTGAGCCTGAAACTGGCGAATATATTGCTCCGTACGCCTCTCCACCCTCTTCTTGCTCCGCTTACGGATGACCGGACAGAGGAATTAGCCCGGAGGATCATACAGGGGCACTATGGCAGATGTGTTTCGACGATGGGTGGATGGGAGAGGATGAGATTGCTGATGGAGCTGAGAGACGATCCGGGCAGTAGAGCCGCCCTGCTCTTCCGCTCGTTTTTCAGCGTAGAGATGAGCGATCTTGAGACAATGAGGCTGCCTGGACCGCTCCGCCGCCTCTATCCGCTTGTAAGGATATGGAGGCTTGGGGTGAAGTATATACGGAGTCTGATCAGTCCTTCTTCTTGAACTCGAAGTGCATGATATACTGTTCGATCTTGTTTATCTGTTCGCCGAAGTAGTAGTAGACGATAAAGTAGAGGTTGATCCCAAGCGCGTCAAATGCCCAGTCCTTGCCTGAAAACTCTCTGGTCGTGAAGAGCTCCTGTACGATCTCGATAAGCGCGCCGAATGCCATAGAGTAGACGATGGTCTTATCGAGGTTCCCTGCTGCGAGGGAGTGGTGTACCAAAAATGCTACGACGACAAATGCCAGCGCATGGAATACTTTGTCATTATCCACGACGAATGTCGGGGTCATCCTTCCGGATGTGAAAGCAAAGATCCCAATGATCACAACCGATAACACCAATATAATAAACATGTTCTTATTATGTTTCATGAAACTATCTCCGAAATAACTTCTTTGTATTTTTTGATAACAAAATCCTCGCTGAACTCGGCGAGTATCTTCTCTCTTCCTTTTTGACCCATTGTCTCTCTTGCTTCGTCGCTGAGTCCCAGCATCTTCTCCATCGCTTCGGCCAGGGAGTCGGCATCCCGCACCTTGCAAAGGTAGCCGGTCTCCCCGTCGTCGACGATCTCCCGGCATCCGGGGACATCGGTCGTGACGATGGGGCGTGCCATCGAAGCTGATTCCAAAAGCACCTTCGACATCCCCTCCCGGTAGGATGGGAGGACGATACAGTCGGCTCTCGCCATGAATCCTGCGACATCATCGCTGCGCCCGAGATACTCTACGATCCCCTCCTCCTGCCAGCTTTGCATCTGTTCGGGAGTGATAGCGGTGGGATTCCCTTCGTAGTAGTCTCCGAGGATCAGGAAATGGGCTTTCTCACCGCCTGAACGGATGATCTTTCTGGCGGCTTCGATGTACTCCATGATCCCTTTGTCCCGTACGAGCCTTGCGATAAAGAGAAAAGAAATTTTATCTTTTTTATACTTTGAAACTATCATCGGGCTGAACTTCTCCGTATCGACCCCGGAGCCCGGGAGCAGGTCTGCCTTGTATCGATTGACGAGATTCATTTTGATGAAGAGCGCCTTGTCCGAGCTGTTTTGGAAGAATATCCGATGGGGCATCCGCAGGGCGATCGCATAGAGCATGATACCCACCAGTGAAGCGGGCGAACGGTTGACGAAGAGCGTCCCGAGCCCGGAGACATTCGCCACGCTTTTCACCCCGGCGAACCACGCGCCGATGGAGCCGAAAGTATTGGGCTTGACAGTATAGGTCAGGGCGGCGGCGGGACGGGTCTCTTTGAGTATCCTGTAGACCCTGTAGGCGTAGCGGATCTCCCTGAAGGGGTTCATCCCCGCATTGTCCATCTCGATCTCGCGGTACTCGAACCCCGCCTCTTCAAGCCTGGGAGAGTACTCGTCCCTCGGGGCGACAGCGATGATACGGTAGCCGTCCGCCTGGAGCGATCTGAGGAGTCCCATACGGAAGTTGTAGATATTCCACGAAGTATTGATGATGATAGCGATACTCTTCTCCATCGATCCTCCTAAAACCATTTTTCTTTCCACATCTGGAAGCTCAGCAGGAACCAGATCGTCGACGCGTGGCGGTCGCTGCCGCTGTAGAATTCATCCTTGATCCTCTCCACCGCAGTGATATCGAAGAGATCGCTGTCGAGCTTCCCGGGGGCGAGGTAGTTCTCTACCGTGTCGCTGAGCTCGTTCCGGAGCCATTGTGCCAGCGGTATGGCGAAGCCCGATTTGGGCTTGTCGATCAGGGACGGCGAAGCGTACTTGTAGAGCACCTGCCGCAGGAGGTACTTGGACTGGCCGTTCTTGTACTTGAGCACCGTGGGTACCTGCCCCATGTATTCGATGATGCGGTGGTCGAGGAGCGGCTCCCTCCCCTCGAGGGAGATGTGCATCGTCGCGCGGTCGACCTTGGTGAGGACATCGTCGACCATGAAGGTACGGTAGTCGATCAGCATCATATTGTCGAGCATATCGAGATCGCTGCGCATCGAGAACGCTTCATAGAGCTTCCTGTCCGCATCGACCCTGAGGAATCCCCTCACATCCTCGGGATCGACATACGACGATGCCTTGATGAACGCCTCCTCCGGGGATGCGCTCTCTATAGCCCGTCTGAACTTGAGGAACTTGTCCTCGATATTGGTCTGGCGCACTTTGGATGGGAGGAGCGAGTTGAGCGAACCGACGGCTCTGGGGCTGATGATCCCCAGCGAGGCAGAGAGGAGCTTCCTGGCGATATCATGGCTGAATATCGGCGCGATCTTGCTCAGGAACCGGTACTTGCTGTAGCCGCCGAAGTGTTCGTCCCCTCCGTCAGCCGAGAGGGCTACGGTGACATCCCTGCGGGCGAGCTCCGAGACCACCATCGTCGGCAATGCCGAGCTGTCACCGAAAGGTTCGTCGTAGTGGGTGGCAAGGAGCGAAAATCTATCGAGCATATCCTGCTGCGTGACATAGTATTCGGTGTGGTTGGTGCCGAAGTGTGCGGCGATCTCCCTGGCATGCGTCGCTTCGTTGTACCCCTTTTCGTGGAAACCGATCGTAAAGGTATTGATCTTCCTGCCGTATTTGCGGCTCAGCAGCGCGGTGACCAGCGAAGAGTCGTACCCGCCGCTGAGGAACACCCCCACGGGGACATCGGAGACCATACGGAGGTTCACCGCGTCGCCGAGGAGGTCGTCGAGATCGTTCACGATCTCCTCCTCACTCTTGTCGAACTTCTCTGCCGTGTAGCATTTGTCGACATCCCAGTACTTCACGAGCTTTTTTTCACCAGATGCAAGGTCGTATTCGAGGTATTCCCCCGGACGGAGCTTGTAGGTGTCGCGGTAGATCGTATGGGGTGCCGGGATATAGCCGAACTGGAAGTAGTACGGCAGTATCTCGCTGTTGAGCTTTTTGACGAACGAGGGGTGACGGTGGAAGGATTTGAGCTCCGATGCGAAGAGGAACTCCTCTCCGATATGGTAGTAGAGCGGCTTGACCCCGGCGCGGTCGCGGATGAGGGTGAGCCGGTTCTCCCTCCTGTCGAGGAGCGCGATGGCGAACATCCCGATGAACTTCTCCAGCGCGGCGATCCCCCACTCGATATAGGCATAGAGGATCACCTCGGTGTCGCTGTGGGAGACGAACCTCCTCCCCTTTTGCTCAAGCTCTTCCCTGATAGCGGCGAAGTTGTAGACCTCGCCGTTGAAGATGATGCTGTACTCTCCACACTCCGAGATGAAAGGCTGGTGCCCGTGGGCGGTGAGGTCCTGGATCGAGAGTCGGTTGTGGCCGAGATGGACGAACCCCATAGGACTCTCATAGGTGTAGAGCCCCTGGTCGTCAGGACCCCTGTAACGCTGGATATCGAGCATATCCCTGGTGGTGTTCTCCTGTTTGCGAGGTGAGATGAAACCGACGATTCCGCACATTTTATATCCTTGAGTTTATTCGAAAAGTGAATTGTAGAGTATATTCTGGTATGGCATCCAGTACTGCGAGTGGGTCGCGAAGAAGAGCCACACGAAATAGACTGCGGCATAATATCCAATTATCCCTGTCTTGATGGCAGAGACACTGAAATGCCTCCGGGCCAGCAGTGGCAGACGGGCGAATACAACCAGCTGCAGCGGTATGAAATAGAGTGCGATCCTGTCCACGGCCGTCGATGCAAAATGGACCAGTACCAGACTCCCGAAACTCCCCAGTGCGACAATCAGCCAGAAAAGGTAGTCGTCGAAGTACCGCTGCCACTCTTTGCGGTAGACGAGCAGCAGCACAGCAGGGATGAAGTTCATCATCACCCGTATAAGCGCCCCCTGAGACTCCATCTGCGCGACGACGTAGTTCTCCCACAGCTCCTCCTGCTGGCTCGCAAAAAGGAGGTCCCATGCCCCGTACGAGACCGGGATCACCAGCAGCAGGTGCGTCCACTTTATTTTCCCTTCGATGAAGATACCAAGTGGGAGCATCAGCAGGGCAGTCTTGTGAAAGAGTGTCGCCGCGAAGACGAGGGCAATGTATTGATTGAACTTCTTGTGATGGAGATAGTACAGGGCGATAAGGAAAAGACCGATCGCTGCCCCCTGCCTCGAATACCCCATCACAACGACAGTGAGCAGGTAGGGGACCGAGACCAGCACCGCTATCCAGGCATAGGGCTGGAGACGGCTGAAGAGGAAGAGTCCTGTCGCAAAGATCACGCCGTAGATAAAATTGACCCCGTAGACCCCCAGACCGTACTTGTAGGAGAGCCAGTTGAGCAGCTGATGGGCCGGATCGCCGAACAGCAGAGCCTCCCGCAGGCTCAGCCCCTCCATCTTGTCATAATGCCTGATGTAGTTCAGCCAGTCTCCCCCAACCTCATAGCGGAAGGCTACGAAGAGGATGATAAAAAGCCCTGTAGCGTACCAAAGGGCAGGACTCTTTTTGCTATAGAGCCTGTTGGTGTACGCCAACATCGCTATAGCAAAATAGAAGAGCCAGTAGACGGTCAAATCTTTTCCCCCGCTACGACATCTTTGATGAGTTTGACATACTTCTGAGTCTCCCTGGAGTGGTTGAAATCCTCCAGGATACGCCCGTAATTGTACTGTCCGATCTCTTCTGCACGGGTCCGGTCACTGTAAATCTTCTCGAGCGCTTCATACCATTCGTTCATGTTCGAGGCGAGGTAACCGCCCCGCGGTTCGTCGACGAGCTCGACATTGATACCGACCGGGGATGCGATGAGAGGTTTGGCGCACGACATATACTGGATGAGCTTGAAGCCGCATTTTCCCTTGCTCCACGGATCGTTGTGGAGCGGCATGATCCCCACATCGAAACTGAGGATATCGTCGACTTCCCGCTCCTCGCTCCAGGTAACTGCCTCGATATGATACTGCTTCTGTTCTTCCGGGGTCAGCAGCTCTTTGTCGAAACCTACCAGCCGTATCGTGACATCATCGTGAGCCGCTGCGAACCTCTCAAATGCAGGGAGCAATTCGAGGATATAGACGCCCGTACTCTGAGAGCCGATCCACCCCACTGTAAAGCCTTCTCCTTTGGGTGTGAAGCTCTCGGTCTTCTCCCTGTACCGGTCCAGCAGTACGACGGTGGGGATACGGAATATCTTCGTTGTATAGCGTCTGGCATAGCTACCGAGATATTCGTTGCAGATGATGGTATAGGCGGCTCTGGATATGACGGCCGCTATCTTTTTACGAAGGAACAACCTGATCCAGAAATTACTGTTGAGGTCGTACCGATGGAAGATCGCATCGTCATAGTCGACGATATATTTATAGCCTCGGAGGACCAGGAGTCTCTCGAAGAGTGCGGGCATATAGGGGAGCATCTCGTACTCCACGATGAGCAGCGCATACTTTTGTCTGGAAAAGAGAAGCCCCAGCAGCAAAAGGATCCTCTGCCAGTACGCCCTGAGGGTGATCGCTATCTTCTCCTTTTTCCCCCGTGCTCGCAGATACTCCGTAGGAAAGAGCGGTGCGATATCCATCTCGATACCGTATTCCTCGAAGGGTTTTTGGTAGTTGTAGTACCTGTAGCGGCTGCTCGGGCCTGCGTCGGAATATTTGGTCAGAGCCAATATTTTCATCGTTTGCCTCCTTCAAAAAGTTCTATGATATTTTCCCGGAACTTCGCCGGGGAGAACTGTGCGGCGATATGCTCCATCGCCCGCTCTCCCATCGATCGGCAAAGCTCCGGATCGCCCAGCACTCTGTCGAGTGCGGCGCTCATCGCATCGACATTCCCCACTTCGACCAGCAGCCCCGTCTCACCCTCCACGATGATCTCCTGCGGCCCTCCCGAAGCGGTGGCCACGGTCGCCACGCCGTGTGCCTGGGCCTCGAGCACCGTCATCGAGAAGGACTCGGAATCGGAGAAATTGAGCGCGACAGTGGCGTCGCCGAGGGGTTCGCCGACACTTTTGACAAAACCGTGGAAGTGTATCTGCGACGATCCTTTCGCCTGCTCTTCGAGTTCGTGTTTATAGACGCGGTTCTTCTCCAGCCCCATATCGCCGCCGTAGAAGTGGAGCGACGCATCGGGATATTTCGCGGCGATCCTGAGGAAGGCATCGATGGCGTACTGCTGCCCCTTGCCGCGGATATAGTTGGCGATATAAACGACCTTTTGGGAGTTCGGGAATACTCTTGTATGCACCTTCTCCGTATAGTAGGGGTCGTAGATAAGGGTGTTTTTCGGCGAAGGGGGCAAAATATCTTCGATGAACTTCGACATCGCGACGACCTTCTCGCCGTAGCGGTAGCTGAACTCAAGCCACCATTTCGAGAGGAACGATCCGTATCTGCGGTGGTCGATCCGCACCCATGTATGGATCGCCCCCTTGAAGCCCAGCAGCTTAGCGACCACCCCCTGCATCATATAGAAGTCATTGACCTGGAGTATCCCGCAGCCGTCCTTTTGCATCTCTTTTTTGAGCATGTAGCCAGATATGAGAAGCATCGGCAGGTAGGCGATGATCGAGCCGACCGACTTGCGGATATTGACGATGGGGAGGCGCACTACCCTTTTGAAACCGCGCAGTTCTTTCTCATCGACGGCGCTGTGGCGGGGGAGTACGAGGACGAAGTCGTACCGGTCGTTCAGTATCGCCGCCTCGTTCCTCGCGCAGATAAAAGCCCCGGTGATATCGACGGACGAGTCGATGATATAGACGCACTCTTTCACGAGAGCTCCTCTATCAGGTCGAACCATTTCCTGCCGATAGTGCGGGTATCGAAGTCGGTAAGCCGCTTGCGGCTCCGCTCCTTCTGACTCTCTGTCAGTGCGGGGGCTTCGAGCATCCCTGCAAGTCCCTCGACCCATTCGCTCTCATAGCGCGCTTCGTCGATACGGGGCATCAATATCCCGTAGTCGGCCTCCGTCAGCCGTTCTGTGGGATACGGCGTGACGGTATCGGGTGGCGTATCCCAGAGGATCGTGCGGGGGCCCCACGGGCAGTCGGTCGCCATCACGGGGGTGGCAGCGGCGAGCGATTCGAGGATGGTATTGGAGAACCCCTCGGTGAGGGAGCTCAGGACGAAGACCTTTGCCACCTTGAAATAGCGGTAGGGGTCTTTGCGGTAGCCCAGGAGGATCAGATCGGAGCTCTCAAGCTCTTCTTCGTTCCGGCTCACTTTCAGCCCGAGAGTATCTGCCAGTGCCAAAAGTTCTCCCAGGTACGGGCCATCGCCGATCAGGATGAGTTTGGCGTTGGGAATACGCACCTTGACCTTCGCATAGACCCGCATCAGATGGTCGAACCCTTTCTCCCTCGAGAGTCTCCCCGCCGAGATGATGCACGGGTAGTCTCCCAGTGCAGCGATATGCGGTTCGATCTCCTGCTCCGCCGTCGCGATCATTTTCCGCGCATCGACGAAGAGCTCGATCGTGACGATCTTCTTCCTCATGCCCGCTCCGACGAACTCGCCGAGCTCGCTTGTGAGGCCGTGGGAGATCGAGACGACCCTGTCGCTGAGGATGAATGAGAGCGGATCGATGATACGGCGGTAGAGGGCAAGCTTGAACCCGCTGAAAGCGGGATCGAAGAGCCTCGAACCCCGCAGCGATGTGATCGTTCTGCTCCCAGAAAAAGCGAGGTTATTGAGAATATTCGCACCCGTGAGGAAGCTGATGGTGATATCGCTCTCCTTTTTGAGCCGTCGTAGCGCTTTGATACGGTGGAGCCACCTCCCTACTCTGCCGCCCGGGGCACCCTCGTCTAGGACGGTGACCGGGTGGGTGTGATCTTCGGCACGGTGGCTGTACCCCTCCACGGCATACTCACGCTTGAATACCGCGATAGAGATATCGTGGCTCTCGGCGAGGAGGTCGGCGAGCCTGAGAAACGAGCGCTCCGCCCCACCGTAGCCGAGTTCGGGGATCACCATCAGTATCCTGTATCTCATCGCATCCCCTCGAAGGCGCTCGCAGTGATCTCTTCCATCAGCAGGGTATTGGCACGGGTATCCTCCCCGATCGTCTCGGGGGTGATGGCGAGGGCTGCGGGGATGAGGCTGATGATACGCTCCGGCGTACATGCCGAGCTCCCGACAAGGAGCGAGGCATTGGGGAGCATCTCGTGGATGGTACGGAGCTTCGGTTCTATTTCGATGATGATACTCGCCACGCCCAGCAGCGCGCCGCACATCGCCCCGTGCGCCCTGGAGGTGATGAGGATGTCCTGGTCGGCAAGAGCGAGGCAGTACTCGGCGAAATCGACACGCATCGGCTCCCAGATCATACGGCTGTATCTTTCGCTCATGGCTATCAGCGCGCTGTCCTCCCTCTCGTCGAAGATAAAGAGGGTCGTATCATATTCTTTTTCAAGCCTCTCCATCAGCGGGTTGAGCATCCCGAGATAGTCCCGGAGCTCCCCTTTGTGCCAGTCGCGGAGGATAAGACCGATCTTTCTCTTCTCCCTTTCTCCCCTGTACGGGAGCGGTGACGGAGCCCACAGCCGGCGCAGGAACGCGAGGTCGCTTCCTAGTTTGACGGGGATATCGATCCCGAGCTTTTCTAAGTTGGCGATGCTCTGCGGGTCGCGGGTGGCGAGCAGGTCGAATGTGGTGAGGACGGGGATATTGTACTTGAGCTTGGCAGAGTCGGGGGTGTAGGTACCCACGCCGATGCCGAAACCGTAACGCTTCGCCGCTGAGACGAGCTCCTTGCCGAGGAGTCTGCGTACCGCGGTGATGAGCGTCGCATAGAGCCCGTAGCCCATCAATTTGATAGCGAGGTTGATCCCCCTCTCCTTCCATCCGTAATGGGTGAAATCGAAAAATGTCCCCCCGCCCCCGTGGACGATCAGGTCGAACCGTTCGCCGCTGCTCGCCTCAATGACCCGTATATCCCTGCCGATGAGCCTGGGGAGGTAGTCGTCGCCGTAGCGGTCGCAGATGGCGCTTATATCGGCTTCGGGGTAGTATTGGCGGACGAGGTTGTAGGTGACTTTGAAGAGGACATCGTCGCCGAAGTTCCCCTTGCCGTAAAAACCTGTGATTGCGATCTTCATTGTCTGCGTGTCACCTTATCAAAAATTTCGCCGAGCTCCTCCACACATTTGGGCGCGGTGTAATGCTCTAGTATATCATAATGGGGCGCAAGTGTCGAGAGGAATCCCCTCCCCTCAAGGAGTTTTTCGAAGAATTCCGCCAGTTTCGCAGTATCGTTCGAGCCTATCGCCCAGCCGAAACCGTGATCGTTGCATATCTGCCATGTGGGGCTGCCCTCCGGGGTGAGTGCGAGGATGGGCTTGTCGGCAGCGAGGTAGTCGAGTATCTTGGAGGGCATGAAGGTACGGAGTATCTCGCTCTCACCCTCGGGCTCGATGGAGAGGACGATAGCGGCGTCCTCCTGGAGCTCCAGCACCCTGGAGTAGCTGACCCTCCCGAGGAGCTCTATCTGCCCTATCGCCGCACCCCTGATCCTCTCGAGGATATCTTCGGCGGCATTGCCCGCTACTTTGAACTCAAGGTTCTCCAGCAATTCTGGTCTGCTCTCTCTCAGCTTCTCCAGCGCGGCGAGGAGCGTGTCGAAGTTCCTCTCTCCGTAGAGCGCCCCGGCATAGAGGAGCTTCACTTTCCCCTCCTCTCTCTTCTCTGCTCTCTTTTGGGGCAGACCCGGCATGATATTGGGGGAGACCGATATCTTGTGGGCGGCATCTGGGTATTTGCGGGCATAGAAGTCGGCGATCCCCTGCGTCGTGAGGGTGATCGCATCGGCCTGCTCGAAGCACTCCGATTCGAGTGCAGCCAACTTTTCCTCATTCTCCCCTTTTGCCCTGTAGGGGTTGTCGACGATCGGGTCGCTGATATGCATTACCCACGGCAGGTTGAGCTTTTTCTTGAGTCCGAGTGCCAGCAGAGCGGAGCTGAAAGGCATCGTGCGGGAGTAGATCACATCGAAGTCCTTCCCCGCGCGGGCGATGACGGAAGAGACCTTCGAGGTGATCCAGAACTCCTTGTCCGGGAATGCGAACCCTCTGAAATAGCGCGATGCCAGCAGCCGCGCGGTGAAGGTGTGGAAAGGGAGATCGACGATGAGCCTCCGCGTCCGGTGCAGCGGGATATCGAGGGAGCTGTCCCCCACTACCCAGCCGTGCTCGATGGGGGTGGTCACGAGGGTGATATCGTGGTGTCTGTCGAGCTCCCCGAGGTAGCGTGCCACCTGTATCGACTCGGGGGAGTTCTTGGGCGGGGACTGGGGTGAGATCATCAGTATCTTCATCTATTCTCCTTGGGATGGGCGCTTCGGTATGCGACAAAGAGGGCAAAGAGGAGCAACACCACCCCCTGTGATCCAAGCGCATACGAGAGGGTTTTGATCGAGACGACAATCGGTTCGCTGATCGCGGAAGCGTAGAACGCGGCGGAGACAAGGATGGTCGTCACGAGGGTGATCCAGAACTGGAGCTTGATCCTGTCACCCACTCTGAAGATCGACGAGAGGGGAGTATAGATGAACTGGAAGAAGAACGCTACCGCCAGGTACGAAGCCATCTCGCCGCTTGCGAGCCACTCCTTGCCGAAGACCAGTGCGAATATCTCGCTCCCCCAGAAATAGATCACCGCATAGGGGACGGTGGCAAGGATGGCAAAGGCCATCAGTATCTTGACAAAAAACGGGAAAAGTCTCGCTCTCTCTTCCCGTGAGATGTGGATGAACTTGTGGTAGACGATCGAGGCGGTGGTCATGGCGATGAGCTGGATGGGGAGTGAGGCCATCGAGTATGCCAGCGAGTAGAGCCCCGTCTCATGCGTGCCGTAGATCGAGGTGAGGATCAGTACCCCCAGTGTGATGAAGCCGAGGGTGGCGAGATTGACCAGGTTGAGATAGAAGGCGTAGTCGTAGTGGCGTTTGACCACCTCGAGGGTCATCCGCATCCGCAGCCACGAGAGAAACTCTCCTTTGCAAAAGAGCCTTTTGTAGCGATCCTTGAGCATCAGCACCACCTGCGTCAGGTACCCTGCGATCTCGAAAAGGACGATGAAGAGGGCATACGAACCCGCCGCCATACTCGCAACGATGGCGAAGGGCTTGGCGATCAGGGGATGGGCGATCCTCGCTGCGGACATATGGAAGAAGTCTCCGTCGGCATTGACCCACCCTTGTGCGATGCGGTGGAGCGAAATGGCGAGGATCAGGAACGGCATGAGGTAGTAGGCATAATCGAGCTGCCCATCGTATTCGTACTGTACAAGGGCATAGACGAACACGAAGATACCACTGAGCAAAAATGCCATGAACGCCAGATGGAGCAGCGTGCGGATGAGCCTTGCACGTTTACTCCACTCTTTTTGCATCGCGATAGCATTGGAGAGGGAAAAGAGGGTCAGGGTCGCGACGAAGGTCGAAGTGTTGTTGATCACGGCAAAAAGCCCGTAATCCTCGGGCTGGTACCAGCGGGTCATGATGGGGGTGAGAGCCAGCGAAATGGCGAAGCTGGCAATGCTCGCGATTGTGGCGAAACTCAGGTCTTTGCGAAACTTTCCGGACACTAGTGAGCCTTTTTGTAGGGTATTGAGAAGAGCCATGCACCGATTTTTGATCGGGAGAGAAGTTTCTCAAGTGCCACGGGGGCAGCAACTCCGAGTATCATGAACGATACGATCCGCAATATATCGGACTCTATGCCGAAAGTGTGCATGAAATACAGCAGCAGGTAGAGGAAGCTCACATGGAAGAGATAGATAGTATACGAACTGTTGTCCAGCGATACGATCTTCTCCCATGCCGATGCAAAGACACCCTTTTCGACCAGCAAATGGGACAATGTGTACCAGGCATATATCCCGAACAGCGCAATGGTATATTTGAGATACTCATTACTCCCGAGGTCATGAACATATGCGTAGAGAAACAGGCTAATATGAATAAATATCAATACATACGGCAGCACTTTTGGATGCCGGATATCTCCCTCAAATGCCCGTGTAGCCATTCCTATTAAAAAATATGGAATGAATTTGAAAAGCGCGGCATAATCGAACCAGAAATGGATCACGAATGCAGCGATCGCAGCGGCCAACAGGGCCGGAGCACCGTAGCGGTAAAGATATTTCGAAACCGGCACGATCACCAGGAAAGTCAGGAAAAGGGTCTTCAGAAACCACAAATGGTCGCTCTGTTCAGCCAATAGAATCGATCTGACCTGCTCCCATACCGTCACCTTCAGATCGCCGAAGAACACCATAGAGGGGAGGAGAAGCAGGAATGCCGTGGCGTAGAGAGGGACGAGGACGCGCTCGACCTTTTTGGAGAGTGTTTTGAATACCTGAGTCACACCGTCTGTCTTCTCGAGACTCAGATAGTAGACATACCCCGATATCCAGAAAAAGAGAGGCATATGGAATGAGTAGATGAACTTCTTGAGGAACACTTCGATACCTGAAGTGTAGATGGGCTCGAAAAGATGGGGGTTGGGAGCATGGGCATCGCGCAATGCATGCCCGAGCACCACCAGCAGGGTAGCGAAGACGCGGAGCAGGATAATGCTCTCGTTTTTCCCTTTTGGCTTCATCGACGGTCGTTTCGGTCTGTGATCATTTGGCGACGATATCGTCTATATACCAGCGGATCGACTCGTTCATCCCCTGCTCTATCGAATGGGTCGGCTCATAGCCCAGGAGGGTTCTGGCCTTGGTGATATCGGCATTGGAGTGTCTGATATCCCCTGCCCTGAAATCGCGGTAGATCGGTTCGATCCTCGAGACTTCCGGCATTTCGCCCTGGAGCTTCTCCATGATGAGACCATAGAGCTCGTTGAGGGTGTTGCGTCCGCCCACCGCGCCGTTGAAAGCTTCGCCGAATGCCTCCGGGTTGGCCGTGGTGCCTGCGAGGACATTGAGCTGGATGACATTGTCGATATAGGTGAAGTCGCGGCTTGTCTCACCGTCACCATTGATATAGACGCTCTCACCGCTCAGCAGCGAAGCGATCCATTTGGGGATGACGGCTGCGTAGGCACCGTTGGGGTCCTGTCGGCGGCCGAAAACATTGAAGTATCGGAGCCCCACCGTCTCCATCCCGTAGGTCCTGGCAAAGACACCGCCGTAGAGCTCGTTGGTCATCTTGGTCACCGCGTAGGGGGAGAGGAGCCTGCCCGTGCGCTCCTCGACCTTGGGGAGCTCTGCCGAGTCGCCGTATACGGAGCTCGAGCTTGCATAGACGAACCTTTTGACCCCGCATTCTTTGGCAGCGGTCATGAGGGTGAGGAAGCCCGTGACATTGGAGTGGTTGGATGAGATCGGATCGCCGATAGAGCGCGGTACCGAGCCGAGCGCCGCCTGGTGGAGGACGATATCGACCCCTTCGCATACCTCCATACATTTCGCATAGTCGGTCACATCACCCTCGTAGAAGCGGAAGTTCGCCGCCATCCCGCCGACCTTTTCGAGGACATCATCGATATTGTACTGATGCCCGGTGGAAAAGTTGTCGATCCCCACGACCTTCTGACCGTGCTGAAGCAGGAATTCGATGAGGTTCGAGCCGATGAAGCCCGCACAGCCGCTCACCAGCCATGTTCGTGGCTCTTTCAATAATGATTCTTTGGTCTTTTCGAATTGGTTCATAGTTTATCCGTTACTTTGTACTGTTTTTTGGTTGATCCGGTATATCTTTGAGACGACACGGATCACGGTATAGGTGATGATCAGAAAGAGCACCAGCGGGAAAGCGCCGTCGCTTACTCCGGTGAAGTAGAGACCAAGCAGGGTGAAAAATGCCTGTGCACTGATCAGCAAAATGACGCTCTTCCTGACATTGCCCCCGAAGAATCCCTTGAGATGGTGGTGGATATGGCATCGGTCGGCCTCCAGGATACTGCGCCCCGACTTGAGCCTGCGCACCACCACGACGGTGGTGTCGATGATGGGGATAGCAGCGATGAAGAGTATCGTCACCGCCGGGATATAGGCGATCGCCTTGATACCGAGGAGACTGATGACAAAACCGAGCACCAGCGAACCGCTGTCACCCATGAAGATCGATGCAGGGTTCCAGTTGAAGATCAGGAAACCGATCAGCGCTGTCATGAACGAGCCTGAGAGGATGATCATCAGGAGATCGTTGTTGCTGTATCCGATATAAAGGTAGCTGGCGAGTATCACACTGCTCACGCCGCCTGCGAGACCGTCGAGGCCATCGATGAAGTTGAGGGCGTTGGTGAATGCCACGACCGCGAAGATGGTAAAGAGCATCGCAAGCCATCCCAGCGAGATATCGAGCCCGAAACAGACTCCGATATGGTCGATGATGATCCCGTCATAGGTAAGCATGATACTGCTCACTACCGCTACGACGCTCTTGGTCTTGGGCGGCATATTGAAATAGTCGTCGAGGACGCCGACAAGGAAGATCAAAAGGATCGAGGAGAAGGTCCAAGGGTACTCCTCGACCAGCGGCTGGTCGAAGATCATTACCGACGAGGCGACGGCAAAGAATATCCCGATCCCTGCTCCCCTTGGTGTGATCTGGCTGTGGGAACTTCGGTCATTGGGGACATCGACCAGCCGAAGCCAGTGCGCGTGCTCCTTGATAAATGCGATCATCGTTACTGAAAATATCAATATCAGGATGTAGTGTAAAATGGCCGATCCTCGTATGCA
This sequence comes from Campylobacterota bacterium, assembly GCA_003252535.1. GTDB lineage: Bacteria > Campylobacterota > Campylobacteria > Campylobacterales > Sulfurovaceae > SZUA-451. The sequence goes on along the minus strand of QKDN01000052.1, from coordinate 11,044 downwards.
GAACTAGTGCAGAAATTTTGTGATTATAGTATGATTCAGCTTAAGAGAACTTCAGTCCCGCGGGGCTTTGCGAGGCTCAGAGGTATAAAAATTTGTAAAGGATGATCGAGGTAGCAACCGCGACATTGAAGCTCTTGATATCGGGTCGCATCTCTATCTTGACCACGCTGTCGCAGAGCCCGAGGAAATCCTCGTGGACCCCCAGATCTTCGTTGCCTACGATCAGTACCCACTTTTGCGGCGGGTTGATATCGGCGAGGTTGCGCGCATCGGGCGTCACCTCTGCGGCATAGATCGTATAGCCAAGATTTTTGAGCTCGCTGACGATCTTTTTGCGGTCGTCGTAGGCGTGGATACCGAGCTTGCCGATGTGCCCCATCGAGACGCGCAGGGCGCGCCTGCCGTATGGATTGGGAAGTCTCGGCACTATCATCGAGTCCATGCCGAGCGCCGCGACACTGCGGATGATCGAACCGATGTTCTCGGTCTTGGAGAGCTCGTCGAGCATGATGATACGGTCTCCAAGCTCTTCGAGGGGAGTGTCGGCCGGCCTGATACCGTGCATCATCGCGTTGTGGTGGAGCTTGTGGCCGACGATGGTCTGCATCAGCTCTTTCGGCGCGACATAGAAACGGGCATCATCATAGGAAGTCAGCAGTTCGCCGTAGGTGTCGTAGTACTCCTGTGTGGCGAGGATGCTCTTGACCTCCGCACCGCTCTTGAGCAGTTCGTTGATCACCTTGGGGCTGTCGGCAACGAAAGAGTTGTCCCGGGTCGTCGCCCTGTCGCGCAGGGAGCTGTAGACCTCAAGCTCGGGTGAATTCAGATCGGTGACAGGTATCAGTTGCATTATTGCTCCAGTGATGCTAATTGCGGGGCGTTATTGTATCCAAGTACCCTTTTGGCTACGACGAAGCAGTTCTCGTATTTGCCTGCCAGCGGGGAGATGATGATCCCTTTGTCTTTCGAGGCAGCGTGGATGAACTCGCCGTTGCCCATGTATATCCCCACATGGGAGACTTTCAGACCGCGCGATTTGTCGGTATTGAAAAAGAGGAGATCACCCTTTTTGATATGCTCCAGAGCGATCTGACGCCCCACCCCCGACTGTTCGAGGGCTGTGCGGGGGAGATCGATATTCTGCTTTTTGTAGAGGTACTGCACATACCCTGAGCAGTCGAACCCTTCGGGTGTCGTCCCGCCCCAGACGTATTTACCCCCTTTGAAGTACTTTGCATCCTCGATAAGCTGGGCTTTTTCCCTGGCAGTCGGAGTATACTGTCTCCCTTCCCTGGCAGCGGCCAGTTCTTTCCGGTGCAAATCTTCACTGTGTTGTCTGGCAGCCTCTGCCAGCCTGGCAAGGTTCTCGGCCTTATGAAGCTCGTCGTAGATCGCCTGGTAGGAGTATTCGGTTGCTTTTTGGGTGAGGTAGGGATTTTCGGTATGGACCAGTTGCCTGTCCTCTACTACCTTCCCCGATGCATCGGTGACGACGAACATATTGCCATAGAGCAGAAGCTGGGAGGCCGTATACGCTAAAAGGAACTTTTTCATTTCGGCGGCACCTTTTGATATTTTTTGATATCATAACACACCCTTTCTGACTTCCCCTTTAAGCCACCGGGGAGCTATCTATGATGCTCCAAAAGCTGGCGTGACAAACCATGCGCCAAACCCGTGAAACAGGCGCTCTCGTTCGCATATGCTTAGTAGTTGACACTGATCTCTTTGTCGTATTCGAGCTCGAAATCGACCCTGACCTTTCTCTCTTCGTTGGCCTTGAGCCTGATATCGATCACAAGCTCACCGTCTTTGTTGAGCTTGTAACCCTCCGCACCGTTGACCGAAACGAGCCTGACCTTGATCTTGTCGGTCGTGGAGCGGGGGATACGCTCTATCAGGGTGAACTCTTTGGGTGTTGCGAGGGTATTGGTGAGGGTGAGCTCATAGCCGTCCTTTTTGCGGATGCTGCCGCCGAATATCCCGCTGCTCGTATCGTTGACGATCGCTTTTTTGTGTGAGATCAGGACGCTCTCGTCGATATCGGTGTAGAGAAGGTATTTACCGTCGCGGTATTCGCCTCTGGCATCGGTGGAGACGATCCTTTTGTTCTTCGTGAGCTTCCAGACGTTGGCTTCGATCGCCTCTTTGGGGCTGAAGCTGCATCCGTTATAGAGGTTGGTATCTTTGTAGGGATAGGCGATCAGCCCGCACTCCATCGGCAGCTCTTCGGTAGCGATCACCGTCTCGATCTCGGTATTGTTCGAAGGGAGGGTCAGCGACTTGATCGCATAGTTCCTGTACCCGGTCCTGACCACTGATGGGACCTTCATCGGTGCGGCTTCGACCACCGGCTCCACCATAGGCGCAGGTGCGATGTCTCCGGCAAGCTCCTCTTTCTCTGCATACGCATCATACCTGCTCTTGGTCCTGTACGGTACGGCTACCGATACCGTCCACGGGTTGAAAGAGAGCGGTGAGAGGGAGAGGTAGGAGGATTTGGCGTAGATATTGACCTCATCGGCCTCGATATCGATACCGCTCTGGTTGGAGAGCTGCATCACCTGTCTGATGACGATATGCTTCTCATCGGCAAGGTTCGCTTCGTAGGAGAGACTCGCCCCGATCATCCCCGAGGGGATATTGAGGTGTATCTCCTCGTCACAGCTCCCGGCAAGATAGTACGGTCTCTCACTCTGTGTCTGCTTGCCGAATGCGTCGGTATCGCTGTCGAGCTTCTCCTTGATCAGGTTCATATCGATCTCGAGCTTTGATTTCTCCTTGCCTATGTTCATCGCTGCATCGATCCAGGCAGAGGCATCGACCACTTTTGGCTTGACGGCGGAGAGGAGCGTGCCGAGGGTATCGAACTGGCTTTTGACCTCATTATAGTTCTTTGTCTGTGTCACCAGAGCATCAAAAAGGGTACAGAGCCTCATCGAGGAGGGGCATTCGATCCCGGGCTCGATCCGTATGCTCTGCGTACCGCACTGCACACCGACATCGGAATTGAACCCGACGAACCGTTCGTCGCTTGTGTAGTGGTAGTTCGCACCGTCGGTATATATCTCGAGCGATGATGCGTCAAGATCGCTCGCCAGCATCACACCGCAGAAGAGAAAGAGGGGTTTTCGTATCGTGGAGATCATAGGTATATCCTTTCTGATTGATTCGGGAGACTTCCCTCCATGCCCCTCCTGCCATGAGAGGGTGATGCAGGAAGTATGATGTATTATAACGAAATTACTCCAAATACGCCCCGGCAAATCAGGATTAGAAGTTTTTTTGCTACAATACATAGAAGTACTGGAAAGGCAGGAAAGGAAGCTATGAGAAGAAACCCGAAAGAGTTGCTTGAGTTCATCTTCAAACATATGGCCCTCATCACTGCGATCTACGACAATAACGAAATGCTCAAAGCGCTTGCCAATATGGGGCGTGATATCGTACACGGGGAGCGCTGCACCATCTGGCTCTTCGATGCCCGGAAACAACTCCTTTTCAGCAATACCGCCGACGGCTACGACACCATCTCGATGAGCTCCAACGAAGGGATCGTGGGGAGCGTCGTCAACAGCGGCGAACCTGTCATCATTAACAATGCCGCCAAAGACGAACATTTCGATAACTCTTTCGACCGCACTACCGGCTTCGTGACCAAAAAAATGATCGTCGTCCCCACCAGGGACAACCAGCAGCAGATCACCGGGGCGATACAGGTGATCAATACCGTCGATGAGAGCGACTTCACCGGGGATGACCTCAACAACCTCAAGCTCATCTCCGTCTATATCTCCGAGACCATCAAGACCACCCTCCTCCTCGAAGAGATCGAAGCGAACCAGAAGGAGCTGATGTATACCTTCAATATCATTGCCGACAAACGCTCCAAGGAGACCGGCAACCATCTCAAAAGAGTTTCGCTCTATTCCCGGGAGCTGGCTCAGCTGATCGGTCTTTCCCCATACGAATGCGATATTGTCGCCGATGCTTCCACCATGCACGATATCGGCAAGATCGCGATCCCCGATGCAATCCTGGAGAAACCTGCCAAACTCACTGACGAAGAGTATGAGATCATCAAGAACCATACCGTCTACGGCTACGAGATGTTCGCCAGATCCAAACGACGGCTTCTCCAGTCCTCCGCCATCATCGCCCACGAGCACCACGAGAAATACGACGGTACCGGGTACCCCCGGGGGCTGATAGGGGAGGATATCCATATCTTCGGCAGGATCGTAGCCCTTGCAGACGTGTTCGATGCCCTCGCGTCCAAACGTATCTACAAAGAATCCTGGAGCTATGAAGATATTTTCGGCTATATTGGAGAGCAGCGGGGAAAACATTTCGACCCTATGCTGGTCGACCTCTTCCTCGAACATAAAGAGACTTTTATCAATATCCATGAGCAGCTCAGAGATGAGTCGGAAACACCAGAGGAGAAAGAATGCACCTGACCAATGAAAAAGACCACGAATACCGCTTCGGCACCCACGGCCCCAAGTACCTCACCGACGGTACGAGCAATGTCGATATGGGTGTCGTGGTGATCACGGCGGGGGAATCCCACCCCTGCCACAAACACACGATGCAGGAGGAATCCTTCCTTGCCCTCGAGGGCGAGTGCGAGGTGTGGGTCGACGGCAGTCTCGTCGTCATGAGAGCCGGAGACTATCTCGTATGCGAAAAGGGCGAAGCACACTTCTTCCGCAACGTAAGCGAAGGAGACTTCAAAGCGGTCTTTATCAAAGCCCCGAGGCTCGACCACAAGGACAGCGTCTATATCGAATGGGACCCCTCCCGGGAATTCATCAAAGAGAACTAACACCAAAAGGATCGCCAATGATACCAAGGAGTATCTATGTAGCCTCTACACAGCAGGGGGCAGGGAGTCTGCTGATATCGATCGGCATCATGGAGATGCTCAAAGGCTCGTACGGGAGGGTGGCGTTTTTCAGACCCATCATCCAGGATAGCGGGGAGAAGGACGGCGACATCCTTTTCATGCTCGAGCATTTCGGGCTCGCTATGGAGTACGAAGAGTGTTATGGCTACAGGGCTGAGGAGTTCATCAGCGCCTATGCCAACGGTACCGATGACGACCTCTGCAAATCGCTCCTCGTCAAGATCAACAGTCTCTACGAGCGGTACGACTTCGTCCTGATCGAAGGGTACACGAGAGCCTATATCTCCTCGTCGTTCGACTTCGATCTCAACCTCAAGATCGCCCACAACCTCAATACCCTCTATGTCCCCGTGATCAACGCCCGTGGCAAGAGCGCCGATGCCATCATCTCCGAAGCGCATCTCATCGCCGAAGCGGTGGACGACGAGGGGTGTATCCACCTCGCTACGTTCATCAACCGCTGCGACAGCGGGATCATCCCTCTCCTCACAGACCATCTGCAGACCAGGGAGAATGAGCTCATCTACCTCCTCCCGGAGGTCAGGGAGCTCGACACCCCTACGCTGCGTATGGTCGAGACGGCACTGGATGCGAAGATGATACTGGGCAACCCCGAGCAGCGCCAGCACCTCGTCAGCGGCAAGAAGATCGCCGCCATGAGCGTCGAACACTACCTCGAGCATATCGATACGGGCGACCTCGTGATCGTCGGGGGCGACAGGACCGACATCATCACCGCATCCCTGATCTCGTTCTACGGCAAGAGCCACCCCAATATCTCCGGCCTCCTACTCAGCGGCGGCTTGCAGCCGAGCAGCTTCGTGATGGACCTCCTCAGGGACTTCAGCGAGATCGTCGTACCGATCTTCTCTACCCGACTCGACAGCTACGAGGCCGCCATAGCGCTCGAGAAGGTCAAGGTGCAGCTCAGCGCCCAGAGTACCCGGAAGATATCACTGGCCAAGGGGCTCTTCGATAACAATGTCAACAAAGAGCTCCTCTCGGAGAGGTTCGGTAAAGAGACACCCGACATCCTCACGCCGATGATGTTCGAGTACAGGATATTCGAACGTGCCAGAAGTGATCTCATGCGTATCGTACTCCCCGAAAGCAATGACGAGAGGGTGCTCAGGGCTACCGAGATACTGCTCAACCGCGATATCGTCAGGGTGATCCTCCTGGGCAGCGCCAAAGAGATACTCTACAAAAGTGCGCAGCTCGGCCTCGATATCTCCCGTGCGACGATCGTCAATCCCGAAGACCCCGTGCAGATAGAGTACTTCGCCCAAAAGTTCTACGAGATGCGCAGGGAACGCGGCCTCACCCTCCCCGCTGCAAGGGATGCCATGGCCAACTCCACCTACTTCGCCACCATGATGGTCCAGGAGGGGATGGCGGACGGGATGGTCTCGGGCGCTGTCCACACCACTGCCGATACGATACGCCCCGCCCTGCAGATCATCAAGACCACCCCAGATGTCTCCCTCGTCTCGAGCATCTTCTTCATGTGTCTCGATACCCGTGTGCTCGTCTATGGCGACTGCGCCATCAACCTCGACCCCAATGCCCGTGAACTTGCCCAGATCGCCGTCGCATCGGCAAGGACGGCGATGCAGTTCGGCATCGCACCCAAAGTCGCCATGCTCTCCTACGCTACGGGAGGTTCCGGGAGCGGTCCCGATGTCGACAAGGTGCGCGAGGCGACCCTCATCGCCCGCGATCTCCGCCCCGATCTCCCGATTGAGGGGCCGATCCAGTACGACGCAGCCATCGATATGAAAGTAGCCGAGCAGAAACTGCCGGGCAGCCTCGTGGCAGGTCAGGCAACCATCTTCGTATTCCCCGATCTCAATACCGGCAACAACACCTACAAGGCGGTCCAGAGATCGACGGGTGCGCTCGCTATCGGCCCTATCCTCCAGGGACTCCGCAAGCCGGTCAACGATCTCAGCCGCGGGTGCAGCGTGGACGATATCGTCAATACCGTCGCCATCACCGCGATACAGGCACAGAACACCAAAGGGGAATCATGAAGATACTCACCCTCAACTCCGGCAGCTCCTCGATCAAGTCGCAGTATTTCATCGATGAGCGCCACATCGCCACGATCCTGATAGAGAAGATCGGCCAGAGCAGCGCCACCTCCCATATCGTCTACGATGCCCATGAAGAGATCGTCGAACGCCACCTCCCCAACCACCACAAAGCGCTGCAAATGCTCTTCGAGGTGCTCGGCTCCCACGGCATACTGGAGAATATCGACGCCCTCGATGCAGTAGTGCACCGGGTGGTGCACGGAGGGGATATCTTCACCGAGCCTGCGCTGGTCACGGACGAAGTGCTCGAGACGATCTACTCGCTGATCCCCCTCGCACCGCTCCACAACCCGGCCAACCTCGAGGGGATGCAAATCATCCACCGCGACCATCCGCACATCCCGCAGGTAGCGGTCTTCGACACCTCGTTCCACCAGAGTATGCCCGCCGAGGCCTACACCTATCCCCTGCCCCACGAGCTGTGCGCCCACAAGCACATCCGCCGCTACGGCTTCCACGGCTCCTCCCACGCCTACCTTGCCAAAGAGGCGGCGAGGTTCCTCGATATCCCTCTCCAAAAGCTCGATATCATCACCCTCCACCTGGGCAACGGCGCGAGCGCGGCAGCCATCAAAGGGGGCAGGAGCATCGACACCTCGATGGGCTTCACCCCGCTCGAGGGGCTGATGATGGGGACGCGCAGCGGCGATATCGACCCGGCGATCATCATCCATCTCTCCCGCTCGCATGGTATGAGCATCGAGCAGATCGACACGCTGCTCAACAAAAAGAGCGGCCTCCTCGGTGTCGCCGGCTCGAGCGACATGAGGGATGTCATAGAGGGCGCCGAGCGCGGCGATCCCCTCTGCTCGCTGGCTCTTGATATCTATATCTACCGTATCGTCAAGTACATCGGCGCCTACTTCGTCATCCTTGGGCGTCTCGATGCGATCGTATTCAGCGGCGGTATCGGCGAGCACTCGCCGCTCATCCGCCAACGGATCGCCGACCGTCTCGCCGAGCCTCTCGGCATCACTATCGACAAGGAGCTCAACGGTATCCGCGACCACGCCGAGCGTACCCTCCACACCCCCGACAGCCGCATCGCCCTCGCCGTCATCCCCACCAACGAAGAGCTGGAGATGGCGAGGGAAGCAAGGAGGGTTTTGGAGGTTCATGGATGTTAGAAGAGTTTACAGATATAGAAATGAATGCATTAAAATATGCAAACTTAGGCGGAAGACTACTGCAAGAGGGTTTTGTCGAAAAACCCTATATACACAATAAGGAGTTGCCACAATATGAACTTGAACTGTTTTCCGACTACAAGGTCATCTTTGATGTAGATGATAGCTGGGAAGAGGGTTCTCAGGTACATTTCGGAATCTACTCAAAGAGATACGGTCAATTGATTTCTATACTTGCCAATAATGATCATTTTAACTTTGAAGAATATAAGAGTATAGGTCGTGTGAATACTGAAGATGGTGAGATTGGCATGGTTGGACCTTGGGTAGAGGTTCATGATAATAATGTATTCTTATCTAGTGGTGGAGTGGAATTCACAATACCTGAACTGAGCTATCTATTAAAGAATATAGACAGTCCAAAAGCTTTATTTGAAGTGTTCTATGCTTCCAATCCTCAATCAGATTTATACGCAACTAAACTTTATACATTCTATAGAACAATTTTTGGTTCATGGTTTTATCTCTATATATGTTGCGAGTGCAATATGAGTGATAAGGAAATAATCGATTATTATGCTACACCACAAACTCAAGCTAAAATAAAAGCCTGGAGAATCTGTAAAGATATTGATGAACTTCTGATCAGAGAGTTTAAAAAAGTTTATGCTTCATTGCTTTTGAAATAACAATGTCTTTTGATCTAACGATTGGCATTAATGAAAATGTAAAAATAGATAAGCATAAAGTACTTCGTGAAATGGTAGAACTATTGCAAGTATAGTTTTATCCAGAACTCAAAGTCTTGTGCAAAAAGTATGATCTGAATATTTATAATCCTCAGATAGATGAATTAGAGGATATTGAGGGGAACCAAACTGTTCCGAGTGCTTGGTAGAGAATACACAAAATAAATCAAATAAATCCGTGTGCCCTCTCTATATCTCCCTGCAAGAGTTTTATTAAACAAGAATAAAAATCCCAATCGCCCTGCGAAACCGCAGGAGCGAAGGATATGCTATTTGTCCGCTTCGAAGAGTATCCCTTCGGTCTTGTCGGCATTTGGAGCAGCTGCTATGAGATGGTCGTTCTCGTCGAGATAGAGTATACCGGTCATGCTTTGATTGGCAAAATAGCAGGAGGTACCGCTGAATGTCACGGTGAAATTGTAGAGATTGCCGCTCGTTCGGGGTGTAACGGTACCGCCATATGTACAGCCATACGGGTCCTGTCCTGAAATAGCCCCTGATGATGCGATCGTGACCGTGGCATAGTTCTGCCCCAGCGTAGAGGATGCCGTCCCTTCGTATGTCCCGGCGACTTTCTCAAGTGACGGTGTGAGGTCATAATAGCTGTCGTAGGTGAGTGCGAACGAATTCGTTTCGTTCAGGCTCGGGTAGGTGATGGTTCCGTTCGCCGATTGCATGGGGACATAGTTCGCCGAAACGGTGGCACTGAGAACCTCCTTGTATTCGAGGCTGAAGTCTTTTGCGTTTGTTGATGTGAATGTCCCGTTGCTGGCCGTCCCGGTGCCATGCACGACCCCTGCGATATAGTTCGAGCTCTGATCATAGGTGTAGAAGATATAGTACGTCCCGTTGTCAAGGATGATCCCTGTGACATTCCTGTTATTGGATGTACCGATATAGAGCCCCTGCGCATCCGATACTGTCGTCCCCGATGTAGAACTGCCTCCACCTCCACCGCCGCATCCTGCGACTACCAGTGCACCGAACAACAGTGTGCTTAACGATCTTGCGATTTTCATAATGAACTCCTTCGTGAAGTATGATCGATTATTTTAGATAACCTTTTTTGATTATAACAAAAAACAACTATTCTAATCAATTAATTATGTGATATGGTTCCAATATACGGACACCATAGTTGGAACCATTGGTAACATACTGCCGGATAACGAAATATGATATCTGCTAATGGATCGTTTTTTGACATTTTGCCGCTATTGTATACTTACCAATAAAAGGAAAAAAATGAGAGAAGAGAAGTTTTCCGTCACCAAAGAGAACAAAATATTTTTGACTCTCTGTATAATAATCTATACTGTGTTCATGCTTCATACAGGGAGAGCCACGATAGATACCATTACCACAAAGATCATGATCTACTTTTTCCCGGTCTTTGCCTTGTCATGGTTTCTGTGGTATATATGGGACAAAAATAAGAGAGCAAAAGATCTGACCTTTGCCATTGTATTGGCATTGGTGATGTTGCAGCAGTATTTCAAATACGCCAACCAAGGATAACAGAAGAGTGATGATCGATATCCAGTATTCACAAAAACAAGCCATCGTTTGCAGTCTAAAGTTTGCAGGTGTCATATTGATATTGCAGATCATTTATGTTATAGCAATCTTATATCTTGACAGATCCATAGCAAGTAACTTGATTTTTGCACCTTATGTATTCCTGGGGCTTGCATTTTTGCAAATTGATTATACTGATCTTGTCGTGAGATCAATCAGCTTTGCGCAGGACGAGATCACTGTCACAAACAGATCAAACCTGCTCTATTCCGATACCGATGAAGTCACGAGATACGATCGAAACGATATCATCGGCACAGAGATACACTTTCACAATATCCCCTGCCTGACCCGGATAAAGATCACTTTCAGACATCATCGACAACTCTTCATATACCGATTTGTTATTGAGAGTGATGACTTCGAGAAAATTTTGGAATATCTTTTTCCAAGCAGGAAGAAATGATGTAAAAAAATATTTTTATGCTATTATAGGATTATGTGATCTAATGAAAAATCTGTGAGGCTGCATTATTCTTTTTTGTTATAGTTTACTAGATAATAATCTATTAATTTGACCTTCAAACTCTTACTCATTCCCTGATGTAATTTCATAAGTTTTTTGAGTTGTGAGAAGACGCCACC
>QKDN01000047.1 GCA_003252535.1 Campylobacterota bacterium | reverse complement strand
CTCAACCCATATTCAGACTCAATAATTAAGGATACTTCTTTATTGGACAATCCCTCTTTTTTCTTAGCCTCTATTAAGGCCAATATTTCTTGAATACATGGAGATGAAGATTTACTTTCCAGACAAATTCTAAATACTATTTGTCCTACCTCTTTTTGACCTATTCCAGTGGATTCAGATAAATATGAAATAATTTTTAGAACTGAAGCACCACTTTCCAGTTCTTTTTTTATTCTTGTTGATATATCTAAATCTTTTTCCTCATACCTATGTATTGCATCATTTATAATCTCTGCTTCATCTTCACTAAAATGAATAAATTCTATTCGTTGTATTTCTTTATCTGTTAAATGTTCTCCACTGAAGATTTTTTCTTTAATATGCTCATCACTTATTTCCATATTGTTCATCTTTTTTATTTCCATTTCATTGATATTGATAATAATACTGACATCTCGAAAGCACTTTCTCAACGATTATAGCAAAACGATTTCAAAAATGTTTATCCAATAATCATAATCTCATTATCAATCTGAACAAACGGTGGGCTGGCAAGCCCACCCTACACGACATCAAATCAACCTGTCGCCGTGAACGGCATGGAATAGTTCGCCGTAGGGTGCAATTCATTGCACCAATATTTTCATGAAATCATAATGTAACTGCATTCGGAATCTGCGGTGCAATAAATTGCACCCTACTTCAATCTGCCCAGGTAATGCCTTACCTCGGCGCACCCTTCAGTTTCAAGTCCTTCACCGCACCTCTCACGGCCTTCATGAACTTCTCGCCCGGGTCGTTCTTCATCGTGCGATACCCTTTGTCCTTCTCCAGCCACAGCGGGGTCCTCTCCATCTTTTTGTACTCGTAGTGGCCGATGAGATAGTCGATGGTGGGGTATTTGTTCTTGAGATAGTAGACCAGGTCGATGTTGGCCCGTAGCTGCGCGTCGGTGAGGTCCTGGGTCTTGTTCCCCTTGCCGCCGATATTTTCGATCCCGATAGCGGACATATTGAGCCCGATGACATGGCGCGCCATGTGGTTGTCAGGCATGAGGCGGTAGATCGTGCCGTCACGGTCGACGAGGTAGTGAGCCGAGACATTGAGCGCGCCCGCCTTGGCGATATCCCCGCGGTCATCGAGGAGCTTCTCGGGGTAGAGCCTGTCAAAGGAGCTCTTGAAATCGAGCTCCGCCGTCCAGTGGAGGAGGATGATGCGCGGTGTGATCGTGATATCGTTCACCTTTTTGCCGTAGTGCTCGCCGATATACTCTTTGGTCATCTCGACGCGCTCTTTGCTGAAGCTGATGGGCTTGTTGACGATCCGTATCGATTCGGCGGACAGGAGGGTCGAGAGGACGAGGGCTGCGAGAGTGAGTTTGTTCATAATAGTTCCTTATTTGTAGAGGAGATACTTCCGGCGTATCTTTTTGAATTGGTTCAGTGCAGGCTGCCAGCTTGCGCGTATCTGCGCTTCGCTTTTGCCGGCGATGACCTGCTGGCGGAGGGTCGTCGTCCCCGCGAGTTTGTCGAAGAAACCGTTCCTGAGGAAGAAACGACCTTTGTCGGCATACCTGCTGTAGGCGTCGAGGAGGTAGCGGAGGTCAAGACCCCCGGAGCGGATCGAAGGGATCGAAAGGCTTCTGAGGTCGCGCCCGTAGCAGACCTTGCCGCTGTGTTTGGGCTGGGTCGCGCCGCTTCGCGGTCTGGGGGTGAAAGAGAAACCTTTGTCACCGTAGAGCGGATCGCCGTAGAGCTCGAACGGTGTCGTCGTCCCGCGTCCCGCGCTGAATACCGTCCCCTCGAAGAACGCCAGCGACGGGTAGAGGGCTACAGAGCGGGCAGTGGGGAGATTGGGCGAGGGCTTGACGGGGAGAGAATAGTGGAGATCATGATCGTAGCCACCCATCGGTACGACTTTCAAAGCAGCTTTGCGTCCGCCCCTCAGCCACCCCTCGCCATTGATCATCTGCGCGTATTCGCCGATGGTCATCCCGTAGATCACCGGGACGGGGTGCATCCCCACGAAGGAGCGCTGCGAGGGTTCGAGAACAGGGCCGTCGATGGTGTGGCCGTTGGGGTTGGGGCGGTCGAGGACGATGACGCTCTTCCCCTGCTCCGCCGCTGCTTCCATCACATAGTGGAGTGTCGAGAGGTAGGTGTAGAACCGCACCCCCACATCCTGGATATCGAAGAGGACGATATCGACACCCGCGAGGTCGGCAGCGGTGGGCTTCTTGTGCTTGCCATAGAGGGAGACGATAGGGAGTCCCGTGCGGGGGTCTTTGCCGCTGTTGACCGCTTTGCCCGCGTCGGCATCCCCCCTGAATCCATGCTCGGGGGTGAATATCCTGACCACCTCCACATCATGGCCGAGGAGGTAGTCGACCAGGTGGGTGCCCCCTACCATCGAGGTCTGGTTGGCAGTGACCGCGACCCGTTTCCCCTTGAGCAGCGGGAGATATGCCAGCGGAGAGTCAGCTGCGGGTTTGGGAGCTGAGAAAAGCGGTGTGAACAGCAAGAATAGTACCAGCAGACTTTTTGTGAAACTATTAGCGAAGCGCTCAGACCGAAGGGAGGATTTCACAGAAAGTTTGCTTTCGCAACCGCATTTGATACTTTTGCCGCTGAGTCTATAGTTTTGCAAAAAGTCTTTCCACAATAGTATCATGCCCGTACCCTCGCTTCCATCGCACGGCTCAGCGATACCATATCGATATTTTCGAGATCGACACCGGAGGGAACCCCCTGCGCGATCTTGGTGAACCGCAGCCCCGACCCCTCGAGCTTGTCCTCGATATAGAGGATCATCGCATCGGTCGCGATGCTCGGAGGGAAAGCGAAGATCACCTCCTCCACGCCGCTCACCGCCTCCTGGAGATGGCGGGTGTCGAGGTCGTCGATCTTCGTGATGACATAATAGAGACCGTCGTAGTAGCGCCCCTCCTCGATGGAGAGGATATCCCTGGCGCTCTGGACGATGCAGAGCTTGGAGTTGTCGCGCATCTCATCGGCGCATATCCCGCAGAGCTCGTCCTCGCTCATGTTGTTGCACTGCATGCACCGCCCGATCGCATTGACCGCGCTCTCGATGGCGTGGGCGAGCTTCATCGCGCCGAAGCCATCCTCCATGCAGAGGTGGTACGCCAGCCTCACGGCCGACTTGCGCCCGATGGTGGGGAGTGTCTGGAAAGCCTCGACGAGATTTTCGAAGCTCTCTATCCTGTGGTGTTTCACGCTTGGGGCTCCTTAAGACTTTATCATCGTTAACTGATGTTACGCAGTTTCATCAGAAGTGGGACTTCAGTCCCACCAAAAAATTTGAGTAGCGTTGTAATTTCTCTCAAAATGCCGGGTGAGGCTAAAGCCTCACTTCCAAAAATAGTGTTGAAACTGTCATTATGAACATTACAGTATATATTCAGTTTGTTAATTGTGCTGGCGAAATACGGCAATAATATGTACATTTTTCTCCACTATCAAAAATGAGATCGTATACCCTTTGAATATCAAATCTCTCGCATCCACATGATCGCTGTAAGGACTCCTGCGGCATCTGTGAGGCATGAGATCGAGGGTCGCGATCTTTTGCTCAAGCTCACCCAGGAACTTCTTAGCTTTTGCACTCGAATCACTCTCCCGTATATACCCGTAGATCGAAAACAGGTCTCGCTTTGCCGTTGGTTCGACGATGATCCCGTATCTCACCGCTCCAATATCTCGTCGAAGACACGATGGAGCTCCTCGCCCCTCTGCTCATCGATCTCCCTGATCCCCCGGGCAACTTTCTCTCTCGCCTCTTCAAAAGAGATAGCGGGATAATAGGGAATACTGTCCGCTTCCTCTATCACTATACTCTCCCGGGGAAGGATATCGATAAGCCCCATGAACTTATCGTAGATAGCATCGTCAATATTAAGCGTGAGTGTATGCATGACAAACTCCTTTTGGAATATTATACCAGAACCTCTATCCTTCGTAATCCACAACTTTCGAATACTCCACGACGCTCTTGATGAACGCCACCACTTCGAGGTGGACGGGGTGGACGGCGTAGGCGTCGAGCCCTTCGCGGTCGTCGAATGTCGTGATGATCGAGAGATCCATCGCACGCGCCTCGCCGGAGAAATTGACCCCCACCTCCATGCTACGCAGCGTGGGGACGGCGCCCATGAGAGCTTCAAGCATCTCTTTTGCCCTGGCGATATTGGACTCTTTGTTCTCTTCAGCGAATGTGAACATCACGATATGTGTTACCATCTGGAACTCCTCTTATAATCAGAATCGGCTATTATAATAAATTTATGTTAAAATTCGCTCAAAATTCGATATGCAGAGGTAAAGTAATGACTCAATTCGATTATTATGAGATTTTGGAAGTGAGCCGCGATTGCAGCGGTGCGGAGCTCAAGAAATCTTACCGCAAACTTGCCATGAAATATCACCCCGACAGGAACCAGGGGGACAAAGAGGCTGAAGAGAAGTTCAAGCAGATCAACGAAGCCTACCAGGTACTCAGCGACGAGGAGAAACGCTCGATCTACGACAAATACGGCAAAGAGGGACTTGAGCGCCATGGTGGTTTCGGCGGAGGCGGCATGGATGACTTCATGGACATCTTCAATTCGATGTTCGGCGGCGGTTTCGGAGGATTCGGCGGATTCGGCCAGGCACGCCGCAGTCCCGATCAGAAGTATGCCCAGGATTTCGAGCAGGAGATCACACTGGCATTCCACGAAGCGGTCTTCGGATGCGAGAAAAAGATCGATATCGTCTACAAGGTACCATGCTCCGACTGTAAGGGTACAGGGGCCAAAGACGGCAAGATGGAGACCTGTGACTACTGTAAGGGTCAGGGACAGGTGGTGATGCGCCAGGGGCCGATGACCTTCGCCCAGACGTGCCCCAAATGTAAAGGGGAAGGGAAAACGGTCGCGGAGAAATGCTCCACCTGCCACGGCAGGGGATACCAGACCAAAGAGGAGAGCGTCACGATCAAGATCCCCGCAGGTGTCGACAGCGGCAACCGCCTCAGGGTCCAGGGACGCGGCAACGAGGACAAATACGGCCGCAGGGGCGATCTCTATCTCACCTTCATCGTCGAGGAGGATGAACACTTCATCCGAAACGGCAGCGACATCTATATCGAAGTGCCGGTGTTCTTCACCCAGGCGGTGCTCGGCGCTGAGCTCACCATCCATTCGCTGGAAGAGGAACTCAAACTCGACCTCAAACCGGGAACAAAGGACAAAGCGCAGTTCGTCTTCCCGGGTGAAGGTGTCGTCGATGTCCATACGGGACGCAAGGGACGCCTCATAGCGCAGGTGAAGATGATCATGCCGGAGAAGCTCAGCAGCGAGCAGAAAGAGCTCCTCCAGAAGCTCCAGGAGAGCTTCGGCGTAGAGAGCACGCCGCACCAGGGACTTTTCGAGAGCGTATGCGACAGGGTCAAAGGGTGGTTCAGCTGATCGTCATCCTCTGAACCATTGGGCACCTCTCAAACCATGCCATATTCCAATAGTGAGCGTGGCAAGCCATGCGCCAAACCCATGAAATGGGGAAAAGCGTTCGTATGGCGCAGGAACGCTCATTATTGGAACAGGTTTTTAGAGATGCCCTACTCCCCGTTCTTCTTATAGGTAACGAATGTGGTCGGGTACGGGGTCTTGCAGCGGTTGATCACTTCGAGCGCCACATCTCCCTCCCGGCTGTTCTCTATCTCTACGGTAAGCATACCGCGCATCACTTTGGTATTGACATTCGAAGGATTCTCTTCGTATGAGCGCTCTTCAGCGGCGTTGGGGACGTTGACATTGAGCGCAAATGGTTTTGTATGGGATTTGGGTGCTTCTTCGGCCGGCTTCTGACTGGGCTGCGGCGGAGTCTCTGCCTTTTTCTTCGGAGGCACTTTCTCTTCGGGCTTTGGAGGTACGCCTTTCGGCTCCTGCGGCTTTTCTTCATCCGAGGCTGTTTTGTCCGTACCTGCGTCCGTATAGAGCTCGCGTGATTTCGCTATGATCGCATCACTGCGCTTCTGCCTCTCGCTCTCGAGCTCGCTTCTGTGCTTCTCCAGCTCATCCCTCGAGTAAGGGGTGGGTTCGACGGTAGCCGTCGTGGGGAACGGTGGTTCCTCGGCCATCAGGAACGACAGGGCGGCAATCGAGAGTAGTCTGGCTTTCATAGGTATTCCTTATTCGTTGATCTTCTCTTTGATAATGCGTGCGAGCGAGCTTACTTTCTCTATCTTCTGAGCCGACGAAAGCGACTCGTCAAGAAGTATCTTCACAAAAGCGGAGCCGACGATCACGCCGTCGACACCCTGCGCCTTCTCTTTGGCGCTGTTCTCGTCGACACCGAAGCCGACATAGACCGGGGTCTGGGTGTATTTGCGGATCGTCGCGACCACTTCGTCGAGTGATTCGCTCTTGCCAGCCCCGGTGATCCCCGCGTAGGCGACGAGGTAGATGAACTTCTTCGCGTCTTTCGTGATCATCCCGATCCGCTGTTCGGTATCGGTGGGGGCGATGAAGTCGATGAGGCTGAGTCCCGCCGATTCGATCTGCGGCTTGTACGCCTGAGCCTCTTCGTACGGGAGGTCGGGGATGATGAACCCGTTCACGCCGCTGCTCTTTGCTTCATTGATGAAGAGGTCGAGCCCTTTGTGGTAGAAGGGGTTGAAGTAGCCCATCCAGAGGGTGTCGATATGGGGCGCGATCTTGCGGGAGACCTCGAAAAGGTCTTTCATCTTGAAACCGTTCTGGAGAGAGTAGAGGTTGGCCTTTTCGATCACCGGGCCGTCGGCCACGGGATCGGAGAACGGGATGCCGAGCTCGAGCGTATCGACCCCCGCTTCGGCCAGTGAGAGCGCCAGATCTTCGGTGAATTTCAGGTCGGGGTAACCCGTCGTGATATATGCAACAAGTTTCTTCATTGTTCTCGCTTCGTAATTTGATTGATGTATTATACATCGAATTCTTTAAGGAGCGGGAGAGAGCCAAAATTTTGATCCGGCTTTTCTAAAGTTAATGATTTTGTGATATTATACATCTTATTTTGAAAAGCAATAAAGGGGATCGTTTTGAAGAAAAGAAAAACGCTCAGACAACTCCAGAAGATGAAAGGGGAGGAGAAGATCGTCATGATCACCGCCTACGATGCCCTTTTCGCTGCGCTTCTGGAGCCCTATGCCGATGTGATACTCGTCGGCGACAGTCTCAATATGAGCTTTGCGGGCAAGGAGGATACCCTCAGCGCCACGATGGATCAGATGATCTACCACACCCAGGCGGTCTGCAACGGCGCGAAGGAGAGCTATGTCCTCATCGATATGCCTTTCGGCACCTACCCTGACCGGCAGACGGCGCTCTCCAATGCCATCCGTGCCTACCGGGAGAGCGGCGCCGACGCGGTGAAGCTCGAAGGGGGCAAAGAGAAAGCCGATATCGTGAGATACCTCAGTGAGAACGCCATCGCGGTCTTCGGCCATATCGGGCTCAAACCCCAGAGCGTACGAAGTGAGGGGGGATACTCGGTCAAAGGGAAGAGCGAAGAGGAGAAGGCGGAGATCGTCGGGAGCGCGATCGCACTCGAGGAGGCGGGAGCCGTAGCGCTCATCATCGAGGGGGTCAAGCCCGATGTCGCCGCCGCGGTGACGCAGAGCGTGAAGATACCCGTCATCGGGATCGGCGCGGGGAGTGGATGCGACGGGCAGGTGCTCGTCTGGAGCGACGCCTTCGGATTCTTCGATACCTTCGTCCCCAAGTTCGTCAAGACCTACCTGAACGGCGGCGATCTGGTCAGAGGAGCGATGGCGCAGTATGCCCAAGAGGTCAAAGCGGGGGAGTTCCCCGACGAGAACTACACTTACTAAGGAGAGCATAATGAACAAACTGATCAAAACATCGATCCTGTCATTGACCCTGCTGCTAGTGCAGGGGTGCGTGGCCTTTTCCACCGACGAGACCTTCAAGGGGTTCACCGAGAGCTCGGTGATCACCACCAGCGTCAAGGCGAGGCTCGCCCGCACCAACGGTCTCGACAGCCTCCGCATCTCGGTCTCGACCTACAACGGCGATATCCTGCTGAGCGGTTTCGTCCCCACGCAGGAACAGAAGGACCTTGCAGGAAAGGTGGCGAACAATACCGAAGGGGTCACGAAGGTCTACAACAACATCGAGGTTCTCCAGTAGTATGCAGAGGATCGTCGAAATAGAGAAGTTCGAGAGCGAGGGCTCCTACGAGGTCTCCCTCCGCCCGAAGGTCTGGAGCGAATACATCGGTCAGGAGAAGATCAAGAAGAACCTCCAGGTCTTCATCGAGGCGAGCAAACGGCGCTCCGAGGCGCTCGATCATATCCTCTTCTTCGGCCCTCCGGGTCTGGGGAAAACGACGCTTGCCAATATCATCGCCTCGCAGATGGGCGCCAATATCAAGACCACAGCCGCCCCGATGATCGAGAAGTCCGGCGACCTCGCCGCGCTGCTGACCAATATCGAGGAGGGGGATATCCTCTTCATCGACGAGATCCACAGGATGAGCCCCGCCATCGAGGAGATACTCTATCCGGCGATGGAGGATTTCAGGCTCGATATCATCATCGGAAGCGGCCCCGCGGCGCAGACGGTCAAGATCGACCTCCCCCGCTTCACCCTCATCGGCGCCACGACCCGCGCAGGGATGCTCTCCAACCCGCTGCGCGAGAGGTTCGGGATGCATTTCAGGATGCAGTTCTATGATGCGAAAGAGCTCGCCGCCATCATCACCCAGGCATCGCACAAACTCGACAAACCATCCCGAGAGGATGCCGCCCTGGAGATCGCCGGACGCAGCAGGGGGACGCCGCGTATCGCCCTGCGGCTGCTGCGGCGGGTGCGTGACTTCGCCGAAGTGGCGGACAAACACCGGATCGATATAGAGACCACGAGGTATGCCCTCGATGAACTGGGTGTCAACTCCATAGGTTTCGACGAACAGGATATCAGGCTCCTCGAGCTCCTGATCTCCGCCAAGGGGAAGCCGCTGGGGCTCAGCACCATCGGCGCGGCGCTGAGCGAGGATGAGGGGACGATCGAGGATGTCCTCGAGCCCTACCTGATCGCCAACGGTTATATCGAGAGGACGGCAAGGGGACGGATCGCAACCCCAAAAAGCTACGAGTATTTCAAACTAAGCCACACCCGGGGACTTGACCTTGAATAAGACGAACATTGTCATCATGATCCTCTTCGCACTCGCCCTGATGGGTGCCTACACGATCTACAAGCCGTTTCTCCTCTCGATCACCGTTGCGATGCTGCTGACGATGGCAACCTACAATGTCGCCCTCTCGCTCACTAAAAAACTGGGCTCGAGGAAGCTCAGCGCCCTCCTGATGACGATCCTTCTGGTGGTCTTCATCTTCGTCCCGACGATCTATATCACCACGACAGGGGTCGCCTATATCACCAACTTCGACAAGGCTACCCTCAAAGAGATGATCCACTCGGTACAGAACTCGCTCGAGGCGATCCCCTTTGCCAACGAGTGGTTCCGGGACTACCTCAGTGAGGAGAAGATGCTCTCCTTTACCCAGGAGGTGGCGCTCTACCTCACTTCACTCGGGAGTGCAGGGCTTGGGTTCATCAAGAATATGTTCCTGGTGATGCTTTTCTATTTTATCGTCAACCTCTACGGCGACTATCTCTTCGAGCTCATCTACCAGCTGATGCCCGTATCGCGTATGAGAAGCACAAGCATGATCCATGAGATATCGTCGACGATGGAGGTGGTCTTCTACTCCACGATCGCCACGGCAATGCTCGAGGGGATACTCTTCGGAGTGCTCGTGGGGAGCTTCGGACTCAACGGGCTGCTGCTGGGGATCGTCTACGGGTTCGCCTCACTGATCCCGGTGATCGGAGGGGTGATCGTCTGGGGGCCTGTCGCACTCTACGCCTGGCACAATATCGGTGCCGATTCGGCATGGATCATCATCGGCTACTCGATCATCGTCATTTCGATCATCGCCGATACCTTCATCAAGCCGATCATCATCAAGGTCATCAAAGAGGATATGCTCAAAAGCACCAACGATATCAGCGAACTGGTGATCTTCTTCGCCATCGTGGCGGGGATGAGCAGCTACGGTTTCTGGGGGATGATCCTGGGGCCGGCGATCACCTCCTTCCTGATCGCGATGACCCGCGTCTATATAGAGTACAACCGCGAAGAGCCCAAAGGCTGAAAGCCTGCGGCTTTGTGCCAAATTGTTCCCAAAAAGTATCCTTTTTAAAACCTTTCAAATAAATTTATGATACACTACTGGCTTTTTAGAACAGCAAAGAAAAAGGATGACTCAGATGAGACACTTTTTAACCCTCAAGGATTTCACCAAAGAAGAGATACTTGAGATGATCGACCTGGCCGCGACCATCAAGGCGCAGACCAAGAAAAGGGAGTATGTCCCCTACCTCGAGCACCAGACGCTCGGGATGATCTTCGAGAAGAGCTCGACCAGGACACGGGTCAGCTTCGAGACCGGTATCTACCAGCTCGGCGGCATAGGGCTCTTCCTCTCCTCCAACGACATCCAGCTCGGCCGTGGCGAACCGATGAAAGATACCGCGAGGGTGATCTCGAGGATGGTCGATATGGTGATGATCCGCACCTATTCGCAGAAGAAGCTCGAAGAGTTCGCAGCCTACTCCAAAGTGCCGGTGATCAACGGTCTGAGCGACGAGTACCACCCGGTGCAGCTGATGGCGGACTACCTCACGATGAGAGAGTTCGGCAAGGATCAGAACCCCGTATGCGCCTATGTCGGCGACGGGAACAATATGGCCCACTCATGGCTGATGCTCGCAGGGAAACTGGGCTTCGAGCTCCGTATCGCGACCCCTGTGGGGTACGAGTGCGATGAGAGTATCGTCGCCGACGCCCTCGAAGCAGCGAAACAGAGCGGCGCGAAGATCACCTTCATGAACGACCCCAAAGCGGCGGTAACAGGCGCCGATGTCGTCACGACCGATACATGGGTCTCGATGGGACAGGAGAGCGAGAAGGAGAAGCGGCTCGCCGCTTTCGCAGGGTATATGGTCGACGAAGCGATGATGGCGCTGGCAAAAGAGGATGCGATCTTCCTCCACTGCCTACCGGCCTACCGCGATTACGAAGTGAGCGAAGAGACCTTCGAGAAACACGCCGAGGAGATATTCACCGAAGCAGAGAACCGCCTCCATGCCCAGAAGGGTGTCATGGTATGGCTCGACCGCCGCCGCGAGGAGCAGAAGTGAGTTCGATCGACCTCGAAAAATTCTCCCGCTACTCCAGACCGGGGCCCCGCTACACCAGCTACCCCACCGCACTGGAGTTCAGCGACAGCTTCAAGTATGAGAGCTATATCAAGTATCTCGAAAACAATACGAACAAGCTCTCGCTCTATGTCCACCTCCCTTTCTGCCGCTCCGCATGCTACTTCTGCGGCTGCAATGTCGTCTTCACCTCCAAAGAGGAGAAGCTCAGCCGCTATGTTGAGTACCTCAAAAAAGAGATCGATATCCTCGCCTCGCACCTCGACACATCCAAAGAGGTGATCCAGTTCCACTTCGGGGGCGGTACGCCGACCTTCTACAGCGCCCATGAGCTCGACACCATCGTCAGCTATATCCGCTCGAAGTTCCCCAACTGGAGCGGGGATGCCGAGATCAGCTGCGAGATCGACCCGAGGTTCTTCAACGAAGAGCAGATGCAGGTGTTCCGCAAACACAGCTTCAACCGTATCAGCTTCGGGGTGCAGGATTTCGACCCGAGAGTCCAGCAGGAGATCCACCGCATCCAGCCCTATGAGCTCACCAAAGCGGCCGTTGATCTCGCCAGGAAGTACGGCATCGAGAGTATCAATATCGATCTCATCTACGGGCTCCCGTACCAGACCTTCGAAAGCTTCAAGAAAAGCCTTGAGCTCACCGCGACCCTCGATCCAGACAGGCTCGCGGTCTTCAACTACGCCCATGTGCCGTGGCTCAAGAAGACGATGCGGAAGTTCGACGAGACGACCCTCCCGAGCCCCGATGTGAAGCTCCGGATATTCAGCCATACTATCGAGTTCTTCGAGTCCCACGGCTACAGGATGGTCGGGATGGATCACTTCGCCAAGCCCGAGGACGAGCTCTTCGCCGCCATCGAGAAGGGGGAGCTCCACCGCAACTTCCAGGGCTACACCACCAAGGGGGGCGCGACCCTCGTGGGGATAGGTCTGACGAGCATCGGCGAGGGTGAGCGCTACTATGCGCAGAACACCAAGGATATGGCAGAATACGAAGCCGCGATCGACAACGGCAGGCTCCCCTTCGAGCGGGGGATCGAGCTCAGCGATGACGATCTCATCCGCAAAAGCGTCATCATGGAGCTGATGGCGAACTTCTCGGTCGATATCAAAAGGGTCGAAGCGCAGTTCGGGATCGATTTCAGAAGCTACTTCGCCGATGCCCTTAGCGCACTGGACGAGTTCGTACAGAGCGATCTCGTCACCATCGATGCCGACCATATCAGGGTATCGCCCACCGGTACGCTCCTCATCCGCAATATATCGATGCCTTTCGATGCCTATATGGGTAAATACGGTACAAGCAAAAAAAGCTTCTCCAAGACCGTCTAGGCCCCTATTCGGGGGCTTTTGCCCCGGAAATTGTTTGACTTCCGGCTATTTTTCTCCCTAAATAGTGCAAAAGAATATTTTTTTTATATAATTTGAACTTTTTATGCTATACTTATTTACGAAAATTCAATCATGAAGGAAAATATGATGACAAAAGCGGAATTCGTTGAGTTGGTTAAAGAGACTGGCGGTTATGAGACTAAAGCAGCTGCAGAGCAGGCTGTAAAAGCGTTCACAGAGGCTGTAACTGCTGCACTGGTAAAAAAAGAGAGCGTGAATCTTGTCGGTTTCGGTACTTTCTCTACAGTTGACGTACCTGAGAAGAGCGGTACTGTTCCGGGAACAGGCAAAACATACACAAAACCTGCCCACACAGCACCGAAGTTCAAGATCGGTAAAACACTTAAAGATGCTGTAGCAGGCAACTAATCCTTCTAATCTCCGATGGTCGCACCTGCGACTATCACCATTCTTCTCTCTTTTGGGGAGAAGGATCACTTCATCCTTCCTATACAGAACACTATAATCGATCACTGGCTATACTATATCTATTGTGTATCTCCAATACCTTTATCCGTTCCCAAAGAGAGCGTGAGAAGTCATGCGCTTAACCCATGAAATGGGCGCTTGCGTTCGCATGGCGCAGGAGTGCTCTCTTGGGGAACGGGATTTTGGAGATGCTCTACTTTTATTCAAGGATACGAATATGGCTTTATCAATCATTGGCTTTGGGGTCGCAGGCAACTTCGCCCACCATCTCGAACAGGCAGGAGAGCTTGAGGACTTCAAGGATGTCGTGACCAAAGAGGCGAACGCCCCCAAAGGGATCTTCCCCTTCTATCTTCCCGGCTCCCCCTCGTTCCTCGGAACCTATCCCATCAGCTCGGAGAGGCTGACCCTGCCAGAATACGAGGCCAATGCACAGGTCGAACCCGAGATCGCCGTCCTTTTTGATATCGTCTATAACGAAGGTATGCAGGTGAGCGACCTGAAGGCTCTGAAATTCACCGTATTCAACGACTGCACGATCCGCAAGGAGGGGGCGAAAAAGATATCGGAGAAGAAAAGCTGGTCGAGCGACTCCAAGGGTATCGGCAGAGAGTGGATAGAGATCGACCGCTTCGAGACCGGCGGGATCATGGACAGGTACCGCCTCTGCTCCTTTGTCATGCGTGATGGGACGCTCCACCCCTATGGCGTCGATGCGCCGCTGCCCGGCTACAGCTACTTCTACGGCAAGCTGAAGAACTGGCTGATCGAGAAGATGAACGAGCAGAAGGATTTCGGCCCGCTCGAAGATATCGCCGAGCACCTCAAGAACAGCGGCTACCCCAAACAGGCCCTGATCTCGATCGGCGCCACGGCATATGCCGAGTTCGGGGAAAAGCACTACCTCCGCTCCGGCGACGATATCTATGTCGTCACCTACGACGCTTCGGTCTGTGAAGGTTCGATCGAACCCTGTGAAGGCAAAGTGATACTCCACCAAAAGGTCTATTGATGAGAACAACACTTTTGACACTCCCGCTCCTCGCACTCCTCGCCATGACGGGGTGCAACCAGCAAAGCGGCAGCGAGAACAAGGTCAGCGTCATGGGCGATCCCTACCATGCGACACCGACAGGATTCACCACCGAGGCTCCCAAACTGAAGGTCCCGCGCGAGGACAAAGAGACCCAGCTCGAACTTGCCAGGATCAAAGCCGAAGAGAAGCTCGAGCTCGCCAAGATAGAGGCCGCGGCCAAAGAGGAGAAAGCGAGACTCGAACTCGAAGCCCAGAAAGCCAAGGCGGAAGCTGAAAAGGAGGCGAAGCTCCACGAGCACAAGATACAGAAAGAGATAGCCGACAGCGCCCAGCAGACCAAAAAAGAGATCGCAGCCCAAAAAGAGTCTACCATCATCGCCACGCAGGAGAAGGATATCTCCTTCTACTATATTGTCACCGCTGTCGTAGCGGGACTCATCCTCGTAGGGCTCCTGATATTCAATTTCATCCACCGCAGGAACAAGACCATCGAAGCAAAGCTCCAGGAGGAGAAGCTCCGCCACGAAGAGCAGATGCAGGCGAGCAAACAGTACCACGAGAAGACCACCAGGATACTCGATATGATCTCAAGCGAGAGCACCGACCCCCAGATCAGAAACGAACTGGTGAAGATACTCCAGATACAGGAACAGAACCAGATGCTCCTCTCAGCCCCCAAAGAGGAGCCGAAAAAAGATGAAGAGAACGGCGATGACGATGCGCAGGATGCCGAAGTGGAAGAGGTGAAGCCCTCATAGTCAGATCGGCAGGTAGACCTTGTCGACGAGCTCCCGGTATTCCGATCCGGCATCGCTGTCGAGGGTGATCCCCCCGCCGCTTTTGTAGCAGAGCTTCCCCTCGCGGGACTCGATGAACCGTATCATCACCCCCGATGAGAGGCTCTCTCCGTCATAGAGTCCGAAAACCCCCGTATAGAACCCCCTCTCATATCCCTCAACCTCTTCGATGATCTCCAGTGTGCGTCTTTTTGGGGTGCCGCTGATGGAACCTGCCGGGGTGAGATGGTCGAGGAGCGTACCGATACGACCGTGCCAGTCAGGAGTGAGCGTAGCGGTGATGCGTGAGCTCACCTGCAACAGGTCCTTCTCCCCGGCGACGATACGGTCGATATAGCGGAACTCCTCTACCCTCACCCCCTCTGCCACGATCCCGAGATCGTTGCGCATCAGGTCGACGATCATCACATGCTCGGCCATCTCTTTACTGTCCGCGAGGATACGCTCCGCAGCATCCGGCAGCGAAGCCTCGATCGTCCCCTTCATGGGGTAGGTCGCGATAGTGTTCCCTGTGATAGAGATGAATATCTCGGGCGAAAAGCAGATGAAATCCCCCCGGAAATAGAGCTTGAACTTCGCCTTCGCATGGTCGAATATCTCTCTGAGGTCGAGGTCGGTCTCTATGGGGGTCTCGAAGGTGAGGTTGAGCAGGTAGGTATTGCCCGCCCTGATGTGCTCCTGCACCTTTTCAAGCGCCTCTTTGTACCGTGCGTAATCTATCGGGGACTTGTGCAGACAGTAGGGCTTGTGCCCCTTGAGAGGGGTATAGTTGCGCTTCTCCCCGACCTTGTAGAATATACCGCTGTCAAGCCTGTCGAGGGGTTTGGCATAGATCTTTTGCTTGTCGTAGGAGAGGACGAAGAGGAAAGGGGTACGCTCGCTGCCGAGCCTGTCGATCTCCGCTATCCCCTCCTGATGGCCGAGCCACCCCCCGAAACTCATGAATCAAGCAGCAGCAGCTTGAGTACCGCCATACGGATATAGACACCGTTGGTCACCTGCTCGAGCACTTTGCAGCGGGGGTCTTTGAGCATCTCGTCGCTGATGTCGATATTGCGCATCACCGGGCCGGGGTGGAGGAGGAGGATATCCCTATCGCCGAAAAGCTCCGGCGTGATGCAGTACTCCCTGGCATACTCGTTGTAGTCTTCGAAGATCGGCATATCGTGGCGTTCGAGCTGCGCGCGCAGGCTCATCACCACGTCGACCTCGTCGATGATCTCTGCAAGGGCAGCGTGTCTGGGGAACTCGTCTGTCTCGGGCATGAAGGCATCGGGGGCGACGAGATGCACCTTCATCCCCATGCGTGGGAAGAGTCTCATCCCCGAATGCGCCACCCTCGAAGAGGCGATATCTCCGACAATAGCGATACTTTTCCCCTCAAGACTCCCGAGGTGCTCCTGCATCGTGAAGAGGTCGAGCAGTGCCTGGGTGGGGTGGGTATCTTTGCCCGCGCCCGCGTTGATGACGCTGGTCATCTCCATGTCGGCGAGGATACGCGGCGTTTCGTTGTCCCAGTGGCGGATGATCACCCCGTCTGGCTCCATGGCACAGAGGTTGGCGAAGGTATCTTCGAGGGTCTCCCCCTTGTTGGTGGAACTTCTGGAGGGATCGAGGTGGACGACGGAAGCCCCGAGCTTCTTGGCCGCCACCTCGAAAGAGCTCCTGGTCCTTGTGGAGTTTTCGAAGAAAAGTGTGATGAGAAGTTTGTCGCGCAGCAGCGCTGTCGGTCTGTGCTTCTTGAACCGCGCGGCATCATCGATGATAGCCCTGATCTGCCCGTCGCTGAGCCCGGTAGTATCGACTAAATGTTGCATAGCTATTCCTTGGGATAATCTGGTGTATTATCCCAAATTATTGGCAAAAACTGGCTGAAACTCACTCCACCGGAGAGCGCCCCTACACCATACGAATACAAACGTCATTGAGCAGCCCGGTGTTAGCTCCTCCCGCTCAGGTTGTATCTATGGGTCCGGTTTTCAGGAACTTCGTTAAGTTTCTTCCGCTTTGGTAAAAAGTTTGGATACAATGAACCCATTCATACACAAGGAGAGGGGAGATGAACCAAAAGGCTCTGCATCGGCTTGCTGTTGCGGGTGAGATCGATAACGAACGGTATGAGGAGTATGTCACCGTATTTGGCTGGCGTGCGGACAAAGAGGAGTGGCGCAGCTTTGTCGATCTGCTGCTGCTCTGGTTCGGAGGGTTGCTGCTGGCTTCGGGTGTGATCTTCTTCTTCGCCTACAATTGGGACGACATGCATCGCTTTACGAAATTTGCGATGGTCTATGGTCTCTTTGCCGCGGCATCGGTGACGGCGCTGCTGAGCAAGAGCGGGAGTATGCTCTTTGAGGCTTCCGGCTTTGTCGCGCTGACGCTTGTCGGTGCGTCGCTTGCCCTTCTGGGACAGATATACCAAAGCGGTGCGGACGCCTGGAACCTTTTTGCTCTCTGGGCGTTGTTCGGGGTCGGCTTCATTGCTGTTTCACGATGCGGCGTCCATTGGCTGCTCTGGTCTGTCGTTGCCAACACAGCGCTTTATCTGTATATGAATCAGGTAAGCGCCATGAACGAAAAAGGCGATATCATTGCCCTGATCGTCCTTGGGGTGGCTATGCTGGGCGGACTCTCACTGCTCCTCAAGCGCAGGGAGATGTCCCGGCTGCGATGGTTCTACGATCTCTATAAGGTCTGGTTTATCCTCCTCTATACCTTTTTGCTGCTCCTTTACACCACGGAAGTGGAGATGCCCGGTTTGCTCTTTTTTGCCGGATTTATAGGGCTCTTTACCTTCTATCTGCGCTCGTCCAATAATGTCGTCATCTCGGTTGCCGTTTTCGCCGAAGTGATCGCTTCGACACTGTTTGCCGTTATGATCACTCCCGGTGATGATTCGAAGGTCTATCTGGGGGTTTTGACGCTGCTTATCTCGGCATTCGTCTCATTCAACTATCTTGTCAAAAGGATCAAACATGCTGCACACTCCTGATATCGAAAGTATCCGTGCAAAGCTTGAGCAGCAGGAGCGGCAGATCCCCTGGATCACACACCTGGTGATGGCTGTCGTTGCATTGCTCGGTAGTGTGGGTATCATCACATTCTTTACCGTCATGCGTCTTTTCGATGAAAAAAACGTTCTCTTCTTCGGTATCGCAGCCATCGTCTGGGTATTGGCAATGGGTCGCGATCAAAAGGAGTCGCTTACTCAATATTATGGATATTTTGTCCTCCTCCTGGCCGGAGAGATCGGTATCGCTATCGGTCTTGTCGGCAATGATATCGCAAGCGTCCGTGAGAGTATCCTGACAGTCGGCGTTTTGCAAATAGCGCTCTTTTTTATGGTCGAAGATTATATGCAGCGGATCCTCAACCTGACGATCTTCACTTTTTCAATACTTTTTTTCATCCCTAATCCCCTGATGTATGGGTCTGTGATGAACCTCTTTATCCCCTTTTATACCGGAGCGATCCTCTTTCTGGTATTTCGGGCCAAAAGGGTATTTTCAAAAGGGTGGTATTATGATCTCCATGACGCTCTGCTGATCAATCTCTTCTTACTGATCCTAACCTCGGTCGCACGGCAGTACAGGGTAGCGGCAGAACATGAGGGCCATCTCTTTTTATTCATCTCTTCGGCTCTGCTTGGATTCTATACGCTCCATACCCTCCTGGGGCGGTACTCCGGGCGCACGACAGGGGCTTACGTCACGGCAGCCTTGTTGATGGGGCTCTTTTACCTGACTCCCGAACTGATCATTGCATTTATTATCCTGGCGCTCGGAGGCTATGGGAAGAACTACCGTATCATGACTGCCGCACTGGCTGTGATCGTCCTCTTTCTGGCTCACTGGTATTATAACCTGGAGTTTACACTGCTGCAAAAATCGCTTTCGATGATGCTGGCAGGCGCGGTGATGCTGGGACTTTATGCCATCAGGAGAATTACACATGCGTAAGAAGATACTTGTATTGATATTTTTGCTCTTCAGCGCGCTATTTTTTTGGTCGATCCTCCAGAAAGAGGAGCTGTTGAGTCATGGCGAGACTATACGTCTGAGACTTGCCCCCGCAGACCCCAGATCGCTGATGCAGGGGGACTATATGGCGCTGCGTTATGCACTGGAACGGGAACTGGAAGATATTGACCACCGGAAGAGTATACCCTCACACGCTGCGGCTGTGATCCGGATCGACAAAGACAAAGTAGCCGGTTTTGTCCGTATCTATAGGGCTAAAGAGCCGCTTGCGGAGGACGAACGGCTGCTGTATTTCTCCAATATCGGACATGGAGATTTTGTACAGGTCAGGTTGCGCACATCACACGAATGGTTCTTCCAGGAGGGCAAAGCGAAAGAGCTTGCGAATGCAAAATACGGCGAGTTCAGGATCAATAAAAAGGGGGAGACGCTGCTTGGGGCACTCCTAGACAACAACTTTCAGATACTTGATACAAGCCGATAATCCGATATATTATCAGGGTCGTCCGATATCAAGCTCCCTCTCGAGCTCCTCGAGCCTCTGTGGGGTGCCGATATCCCGCCACTCCCCGGGATAGAGACTCCCTCCCACCCGATCTTTTGCGATACACTCTCTCAGTAACGGAGCCAGCGGTCTCGCCCCGTAAGATAACCCGCTGAACATTTCGGGGCTGTAGTACCCTATCCCAGAATAGGTATAGCGGGCCGCCCCCTCCAGCAATACCCTGTACCCGTCAAGGGCAAAATCCCCGCCGGGGTGCTGCGGCGGATTGGGGACGAGGAGGAGGTGGGCGAGGTCGTTCCCCAGCTCGAACCCACTGTCGAAACTATAGTCGCACCACACATCGCCGTTGACGACCAGGAAGGGATCATTGCCCAGCAGCGGCAGGGACTTGACGATCCCCCCTGCCGTCTCGAGCGCCCCCTCTTCTCTCTCATCGGAGTACCTGATACTCACGCCGAACTCTCTGCCATCACCGAGGTGGTCGATGATCTGCCCCCCGAGGTGGGCGACATTGATGACGATCTCGCCGAAACCCCGCTCCCGCAGCCTCTCGATATGCCAGACGATGAGGGGTTTTCCTCCGACCGGGAGGAGCGGTTTGGGGGTATGGTCGGTGAGGGGGCGCATCCGCTCACCCCTCCCCGCTGCGAGGATCAGCGCCTTCATCGCGCACCTGCCCGGTCGAGAAGTTCAAGTAGTGGCGAGAGCTCCGGGTACTTCGATGCGGCCTCGATGACATAGGCAAGCGTCTGGGGGATGTCCCCGAGGTAGCCGTGCTTGCCGTCGCGGATGCTGAGCCGGGCGAAGATACCCAGTACCTTGATATGGCGCTGGAGCCCCATGTAGTCGAACCATCGGAGGAACACCTCATCGCTCACATCCAGCCCCTTGCGATCCCTGAACGAAAGCGCGAGCTTCTCTATCTTCTCGGGGTCAAAGGAGATATAGCAGTCGCGCAGCAGCGAAACGAGGTCGTAGGTGACCGCCCCGACCCTGGCATCCTGGTAGTCGATAGCGACGAGCCCGTCCCCCGCCGCCATCAGGTTGCGCGAATGGAAGTCGCGGTGGACGACCACCCCCTGCGGCTGGGTGAGGACGGTATCGGCGATATGTTCGAGGAGTCCATGTAGCTCTTTCGCCTCATTCTCTTCCAATGCATATCCCAGGTGTTTCCCGAGATACCACTCCTCCATCAGCCCCATCTCGAAGAGGAGGAACTCCCGGTCATACGGCGATAACCCCTCAGTGGAAGCATCCTGGATGGTGAGGATCATACCGATCGCTTCGGCGTAGTACTTCTCAAAATTGCTTCCATCCAAAAGGTCGAGCAGATGGGTCGAGCCGAGGTCTTCGAGGAGGATGAACCCCTGCTCCATATCGGATGCCAGTACCTTCGGCACCCGCACCCCCGCATCGGCGAGACGGCGGTTCATCGAGAGGAAGCTCTCCACGCTCTCCTTCTGGAGGCTGCTGTCCATCACTATCGTGGTGCCCGCACCCTCCGTGATGCGAAAGTATCTGCGGAAGCTCGCATCGCTCGATGCACTGCAAATCCCGTCAAAAGGGTGACCGATGCTCTCCAGCCACTTTTCGATCTCATTCATACACACCTCCCAGTATCGTATCTTCGCGCGCTCCCGTCACGCTGCTCAGCGCGATCTTTTCGTTGCGCAGCCGCTTGTATGCCAGCCATGCGAAGGCCATCGCCTCCATGAAGTCGATGCTCACGCCGTGCTCCCCGCTCGTCTCCACCCGCGCAGGGGTCAGCGCCGCGATCCTCGCGACCAGCGCGCCGTTCCTCGCACCCCCGCCGCAGAGCACCAGACGCGCTGCATCGTGGCGCAACGCTTCGTCGGCGATCGTGCGGGCGGTGAGCTCGAGGAGGGTCGCCTGCACATCGGCGGGGACGATCTCCAGCCCATCCAGATACCCATCGAGCCATGCGGGGTTGAAGTACTCCCTCCCCGTGCTCTTGGGAAAGGGGAGTGCAAAATAGGGATCGTCCAGCATCCGCTCCAGCAGCGCATCATCGACCTTCCCCTCTCTCGCCCATGCTCCGTCCCCGTCGTAGGGGAGCGAGCGATGTCTCGATATCCAGCTGTCCATAAGGACATTGCCGCACCCTGTATCGTATCCGATGGTTTTCTCTCCGAGCATCGTGATATTGGCGATCCCGCCGATATTGACCACGGCGCTCTTCTCATCAAGCAAGCCAAAAACAAAACGGTGGAATGCAGGGACGAGCGGCGCCCCCTGACCCCCCAGCGCGATATCCTTGCGGCGGAAGTCGGCTACGGTGGTGATCCCTGTGAGGGCGGCTATCGTACTGGGATCGCCCAGCTGCATCGTCATGGGGACAGTGCCCTCGGGGGCATGCCAGAGGGTCTGGCCGTGGGAGCCTATCGCTCTCACCTCTTCTCTGAAAACACCGAGCTTTTCGAGAAGGGCGTTCGCAGCCCTCGCGAAGATCATCCCGATCTCCCTGTCCAGCATCCCGATCTCATGGAGCGATCCCTCCCCGGCGGTGATCATCCCGACGATCCGTTTCCTCAGCCCCGAGGGCATCGGGTAGGTGAGCCCCCCGACCAGGGTGCACCCCTCCGCATCGATCTCGCAAAGCGCAGCATCGATACCGTCGAGGCTCGTCCCCGACATCAGACCGATATAGTAGTTTTGTTTCTTCTCTTCTGTCACCTGCAAACCTTGTTGTATTGAGTTTATTGGCAAATTCCGTCTTGACGTCTGTTTCTGGTGTCTCAAAAACTATCCAATGAGACTTCTTGTATAACCTCCTTGAGAGGCTCAGACCAACGGGAGGATTTGTCCTCGAAAAGGAGGTTATGCAAGAAGTCTCGCAGATTGGAGCCACCATCCACCCTGCGGCAATCAGCCATAAAATTCTTTGCGTTATCCTAGCATTGCTATTCCTAAAGCAAGTTGAGCCTCTAAGTATCAGAAGGTATAATTGGGGAAGTTGCCAAGACTCTATTACCCGCTCCGAAGAGGGGGCGAGAAGCCATGCACTCAACCCATGAAATGGGCGCTTGCGTTTGCATGGCGCAGGAGCGCCCTCTTCGGGGCCGGAGTTCTTGAGACCATCATAGGGAGAGTGCCATGAGAACAGGTATATTTTTTATATGGATCTTCGTTTTGAGTGCCGCGCTGTACGCCGGGAACGACTGTGATGTCACCGTCAGGATCACCCACATCTCCCCCTCGAACATCAAGGTCACCCTCATCCATGATGCCAACTGCACCCTCGCCATCGAGGAGCTCAATGCCACGGCCCCTGCCGCAGACCTGAATATCAGCGAAGCCAACGCAACAGTCGTCCAGAAGATCGTCACCCTTGCCAGAAGCAAGCTCGGCTCCCCCTACAAGGAGGCGACTGCTGGCCCCGATACCTTCGACTGCTCGGGGTTCGTCTACTATGTGTTCAAAAACAACGGTATCGTTATCCCCCGCTCCTCGATAGACCAGGCGGAAGCGGGTACGAAGCTCACCCGCGATGCCATCGAAGTCGGCGACCTGCTCTTCTTCGACACCTCATCGGCGGGGCATGTCAACCACAGCGGCATCTATCTCGGCAACGGGGAGTTCATCCACGCCTCTTCGGGGAAGGCATTCAGCGTGACGGTCTCGAAGCTCGACGAGGGGTTTTACAAAGAGCGGTTCCGCTGGGGTGTGCGGGCTGAGCCGAAGCCCTAGACCGTCTGGGGTTCGTCCTTGAGGATCACGAAGATATTCTCCCCATCCTCGTGGCGGTACCCGAGTCTGTACCTGAGCTTGATCAGGATATTGTGGACGATATAGAGCCCCAGGCCGAACCCCTGGCTCCGTTTTTCCTCCTGAGTAAAGGGCTCTGTGTAGTATGCCAGGGGATACTGTAGCCCTTCGCCCTTTGATATGATCTTGATCTTGTTGTGGTCTTTGGCTATGAGGGTGACCTTGTGGTCTTTGCTGTACTTGATACCGTTGTCAAGGAGGTTCTTGATAGCCAGCGCGAGAAGCCTGGAGTCGGTGCGGAAGGAACAGTTGGTCACTTCGGTGATAACCTTGCCGCGTTCTGCCATCAGCAGCTGCTGGCTCTCGTTGATCACTTTTTTGAGTGTTGTCGGTGCGATCTCTGGCTCGAAGTCGCGAGTCGTGACCCTCTCGACCTGCGCGAGCTCCTTGATGAGCTCGTTCATCCTCTCGAAAGCACGCACCAGTATCCCCTTGATCGCCTCGTCCTCGAGCGACTCGACGACGATTCGCCCTTTGGTGATGGGGGTCTTGAGCTCGTGCATCATATTACGCATGAAGAGATTCTTCGAGGCGATGAGCTCCTTGATATGGAGGATGGCATTGTCGAAGTTCTTGGCGATCGCGCCGATCTCATCTTCATTCTCGTAGCTGATGGAGACGTTCATATCCCCTTTGGCGAACTTCTCGATCTCCTTGTGGAGCTTTTTGAGCGGGTAGAGCTTGTTGAGGATCGCGAGGTAGATGATCAGCAGGGTGATGATGAGTACGATCCCCACGGCCATCGCGATACCGATATTGTAGTTTTTCGAACGGTTGTCTACCAGCATGAGGTTGTACCCCAGACGCTGCACATAGATATAGTGCTCGTCCTCTATCTCAAAAACACGCACCTGTCCGTAGATCGACTTCCCGCCGAAGACCGTCTTCCCTTTCAGGGATATCGTCTCCTTGACATCCTCGAGCTTGACCGGCTTGAGCGAGAAGTCCTTGTAGAACTGCTGGAGCTTGTCTGCGGTTGGGTTGAGCTGCACGTTCGAGAGGAAGGCATCTGCGAGGAGCTTGTAGTGGCTGATCTCGTCTATCTTGCGCCTGTCCCTGTCCCAGGAGAAGAAGAAGACAAAGGTCGCGATCAGTATCGATATCGCCAGTGAGAAAAGGATGTGGATAAAGGTCGTTACAGAGAGGTTGTTCATACGTTGGTAGAGAGGAGGTAGCCGATCCCCCTGATAGGTTTGATATAGATGTTCTCGCTGTCGATCGCCGCGATCTTGTGGCGTATGCGGGAGATGATGACATCGATATTCTTGACCGAGCTGTCATCATCGATATGTTCGCTCTCATAGAGGAGCTGTTCCCTGGAGACCGAGCCGTTCTTGTGGGCGATCAGCATCGAGAGGATATCGTACTCCGCAGCAGTGAGATCGAGCATCCGCTCCTTGAAGTAGATCGTGCGCGACCCCTTGTCGACCCTGAAAAGCTCCTCTTTTTTCTCGACCTGCTCTTCGACGGCACTGCTAGTCCGTCTGAGGATCGTCTTGATACGGGTGACGAGCTCGCGTGGGTCGTAGGGCTTGGGCATATAGTCGTCGGCACCACGCTCGAGCCCGATCACCTTGTCGGTGATATCGTCGCGCGCCGAGGAGATGATGATGGGGATATTGGAGCGTTCCCTGATCCTGGGGATCACCTCGAGCCCATCCATCCCCGGCAGCGTGAGGTCGAGGATGATCAGGTCGAACTGATGCTGGGTCAGCAGCGAGAGGCCGATATACGGGTCCTCTGCGCCAGTCACTTCCATATCGTATTTTGTAAGATAGTTGGTGAGTATCAATGCCAGCTCGGCATCGTCTTCTACTAGGAGTATCTTGATCATAATGTATCCTCTATAATAATGCTTGATATGGCGGTATGTAATCATAACATTTTAATGCTCAAAGCTAGAAACTTAAAAAATTCCCAAAATAGCACGGTATTTCAACTTGGATCTCAAGTGCAAAAAGGCTAAGAGCATAGAGCAAATGATAGAATTTGTACTTAATTTAAAGCTCTCGGCTCTTTGCCAATAGAAAATTGCCGTGCCAAAATAGAACTCCTAAGCTCCCTGCCACGATCCTTCGCTATAATGCCGCCCAAAAAACGATACACGCCATGAAACCTGTCTATATCACCGATCTCGATCACACCTTTTTGCGCAGCGACCACTCGGTCAGCGACTTCAGCCGCCGTGTCTGGAACGCCAGAGCGCAGGACTCCATCCTCTCCATAGCCACCGCCAGGAGTTACAGCAAATCGCTCGAATTCCTCCGCGGTCTCCGGCTCGACACCCCCATGATCCTCCTCGACGGGGCGATGGTGGTGACCCCCGCCAAGAGGATCATTGACCTCAAAACGATCCGCAAGCCTCTCGCCGATGCGATCATCCAGGAGGGGCGGGGATTTGGTATCTGCCCGTTCGTGATCGGTCTGCTCGACACCGACCTCCATGAGGCCTTCTACTACACCGACAGGCTCAACGACATCCAGCGCTCCGTCCTCGCCAACTACACCGACGATCCGAGACTCCGCTTCCAGCCCCGTATCGAAGCGATGGAGATGACGCTGAAGATCGTCTATTTCGGCTACGAGGAGCAGCTGAGAATCCTCGCCGGGCAGCTCGCGCGGACATTCGGCACGATGATCTCGCTCAAGCTCTCACCCGAGAACTACACCAAAGGGTACTTCCTCACCATCCTCCACCCCACCGCCGACAAATCCCACGCCCTCGACACGCTGTGCGAATATATCGGAGCGGATACGACTCGCCTCACGGTCTTCGGCGACTCTGTCAACGATATCGGGATGTTCCGCCTCGCCGGCACCTCCGTAGCGGTCGCCAACGCCCTCGAGGAGGTCAAGGCACACGCCGATATCATCCTCCCCCATACCAACGACGAGGATGCGGTCGCGAAATTCTTAGACGAGCAGAGTACAGAGCCTGGAGCTTAGAGCCGTACGATCGAAAATACTCTCGGCTCTCAGCCTCTCTTGACAGAATACGCGATTCATGCTAACATTGCGAACACATTTTATGGGGATGACTTGGTTTCGACTGGAGTAGTCGGGGCTATGTGCATGTCGGACTGGGCAATTCCGTTACGCGGCCCAATCGCATAACTGCAAACAATACAGATTATCGTCCAGCTTACGCAGTAGCGTAAGTCTTTAACCCCGCGCAAGCGGAGGACTGCCTCGCCGGTGAGTGTCATCTTAGCCGGAGTTTGAGGTATCATATCTGATGACTATATCCACAGGCTGTCTAACCTGCGGACGAACTCTCAGACTGGTCTTGCAAAGCCTTGGGTGTTGAGCGAAGCAAGATGAGACCTATCAATACCGCCTAAGCATGTAGAGTCATAGTTCTAGCTATTTTAGGACAGGGGTTCGATCCCCCTCATCTCCACCAATGATATTTTATTGTCAGCACAAAAGTATGATTATCTTTGTGGTGACTAGTTTTGAATTTGATGAATTCTCAATATACTTTTTGAAGAAATATGACAATATAAAATATTTTTTTTGAAATTATATAGATGGAGTTATAATACAAAATATTATAGTCAATGAAGTTCTGAACAAGCTAAGGAGGCTGTAGGTGACCACATTAAGCCTGATAAAGCAAAAACACTTAAACCTACTCCAAGCGGTTGAAAAGAAAGCCTATGTTCATACACAGGCTACTTCACTTACTAAGAAAAAAGAATTAGGACAGTTTTTTACCGATCATCGTATTGCTGACTTCATGGCTCATCTTTTTTCTTTCACTCTACCTCATTCTGATACGATTCATATCCTTGATTGCGGCGCCGGACATGGGATACTCTCAATTTCACTTGCTAATCAACTGATCCAAAAAGGTTATCAAAATATAGCGGTGACTCTTTATGAGATTGACCCGACTGTTTTGATGGAACTTGATAAAAATCTCAAAGAATTCAAAAAGAACAATCCGGGAATATCTTTTTATTACACCATCGTCGAACAGAATTTTATCCTGGATCATATTGATCAGAAGTTTGACTATATTATTTCAAATCCTCCATATTTTAAACTCAATAAACAATCGCCTGAAGCTCAGGCGATGCCACATGTCATACATGGTCAACCGAACATATATATGCTCTTTATGGCAAAAAGTGCTGAACTCTTAAAAGATCATGGTGAAATGGTGTTTATTACGCCTCGTAGCTTTACCGCAGGTACATACTTTAAAAAATTCAGGGAGTATCTGCTTCATAGTCTTTCACTAAACCATATACATATTTTTAATACAAGAAAGAATCATTTTCAGAATGAAAATATTCTTCAAGAAACAATTATTACAAAGTTTTCCAAATTACTCTCGAAAGATGTGTCAATAACATCCAGTGAAGACAGTACTTTCAGTCATATTGATACTCTTCATACCACAAAAGACTTGATAGTTGAAAGCAGACGCAACATCATTTGTATACCGTCATCAACAAGTGATCTTGATATTCTTACACAATTTCACAACGCACCTGCGACCATGGAAGAACTTGGTTACAAAATTTCGACCGGGAAAGTAGTCACCTTCAGAAATAAAGAATTGCTTGCAACAACAACTAATGGACTATTTAATCTTGGTAAAGTATATTGTCCTTTACTTTGGATGCATAACTTCAAAAATGAGACATTGATTTTCCCGATTGACAGAATCAAAGAACAGTATATCGAGTGTTCCGATAAATCGGCTGCACTGCTCATACCGAATCAAAACTATCTGATTATCAAGCGATTCAGTTCAAAAGAGCAACATCGTCGGATCAATATAGGCTACATTTTCAAAGACGATTTACACGGCGGATATATCGGTCTGGAAAACCATCTGAATTATCTATATAGAGAAAATCGGGAGCTCACACGAGAAGAGATGAAGCATCTTGGAGATTTTTTGGTTTCTGAAAATGTTGATCAATACTTTAGAATACTCAACGGTAATACTCAGGTCAACGCAACAGACATCCTTAATTTACCGATTCCAAATCAACTCTATAAAGGCTATCTATGTCACGCTTGAAAGATTCGAAAGTACTCTTGTCCGATCTTGGTATACCGGATCAATACAATAGTGATCTTATGAGATATGCTTTTCTTGCGCTACTGGATATTCACGATCGGTCTTCATGGAGTATGGCAACCAATCACAAACTCATGCGACTCCATGATATATTTGGCTACATCAAAGAAGTTTTTGGTGTAGAGTATGCAGAGAACTCGAGGGAAACACTGAGAAAAAGAGTAGCTAAAGTTTTTGAGCAAGCCCATATAGCATTAAGAAATATCGATGATCCATCAAGACCGACCAACAGCGGTAAAACAAACTATTCGATATCCTCAGAAGCACTGACCGTTATCAAGAGTTTCGGAAGCAATCAATATGAGAAACTTCTCAGTGATTTCAAAAGCAAATATCTTACCCTGGCAGATCAGTACGCAAAAACAAGAGATATGCATAAAATCCCTCTACTGGTGGAGGGTAAAGAATTCAGTTTATCGGCAGGTTCTCATAATCAGTTACAAGTGAACATTATCAATGAGTTTACTCCCCGTTTTGCTCATGGTACAAAACTCCTCTACATCGGAGATACAGCCGATAAATACATTTTTGTAGATAATGATACGCTTGAATCCATCGGGATACCGATCTCTACAAATGACAAACTGCAATTACCGGATGTCGTTTTGTACGATTCGAAAAAGAACTGGATATATCTCATTGAAGCAGTTACCACGCATGGCCCTATAGATCAAAAAAGGGTCAACGATTTAGAAGTTATGTTTCAAAACTGTCCTGCTGACAAGATATATATTACGGCATTTCCAGACAGAGCAACCTTCAGGAGATATGTTGCAGATATCGCATGGGAGACTGAAGTATGGATATCCGAAGAACCTGATCACATGATCCACTTCAATGGTGACAAATTTATGGGACCGTATCAACAGGGAGAAAAGCCGTCACAATAACAGGGTCACTTTATTGACCTGTCTCCCAACGCACAAACACAACTTCACCTCACTCCCCCATCACCTCCTCATACGCACTCCTCTTCATATAGAAGCACTCGACATGCATCTCTCCGGTGTTGTAGCGGATGATGGGGACGAGCTCCTGCATCTGGGCTATCGTAGGTTTCTCGTCGAAATGCTCGCTCATACAGATGGAGCTCAGAGTCAGACCCCTGATGCCCCAGTGGGTCATGTAGGCTCCGGCGGTGGCGGGCGGCGCTGCGTGCTTTGACCAGCAGAGGGGGATGCCGTCGGGGCTGAGTGTCATGTAGTCGCCGTCCGTGAAGCGCTCGCAGATCGTCTGTAACTGTACGATCTTCCCTTTGCCGAGTTTCGGGCAGGGCTTGGGTATCCCCATGAGCTCCCAGCCGAGTCCCCGTATCCCTTTGGGCGATCGCATCGCTTTGATCATATCCTCTTTGCTTTTCCAGTATCCCACGCCGCACCCGTCGAGATCGCCGGGGTGTATCCCCTCCAGCATCCCCGAAGAGTCCCCTGTCGCATTCTCCTCGACACTGACCGGGGTCTCGCTGTGTATGGCCCCGACAGGAGTCTCGGGCTCGGCGGCGCACCTGCTCCTGATACATTGGTCAAGGGCATACCGCAGCTCTACCGCCAGACCGTGTTTCGCCTCCCACTCCTTGGTCAGCAGGCGGTACTCTGCCGCCACGCCCGGAAGCACATAACCGAACGACCCGCCGTGGAGGCGGACGATATCGGCTATCCTGGTTCGTATCTCCGAGAGCTTTTCCACTTCTCTGTTGTATGCTTCCTGCTCTTCCCTGCACGGTTCGCACACCCCGGTCATCGGCCGCAGCAGTTCGGGGATTTGCAGTGCGGTTCTCTCCAGCGGCGGTGTGGAGATCATCACGCCGTTCTTATCGCATTTGACCACTTTGAGCTTCTTCGCGGCCTTCAGAAGCGCCTTTGCCTTCTCCCATATCTTTTTGTGCCCGTTGTATACCTCGAGAGCTTTCTCAAAGAGCTTGTTGTACGATGCTGCGGCCTCCGGGCTCTCCCCCTTGGGTGCCTTGGCGTACCAGTCGGCTGTCGACTGTGCCTTGAGCACATTTCTCCTGGCGGTCTCGACGGTATCGGAGGCCTTGGTTACGAGATTTTGTTTCTCTTTTTTGGTACAGAGATAGTCCGGGATATCGGGCAGGGTGAGGGGCTCGTACTTGACGACGGGGGCTTTTGCGCGGCAGTCTTTGACCCTGGCGCTGTCGAGTGCGCTCTTTTTGTCATGGAGTATGCTTCGGACGGTATGGATCGATTTCTCGACCGCTATCATCCGTTTGTCGATATTCTCGGGTACCCAGTTCTGGAAGAACGGCTGGATACGCATCTTGTTGACGGTGAATCGCAGTTTGACGAACTTCTCCTGCAGGCTGTTCAGCTGCGCAGCGTGTTCCTGTATGGCTTCATAGACCGGCGCCTTGAGCGGGTAGCCTGTCCCTGGGATACAGTACTCCTGCTTGATGACGATGCCTGCGGCCGTACCCTGCAATGTACCTATGGCCGATGCAATTTCATCCAGGCTCTCGATCTGCACTTTGACCTGTTCTTCGTTCGATGTGGACTTGGCGGAGAGGTGTTGTGGGGAAAAGAGGAATACACTTATGAGTAGGAGCAGCAGGCTGTCGAGCAGCGCCGATCGGGTCGCGTTTGGGGTCGTGTCTTGGGTATCTCTATACATTGTCTCCTCCTTTGCACTGCCGTGGTGCGAACTCTGCAGGTACTACCCTCCCGGCATCCCCCTGGCAAGTTTGACCAGGATCTTCCGGAAGCTCTCCTGCTCCTCCCGACTCAGCACATCGAAACAACTCTGCTGGTAGGCGAACACCTCCGAGAGGATGTTTTCGCAGGTCTCTTTGCCCATCGGTGTGAGCCTCACGAGACGGCTCCTCTTGTCATGCTCGCAGTCGAGCCGCTCGATATACCCCTTCTCCTCGAGCTTTTTGAGCACCTTGGTGATGGCGCCGGAGGTGAAAAGAAGCTTCTCGTAGAGCCTCGTGGGGGTGATCGTGTAGTCCTCGTCCCCCGAGACGAGCGCCGTCACGAGGACATCGACCTCGCTGCTTGCGAGTCTGTATCTCCCCTCTTCGATCTTCGCAGTGCCTGATTGCAACCTCTGCTCGAAGATGAAGAACGGCAGTGTCGTCTCCAGCACACTGCTGTATAGCGATCCGAGTCTGGCTTTGTGCTCCTGTATATCAGAGTCTAATTCATTGATGTCCATCCTGTAAGTATATAGGAAACAAAATGAAAAATCAATCCGGCCAATTATATCTTCCTAGTAAGATACATGTGAAATAATGTGTGTTACAATGGGGGAAATTCAAACCAAAGGATCAGATATGACCAGATCAGAGGGTAGAAACCTCGCCACATCATTGACAGCGACCGTCTTCCTCATCGTCGGGACGACAGGAGTGCTGATGTACTTCCATCTCCTGGATCAGTATACCAAAAGTCTCCACGA
The DNA here is from genome assembly GCA_003252535.1 of Campylobacterota bacterium. Classification (GTDB taxonomy): domain Bacteria; phylum Campylobacterota; class Campylobacteria; order Campylobacterales; family Sulfurovaceae; genus SZUA-451. The sequence goes on along the minus strand of QKDN01000047.1, from coordinate 5,792 downwards.
GATACTCGGACTCCTCTTCGTAGCCGCAGCGCTGCTGCATATATTCTTCAACTGGAAAGCGATGCAGGGATATTTCGGCAAGAGGGTCTTTCATTTCGCAGCTGCCGCTGTCATTGCGGTCACGGTCGGCTTCCTCGCCAATGCCTCAGCCCAGAGCGGCCCGAACCCCAAAGACCTCCTGATACGCTCCGTTCTCGAAGCCCCGATCGATACCGCATTGCAAGTGCTCAAGGTGGACAGCAAGAGTGCAGCAGAAAAGCTCAGCGCCGAAGGGATCACGATGGAGAATGCTGCTTCGCTCAGCGCAATAGCAAAAAACAACAAGACTTCACCGTTCAGGATCGTCGCCATCCTGGCAAAATAGTGAATGATCAGTGCCACCGATGTTTTCGGGGCGCTCAGTGTGTCGAGCAGGTCCCTTTGCCGCCGATCACTTCGAGTTCTCCTGAGATGAAACGCTCTATCGAATCCTTGACGATGGCTGATTCTCTGTCGAAATAGACCGTGAGCCCTGCATTGGCGAAGCCTTTGGCAGGACTCCCCCCTATGCCGCCCACGATCAGCGCGTCGGGGCGGAGCTGCATGATATTGGTGACGGCATTGCCGCATCCTCCTGCGTCGTGTCCGGGATTGGCGATCCCTTCGACATCGACGATCTCATTGTTCTTGAGCGTAACAATCGTATAGTACTTCGCTTTGCCGAAGTGCGCGCCTCTGGGACTGAGATAGCCCATGTTCTCATCGGTGGGGAATACAAGTCTCATATTTTTCTCCTTCTCAGTGGTGGTGATGACCGTGGTCATGGTCATGATGGTGATCGTGGTCGTGATGGTGGTTCGAGCCTTTGTTGTGCATATTGCCCTGTTCGACATATTCTCCCATATTCATCCCGTTCACCTCGGTCAGTTCACCGTTCTTGAGCTTCTCCAGGACATCGCCGAGCAGTATCCTCTCGCCGCCGCTGTGGTAGCATTTGATCCCTGCTCTCTGGAGCAGCATGAAGGGGTTGCCTCCCATATGGTGGAAGACCAGCGTATCTACACCTCTCTCAGCGAGGTGATCGACGACCGCTCTCCCGCTCTCTGTCTCATTTGCCTCGATGGTCACTTTGTCACCGTCGATCATAGCGAACCATTTTGACTTACCGAAAAGTGTGCTGACCGGCGGGTTCTCTTTGTTGGTTTTTACGGGTATTGCTATCATTTTATTCTCCTTGTTTTTGTTCAAATTTGAGCGTGTTGCTGACGCTGAGTTTCCAGGCGACCGCGATGACGATCGGCCACAGACTGAACCATGCTATTTCCGTTAGATACTCCATGATCTTCTCCTAGTAGTTGTGTGCGTCGGGAGATTCTATCTCCTCTTTGGTGATCCTGACCCTGTCCATGCTGTACCATGCCAGCGCGATATAGCCCAGTACGAACGGTACCATCAGCGATGCGTAGCTCATAGCTGTCAGGGTGTAGTGGCTCCCCGAGCTGTTGACGATCGTGAGCGAGCTCTGCAGGTCGGATGTGGAGGGGTAGTATGCCGTGCCGTTGAACCCCACATTGAGCAGTATCGCCATAACGGTGAGGACGATCCCCGCTCCGCCGGTCTTGATACAGCAGGTCTTGCGGTAGACCACGGCCGAGAAGACGGCGAAGATCACCATCACCACCCCTGCGATGAACATTATGAGCACGAACGGCATATCGAGGAAGTTGTGCAGGTACTTGTAGCTCTCTATGGTCACAACCCCGCTTGCGCTGACCGCGTAGCCGTCCTTGGTGAGTATCCACCCCATAAAGGAGAGGAAAAAGAGGAGGAAGAGCGGCATATTGAACCTGATCGATACGACAGCTTTGTCACGGATCGGCTCATGGTCGATACTGCTGAGATAGTAGAGGGCTCCGCTGATACGGGCGAGGAACACGAGGGCGAATCCCAGCAGGTAGTTGTAGGGGTTTGCCAGCGCTTCGAGTCCTCGGAGAGGATTCTGCCACTCGACGAAACGGTTGGAGTCGAGGACGAACTCCGCACCGCTGAAGAAGGTGCTGATGGCGACCCCGAGGAGAAATACCCCCACGCTTCCGTTGATCTTCAAGAAGCTCTCATAGACCTTCTGCCCGAGGAAGTTGTCCGGTTTCGTACGGTACTCATAGCTCACCGCCTGGATGATAAAGCAAAAGAGTATCGCCAGCCACACCCAGTACGCCCCTCCGAAACTCGTGGAGTAGAAGAGCGGAAAAGCCGCGAAGAGCGCTCCGCCGAAGAGTACCAGGGTGGTGAACCCCAGCTCCCATTTGCGCCCTATAGCGTTGATCAGCATCGTCTTCTCTGTCTCGTCGTCGCTGAGGGTGTCGATGAGCGTCTGTCCACCCTGTACGAACATGATAAAGACGAAGAGTCCTCCGAGCAGTGCGATGATGATCCACCAGTACTGCTGTAGTGTCAATAGTTCCAATTCTCCAAATCCCATCTTAGTGTCCCCCTTCCGGTCCGATCTTGATCTGCTTGGTCATGATCCTGATCTCTGCTATGAGCAGCAGAGTAAAGAGGATCGCGAAGAGCCAGAAGCTGATCTGTACATTGGTCGTCGCTATCTTGGTCGCTGCGATACCTACGGGCATCAGATCCTGTATAGCCCACGGCTGTCTCCCCACCTCCGCAACGATCCATCCTGCCTCCGCAGCGATATATCCCAGAGGTATCGACCAGAGTGCAGAGCGCAGCAGCAGCGGGTAGGCGCTGATATCCCTCTTGGTCACATAGAAGAGCAGCAGCGCAAAGAGCAGCAGGAACCAGCCCCCGAGCGTCACCATGATATGGAAAGTATAGAATGTCAGCGCTATCGGCGGTACGACATCCTCGGCTGCTTTGATATGTCCGTACCCGAAGTACTTCATATTTTCATCCAGCAGTTTTTTGGCTTCCGCTGCTTTCAGGATATCGCCTCCTTTTTTGGCCTCTTTGTACGCTTCGAGCGCATTGACGGCTATTCTGCCTCTGCGCATCTTCTCCGCCGTGCTGATGATGCCGCGCTCTTCGTTGCCGTAGACGAGGTCTCTGAGCCCCGGCACATAGGCATTCGCGTCGTGGTAGCCCAGCAGCGAGAGGGCGTAAGGTATCTCGATCTCGAAGTGGTATGGTTCGAGATCGTTGGTGAGGTTCTTGTCACCGTTAAGTATCCCTACAGCTACAATCCCCGCGCTCTCTCTACCCTCGTAGAGTCCCTCCATCGCTGCCAGTTTCACAGGCTGCTTGAGCGCTACCTGATGTGCCGACTCGTCACCGCTGAGGGTGAGAAAGAGCGAAGCGACAAAACCGAATGTCGCACCCACGATCATCGAGCGTTTGGCGAATAGCACATCTCTGTTGCGCAGCAGATACCACGCGCTGATCCCCGTCACAAAAAGCGCCGAGACCATATAGCCGCTCCCTATCGTATGGAGGAACTTCGATATCGCCACAGGCGAGAAGAGCACCTCCCAGAAGTTCGTCATCTCGTTCCTGACGGTATCGGGGTTGAAGGTCATCCCCACGGGATACTGCATCCAGCCGTTGGCGACGAGTATCCACAGTGCCGAGAGATTTGATCCGACGGCGACGAGCCATGTAGAGACGAGGTGGAACCTCTTGCCCACCTTGTTCCATCCGAAGAACATCACTGCGAAGAAGGTGCTCTCCATAAAGAACGCCAGTATCCCCTCCACAGCCAGCGGCGCACCGAATATGTCTCCGACGAACCAAGAGTAGTTCGCCCAGTTCGTACCGAACTCGAACTCCATGATCAGCCCTGTGGCGACCCCTATAGCGAAGTTGATCGCAAAGAGGGTCATCCAGAACTTCGTGATCTTCTTCCACTCCTCGCTTCCCGTGCGGACATAGATCGTCTCCATGATCGCTACGATGAACCCGAGCCCCAGTGTCAGGGGTACAAACAAGAAGTGGTAGATCGCGGTCAAGGCGAATTGTGCTCTCGACCAGTCAACTAAATGCTCTTCCATTATCTCTCTCCTATTAGATTGTTGTAGACGAAGTCTGCTTTCTGTTGTTGTGTCCTGTATTCCGTATTGATCGATCTATCATGAATGAAGTAGTTCAAAAAGAGAAAGATCACCAGCAGCTTGAACGCAATGATCTTCCAGAGCGCTTTGCCGATCTTCATATTTTTGAATCCATCGAGATAGAATCTATAAACTGAAATAATACTGTTCATAATAGTTCCTTTTTGAACATATGACCAAATTATGCCATTATTATGAACATATGTCAATAATAAAGATGGTTTTGTTATAATTGACGAAAGAAAAGGATGGATTATGCCAAGAGGGAAAAACAGAAGAAAGCTTGATTTCAAGCCGATATTCAGAAGCTTCATCCCCGAAGAGGGGGAAGCGGAGGGAGGAGTCACACTCCTCCACGAGGAGATCAGTGCCATCTACTTGATGGATGTGCTGGGGCTCTACCAGGAGGATGCAGCAGCGCAGATGGAGGTGTCAAGACCAACATTCGCCAGGATACTCAAGAGTGCACGTGGCAAGATAGCCGGTGCACTTGTGAGTGGCTACAGGATAGTGATAGAGGATGAGCGGGAGGATACTTTGGTAGCACTGTGCAGCGATTCTCGCGATGAAGCGGGAGAGAGCAGACCATCAGGAGAGTACCTGCATATCTACCACTTCAATGGCAACACTGTCGAACCGGTTGAGGTGATGGAAAATCCTGCGTATGATTCCGGGCAAAAACCTGCCATCGTCCTGCCTCAAATACTTTTGGAGAAGAAGGTCAATCTCTTTGTCGCATCGTATATCGGGGAAGGGCTCAAGCATTCCCTCCTTGCGAAGGGGATCAGGCCGGTGGTCCGGACGGGTGACATCTCCATGGAAATTCTGGCGCGGCTCATATAGTCCGCTCGAACCATGAGTCTAATTTGGGAATATGATTATAGAGAAATGAATAATGTGTTACTTATCTATACTGTATAAGCTAAATTGAGAGAATTTTTAGGATTGTTTTTGGATAGAAGATGGTGCGGCAGAGAGGATTTGAACCTCCACACCCGGGGGGCACTACCACCTCAAAGTAGCGTGTCTACCGTTCCACCACTGCCGCACATAGACTAAATATCTTTAGAATGAGGTTTTCAAACTTTGCACTTGGCTTGTTTGTGATGGAATTATACCATCACAAACTTAAAATAAGATTAACCGAGGAAAGGGTTAGCGTAAAGAGCGATAAGAGCGATAACAAGTGTATAGATAACCTGTGCTTCGATCATCGCAAGAGCAATAAACATAGTAGTCATAAGTTTACCACCCATACCTGGGTTTCTAGCAGTACCAGCGATTGTTGCAGCAGCAGTGTGACCCATACCGATAGCACCACCAAGAGCAGCAAGACCAAGACCAACACCAGCAGCTACTACAGAGTAAGCCTGGATCATTGATTCACCTTCGCCAGCGAAAGCAACAGCACCAAGTGCCAAGAAAAGCATGAAAAACTTTTTCATTTTATATCCTTTAAAAGTAATTATTGGGTTTAGAGTCCCCTTTTGACTGCTATCCAAAGTCCGTTCGGCTTGCGTATCCCTACTTAACACCATGAAATAACGCCGGAATGATACCAGATTAATGTTTAAACTTTTATCTGATCGGTCTAAACATCACGGTAATTCAAGTTTAACAAAAAACTAATATTAGTTGATATAATAGTGAGTATGAAGATACTGTTAGAAGAGTTCAAAAAGCTGCCCGATTATAGAAAAAATCAAGTAGGGTATACAAACCCCGGAGAGATACTGTTTTTGT
>QKDN01000032.1 GCA_003252535.1 Campylobacterota bacterium | reverse complement strand
AACATAAAACAAATCAAGTCCGTTTGTGTGTGATGATACTCTGTGAGGAAATATCATCTATACTCTGAAAGGAGGTGATCCAACCGCAGGTTCTCCTACGGTTACCTTGTTACGACACGGTTACCTTGTTACGACTTCACCCCAGTCGCTGATTCCACCGTGGAGGGTAGCCAGTTTAGCTTCCCCGCTTCGGGTGAAATCAACTCCCATGGTGTGACGGGCGGTGAGTACAAGACCCGGGAACGTATTCACCGTAGCATAGCTGATCTACGATTACTAGTGATTCCAGCTTCAAGCAGTCGAGTTGCAGACTGCTATCCGAACTGAGACCAGGTTTATAGATTTGCTCCACCTCGCGGTATTGCTTCTCATTGTCCTGGCCATTGTAGCACGTGTGTTGCCCTAGCCGTAAGGGCCATGATGACTTGACGTCGTCCTCACCTTCCTCCTCCTTGCGAAGGCAGTCTCACTAGAGTCCTCGGCCGAACCGTTAGTAACTAGTGACGAGGGTTGCGCTCGTTGCGGGACTTAACCCAACATCTCACGACACGAGCTGACGACAGCCGTGCAGCACCTGTATATTAGCTCCCGAAGGCACCACTCTATCTCTAAAGTTATCAATGTCAAGGCCAGGTAAGGTTCTTCGCGTATCTTCGAATTAAACCACATGCTCCACCACTTGTGCGGGTCCCCGTCTATTCCTTTGAGTTTTAATCTTGCGACCGTACTCCCCAGGCGGAATGTTTAATGCGTTAGCTGAATCACCGAATTGACTTGCAACCCGACGACTAACATTCATCGTTTAGGGCGTGGACTACCAGGGTATCTAATCCTGTTTGCTCCCCACGCTTTCGCGCCTCAGCGTCAGTAGTGTTCCAGAAGATCGCCTTCGCTTTTGATATTCCTAGTTATCTCTACGGATTTTACCCCTACACAACTAATTCCATCTTCCCCTCCCACACTCTAGCCAAACAGTTTTGGATGCAGTTCTACGGTTGAGCCGTAGGCTTTCACATCCAACTTATCAGGCCGCCTGCGCGCGCTTTACGCCCAGTGATTCCGAGTAACGCTTGCACCCTCCGTATTACCGCGGCTGCTGGCACGGAGTTAGCCGGTGCTTATTCATTAGGTACCGTCATTATCTTCCCTAATAAAAGGAGTTTACGCACCGAAATGTGTCATCCTCCACGCGGCGTTGCTACATCAGGGTTTCCCCCATTGTGTAATATTCCCCACTGCTGCCTCCCGTAGGAGTCTGGACCGTGTCTCAGTTCCAGTGTGACTGATCATCCTCTCAGACCAGTTAGATGTCATAGCCTTGGTGAGCTCTTACCTCACCAACTAGCTGATATCATATAGCCCGATCCTATAGCGAAAAAACATTTCCCGACTCGACTTGTGTCAAGAAGGAGTATGGGGTATTAGCAGCCGTTTCCAACTGTTATCCCCCTCTATAGGGCACGTTAGCTATACATTACTCACCCGTCCGCCACTCGTCAGCATCCCGAAAGACCTGTTACCGTTCGACTTGCATGTGTTAAGCACGCCGCCAGCGTTCACTCTGAGCCAGGATCAAACTCTCCATAAAAATGGACGTTAAATCCGTTGTCAAAGAAATCACTTAAAATTATTTAAGTTAACTCTTTATCACCTTTTTATTAAAAGGTGCAAAAATTAAATCTCAAATAGACGTTGATTGATTTACTTATATTTGGTTGTTAAAGATCATTTTTTTAACTTTCCTTCCAAACTCTCGCTTAACAACTCGTTAAGGTCACTGTGTTTGTGGACGGGAATTATAGCCCAATCACTGTGTTTGTGGACGGGAATTATAGCCCAAATAAAATCATTTGTCAAGAGCTTTTCGCTAATTTATTCATTTTTTTTGTGTTTTTTTACGTTTTTACTTCTTTTGCACTCTTTGCTACCTATATATAGGCGGTTTTACTGTTTTGGAAGATATTTTGCCAACGTATCTTTATCAGCGTATTCGATTTTATTGATTTTGCCCTTTTTGAGGGTATAGATCGTGATCATATCGTCGCTGTAGTTGAGTCCGAGAGAGTCTTTTTCGTTCTTGAGGAGGAGGATGGGGTAGGGTTTTTCCTGCATGGCAGGTTTGACAAAGTATTCGAGGATCGATGAGGGCATCTGCGATATATCGTTGATGAAAGCGATAGAGTTTCTCTGAAGGTAATCTGTACCCTTGCTCCTGATGAGCTCAGTGACATCATAGTATCCTGCTTTGTCAAAGACAACAATAATAAGCCTGGTATCGGGGGTGATCGTTTGGTTGCGGTCGAACTGGTCGGAAAGGGTGGTCGGAGTGAAGCGTTCTCCGGGTGAGAACCCGGAGGCAATGAGGAGTGAGCCCAGAAGGAGTGTCAGGAGACTAAGCCTCTTCATCGGCTCCTGCCTCGCTTCCCCTGAGCTCTTCTATACGGGTCCTGCATTCTTTGATGGCGATTCTGTACTTCTCGAGATCCTGCTCGATAAAGTGTTCGTCCATATCGTCCATTGCGAACTCAAGGCTCTCTTTTTTGGTGCGGTAGCGTCCAAGAAGCTCCTGGCGGTAGGCTTCGAGCTCCTCTATGCCCATCTCTTCCATGGGAGGTGACTATTCCTCGAGGAAGCTGCAGCAGTAGTCGCTGAGCTCGGTCACTTTGAGCTGGAACTTCGAGTTGCCTGCGACATTGAAGCTCTCGCCTCCTTTGATCGTCTTCCACACGGATGAACCGGGGAGCTTCACCTGCATCTCGCCGCTGTATATCTCCATCAGCTCCGGCGCTGCCGTACCGAACTCGTATTCGCCCGGGAGCATAACGCCGAGCGTCTTGATAGAACCATCCGCGAACTCGAGGGTACGGCTTGTCACCTTGCCGTCAAAGTAGCTGTTTACCGTCTTTTTTACATTAACACCATTGAACTTTTCCACTTGTTATCCTTTTGTTTTATTGGCATCCCACACATTCCATACTTCTGTCCTCGATACCATCTTCCTCTTTGGCCGCTTCAGGCGACTGGCTTCGCAGGTAGTAGGTCGACTTGAGACCGAACTTCCACGCGTCCATATAGATATCATTGAGATACTTCCCGCTCGCCTTGTCGAGGGTGATGAAGATATTGAGACTCTGCCCCTGGTCGATCCACTTCTGTCTGATAGCCCCCGCACGGATCAGCAGCCTCTGGTCGAGATCGTAGCTCGGGGTGTAGTAGTGCCATGTCTCAGGAGAGAGGTTCGGGACGACGACCGGGATCAGGCCGCTCAGGTTCTCTTCGAACCACTTTCTCTTGTAGACCGGCTCGATCGCCTGGGTCGTACCGATGAGGATGGAGATCGAGCTCGTCGGAGCGATCGCCATCAGGTAGCCGTTGCGCATACCATCTGTTCTGACCTTCTCCCTGAGCGCCTGCCAGTCGTGAGTATACCCGAAGAGTCCGCCTCTGTCGACGAGCTTGCACGCCTCCTTGTTGGCCTTGTCTATCGGGAAGATACCCTTGGACCAGTCGGAGCCTTCGAACGTCGGATACTTCCCTTTCTCGATGGCAAGGTTGCTCGATGTGTGGATGGCATAGTAGCTGACAGACTCCATGATCTCGTCGATCTTGTTGAGATGGTCGTAGCTCCCCCACTCGATAGACGACTCGGCGAGCATTTGCGCCTCGCCCATAACCCCCAGACCGATAGAGCGGCTCTTGAGGTTGGTCTTCTTCACTTTCGACAGCGGGTAGAAGTTGAGATCGATGACGTTGTCGAGCATCCTTACCGCTATAGGGACGACCCTGGCGATATCCTCGGGGGTATTGATCTTGGAGAGGTTGACAGAGGCGAGGTTGCACACCGCCGTATCGCCGTCGACCTTCTCCTTCTCGACGTTCCAGACCTGCTTGCCGCCGAGCATATCGAGCGCGGTGATCTTCTTGGCAGGTTTCGTGATACCGCTGTCCACGGTCACGAGCTCCTCTTCTTCGTAGGTAACCTCGCTCATATCATCGAAGATGAGCTTGATCTTGTAGTGGTTCGGCGCAGTGTTCTGGAATATCTCCGTACAGAGGTTGGAGCTCCTGATGATCCCCGTATGCTTGTTGGGGTTGGCATTGTTGGCCGAATCTTTGAACGTCAGGAACGGCGAACCGGTCTCGAAATAGCTTCTGAGGATATTCTTCCACAGCGACTTGGCGGAGATCACCTCCTTGATGAGACTCTCATCACGCTCAAGTTCCTCGTAGCGCTTCTCGAACGCCTCGCCGTAAAGCCCTACGAGCTCAGAGGTCTCGAACGGATCGAAGAGGGTCCATGTTGCATCCTCCTCGACCCGTTTCATAAAGAGGTCGTTGATCCAGAGCGCAGGGAAGAGGTCATGCGCCCTTCTCCTCTCTTCGCCGGAGTTCTTCTTGAGATCAAGGAAATCCTTGACATCGATATGCCACGGCTCGATATAGACAGCGATGGCCCCTTTCCGCGTCCCCAGCTGGTCTACCGCGATAGCGATGTCGTTGGTCATCTTGAGGAAGGGGATGATACCACCCGCCGCGTGCTTGTGGCCGTCGATCGATGATCCCATACCGCGTACCAGCGAGTAGTCCCAGCCGATACCGCCGCCGAACTTCGAGAGGAGTGCCATCTCCTTGTACCCGTCGAAGATCCCTTCGATGTTGTCGGGCGTAGAGCCGATGTAGCATGAGCTGAGCTGGTGTCTCGGGGTCCTTGCATTGGAGAGGGTCGGCGTGGCGGCCATCACCTCGAAACGGCTGAGGATATCGTAGAACTTCTTCGCCCAGGTCTGGGAATCGAACTCGTTCTGTGCCAGGAACATCGCTACCGCCATGAACATCTGCTGCGGCAGCTCGATAGGCTTCCCTTTCCTGTCTTTGATCAGGTACCTGTCGTGGAGGGTACGGATACCGAGGTAGGTGAACTGGAGGTCGCGCTCTGGCTTGAGATAGTCGTTGAGATCGTCAAGATCATACTTGTCCTTGAGCCCGACGACGATACGCCCCTCTTTCTCACCGTGTTCGAGGTACTCTCTGAGGTGGCTGTACCCTGTGAATCCTGTCACTTTGTGGTAGAGGTCGTAGAGGAAGAGACGGGCGGCTACGAACGTCCAGTCGGGTCTGTCGATATCGATCTTGTCGACGGCCGTCTTGATGAGGGTCTGCTGGATCTCCTCGGTGGTGATCATGTCACGGAACTGGAGCTTCGCATCGACCTCCAGTTCGCTCTGGCTGACATTGCTGAGCCCTGCGACTGCTTCATGGGTATATTTCTGTATCTTCGCTATATCCAAAGTCTCGATCCTGCCGTTTCTTTTGACTACTCTGATCATAAAATATACCCCTTAATTTTTACAATTTTTCTAACGATTTGCCGCTGTTTGGCCGCGTTAGGAAAGTGGGATTCTACTCTATTTTTGCTTGCTGTTTTGTTAAAATGCCGGAGGGCGATTTTTTGAAATTCAAAGAAAAAAGATATAATATCCGCTCCTATAGTCAACCAGAGCAAAAGAGGAAAATTATGCTTTTCAAATACAAAGGGATCGACAAGACCGGCAAGAGCGTCAAAGGTTCGATCACCGCCAACAGTGCCGAAGAGGCAAAACAGAAACTCAAGAACCAGGCTATTTTCTATGAATCCCTCACCCCTGCTCAAAGTCTCTCCCTCGAGGCATTCTCCAAGCGTACGATGCCCGGGGTCATGCTGAGCTCCTTCTCCAAAGAGCTCGCCTCCTATCTCAACTCGGGGATGACCGTCATCACCGCCATCAAGCTGCTCGAGAACCAGCACCAGAAGGAGAAGCGATACAGTGACTTCCTCGGCTCGATCAAGACGATGATCGACGAGGGGCGCTCGCTCTACGTGGCCCTCAATACCCAGAAGATCTATGCCCTCCCCGATTTCTTCCTCCAGAGTATCAATATCGCCGGGCAAGGGGGGAAAATGGTCGAAGTACTCACCAATATGGGGAACTTCTTCTCGGCACAGAGCAAGGTCAGGAAGCAGGTGGGCAACGCCATGGCCTACCCCCTCTTCATCTTCACCGTGGCTATCGGTATGAGCGGCTTCCTGATCTCCTACGTCGTCCCCAAGATCACCAATATCTTCAAGGATACGGGTCAGGAACTCCCTCCCATCACGCAGTTCGTCCTGGGGCTCAGCGACTTCCTGACCAATCACTATGTAGCGCTGCTAGTCGGCATTATCGCTTTCGTAGTGGCGTTCAAGGTCGTCTACGCAAAGGTGGGAAGCTTCGCACGAAACGTGGACGGGATACTGCTCAAAACACCCGTGATAGGGATGCTCATCCAGAACTACGAGCTGGGGCGCTTCAGCTATATCCTCTCACTGATGCTCAACTCCGGCGTCTCCTATGCCCACGGTGTCAAGCTCGCCTCCTCTACTTTCAGCAACAAAGCGCTCAGGGAGCTCTTCGAGAAAGCTACGACGAAGGTGCTCGAAGGGAACAAGCTCTCCCATGCCCTCCACCGTACTGGGGGAGTACAACCCAAGAGGAACTTCATGCAGGCGCTCGCACTGGGCGAAGAGTCGAGTGAGGTGGCCAATATCCTCGACAATATCGCCAAGCTCTACAACGAAGAGAACGAAGACAAGCTCAAGCTCCTCCTCAGCCTCCTCGAGCCCTTCATGATGCTCTTTATCGGCGGGGTCGTCGGGGTGATCGTCGCGGCGATGCTCCTGCCGATCTTCAGTATGAGCATGGGTGCGCAGGGGTAGACGATGGCAAAGAACAGAAGATTCAGGGATATCAAACAGGGAAAGGCTGCCCAACCTGCCGCACCGAAGGCAAAAGCTGCCCACAGGACAAACGCAGCGCCCATATCGGCCAAGATCAAGGCCTTTATCACCGATAGCTTCATGCTGCTGATGCCAATCATGTACATCGTCACCTACCTCGTGATGGGGAGCCTCCAGGAGTTCCAGAAGAACATGGCGGCAGGGTGGCTCTATATCCTGATCCCCAACTTCATCGTCGTCTTCCTCTTCTTCTGGAAGTCGCAGCAGACTCCCGGGTGCCGTGCCTACGAGATCGAGCTTGTCGACTCCAGGACAGGAGGGAAACCCCACCCTCTGGCCATCGTCCTGCGCTACTACTTCGAGCTCTTGTCGATCGTCACGATCTTCGGGCTCTTGATCGCGTTCTTCAGAAAGGACCGCAAAGGTCTACACGATCTCCTCTCGGGCACGATGCTCGTCACCTCCTCCCGGTCGCAGCAGCACACCAGGCAATAGATGGAGCGCAGACCCCCCATAGAGATCCCGCTGGCTCTCTACTATTTCTTCTACTTTGCCCTCGTGGGGGTCTATGTGATCTTCATGCCCAAGATGCTCTCACAGCTGGGCTATTCCAATGCACAGGTGGGGATCATCTACGCGGCGGCCCCGCTGATGCGCTTTCTGATCCCTTTTGTCTTCCGCCGCTATATTGTCCTCGACAACAGGGTCTATGTCGGATCGCTGGTACTCTCCCTCACCGCCACCCTCCTCTTCTGGCTCACGATAGAGAGCTTCTGGTACTACCTGGCCATCAATCTCCTTTTCGGTGCAGCGATGGGGATATCGCTCCCTTTTGTCGAGACCATCGCCCTCCAGGCACTCTCAAAGAACAGATACGGCAAGGTGCGTCTCTTTGGCTCTATCGGTTTCATGGCAATAGCGCTGTGGCTGGGGAGGTTCCTCGATTCTCCCCGGGAGGCGCTCGGGTACCTCATCGTGATGACCTTTTTCACCCTGATCTTCGGGGCCACTATCGTCCGCTACGATGAGCATACAACGATGGAGAACCTCAGCGACTCGAGGAGCTTCTCGATCGCCCTCTACCCGTGGTTCTGGCTCAGCCTCTTCCTGATGCAGGTGGGGTTCGGAGGATTCTATAACTTCTTTACGATCTACCAGACCTCGCACGGCGTGTCACTGGAGATGACGGGGTGGATGTGGAGCTTCGGGGTGATCTGCGAGATCGTGATGCTCTACTTCCAGGGGCCGCTGCTACAGCGCAACCTCCTCACTATCATCGAGTTCGCCATCTTTGTCACGGCGGTACGGTGGCTGCTGCTCTATCTCTATCCCGACTCCGTCACGGTAGCCTTTGCCTCGCAGTCACTCCATGCGGTCGGCTTCGCCCTCTACCACACTGCCTCGATCAGCTATGTCTTCTCGCTCTATACCCAGAAGAAGCTTGCACAGCAGTTCTTCCTCGGGATCGCGTTCGGACTCGGGGGGAGTGTGGGAGCGGTACTGGCGGGACAGATATACGGCTCTCATATGTTCTTGATCGAGTCTCTCATCACACTGCTCTCTCTCGCCGCGCTCCTGATGCACAGCAGACGAAAACACAGACAAAAGGCCTCACATGGATAACAAACTCCCTCTTACCGCCGTCATCTTCGCAGGGGGCAAAAGCTCCCGGATGGGACGGGACAAGTCACTGCTCCCTTTCGGCGGATACGACACGCTCAGCGAATACCAGTACCGGAGGCTGGTGCAACTCTTTGAGAAGGTGCATATCAGCACCAAGGCCGACAAGTTCGGTTTCGATGCCCCGCTGATCTATGACCGCTACGAAGAGAGCTCGCCGCTGGTGGGGCTGGTGTCGATACTCGAGAGTATCGAAGAGGAGGAGTGCTTCATCCTCAGTGTCGATGCACCGTTCGTCGATATAGGGGTGATAGAGACGCTCTACTATGCCGGCATCGGCCAGCCGCACGATGCGGTGATCGCAAAGAGTCCCGAGGGGATGGAGCCGCTGTGCGGTATCTACAGGAAAAGTCTGCTGGGAAAGGCAAGGGAGTTCCTCGCGGAGGAGAATCACAGGCTGGGACACCTGCTCAAAAGCGTCGATACCCGCTTTGTTTCATTCCATTCAAGCGGGCCTTTCGACAACCTCAACCACCCTCATGAGTATGAAGATGCCCTTGAGAGGACTAGAAGAGGTAGTTGATCTCGAATCTCTCTTCGTTGTACGATGTATCGGCCTTGCCGGTAGTACCGGGATCGGAACTGACGATACCGAATCTCCCTTTGATCTGGAGCTGTTTGGTCACATCATAGATCAGGTCGAGGTGGATCACATCGCTGTCGGCTTCGACGTTCGGTTTGTTGTCGTCGAAGTCCTGGATCGCGTATCTCAGGTCAGCCTTGAAGTTCGGTGTGATCTTGTACGAAGCCTGGACCATGATGGTCTCTGTATTGGCGTACCAGTTGTACTGCGCCATTGCCCTTGTATATCCGCCCGTAGGGAATCCCCTCCACGGCGCTACGATATCTGCCTTGTCTTCGACCTTGGAGTAGCCCACACGGAGCATCCCCTTCTTGTCCGGCATGAGAAGGTCGATCCTCGCGGCAAAGAGACTGCTGTCCAGTGATGTGGCTACACCCGCATCGTATCCCGTAGCATCCTTGCCGGTAAGGTTGGTATATCCCGCTACTGCGCCGCCGCCGTCATCGCTCTGTATGAAATACCTGAAACCCGGTCTGATCGCCCAGTCGTTCTCGAGAGGTATCGTATAGTGTGCTTCCGCGACGATATCCTGTACCACACCCGGTACCTGGAGATAGCTGAGGGTGAACTTGAGGTCCTTGATCGCTTTTGTCTCGACATCAGCGACGATGAGATCATGGTCGGGATCCTCACCGGCCGCTATGAAGTTGGCATAGCTGAGCCCTTTGTGGACAGCAGAGTCGTCGTTGTTGTTCCACTTGTCGCCGTTCTCATCGTTGAAAGTGATCACATCGTGCGCCTCTTCATGATCCCTGAGCTTCTGCGTGTCGAACCATGCTACCCTTGCCTTGGTATCGGATGTGATATTCACGCTCATGCTCACACCGTCAAAAGTATTGGGTATCATCTTCGTATCGTTCGATGCGGTGAATACCGATTCGAAGAGCTGTCTACCCGCTATGATGTCGACGATACCGTTATTGAACTCGAGGTAGTTCTCACCGGGCGCATAGATGCCGAAATCCCCATCCGTGAGGACTTTGTATCTGCTGAACGTATCCTTTCCGGCCTTGACGCCACCGACCTCATTCTCATCGACCCTCAGGAACGAAGGGTTCATCGAACCGTAGTAGCTGGCGGTAAAGCTGATATTGTTGAAGACACCACTCTTGAAAATGACGCTTCCGCCGATCCCCATGATCGAATGGTTCAGCTGCCCTTTGCCCGTGGCATCGTCCCATGTTTCATCATCCCAGCTCCAGTTGAAAAGATTGGTCCTGATCCTGCCGTAGACCACACCCTCGGAGAACATATCCCCGAACGTGCTCACTTCCGCAGGGAGCACCTTGTACTCCAGGGTCATATCACCGTTGAGCTTTCTCTTGGGCTGATCGGGGTTGACCGTCTCCGTGACCTTTGTCCCGGTTTCTTCCACTGGCGGTATATCAGCCGCCGAAGAAACCGTCGCAAACAGCATCGCAGCCATTGCAGCGCTGAGCGTAATTCCATATGCTTTCATCGTTCGATCCTAATAGTGCAAATTTACCTATTGTAACACTCAATAGCTTTAAGAATATCGATAAATCCAGAATTTTTATATTATAAAATAACAAATGTGACATTTTTCTCATACTGTTCTACAGATTCCATTGGGGAGAGAGACCGTACTATAGAAATCCCAAAACGGTTTTTTCAACATTTTATAGAGTTTTGGCCCATTATGTCGGCTAATATCATTTTATTTATCAAATTTATTCTATACTTGTAGTAGATAAAAGACTTTATGCCTTTGTATGGCTGGAGTCTATTCAATCTCATCAGAAAAGGATCTACCATGACTCGTCTTAGTGTTTTTTCCAGGAAGTTGACTATCGTAACGATAGCCCTGCTTACGATCACATCCTCTTTGTCCGCAGCAGGGGAGAAGCTCAGTAATGCAGAGCTGATCAATATAGCAGGCAAACAGAGGATGCTCTCCCAGAGGATAGCGAAGGATTACCTCTACAGGGGTGGAGAAATCGCGGTCAACAAAGCCAATCAGCAGCTTGAGCGCACCCTCAAGGAGTCGCAGATCGCCCAGGATAACCTCAAGATCTCCATCAACGAGCCGCGTATTCTCAATCTCCTTGCCTTCGTCGAGATGAACAACGAAGATATCGTCGCCAAGACAAGAGAAGAGTTCAATACAGACAATGCACAGTATGTCCTCGACCTCAGCGAAACGCTCCTCGAGGGTAACGAGTACATCATGAAGTCGCTTGCAGGCTCATCAGAGACAGCGAAGTCCAAGCTGATCAATACGGCCGCTCTCCAGGGAATGCTCGCCCAGCGTATCGCCAAGTACTACATCGCATACCAGCTCGGCATCAAAGATAAGAACACCATCAACCAGATGAACAATGCGGTCGAAGAGTTCACCAAGAACCACAAAGTTCTCCTCAGCAACAAGACCAACACACCGGAGATCAACGAGAAGCTCAAAAAAGTCGACAGGCTCTGGCAGGTCGTCTACAAGTTCTATCTCGATATCCAGATGGGAGGACTGCCGCTGATCGTGTTCAACACATCCGACGACATCACCGACAGTATGGACGAGATAGCATCCATGTATGTCAAGACCAAGTAAGCCACATAGCGAAAGGGAAGAATCATGAAAATTTTTAAAACGTTCAGAAAACTGGCGCTTGTGGCGATGGTCGGCATAAGCACGATGCATGCGGTGGAAGTCAAGAACAGCGTAGATGCGGTCCTGGCCTGTGGCGAACAGATGTCAAATGTCAGGAAGATGCTCGAGACCTACTCACTCATAGCCACCGAAGTGACCTACAAGTCTCCGAGCGAAAGACTCAAGGCGAGCATGAACGAATACGAAGGCCTCATCGCTTCGATGGAGAAGAACTTCAAGGATAAAGAGATCCAGGAGAGCGTCAAAAAGAGCAAGGATGCATGGAAGCCGGTAAAAGAAGCCCTCTTGACAGCTCTTGAGAACAACGATGCCAAAAGACTCGAACAGGAAGGGCTCTTCATCCACGGTAACATCCGTTCGGTGATCAAAGAACTCGGCAATATGAAGAAGTACCTTCTGGGCAAAGAGAAGATCCACGATATCGAAATGCTCAATGCTTCTATCGAGATATCGGCATCGGCGAGAAGACTCTCTGCTCACTATATGATGAAGATGTGGGGACTTCCAGACCCGACCATCGAAGAGCACTGGAACGAGGGGATCAAGATATATACAGACTCGGTCACAACGCTCAAGGGATCAGGCTATTACAAGAACGAAGAGTTCAAAAAGCTTCTTGATGAATGTGAAAAGCAGCTTGGCTACTTCAATACCATCTGGATGTTCGACGACAAGTTCGTCCCGGTCATCGTGCAGGAGAGAGCCGATAATATCTATAAGACCGCCAATGATATGAGTAGGATCATTCTTACAGAAATAACAAAAAAATAGCTCTTCTCAGAACTGCCCGCAGATCGGCTGCAGGCAGTATATGACACTCTCAAAGAGCGTATCACAAACCAATAAAGAAGGGAGGAACCCTCAGTTATGAACAAAGCACGATTGAACTCACTCATCGTAGTGATGCCGCTTATCATCATACTGATCGTTGGGGTCTATTTCGTTCAAAACATCTGGAGCAAGTATGTCGAGACTCTGGACCTGCAAAAGCACCTCAACAAGACGGAGCTGTACCAGTCGCTCGAAGAGTCGGTCACACAGGAGATACTCTGTGCGGCAAAGATGAGCTATGATCATCAGAACCTTCCGAAAGTATGTCAGGTGGACAGGGATAAGACAGACAAGATCATAGAGCAGCTCAATGTACAGACAAGCAAACGCTCTCTCGCAGACATCCTTAACGCATTTTTCTCTGAGTCCAATCAACCGACCCAGCCCAAAGCGACCCTGTTCGGCGACAGCAATATGGGGAATACGCTCCGCAATATCCGCTACAACATCGACGTCTCCAGGGAGATCAAGCTCGAAGACCTGCTGCGCGGCGAATACTACAGGAAAGTCCTCGCACCCATCCAGAAATACTGGAGCGATGTCATCGCCTACGGCAACTACGAGCACAAGCCTTACCTGACGTTCTTCACGGATATGAGCGAACTCTATACCAACTCCGGCAACGAGGCGATCTATATCACCTATTTCCTGGCCAACAAGAGACCTTTCCTCACATCGGAGCTCAATACGTGGGATAACTATATCAAGCAGGCGGTGATACCAGATATCAGCGGTTACAAATACATCACCCCGATTCTTACGCCGCTCAACAACCTCTTCCTATCCAAAGAGACGGAAACTGCCAACAAAAAGCTCGACGATCTCAGGATCGATATCCTTCTCAACTATACCGACGGCCAGTACACTGTCGCGGCTGACGACTGGATCAAGGCTATCGACGAGAAGAACAAGATATTCGAAAAGGCCAAGCAGAACACTCTCCGCTTCCTTATCCAGGATGTAACCGACAATGTCGAACAGAACGAGTCGATACTGCTTGCCAGTACGCTCGCGGCGATACTGAGCATCATCCTCATCATCTTCTCGCTTGTCAGGAACTACCTGGCCGCCCGTGACGACGACAAGGCGCTCCAGCGGATGATGCAGGAGATCGAAGCGCTCACCTCGGAGAGCCAGAACGAACTCCTCGGCTCGGGTGTCACCCTCGACAGCCTCTCCGACAAGAAACAGATCTATGCCTATTTCGGCGCGATTATCAAGCTGTTGCACGAGAAAGAGCTGATGGCCGAAGAGGCAAGCGTCGCAAAGGACCTCTTCCTTGCCAATATGTCGCATGAGATACGGACACCGCTCAACGGTATCGTCGGCTTTACCCAGCTGCTCAAAGAGACCAATCTCAGCAGGAACCAGCAGGAGTTCATCGATATCATCGTCAACAGCTCCGAAAACCTGCTCAGTATCGTCAACGATATCCTCGACCTTTCCAAGATCAATGCCCACAAGATGGAGCTGGAGTATATCAGCTTCAATCTCTACAAAAAGATGGAATCTGCCGTAGAGACCTTCGCGGCGAAAGCCGACGAGAAGAATATCGAACTCGGCATCTTTATCGATCCCAAAGTACCGCAGCGGCTGTTCGGTGACCCGACCAAGCTCTCCCAGGTCATTGTCAACCTCATAAGCAACGCGGTCAAGTTCACCCCTTTCGACGGCGAGATCAGCCTCTTTGTCAGGCTCGTCGAAGATGAGGAGAACTACTCCACTGTCAGGTTCTCGGTCAAGGACAACGGTATCGGTATCAATAAAGAGAAACTTCAGAGCATCTTCCAGGCCTTCTCACAGGAGGATTCAAGTACCAGCAGGAAGTACGGCGGTACCGGTCTGGGGCTCACCATCTCCAACAACATCGTCAACTTCATGGGCGGCGAGCTGAAGGTCGAATCGGTTGAGAACCAGGGTTCCGAGTTCTACTTTACGATCCGTATGGAAAAAGACATCGACGGACCGCAGTTCGAGTACAGGAGACACGAGGGGCTCCGCGTCGGATTCGTGATCTATTCGCTTCTGGAGGTATCACAGCTCAAAGAGACCCTCAAAGCCTACCTCGGATACCTTGGTGTCTCCCTGGAGATATTCACATCCGATCAGCTCTTTGAGGAAAAAGATCAGTTGAAAACGCTGGATATCCTGATCGTCGATCACAGCCACTTCAAGAGAGAAGGTGAGATCGAACAGTTCATCGGGATAGGCAAACATCTCCTGCTCCTCTCGACAAACCGTCTCAAGCAGCTGTTCGACCCGGTGAAACATCATTATGTCAAGATACTCCCCAAACCGCTTACGCTCAAGAAACTGAGCGGGCTGATCGACAACTGTGTCGACGGAGCCGAGGTCGAAGCATTGCCGCAGACCGAGACCCTCAAAGGGGGCTTTACCAAGGTGCATGCACTTGTGGCCGAAGACAATGCCATCAACCAGAAGCTCATCGTTGTCACGCTTGAAAGATTCGGCATAGATGTCACCCTCGCCTCGAACGGAGCCGAAGCGCTCGACGCACGCAAGAACAGCGAATTCGATATCATCTTCATGGATATCCAGATGCCTGTCATGAGCGGTATGGAGGCGACAAAAGCGATCATCGAATACGAGAAGGAGGAGAACCTTCCCCATATCCCTATCATCGCGCTTACTGCAAACGCCCTCAAAGGGGATAAAGAGAAGTATATGAAAGCGGGGATGGATGACTATGCATCCAAACCTCTCGATCTTGCCGAGATCAAAAAGATCATCGCTGAATTCCTCCCGGACAAAGTGCAGAACACTCTCATAGAGACTTCCGCACCCAAAGCAGTCCAGAGCAATCAGGCAGAAGCTCCGGCTGAGGACAATATGGAGTACCAGCTCGACGAAGAGACGGAACCGGATGTTATCATTGCCGAAGAAGAGGAAGAATCTGACGAGGAGACCTATGATACAGAGATGACCGATGAGTCCGATGAGGAAGAGAGCGCCGATACCCATTCATACATAGAAGCCGAAGATGAGTATGAAGACTTCGAAGAAGAACCTGTAGCAGAATCAGCCGATGATATGGAAGAAACTGAAGAGCTGATCGAAGAAGAGACTGAAGAAGTCGATGAAACAGATGAAACAGATGAAACAGATGAAGCAGATGAAGCAGAAGAAACCGACGATGAGGAAGAGGAAGCCATTCTGCTCCTTACCACGATGAAACTCGAAGGGCATATCTACTCCACGATGTTCAAAGGTTTCGGATACGAAGTCATCCTTGTTGAGACACCCGAAGATTTCGAGTCCAATATAGAAGAGTATCTCTTCAAATATGCCATCTATAATTTCAACTGCTTTGAGGATGATCCCAAACGGATCGCGGATAAGATCCGTGACGAGGGAGCCATACCGATCATCATTCTTTCCAAAGACGATGACAGGGACTACTGCGCCCAGAAGATCAACCGCAATATGGACAAAGAGGATATCCTCGCCGCCATCCAAAGCGCTTCCTGATACCACGATATGCAGCGGCTACGGTCGCTGTAATACCGCAACCCACTCTCTCGTTTTTTCATCGTGCCTTATGAGACTGTGCAACAACATAAGGAGTCGGAGACTTTAGTCCCGAAAAAGCAAATGCATTGTGATCGTTGTTATCTGAAAATTGGAATTTTTATTGGAGATTGTATGGTGTTCGAGAGAGGATTTGAACCTCCGACCACTACGATGTCAACGTAGTGCTCTACCCCTGAGCTACCCGAACACATAAGGGAGGATGGATTGGGATAATCCATCTTAAATAGGGAGAGAATAATATTCTATAGTAGCTTAAAAACTGCTAAAATATCTTCTCTCCGGCTGATTTTATTCAAAAAATGTCTCTGCAACGAAGGTCTTGGTCACCTGGCCGCCGAAACGGTAGGTTCCATCCTCGTAGCTGACATAGAGCTCATCACCGCTTTTTGGGAAGGTAGCAGCCATATCACCGACAAGACCGCTCCTGTGCGCACGGACGAAACACGCCACCATCCCCGTCCCGCATGCCTGGGTCTCGTCTTCGACGCCCCGCTCGTAGGTCCGCACATAGAGCTTTCCATCTTTGATAGTTGCGATATTGACGTTGGCATTGTATTTGTGACGCAGCTCCCTGGCCTGGAGGATATCGAACGCCTCTATATCGTCCCTGAGGCTTACCAGGTGCGGCACGCCCGTATCTATCAGCCACCACTGGTGTCCGTATTCATCGATCGCTTCATCGATGATCTTCGGCTCGGTCATATCACTGATGATATAGAGACCGTTGATCGTGGCTTTGATGACACCAGCACCCGTGAGGAAGACAGAGACATCATCCCTGGATATCCCCGTCTCGTGTGCATAGTGGGCGACGGCGCGGCTGGCGTTGCCGCACATCGAGGCGACCGATCCGTCAGAGTTGTAGAACTCCCACTCGAAGTCATACTCCCTGTGTGGCAGCAGGACCACCAGCCCGTCGGCACCCACACCATTGTGACGGTCGCAGAGCCTGCGGGCCAGCCCGCTTCGGTTCATTTTCTCCTGCGCATGGAAAATGACGAAGTCATTGCCGTTGGCGCTGTATTTGGTTACCCTCACTCTCTCTCCTTATTTGTGCAACTCTTTGAAATCCTCGAGTATCTCGTCCTTGACCCTCGCACACTCCCGCTGGAGCTGCTTGAGGTCGCCGCTGTTGTCGATCACGTAGGTGGCGCGCAGCCTTTTGTCCTCGATATCCATCTGGTTCTCAATACGCTGCCTCGCTTCTGCCTCGCCGAAACCGTCGCGTTTCATCAGCCGTTCGATCTGTGTCTCTTTGGGAGCATAGACGACGACCGACTTTTCGATCGGGTAGCGGTTGGTCTCGTAGAGCAGCGGGATATCGACCAGGTAGGGATGCCTGTAGGCATCGAGTTGGGTCGCCTGCTTCTCGATCTCCTGATAGATCAGGGGGTGCAGGTAGTTCTCCAGTGCAGCCTTCTTCTCCTGCTCTGCGAAGATCAGTTTCCCCAGGGCAGCCCTGTCGACCTTCCCGTCATTGACATACTGCGCACCGAAGAGGAGCGCGATCGTCCCGCTGTGGATATCGAGAAGCTCGTGGGCGATCTTGTCGGCGTCTATATAGCGAAAACCGTGCAGGGAAAGAAGCATGATGGTCGAACTCTTGCCTGTGGCAATACCTCCGGTGAGTCCGACCGCGTATTCGAAAGCCATCAGAGCTTGATCAACCCGGCATAGTTCCTGCGCACGATCGTGGGCAGATGGAATGTACCGATAGCGATATCGGAGTTGTAATAGCTCAGTCCATCGGTCAGATCGGCTCTCTGGAGGTTGATATCGGCCGTCGGATGAAACTTGTGGCTGGCCAGGACGAGATTGCGGCACCCTGTCCCCTTGGTATGGGCAAGCGTTTCGTACCGGTAGGGCATGACGATCTTGAAGAGCTCCCCGAGAAGCCCGAGCTGTACCTTCGTCTCTTCTATCTGGGTGAGGATATTGCTCGAAGGCATCACCAGTACCCCCTGCGGGCTCAGCGCCCTGTTGAGCAGACCGATCATGACCCTGTCGCTGCCGAACCTGTCGCTCGCCACGATCACGACATCATAGCTCTTTTCTTCGATATTGGCGATCTCGTCCTGGGCATTCTCTTCACCGATATGTGTGACCTTCTCTACGACGGAGTGTTTTTTCACCTCTGCTTTGAGTTTTTCACATCCTCCTACAAGCAGTACGCTCTTTGGCTCAGCGTGGGTACAGATGGGGATATGAGCGAGCATCTCATCTTTGATAAAGTGTAGATTTTCCATATATTTCCTTGATGTTCATTGGTCTTCTTGCCATTTAGGGTGATTGTATCAAAATACCCTATAAAAAAAATTAATTTAAGAGTCATTTACTCTTATTTAATCTATAATTTTCCAAATTGTGCCAAAGGAGGCGTATATGCCAAACGTAGACCAAAAGACCCTCACCGATTCACTCCACTTCAGACATGCATGCAAGCTCTTCAACGACCGGAAGATACCCTCCGAAGAGCTCCGTTTCATCCTCGAGGCAGGCAGGCTCTCCCCCTCCTCCTTCGGGATGGAGCCATGGAACTTCATCGTTGTCCAGAGCGACGGGCTCAAAGAGCGTCTCCGCCCCGCCTGCTGGAACCAGGCGCAGATCACCACATGCAGCGACCTCATCGTCATCACGGCCAGGGTAGAAGAGGTGGCCCAGAAGCCCTACTACAGTGCGATGTTTGGGAGGAGAGGCCTGCCCCAGGAGGCATTGGAGCGATACCTGGGCGTCTACCAGAACTACATCGACCACCTCGAGAGCATCCCCCTCTGGGCATCCTCACAGTGCTACATCGCCGCTGCCAATATGATGAGCTACGCTGCCCTGACCGGTATAGACAGCTGCCCGATAGAGGGATTCGAACGCGAAAAGGTCGAGGAGATACTGGAGCTCGACACCTCCAAAGAGAGACTGGTGATGATGGTCGCATTGGGATACCGCGTCAACGAGCAGACACCCAAATACAGACTTGATTTTGAGAAGGTTGTGAGCTTCAGGTAGCTCCACCTTCTCTGAGAAAGTGGTTTAATCCTAATACCAATGCAATAAGCTCAAATTGACAATCTGTAGGGTGTGCTTGCCAGCACACCATTTTTTACAACTGTAGAGAGCTATTCAGTCTGGATATAACCTCTATGCGTTGTTTGTGGTGCGCTGGCAAGCGGCACCCTATGGACTATCGGAATGTTTCTTACCGTGTAACTATTCAAATATTTGGAGCAATTGGTGGATTTCATCCACCCATCATCATCTGAAGTCTCCGGTTCCGAAGGTTATTTCCAGCTATAATAACCTAATCTTTTTCCAATATTTGAATAACTTGTAAAACATCTTTATAAAACATCTCTTGATAATCTTTATCTCTAAAATCATTTGGAGAAGAGAGTATCTGTCGCAATAGTTGTTGTAGGTGAGTTTTAATCTCATTTTTATCTACTGTTGTATTTTTTGGATGCTGGGGTAGAGAATATATGAGTTTTCGTATAGCAATTCTTCGGGTGGAAAAAGTAAAAAGATTATTAGATGCTATCTTAACCAACTTTAAAAATCTATCATCCCGACTTGATCTGGACAAATGAATAACAAGCCCTACCGATATAATCTCTTTGGCGGTATAATGAAATTTAGAGTTCGGAATCTCTCGATAGAGCATATCTTCGAGTTTAGCGACGACATGATCGTCATTGATCCCCGTATCTGCAAAATATATAAGAAGCTTGATCTTTTTATTCACATCAGTCGCCTCATCCATTTCCCTCTCGATCGTCTCTCTTGAACTCAAGAACATCCTGATATCAAAGAGCGTTGTTTTCGCAGCTCCTATACCTATCCCAACGAGAGGAGAAAAGATATAGAGAAGCAGAGGCACTAATACCAAAATAGCTTTTTTCACAAACACTCCTTTTTTGCAATTATCCTCCAGGAACCGGCGGCTTCAGCCCAATGCCAATAAATTAAACTTTAATCAGCAATTCGTAGGGTGGATGAAATCCACCTTTTGTTCCTGATTATAGTAACTACTCAAATCTTTGGAGCAATTGGTGGATTTTATCCACCCTTGTAATTCCGCTAATTCATTGGCATTGGACTGAGACCTCCAATTCCGAGGGCTGCCTACAACCCCATCTCTTCCAAAGCCTCTACGACCTCTTTGCTGCAGGCTTTACGATTCCAGTCTGATATTGGACCACCATAGACTCCT
The DNA here is from genome assembly GCA_003252535.1 of Campylobacterota bacterium. Classification (GTDB taxonomy): domain Bacteria; phylum Campylobacterota; class Campylobacteria; order Campylobacterales; family Sulfurovaceae; genus SZUA-451. The sequence continues at coordinate 19,132 of QKDN01000032.1, read as the reverse complement.
CCTGAAAGAGCCTGATTATAATCGAGATATTTTTTTACTCTCTTAGGAGTGTCAAAAGATAAGTTTCTGACATAATCGGAGTTTTTCAACCAATTATCATTTTCTAAACCCGTATTATCAAAACTGAGCTCTATATATGCTTCACAGTTTCCATTTTGAATCGAATACTTAACTATACTTTGAGCATTGGAAATAGGTTCTTTCAATACCCTATTAAAAAACTTTGCGGTATCCATCATCAAAACAGCATGAAGCTTCTTCTTGTACTTCTTATAGATAGCCCTCTCCACATCATCCCGAACACCATTATGGTTACTATCGATGCCGCCGAGGGTAGCGCTATTGAGCGCCGGATCAGGCACAGGCGGCAGTGTATGCCCGTGGATGACCTCTTCGGCATAAAGCGATAGAGTGACTACCGTAAATAACGCTGCGATAATAAACGGTTTCATTTTCTTCTCCGATAGCTCAACGCCTCCAGTATATCCTTTTTCGTGATCGTCTCGCCGCCATCGAGGTCGGCGATGGTGCGGGCTGTCTTCCTGATACTGGCTATCGAGCGGTGGGAGAGGGCGAACTTGGCGATGGCGCTCGAGAGGATATTCCCCGCTTCGTTCTCCAGGAGGCAGTAGCGCTCTATCTCCTCTTCGCTGAGCTTGCCGTTGAGCCGCTCCTGCCCCCTCTCCTTCTGTCTGACGAAGGCATCGATCACCTGCGCGTGCATCTGCGCCGAGGTGATATCCGCCCTGTCGGCGCTGCTGATCTCCTGCATCGTCACGAAGATATCGATACGGTCGAGGAAAGGGTCGGAGAGGCGGTTCTGGTACCGCTTGATCTCCACGGGCGAGCAGCGGCAGCTCTTGTGCTTGGAGAGGAGATTGCCGCAGGGGCAGGGGTTCATCGCGGCGACGAACATGATATCGGATTCGTAGGATATCTTGGCATTGACCCGGGCGATATGGACACGCCTGTCCTGGAGCGGTTCGCGCAGCGCTTCGAGGATGTTCTTCCCGAAGTGGGGGAGCTCGTCGAAAAAGAGTATCCCCTTGTGCGCCAGTGCCACCTCCCCTATCTTCGCCTCCCTCGATCCACTGTCATTTCCAATTAAAAATGATAAACCAACAAGGGATTCGCGTGGATTGAGCATAAAACGATTCCTCTAAAAATGATAAAATTTCCAACTATAGGTAATAAAAACAACACATATTCCAATTATAAGCGATAAAAATAACAAAGGAGTTGAAATGAAGATTTCTGTCAAGAGTCGCAAGATAGGCTATACCTATTTCAGTCAATCGGGTTACTTCTCATTCAGGGGCATCAAAAAGATACAGTTTGAGTCCCGTTTGGAGAAAGACTTTCTTACTTCATTTGCTTTCAGCGAGAGGGTGCTTGATATCGAGGAGCAGCCTTTTACCCTTGAGTATGAAGATAGCGAGGGGAAGTTGAGGAAGTATACTCCCGACTTCCTGGTTACATTCAAAACAGCTTATCGACCTTACCAATACAAAACAAGGATAACAAAGCCTATGGTGGTGGAGGTGAAGCCCAGAGATGTATTGCAGAAGGAGTTTGAGAAGTATAGGGAACGGTTCAAGGCAATGGTCTCCTATTGCCAGCAAAACGACATGATCTTCAAAATATATGATGAGTCTCGTATCCATACGGTATTTTATAACAATGTGGTCTTTTTGGCACGGTACAAGAGATACAACTATGACCCTATTGAGGCGGATACTATTCTCAACTATGTCAATGCAATGGGGCAGGTACCTATCAAGCTCATGGCGGAGATCATCGGTGGTACCGATCTTGATAAAGCGGAGCTGATAGGTCATATCTATTATCTTCTTGCTACCAAACAACTCTTTGCCGATCTTAGTCTTCCTTTAGGAAAAGATACCGAGGTGTGGATCAATGAAAATTACGGAAACTTTGAGGAGGAGGAACTATGAGCAAACAATCTATCAACAGACAAAAGGTGAATATAGCTATTGGTGCTACAGTAACCTATGAAAAGGAGCTCTATCGAATAGCGCACATCTTGAGCATGAGCGAGGTGATAGGGATACACATTCAAAAAGGTACTCCTGCCAAGCTCAACACTTCCAAGGTCTCTGCTCCTATTGAAGCATCAATGGAGGTTGCTCATCAAAAAGACCTTGATCTTATCGATAGCGATGAATGGAGAAGTGTGGAGACAAGACTCTATGGTATCGCTCCTATCCTGGAGGGGAAGAGTCTTGAGGAGATATATCTAAGAGCCAATGAGATAGGTGTCTCTTTTACAACTCTCTACAGATGGTTCAGAGGGTATCAGAACTATGGTGGTGTCGCGGGGCTTCTCCCCAAAAAGAGAGGAAGGAAGCTGGGCGATAAGAAGATAGATGTTCGTGCAGAAATCGTTATCAGCAAAGTCCTGGAATCATTCTATCTCTCGATGCAGAGACCAAATGTGCAAGCAGTGATAAATAAGATTCATGCGGAGTGCTACAAGATGAATATCCCTCTTCCCAGCAAGAATACCATTCGCAACAGGATCGCAGAGATAGATGATCGAACCAAATTGGGCGCGAGACATGACAGACAACTTGCAAAAGACAAGTTCGACCCTGCACCCAAGAAATTTGAAGTCCCCTACCCTCTCCATACGGTACAGATAGACCATACCAGGATGGATATTGTCATAGTAAGTGAAAATGACAGACAACCTATCGGGAGACCGTGGCTGACCCTGGCAATCGATATCTACAGCAGGATGATACATGGGTATTACCTCTCCCTTGAGGCTCCAAGCGCTACATCGGTAGCGATGTGTATCGCAACGGGAATCGTTCCAAAGGATAAGCTTCTTGCCGATCTCAAGATCGATACCGATTGGAATATCTGGGGTTTTATGGATAATGTCCATGTGGATAATGGTGCTGATTTCCGTTCAGAAACACTCATGAAGGCTTGTATGCTTCATGGTATCAATATCGATTATCGTCCTCTGGGTAAAACCAACTATGGAGGGCATATCGAAAGGATGATAGGTACCGCCATGAGCGAGATGCACCTTGTAGCCGGTACTACCTTCTCATCGGTCAAAGACAAGGGAAAATATAATCCCGAAGAGAATGCTACCATGACCTTTAGAGAGCTTGAGAAGTGGCTGGTCTCATTTATCACTACTATCTACCATAAGCGTACCCATAATGGTATCGGTATGAGCCCGGAGGAGAAATTCATGGATGGTATCCTTCATGGGGATGCGATCGGATTACCGGCAAAACCAAATGATGCCGATAGTATCTACCGTGACTTCCTCCCATCATTCCAGCGAACCATACAAAGGAACGGGGTGAATATTGACGGGTTGAACTACTACGACTCGGTTCTCAAACGATATATCCATGCCAAAGACCCTAAGAGTGGAAAAAAGAGAGAGTATTTTTTCAAGAGAGACCCCAAGAATATTGCCGAGGTATGGTTCTACAACGAAGATGATCAGTGCTACTATCGAATCCCTCTCGCCGATCAATCTGTAGAGCATCTTACGCTCCATGAACTCAACCTTCTCAAGCAAATCGCCAAAGATAAGAGAGACTCTACGAGGCGTGTATCGGACAGGGATATACTTATGGCTTATGAAGGCCTCCACGATCATGTAGAAGCATCCAAGAAGGAGACCAAAAAAGCCAGACGCTCTCAAGAGAGGACAAAAGTTGCCAGAGAGCAGTATGAGCAGGTTCTACCAAAGAAAAGACCATCGATCAATTCGGCTACTGAAGATAATGACCTATGGGATAACCTTGATGATATCCCTGATTTCGATACCAATTAGGAGTCAACCATGCAAGCAACATACTCGCATCTTACAGAACAAACCTCGGTAGTGGCATCTTATGATAGTACCACCAGGCTGGCATATTTGAATCAACCTATTTGGATAGGATATACAAGAGCATTGAATCTTATCGATCTGATGCAAAACTATCTACAGATGCCCAAAAGAGCCCGGATGAAGAATCTCCTTGTAATCGGTGACTCCAATATGGGGAAAACAACCATCCTTGAGCAGTTCATGCAAGATAATCAACCCGTAGAGTATCAAGATGAGCATGGGATGTATCGTACAAGGGTACCCGTCGTGATGATACAAGCTCCGACAATCGCAGATGAAAAGAATCTCTATGCGGCTATCCTTGATCGCTTTTGGACTTCCTTTCGTCCATCGGACACAACCATCAAGCTTCGTCACCATATGTACTCTATGATGAGAGACCACGATGTTCAGATGCTCGTGATCGATGAGATACACAACCTCCTTGAGACCACAGCGATCAAACAACGACAGATGATGAATGCGATCAAGACTCTTGGGAATGAATTGAAGATACCTATTGTAGCAGTGGGGATCAATACCGCCTCAACGATCCTGGCAAGTGATCCTCAACTGGCAAGCCGTTACAGTGTTGCGAGACTTGATTCATGGAAGCTTGATAGAGAGTTTCTAGGACTCCTCAAAGGCTTCGAAAAGAGTTTGCCGCTTAGAGAGCCCTCTATGCTTTATACTAAAGATAAAGCTTCACTCCTCTTGAGTATATGTGAAGGAAACCTGGGCAACCTACATACCCTTCTAGTCGAATGTGCCAAAAGTGCTCTAAAAGATGGGCTCGAAGAGATCACCATAGATATCATCAAAAAGCATCAGTGGGTACGCCCTACTCGCAAGAACGCACCGATGGAGATACCTTTAGTATGATCTCACGCCCTTACCCCAACGAACTCCTGTCATCATGGCTCATACGCCACAGTATCGCACATGGTACCGACCCTATGGGGTGGATATATGGGATTTGGGGTGAGTGGAGAGCATGGACACGGGATATCGATAGAACATTACCGCAAGAGCAGATGATCGAGCTTGTACGCTTTAGCAGACTCAGTGTCGAGGAGATGTCATCAATGACACTTGCCTCAACCCTTGAGAAGTTCAGCGAGAAGGGGTTCGAGCAGAAGGCATCATGGAATTGGATCATCCCTACGGGGAGACGAAACAGAATGATCGTCAGCGGTCTACAGTTCTGCCCTCTTTGCCTTAATGAAAAGAAAATATACTTTCCAAAACACTGGAGGCTCTCATGGCATACACAATGTGAGATACACCACATTGCACTCCATAGCAAATGTCCTGAGTGCGGTCAAAGCTTCTCTCCTCACCTGATCGATTATCAAAACCCCATAATCTCACACTGTACGCGATGCGGATATGATCTCAAATCAACCCTGACAACACCCTCGCCCCATGAGTTATTACAACTCCAATCATCCATCGATTCGATCTGTAATGATTCAACAAAGTGTTCTCTTCTCTATTCACTGTGGGGATTTGAGGACAACACCTCATTCTTTCTCTTTCTAAGAGACATCCTAGCCCTTCCAAGGATGATAGCAAAACACCAAAAGAAGTATGAGCTATGGCAAGAGTACCTTTTTGGAGAACTTCGATATGCTCCCTTGAGTACAAAGTTCGGATTCACATTCGATATGCTTACTCGTACCGAACGAGAAACGCTGCTTCTCATTGCTTACTCGATCCTCCAAAATGATAGAAATAATCTATTGAAGAGCTTCCGATATGCCGATATCACCAGATCACAGCTCACCGATAGGCACTTTCCATCATCTCCCCTACTTCAGGAGATCATCACCCAATTGCAACCACCACCATCTATAGCCCGCAATAGAGCAAAAAGAGCACGGTCACGGGAACCCTATAGTGCGGATGTTGTAGAGCGGGAGATGAACGAGATAAGGAGGTACCTGTGACTTGTAGTATTTGTAATGCCCCTTGTGATCAATGGCGATACCGATATCATGGGGATATCTATTGCAAAGAGTGTTTCCATGAGCATTTTGAGCTGCTGCAATGCCATAAATGCAAGAAGATGAAATATATCCACTACAAGACGAAACCTACCCCTACTTGCAAGATATGTCAAATAGACGACACCCCTTGTATTCGCTGCAAAAGACCCGTAACACGATTTGGAAAGATCACCAAAGCTGGGCAAGTGTGCGCCTCATGCAGTAGGTATTTTATCGAACCAAGGAGATGTGAACTCTGCGATAAGGTGTCGTTTAATGTATTTACCAGAACCATCGACCATACGAAGCGGTCTATCTGTACCTCATGCTATGAAAAGACTCTACCTGTGTGTCACTTGTGCCAACGCAAGAAAAAAGATGGTACCTATAATGTTGACGGGAAGTTTATCTGTACTGCTTGTCAGGAAGAGCCTAGAGTATGTGAACAGTGCGGTTCTCTCTTCCCTGCCGGGAGAGGGAGGATATGTATGGAGTGCAGTGCCAAAAATGGGCTGATGGAGAAGGTGAACTTTGCATCAGGGGCTCTCCCTGATCTACTTGCCGAATATTACAGATCATTTGCAGCCTACCTGATAAAAAAGCGAGGGGCTCAATTCGCATCACACCGTATTCTACACTTCTTCAAGTTTTTCCAGGAGCTTGAAGAGATGATGAAAACTACCATGCCAGATGACTCTCCAAGTTTTCCATCCTATGAAGAGATAATCGAATACTTCTCGGTTGCCTACACCCGTAAATATCTCACCGTGATGCAGTTCTTCGAGCATGAAGGGATCATTAAGTGGGATAGGGAGATACAAGCAGTATATGCCGATCTTGATATGATCGATAGGTACCTAGATGCATTCAGACCACAAACCTTCTTCGGGAAGATCATACGAAGATACCATAGCTTTCTCAATGAGAAATACTCCGATGGAGATATCAGTGCTCGAACCTTGAGACTCTCAATGACACCAGCGGTCAAGTACCTCCAATATTGTCAATTCCTCAATGAGGAGACCCCCACTCAAGATATCCTCGATGGGTATATGTACTGCATCCCTGGACAGAGGAACTCGATCAGTCCATTCATCTCATTCCTCAAAAACTCCTATGGGTATGATCTCAAACACACAACCAAAAGACAACCACCCATTGCCCTGGAGCGACCTCTCACCTCCAAGGAGCAGAGACGACAACGGTTCATTAAGATGATGCGATCCCTCAATGGCGAACTTCAAACTAAACGGATATATAACCAAGAAGATATCCTCCGTATCACCATTGAGTATCTTCACGACATCAAGGTACCTAACGACAAGGTGATGATCTCATTCCTCCCGATCAAGAAGCGAGACAAAGACCACTTCATTCGTTTTGCTGGGAGGGAGTTTTATTTACCGTCGGAATCATCATAGACAAGAGCAGGACTTCCATCATGAACGGCGGCATCTTCGTGGTCAACGCCGGGGGTTCCCTATTCGTCAAAAGGGTAGCGTTCAATGCTCACGGGGGTATCGATCTTATCTCCGACAACAAAGCCTACCCTATCCAAACGGTATCCTCCGATGAGACGATGATCATCGGCAAGATTATCGGGGCGCTGGAGAGGGTATAAAAAATACACTGATATCCACACTACTAGATGTAGAAAATAGTTTTACTAAAGAAATAATCTATTGTCCAAAATACACAAGATGTTACAAACTGCCGAAATGAATTGATGAAAGAGATACACTCTGAAGGCGATAAAGGGTAGATATATACATCTCAAAAAATTGTAGAGTTTATGCGTGACTGCATAGGATTACAAGATTATGTCAACCTTCTCAATGCCAGTATATAGGAACATTCAGGCGGTGAAGGTGAATTCTTCATATCGATCACAAAGAGATGCGGAGAACCTTAATCTAACCTATTTGAGGTGATTTTCAAGGAAACATAAAAAAGATACCCCTATATTTTCTTTTGAATATAGTCTCACACATTGGAATCAAACCAAACTGAATATACTTTTGAAGTTTACTTCCTCCTCTTTTTTGCAAAATTTGAAATAATTATGCTATCCTATTTCTCTCAAATCATGAATGAGAAAGGGTAGGCATGATCGTTGATAATCGGCAACATGGTAGGGTTGGTGATGTACTCAAGCAGTATTTTCAGGATAACGCATCACTCTCTTTGATCACTCGGGATTTCTCTATCTTCGCCTATCATAAACTACGCCGGGAGCTTCAGACTGCTCATGATGTCCGTCTGCTCTTCAGCGCTCCTCATTTTGCATCAGATACTCCGATATCTATGCAGGGTGGTCGCCATGAGATCGCCTTGCGTAATCAAATGGAACAGATACATATCAGCCGTGAATGTGCCAGGTGGATAGAGTCCAAGGTCGAGGCCAAAGAAGCAGTACGCCCCGGTACCATCCATAATACGCTTTTCCATGTTCGTACATCCGATCCTGTAGCCATCAGCGGTAGTTCTGATATGACTTGCAGCGGTCTGGGGTATTGTTCATCTGATAGTTTTGACTTCAATACTCTACACTCAGACAAAGAGAATACACAGCAATTACTGAGTATTTTCAATGGTATGTGGAATCACGACGCGATGTGCCGCAATACCAAGGAGCAGATGCTCGCAGAGCTCGAACGACTCTACCAGGATAATGCACCGGAATATGTCTACTTCGTTACACTCTATAACCTCTTCAAAGAGCTCCTCCAGGATATCGATGAGGAGCAGATCATCAAGACCAAAACAGGCTTCAAGGACACCATCGTCTGGAACAAGCTCTACAATTTCCAAAAGGACGGAGTGATCGGCGCTATCGACAAGCTGGAGAAATACAACGGCTGCATCATAGCCGACAGCGTTGGTCTCGGGAAAACCTTCGAAGCATTGGCTGTGATCAAGTACTATGAGCTTCGCAACGATCGCGTATTGGTACTCGCACCCAAAAAGCTCAGGGAGAACTGGACGGTCTATACGATCAACGACAAGCGTAATATCCTCGCCGAAGACAGGTTCAACTATGATGTCCTTAATCATACTGATCTCTCCCGCGAGAGCGGCAAGTCCGGTGAAATCAATCTCGCTACCGTCAACTGGGGGAACTATGATCTAGTCGTCATAGACGAGTCGCACAATTTCCGCAACAACAACCCCGCCAAAGATCGCAAGACACGCTACGCGAAGCTCATGGATGATATCCTCCGCTCCGGTGTCAAGACCAAAGTGCTCATGCTCTCCGCAACTCCGGTCAATAATCGAATGACCGATCTGAAGAACCAGGTCTCGTTCATCACTGAGGGCGATGACCTGGCGTTCGTCGATGAGGGGATCAGGAGCATCGATCTTACTCTGGCGAAAGCGCAAAAGAAGTTCAACAGCTGGCTTGACCTGAGCGATGAGCAAAAGAGCGTCGAGAAGCTCCTCGAGATGATGAACATGGACTACTTCAAGCTCCTCGATCTCGTCACCATAGCCAGGTCGAGACAGCACATCGAGAAGTACTACAATGTCGAAGAGATAGGGAAGTTCCCTCAGAGAAAGACCCCGATCAATATCAAATCAGATATCGACAATCTCCATGAATTCCCACCGCTTCTGGAGATCAACCGAAGCATCCGCAAGCTCAATCTCAGCGCCTACTCACCGCTCAAATACATTCGCAGCGAAAAGCAAAAAGAGTACCACAAAAGATACGATATATCCCTCAAAGGCGGCTCGACATTCCGTCAAACCGATAGAGAGCAGAGCCTCATTCACCTTATGCGTGTCAATCTCCTCAAGCGGATGGAGAGCTCGATCAACTCCTTCTCTCTGACCCTCCAGAAACTGCTGGTCAAGATAGAGGATATCCTCAAGCTCATAGCAGAGCATGACAGCGAATATGAGAGCGATCTGAGTATCCTGGATATAGACCTGGATGCCGATGATCTCGCCGAAACCCTTGTAGGCGGCAAGATCAAGGTGCTCTTGCAGGATGTCGATATCATCAGGTGGCAGCAAGACCTCGAAGAGGATCGCGACAGGCTTCGTGAGCTTCTGGAGATATCGCAACTCGTGGACAACAGCAGGGATGCTAAGCTGGAGAGGCTCAAGCAGGAGATATCGCACAAGATCGAGAACCCTCTCAACGATAACAACAGGAAGATCATCATCTTCACAGCTTTTGCCGATACTGCTGCCTATCTCTACAGAGATATATCCTCATGGGTACGGCAAAAGTACGACCTGCACTCCGCACTGGTACAGGGAGCCGGTCAGAATGCCACCACTATGCGGGGTATCAAGGTAGGGGATATGAACAATATCCTCATCAATTTCTCTCCGAGATCCAAGGAGCGATACAAGATCGATCCCAATACGACCGAAGAGATAGATATCCTCATCGCGACCGATTGTATATCCGAAGGGCAGAATCTCCAGGACTGTGATTATCTCATCAACTACGATATCCACTGGAACCCGGTACGGATCATCCAGCGTTTTGGTCGGATCGATCGTCTGGGCTCGACCAATGACAGCGTTCAGCTGGTGAACTTCTGGCCGAATATGGAGCTCGATGAGTATATCAATCTCGAAGCCAGAGTAAGCGGTCGTATGGTACTGCTCGATGTATCTGCCACGGGTGAGGAGAATATCATCGACTACGATGAGAAGAAAAAGATGAACGACCTCGAATACAGACGCAAACAGCTCAAGCAGCTCCAGGAGAGCGTCGTCGATGTCGAAGAGCTCTCAGGCGGTATCTCTATCACCGATCTGACCCTCAATGACTTCAAGATGGATCTGATGAACTATCTCAAAGAGCATGAAGATGAACTGGTGAGAGCTCCTCTGGGACTCTGTGCCGTCACCATGAGAGAGGATGAGCATCTCAGAGAGACGACCCCTCAGGGAGTGATCTTCTGCCTCAGATCGGTCAATGACAAGATACATACCCCCAACTATGCGCTCGACCCCTACTATCTGCTCTTTGTCGATAGCAGTGGTGCAGTGCGCTACACCTATACCCACGCCAAAAAGATACTCGATATCTACAAGAAGCTCTCGCTCGGACACAACGACGCCATCGACACCCTCACCGCCGGGTTTCACAAGGAGACGAACCACGGCAAGGATATGGAGCACTATCGTACGCTCTTGCGTGCCGCAGTCGACAATATCATCGGTAAAAATGAGGAAATAGGTACTGCCAGTCTCTTTGAGCGCGGCGGCACATCTCTGAGCAATCAGAACTTCAAAGGGATCGAGGATTTCGAGATCGTCTCCTATCTGGTGGTGCGCTGATGTTCGATACCTTCATCGAGAGTCTCGATCTGCCACCACAGAGCAGGATCGAGAGGAAGCTCCACAAGAAACAGTTCTATGAGCTCTCTGGGATGAACCGTAGTGCGCAGGAGCGCTTCTCCAGGCCTATCGAGAGTATCACATGGACACACTCTCTCCAAAGGTCTACGATCAATATCCCGCCGCTGGTCACGGAGCATCTGGAGTATATCGAGATAGCCTATATCCATGTGAAGCTCAGGGAGAAAACCCCCGTCAATAAACTCTCAGAAGTGATCCATCGTATCCCCTATCCCGTAGTACTCTTCATCACCTGTCAGGATGAGCTCTGCATCTCTCTGGCTCTCAAGCGTATCAATCTCGCAGACCCCTCCAGGCTCACGGTCGAGGAGTATATCCACAGCGACTGGATAGACCTCCGGCATCCTACCGAGCATGATAGAGAGTTTCTTGAGAGTATCCGTACCGACAGGCTCTCCTTCGAGAACTTCTATCGGTTCTATCAGGATATCGTCGATAGGATCGTGGCCTATGAGGCATCTGCACTGAGCGGAGAGTTTTCACTCTCGAGGACACCTCAAAGGAAGCAAACTCTTGATAGAATTAAGGCTTTTCAAGAAGAGATAGACAGGTTGAAAAATCAGATCAAAAAAGAGACGCAGTTCAATACCAGGGTCGATCTCAATATCAGTATCAAGAAACTATCTGATCAAATAGATCAATTGAAACAAGAACTACTATAGGACAATATATGGAAAAACTAAACGGTGAGAGTATGGATATCGTAGCGGAGAATATCGAGAAGCTCAAAGAGATATTCCCCGATGTCTTCAGTGAGGGGAAGGTGGACTTCGATGCGCTCGAAGCGACTCTGGGCAAGTATGTGGAGACTCGAGAGGAGCGCTACAGCTTCACATGGAACGGCAAGGCTCAGGCGCGTCGCATCGCACAGACCCCATCCACGGCTACCCTGCGCCCCCGCCCCGAGGAATCCAAGGACTGGGATACCACAGGCAACCTCTATATCGAAGGAGACAACCTCGAAGTACTCAAGCTCCTCCAGAAGTCCTACCACAAAAAGGTCAAGATGATCTACATCGACCCGCCGTACAACACAGGCAAGGACTTCGTCTACAAGGATAACTTCAGAGACAATCTCAAGAACTATCTCGAAGTGACAGGACAGCTCGACGGCGAAGGGAACAAGCTCTCGACCAACAGTGACACCAGCGGACGCTACCACAGTGACTGGCTCAATATGATGTACCCCCGTCTCAAGCTCGCCCGTAACCTCCTCCGAGATGATGGAGTGATCTTTATCTCTATTGATGATAATGAAGTCTCCAATCTACGAAAACTTTGTGATGAGATTTTTGGAGAAGGGAATTTTTATGCATCATTTGTATGGCAAAGGCGCAGTGGATCAATGGACTCAACAGATGGCACCAGCACAGATCATGAATATGTTTTATGCTATGGAAAGAAAAAAGACCGACTAAAAGGGCTGAAAAGAACTTTTGAAAAATATAAAAATCCAGATAATGATCCCAGGGGTCCATGGATCGCAGATAATTTAAGTGCTGGTAAGGCCGGGGGGGATGTATACTATGAAATAACAGATCCTGAAACCGGTAATACTTTTTTACCGCCTAAAGGAAGATATTGGCCATACAGTCCTACTACAATGAAAGAGAAAATTCTTGAAAAACGAATTATATTTCCAAAAGAAAAACCAGGTAGACCAATGTTAAAAAGGTTTCAAAATGAAGCTATGTCAGACTATCTACCTGTTTCCAGTTTAATGAGAAATTTTACAGAAAAGAGTCTTCCTAGTAATGTATTAACTTCAGCGTTAAATACAAGAGGAACATCTGAGGTGCAAACCCTTTTTCAGAATAAAGTTTTCACATTCCCAAAGTCAATAATACTTCTAGAGTCATTAATGTCCCAAGTGATAGAACGATTAGACAGTGACATTGTCTTTGATTTTTTTTCTGGTTCGGCAACAACTGCTCACGCAGTTATGGATTTGAATAGTAAAGATGGCGGCAATAGAAAATTCGTAATGGTTCAATTGCCTGAAGCAGTTGATGATAATAGTGAGTCATATAAAGCCGGCTATCCAAATATTTGTGAGATAGGAAAAGAGAGAATTAGAAGAGCGGGAGAGCTGATCAAAAAGGAGAGTGGTAGGGAGGATCTTGATATCGGGTTCAAGGTATTGAAGCTCGACAGCTCCAATATCAAAGAGTGGGATGCCACCACTGCCAACCTCGAACAGAGCCTCTTCGATGCGATCGACAATATCAAAGAGGATCGTACCACCGACGATCTGCTCTACGAGATCCTCCTCAAGTACGGTCTCGACCTCACACTCCCTATCGAAGAGCTCGAACTCTGTGGCAAAAAGGTCTATGTCATAGCTTTCGGCTCCCTCGTCATCTGCCTCGATGACGCCATCACCCTCGACACAGTAGAAGAAATAGCCAAGCTCAAAGAAGAATACCAAGCCGACGACCTTATGAGAGTAGTATTCCGAGACAACAGCTTCCAAGATGCAGAAGTCAAAACCAACGCCATACAGATACTCAAGCAGTATGGTGTTGATGATGTGAAGAGTGTTTAGCGCATTAGAACTTATCAATATATCATTGAAGTGATGATTGTTTAAAATTTTTGTGAAGGAGTAATAATGTCAAAGAAACTAAACTATGATGAAAAGGTAGTAATGTTGAAATATAATATTTCAAGATTTGATCACTATTATGCAAGTGTTAATTTCAAATCTAGTTTTCTTGTACTTGGAAATATAACAGTACTGGGATTTATACTGACAAATAAAGAACAAGTGAATGAATATATATTTTACTCACATATCTTTCTTATTATTTTGTCCCTAATAGCCGTTCTATTGGCAATACGACCCTATTTAAAAACCTATACAGGCAACGATAGCTTGGTATTTTTTAATGATATCGCAAATACACAAGATGGGATATATAAACACAAAATTTATTGGTTATCTAAATATGACTACCTTGATGATTTGACGAAACAATCCCATATTCTTGCACAAGGACTGAAAAAGAAGTTTGCGTACTTAAATATTTCCACTATACTCTTTATTATGAATATTGTACTATTTTTGATCAATATGACTCTTATCGTGGAATTTACCAATAAGGTTGCAAAATGAGTAGACAATTAAATGGGATATTTAATAACTTCAATGAATCATTATTATCGATAGCTAAAACAAGAAACAAGAATAAATTCGAAAGTAGCTATTTATCTGAAAGTTTGAGACTTGACCAGCTAAGTGCTATGGATTCGACCTCGGTAGGACTTGAACAGTACAGTAGTGATATCTTCATTGAAGACCTCAAAGAACAATTTAGAAAACTAGTTGGCAAAGATGGAAGATACAAAGATCGTGAAACAATAGGAACACATCCTGATTTTCAACATCTTGAGGGGACAACAGATATTGAAAAACACTATATTGTTTCAATGTTTGTTGATATCAAAAACTCATCATCAATATATTTAAAAACAGAAGATTTAGTTCGGACAAAAGTATTCAAGAATACTGTATTAAGAATAATTACAATATTTATGCAAATCTTTGATGGGCATATTCATAGGCTACAAGGAGATGCAGTTTTTGGATACTTCGGTTGGAAAGATAAATGTGAGGAAGATGCAATTATTGACTCATTGAATGCGGCTAGTTTTTTATTGATGTATATTGAGAAAGGACTAAATCCCGAGTTGGAAAGCATTGGATATCCACCTTTAAAAATTAGAGTTGGCATTGATTTTGGTAGCTCAAATGAAGTAATATGGTCTGAGTATGGCTTATCACCCGCTACAGAAGTTACCACAACAAGTTTACATACAGACTTGGCTGCCAAGTTGCAAAATCGAGCACCATCAAATACAATCATGATTGGTGATAACATAAAAGAGTTTTTAGATTTACCTGATGAATTTTTAACTATTAAAATCTATAAGAATAACAACGAACCCGTGAAAGACGAATACATTCTTAATAAACCTGAAAAACGGTATAAGATGTGGATATTTAAACACCAACACTATTTAAAGTATTTTCCAAATCTTGATAATGATAACTTTACTATGAGTTGTTTAGCTAATGGTAAACCATATTATCCAAACTCATCAGCACTGGAGAAAGGTATGAGTTTAGAATACCAAGTAACTGATCCATTTGTTAGATCGCATAGGGGTACAAGCAATATTAAATTTGTATGGAGTAAGGAGAATAGAGGGAAAGAAGCCAGAGGGGGTGGAGGTGAAGGAAAACTTTCCGCAAACAGAAGTAACCACAATAAAGCCGATGAAGGTACACTCTACAGAGGACACCATATAATGAAATGTAAAATATTGCAAGGCAAAAGAGTGCAAGCTACATTGAAATTTGGTATTTTTATAAAGTAATGATATGAAAATCCAATTCGATCCAAACCTGGAATACCAACAAGACGCCATCAAAGCTGTCACCGATATCTTCGAAGGACAGGAGATATGCAGCAGCAACTTCTCTGTCCCGAGTTTTGATACTCAGGGGCTTTATACAAATGAAACAGATAAAGGATATGGTAATAAGCTCCGTCTTCTCGATGATGAGATACTCGAAAATCTCAATCGTATACAGCTACGCAACGGACTCCCTCACTCCAAAAAGCTCGACAACAAGGACTTCACCGTAGAGATGGAGACAGGGACGGGCAAGACCTATGTCTATCTCAAGACGATCTTTGAGATGCATCAGCGGTATGGATTCACCAAGTTCATCATCGTTGTCCCCTCCATCGCTATCAAAGAAGGGGTCAATAAATCTCTCCAGATCACACAAGATCACTTCAAAGTAGCGTTTGACAATACACAGTATGACTACTTCACCTACAACTCTGCCAACCTCGAACAGGTCAGAAGCTTCGCTACCAATGAGTATATCCAGATCATGGTCATCAACATCGATGCCTTCCGCAGAAGCTTCACCGATCCGACCAAGGAGACTACTGCCAATATCATCCACCGTGCCAATGACAGACTCAGCGGATACAAGCCCATAGAGTTCATCCGAGAGACCAACCCTATAGTGATAATAGATGAGCCCCAAAGCGTCGATACAACACCCAAATCCAAAGAAGCCATCGAGAGTCTCAATCCGCTCTGCACCATCCGCTACTCGGCAACACACAGAGAGAAGCTCCATATGGTCTACAAGCTCGACCCCGTAGATGCCTACAACAAAAAACTTGTCAAGCAGATAGAGGTGGCAGAGTTCAAGGTCGAGGACGACAACAACAGCGCCTACATCCGGCTCATATCAGTAGACAACAAAAAAAGCCCCATCACTGCCAAGATCGAGATAGATGCCATCAAAAAAGGCACTCTCGCCAGAGTACAGGTCAAGGTCAAACAGGGCGATGATCTCTTCGAGCGTTCGGGTGGGCGCGAACTCTACAGTGGATACATCATCAATGACATCTATTGCGAGCAGGGAGCCGAATACATCGACTTCACTTCCAAGCCTGATGTCATAGAACTGGGGCAGACTATCGGCGGCATCGATCCCGATGCTATGAAGAGACTTCAGATATCCAAAACGATCGAAGAGCACCTGGACAAAGAGCTTAGACTCACCAAAATGGGTATCAAGGTACTCAGCCTCTTCTTCATCGACAAGGTAGCCAACTACAGATGGTATGACGATGAGGGCAATGCCCAAAAGGGCAAATATGCTTTAATCTTCGAAGAAGAGTACTCCAAGCTCATCAAAAAACCAAAATACCGAACGCTCTTCGGTGATGTCGATACCGATACGCTCGTCTCTCAGGTACACAACGGGTACTTCTCCATCGACAAAAAAGGGAAGATGCAAGATACCAGTGGCAAGACCCAGGGAGATGAGGATGTCTATAGTCTCATCATGAAGAACAAAGAGGAGCTACTGAGCCTCGATACAAAGCTCAAGTTCATCTTCTCCCACTCGGCGCTCAGAGAGGGATGGGATAACCCTAATATCTTCCAGATATGCACGCTCAACGAAAGCGCTTCGGTGGTCAAAAAACGGCAGGAGATCGGTCGGGGACTGAGACTCTGTGTCGACCAGAATGGAGAGCGTGTCTTTGGGTTCGAGGTCAATACCCTCACTATCATGGCGAACGAATCCTATGAAGAGTTCGCACAGAAACTCCAAAAAGAGATCGAGGAGGATATGGGGATCAAGTTCGGTCTCATCGAAGAACACGGCTTCGCCAACCTCATACTCCTGAGTGACAATGGCGAGGAGAGCTATCTGGGGATCAAAAAGTCCGAAAAGCTCTGGCAGCACCTCAAAGAGCATGATTACATAGATGCCAAAGGGAAGGTACAGGACGGTCTCAAGCTTGCCCTCAAAAACGACAGAGTCGAGCTCCCTGAAGGCTATGAAGCTGTGACGCCACAGATCATCGCCCTGCTCAAAAAGGTAGCCGGGAACCTCAATATCAAGGATGCCACCAACAGACGAACGCTTACCCTCAACAAAGAGGTCTATCTCAGTGAAGAGTTCACGACCCTCTGGGACAAGATCAAGCATAAGACTACCTACAGGGTGCAGTTTGACGAATCAGCCCTCATAGCAGCCTGTATCAGGGAGATACAGGATCATCTCATCGTGAGCAGATCGAAGGTCTATATCAGCAAAGTGGGTCTGGAGATCGACAAAGGCGGTGTCGAAACCAAAGGAATCAGTGAACAAAGTAAGCTCAATGAAATAGGGACTTTAGAGCTACCGGATATCATATCCTATCTCCAGAACGAAACCAACCTGACACGCCGCGCTATCGTTGATATCCTGATCCAAAGCGGCAAACTGGAGCATTTCAAGAGCAATCCCCAGAAGTTCATCGAACAGGTGATAGCGATGATCAAACGGACGATGAGACAGTTCGTAGTAGACGGTATCAAGTATCAAAAGATCGGAGATGAGAGTTACTATGCCCAGGAACTCTTCGAGACTCAGGAGCTGGCTGGATATCTCAACCAAAACCTTGTAGAGAGTACAAGAGGAGTGTATGACTATGTGCCCTATGATTCTGATGTAGAGAAGAACTTTGCCCTTTCATTTGAAGAGAACCCGAGTGTCAAAGTCTATGCCAAACTCCCGGGATTTTTTAAGATAGATACTCCTCTGGGTGCATACAATCCCGACTGGGCTGTGCTCATAGAGCATGATGAGAAGGAGAAGTTCTACTTTGTCGTAGAGTCCAAAGGTTCACTATTCACCGATGATCTCCGACCTGCGGAACAAGCCAAGATCGACTGTGGTACCGCCCACTTCAAAGCACTGCAAAGCGATATCAAGTTCATCAAGGCGACCGGCATGCATGATGTTGAGGATCATATCTATAGTTGATACGATCCTGTGTATTAGTTAGCCCATTTATATGCGATACATCGATTTGGTAATACATAATACGCATCATGCGCATTGAAAAGTTTGTCGAATTTTTTAGCCTCAATATAGAGATAACTATTTGATTGTTTTGATTGCTTCAATAAAAGTGTCAATCCCTTTAACTTCATCATCATCATCTGAAAACTCAACCATGTTTTCTCCAGATCCATTAATCATTTTCAATGTCGGTGTATATTTTTTATCTCGTTCAGGCTTAATAAATACAAGTTGATTTTCACTATTGAAGTATAAAACAAACCAAATATTTTTTTCTGGATGACTATTGAAGTATTGTATTTTATCAGGTCGTAACCAGTATTCTGTGCCACGCTTATATTCAGTCCCTGTAACTTCAATATACATACATGATTGGCCATTTTTATAAACAGTAAGGTCTGGAGCTCCTGATTCATTGGGGTGCTCAGCAATAAATTCTGTTTTCCCTGCACCAAACCCTGTTTCCTTCACCACCAAGTCATTACGGATAGAGTATACAAATTTTTTAAC
>QKDN01000023.1 GCA_003252535.1 Campylobacterota bacterium | reverse complement strand
CATCTCTAAATGTTTCATTTCCCATTAATTGTTTTTTCAACTCTAAGAGATACGGAGCTGGCATTAAACTGAAAATTAAAATTTCAACATTATCTTTTTCTAGAATATTAATATCAAAATAATTTTCAACATCAGGTAATTCTGATGACTCTCTGTAACTTGGAATATTTCTAAAATGATTTTTTAGTTTTTCAATGATTGTTAATTTAAATCTTGATTTATCTGTGAAAATTGAAAGTTTTTTTCCATTGTTTTCATAGTAATTTTGACATTCTTTTGTTATTTCATCAAATCCTATAACAAGATATTTTGTATCGTTTGTTTCAGTGTATGTATTGAAAAGAGAAACAAAATCTTTTAAAAATTCTCCCCAAACTTTATGCTCATCAGTGTCTTTCCAGCAGCATTTAAATTCAAGCCATAGGTTTTCTTCTTTTTTTAAAAGATTCTCCAGCAACAAGTTCATTTTTTACATCCTAATATTAATACAACTATTTATTCAACAAACACTTTATGTATTTGTGCTTCTATATTCCCAATAACCAAACACTTTTTTTCATTTCGATATCGAACTCAAATGTGTATTATTTTGTCATAATAATGTGATCTTTGACATATTTGCCTTAATATCATAAAAATTCCACGGGATCTACGCTCTCCTATACAGATACACCGCCAGTACCACCAACATACACCCCATTCCCGCCAGACTAAATACAAAAACACTCCCCGCCCCGAAATGCTCCCAGATAAAACCAATCGCCAGGGCTCCGAGTGAGCTGAAGATGGCGACACCGCCGTAGAGGATGCCAAAGACGAACCCTTTCGACCTGGCATTGAGCGATATATAGCTGCGTACCGCATTGAGACTCAGGACGGTGAAGAGCCCAAGGAATACGAACGAGAGCCAGAGGCTCAGTCCGACACTGAGCACCGAGAGTATCCCGAAGAGGAACGAGACGAAGAGTATCCTGCCGCTCCCGTACCTGTCGGTCATCAAACCGCCGTAGTAGCTCACGACCGTCTGTACGAGGGTGAAAACAACGATCAGGAGAGGGATCACAGTGAGCCCGAACCCGCTCTCCTTCGCATAGACGACGAAGAACTGCTCGCTGATGACGAAGAACGAAAAACAGAAATAGATCACGAGGAGAGGGAGAAGGGCATAGTCCTCGCTGTTGCGGACAGCAGCCCTCTTCTCATCCTTTCTGGGTGCGTCACGGACAAAGAAGATCATGATGACCACCGCCAGAAGCCCCGGTATGGCGGTGTATTCGAAGATCGACCGGATCGTGCTCTCGTCCTTTGCGATATACATGAAAACGATGAATATAATCAGGGCGCCGCTCAGCTCTCCGGCTATATCCATCGTCTTGTGAAACCCGAAGGTCTTGCCGTGAGAGTTCTCCCCGGCGAAGCTGCTGATGAGCGAATCCTTCGATGCGCTCCTCACCGCCTTACCCACCCTCTCGGCTCCTCTGAGGAGCGCTACGCCTGCGAAGGTCTCGCTGAGCGCCAACAGCGGTTTGGTCACGGCGGAGATCAGGTAGCCGCCTGTCACGAACGGCTTGACGATACCGTACCTGTCACTGAGATACCCGAAGAGTATCCTGAAGATATAGGAGATGAAGGTAGCGACCGCGATGACGATCCCCAGCTTGTCGACCCCCTCATGGAGGACATAGACCACGAAGATCGGCAGCAGCGTAGTGACCATCGAGGAGGCCATATCGGTGAAGAAGCTCACCCACCCGAGCGCGACAATGTTCCGGTTTATATCTTTCATAGATGTGTACTCCAAAGCAGAATGGTGTATTATATATGAAGGTCTCCTTTATTTGCCTACATTCATTATCATCTGGAGCTTTACGCTCTCCAGTCGGGTATTGAGTACCGGAAGACTTTGCAGCTTTTTATCGATGCGTGTCATCAGCTCGGGCGTGATATTTCCCTGGTATGCCAGGCTGTAGACCGGCCTGCCGACTGCCTGCAGACTGATATCCACAAGTACCTGCCCACTCTCGGCAAAATTGCTCAGCGGTATCTTCGAGAGAGCATACTCTATCGTCAGCACCAAATTCGCCATCTGCTCTACCGTAATATTGTCCTTGATCAGCTCATCCGGGCTGCCGAGTGCTATATGATCTGTCCTGATAGAACCGCCGGAAGTGTTGGCAGGGCGCTTTTCATTTCGGCACTCCGATTTTTTGATGACTCTGAGTTGTGAGTCGACAACCTTGTTGCAATAGCAGTCTGTCATCACACCACCGCTGCCGAGCTTGAAACAAGGGGATGAGATATCCTCTATCATGATCAGGTCTTTGCCGTTTTTGTCAAACTCCAGTACGATCTTTTTGTCCCCGGCCTCGAGCAGATAGATCGGCTCATCGATATCCCAGCCTATGTATGCCCAGATGAGTGCCAGTTCATCGGCCGTGAGCTTCCTGATATTGATCTCGTTATACCGGATATAGTAGCTAAAGAGCCTCTCGAACGCCTTTTTATGCTCATGGGTCACGAGACCGATCCCTTTGGCCTGAACAGGTATATCTAGCTCTTTGAAGGGGATGTTGTGCTGGACTTCCAAAAAGTTCTTTGGATCAAAAGCGGGGTTGTTCAACAGCTCCTGGGACAGAAAGACGCCTATGATAACCGGCATGCTTTGATTCTCATCTCCAAGAACTTCGAAGATATCATACGGCTCGCCGCCGAATGCTTTTTGTATCTTCATCAGAGCTTTTTGATTGATCTCGTCACTGTTTTCATTGTAAACGATATACTTTGGTATGGAACTGGAGTAAAGAGTGACGGCAATCGTGATCAGGATCAATACTATTCTCATCATAAATAAAACCTTTGACTATTTTCCCCAGTCTATCATAATCTTTTCATAATCTGTTCATATCGGGTGACAAAATGCACCAGGGGCAGGATTGGATACAGTAGAGAATCTGGCACTGGAACCGTACATCTGTCTACTTGCTGATCTCCTCCAAAACCCCGTCCCAGAACTCTATCCTCGCCTGCACCGCCTCTCTTGCGGCATTGGAGGCTTCAATGACCTTCTCTTCGCTGTCGCATAGCTGGTTGAGGAGTTTCATCGCGAGGGGGCCGTGGAAGCCTTCGTCCAGGTGGATATGGCGTTCGAGATAGTAGTGGAAGATGGGGGCTTCCTTTTTCGATACACCGATCTTCTTGAGTATCCCTTTGAACATCACGGGGATGATATCCTCACGCCCGAGCGAGAAAGCGGCAGCGACATTGTGGGCTTTATCCTCACAGACAAATCCGAAGGTCGTGCGGGTGAACTTCGCCGAGGCAGCCGGGATATCGACCAGCTCGAGCGCCCGGTCTATCCCCTCTTCTGCCACCGTGCGGACGAAGCTGCGGATCACTCCCGTATCGGCTCCCACCTCCTCCATCGCCATCAGGTACATCTCATAGTGGCTCAGGTAGCTCTCGCCGTCGGGCATCACATCGCACTCCTCCTCTACCACTATATCGTTGATAAAACGGCTGAGCTGCGCATCGGCAGGCGGCGTCCACGGATAGGCGCTCGGGGCTACACTGTTCTGGAGGAACTTCACCAGAGTCATGAAATCCCACACGGAAAAGACATGGTGCTGCATAAAGATACGCAGCTGTTCTTTGGACTCAATGACACCGTAGACCCTGTGATCGTCAAGCTGCTCTTTGAGCTCTTTTACGACCGAGCTGTCGATATTCTTTTTCATAATATACTCCGTTTATCAAAAATATTTATGAGAATTATACTCAAAGATACGATGATAGCAAAATAATACGGAAAAACGGTGTCTCTGATCGCTGCGCTCGACTCTGTCAGACGGATATGGATATACTAGTGGGAAGGAGGTGGAAAATGGTGGGCAAATTGATCATAGCATCATTCCTGACGGGTATCATCAGCGGTTTATTCATCGTAGTCTACGAACTGCTGATCTTGTTTCTGACCCGTGTGCTTTTCATGGGTGATCCCTTCGAGACGATACCGCAGCTCCCTGCGTGGTATCTCTACCTCGTCCCCACGGTCGCCATCTTCATCGTCAATCATATCCGAACCAGGGACAAATATATCGGTGAGTACGGGCTCAACGAGATCGCCGAATCGATCAGTGAGAACAGGATGACGATCAGGATCAAAACGCTCTTTCTAAAGATATTCGCCTCGGCGCTCTCGATCTCCAGCGGGTTTGCCGTCGGTACCGAGGGGCCTTCGTCGGTGATAGGCGCGATGGTCGCCCACAAGATCCATTCGTTCCTGCGGCTCCCTGCCATGCTGGTGAAGATGATGATCAGCGTCGGTGCGAGCAGCGGGGTCGCCGCAATCTTTGTCTCACCCGTCACCGGGATCGCTTTCGCCATCGAACACATCGCGTACCAGTTCATCAAACAGTATGTCGCTTACCTGATCCTCGGCTCGATCATCGCCTTTTCGGTCTCAGCGAAGTTTCTCGACTCGATCTCGTTCTCCAACTCGGTGGGCAAAATGGTCGACTATAGTTATGTGATCCCGGTCATCGTCTTTATCCCCTTCATCACCTCTTTCGTCTATCTCTACCTTTTTCTGAAGAAAAGACTGCTCCACTTCATCGATCTTGAGATATTCAAAAACTTCTTTGCATACCGCAACCTCATCTTCTCGCTGATCGGCGGCAGCGTCATCGGCACGATCCTCCTGATAGAGCCCCATGCGGCATTCTCGGGGAAAACGATGCTCATCCACCTCATCAACTCCAGGGAGCATATCCCCCTGCTGACGATCCTGGTCATCATACTGCTGCGCATCGTCGCTACGACCGTCTCGATCTACGCCAACGCGGTAGGCGGGCTCTTCCTCCCCTCCATGAGTATCGGCGCGCTGGTGGGATACGGGTACGGCGAGTTCATCACCCAGGTACACCATCTCCCGCTGGAGCCTTTCTTTTTCGCGGCGGTGGGGGCGGCGGTCTTCATGGGAGTGATCATGAAGCTCCCGCTGACGGCAGTCGTGCTCGCGCTCGAGACCACATTCGACTACAATGTCATGGCCGCTACGGCGGTGAGCGTCGTGCTGGTGAGCTACCTCTCAAGCTTCTATTTCGATATCCAGAAAAAGTATGTCACCAAAGCCGATAGGATCGTCCCGAAATCGGACAAAGCAGTCAAAAAAGACCCGAAGTGATCCGGGTCGTCACGCAAAGCTCCCGGCCAGCTCCCTGACCTCAGCCGGTATCGAACCGTAGTTGACGATGACGACATCGAGCTCATAGCCGCTGTAAAGCGCCACCGCCCTCCTGATAGCCGAGACGATCCATGATATCTCGTTGCCGAAGACCCCGCCGCCGACAAGGGTGAGGTAGATGGTATTGCTGCCGTACACGCGGGCATTGAGTATGGCGGTACAGATGGTAGCCTCGTAGGCGGCTTCGAGGATCAGCGTCGCGAAGGCACTCCAGAGCGCTTTGTCATACCCCACATAGGCTACCGGGAGCGCCGAGCAGTATATCTGTGAAACAGTGTGCGTCGAGCCCTCCTGCGTCACCTGCGTATCCCACTGGATACCGACCCGCAGCGCCTCACGGAGAGCATCAATCTCCTCTTCGTCCATCGCACCCAGCCTGGCATCGATCTCGTGGAGCCCCTCTTCGCTCACCATCGCATAGCCGTTTCGCATACGCCACAGCCGCTCATCGCTGTTGTCAAGCATCCTGCCGATATCGGTGAGACAGTCGATCTGCCTGTCACGGCTCTGCCCCTTCTCTCCGTCCACCTCGACGAAGTAGTTGCGGTAGATCGTCCCCGCACCTGCCGCCATCGCACAGATAGGCCCCTGTGTCCTGTCGTATGCGTACCCCTCTATCCCGTCATCGGGCGTGACACCCGGATTGACCATCTCCAGCAGGTTGAACTGTGAAGCGACCTGGAAAAGCGCATGGGCATTGTCCGTGTCAAGATGCAAAAGGCGGACATCCGCCTGTCTGTTCCTGAGTGTAAGGCTCCCTTTGGGTACTTCAGACCCCTGCACCCTTTTGCGCAGCTCGCCCAGTGAAGGGATATCGAGCCTGCCGCAGTGGTACTCCTTGCCGTTGACCGACGATCTGAGCACCCCCTCATCGACGCTGAGATACCTGTAGATCGCCTCCCTGCTCTCAGGAAAACCTGTCAGTTCTTCAAGCCACATTTTCTGCCCTGATCACTTTATCAACGGGAAGAGCGCATACCCGCTGTTCTGGAGTCTGATCACATCCAAAAAGCTGTTCTTGGTCGTATTGATATTGGGAAGGAGGGTTTTGGGATCGAGCCCGTGGGCATTCAGGGCGATCCGGCAGACTCGGATATCTACTTTGTACTCGTTCATCAACCTGAGAAGCTGTGTCTGGATGTTTTTGAGGAGCTTGACCTGTGTCTCATCGACATATTCGAACGACTCTGTGGAAGCGACGGGCGTACACTGCGAATGGATCGTCAGTACGAAATCGTAGGGCTCTTTCGCCTCTATGAAATCTTTGGCAGTCTGCTCGATGAGCTTCATGCGGGTCAGGATGAATCCCATGTCCTCGGCACTACAGTCAAATACCGCTTTGTTGACAGGCTTTGGACTCTCCGCCATTGTCAGGCTCACCAGGAGCAACATGAGGATCACGCTCTTTTTCATATACCATCCTTCGATTTGATACGATGCATTATACAGTTTCCACTTAAAATCCATCGTATAATCGATCCTGAGACATTCACCCTCAGCCACGCATATCGATAAAGAGGAAATGCGACCTCCCCTCTGCCTCTATAACGATACTCTGCTCGCCCGTGATCTTCGCTGCATCCCTCGCTTCCAGCTTCACGCCGTTGATCGCGCTGCTCCCCTCTATCTGTACGAAGTAGAGCTGCCGCCCCTCGTCGATACTATATTCGATCCTTTTGCCGTCATCGAGCTCGCTCACATAGAACCCCACATCCTGGTAGAGCCTGATGGGGCTCGTGCCATCCTGCGTGGAGATGATCTGCAGCAAGTTGTTGTGCCGCTCCTCCTCGCTGTAGCGGTGCGAGCCGTAGGTGGGCTGCATGTTCCTCTGCGGCGGGAGTATCCACATCTGGAGGAGGCGCAGCTCCTTGTCCGGGTGGTTGTTGTACTCGCTGTGGTAGACTCCCGTCCCCGCGCTCATATACTGCACTTCGCCCCGTCCGAGCGTCTCGCGGTGTCCCATCGAATCCTCGTGGGTCAGCTCACCATCGATGATATAGGTGACGATCTCCATATCGCGGTGCGGGTGCATATCGAAGCCGCTTTGGGGAAAGATGATATCGTCATTGAGCACCCGCAGCGCTCCGAAGCTGATATTGCCCGCATCCCTGTACTCGGCGAACGAGAAGTGGAAGAGGCTCCTGAGCCATCCGTGATCTGCGAGGTAGTGTTGTCCTTTGGGTATTCTTGTGATCATGGTCTACTCCTTGAATATGATCGTATCCATGGCAAGGTTGCCATACATATAGTTCTCTATCAGGCTCTCGCCCCTGTGTGTCTGCGACGCGCCCATCACGACGAAGAGGGGGAGCAGGTGCTCGATGGTCGGGTGGTTCTCCATCAGGTAGGGGATCGAAGCGATATCGGTGAGACTCTTCGCATCCCCCTCTTCGATCCTCTCCACCACATAGTCGCGGAACTCTCTCGCCGACCTTTCGACATACCCGGCAGGGGCGTTCCAGCGGACTCCGCGGAGGTTGTGGGTCATATTGCCGCTGCCGATGATGAGCGACTCCCCGCGGAACTTCCCGAGCGCCCTGCCCAGCTCAGAGAGCTGCTCAGGGGTATAGCTCATCGGAAGCGAGAGCTGGACGACGGGGATGTCCGCCTGAGGATAGATCAGCGAGAGGATCGTCCAGACCCCGTGGTCATACCCCTCCCGATGCGTATCGAGGCTCACATCGAAACCCTCCGCCGAGAGGGTATCCCGGAGCCTGCCGACCAGCTCCATGTCGTTGTGTGCATCATACTTCTTTTCATAGAGCTCTCTCGGGAATCCATAGAAATCATAGATGAGACCCGGATGCGGGTTTGCGAGTATCTGAAGGTCTTTGCTCACCCAGTGGGCAGAGACGATGATGATACTTTTCGGCTTCTTGATCTGAGTCGGCAGTGTGCCGAGAAAGTCGCTCACTTCGTGCTTCATGACAGCCAGCTCGGGGCTGCCGTGCGATATAAAGAGTGTCGGGAACATAGCTTCTCCTTTTGTACTAATTAGTAATATAAAAACAAAGATCAGTGCCATTTCTGCACTTTTCTGAGTATCGTAAAGAGCGTCTCAAGCTCCTCGTCGCTGAGTGCGTCGAAATCTCCCCTGAGATTGATCGCATGCTCTTCGAAGATCGCTTCGATGATCGCTCTCCCCTTCTCGGTGATCGAGAGGTTCGTCGATCGTCTGTCGGTCTCATCGCGTACCGTCTCGATCTGTCCGTCCCGTTTGAGGTTCTTGACCACGACGGTGATATTGCCCGGTGTGCTCATCGTGAGCTTCGTGATCGCCCCCACGCTCATGTCGCCGCGGTGATAGAGTACCTCGAGTACCTTGAACTGGATGGGAGTGAGCCCGTGAGACTTGAAAAAATTGTTCTCTTTGGTACTTATCTTGTAATAGGTACGCGAAAGCTGTATCCATGTTCTCATCGATCTGTCGGTTCGTTCGCCGTATGATCTGGTATTTCGCTTCATGTCACACCTCCTTTTTGGCATTATACTACTAATTAGTAATAAATGTCAAGAGCAAACTGTGAAGTGCCGTCAGTAAACGGCACACGCAGCGGATCTACCCCAGCAGATAGGAGAACTTCTCGATCCACTGCTTCCAGTTGGGCGACTTCTCTATCGCTATGCCGCTGTGCTGGAGGTCGCGGATGAGCATGATGGAGTATTCCCCCGGCAGAGTGAGGGAGAACTCCAGGATATTGGCTACTGCTTCCCTGTCGTCCTTTCTCTCCCGCATGATATTGACCAGCCCGATGCTCAGGGCCGTCATCAGCCTGGGGTCTGCGCTCCCGATCTCCCCAGTGAACGAACCCGCCGCGATCGCATGCAAGTCGGGGAGCTCGTCCATCACTTTGCGGTACGAGAGGTACCCTATCGCCGCCTCTCTCCCCACCGCACCGCTGATCACATCGAGGTGGAGCTCCTCGGCGATGGCGCTCTTGACGATGCTGTCGACATACTCCCACGAACGCGGGGTAGCGAATGCCTTGGCATGGCTGGTGGGATCGAAGGTGAAGAGCATCTGCCTGTCGTACTCGAGATAGGCGATGATGGAGCTCTCGATCCCCGCACCGTACGCCCACCGCTTCCAGTCGGCGAAATCGACCTCCATCTCGAAATGGACGAAACGGTTGGCAAGCGGGGGCGGCATCTTGTAGACGACACCCCTGTCGTTCTCTCTGTTGCCCGCCGCGACGATGCTCCACCCGGCGGGGAGGGTGTACTCCCCTACTTTGCGGTCGAGAATGAGCTGGTAGGCAGAGGCCTGGACGGCGGGGGGAGCGGTATTGATCTCGTCGAGGAAGAGGATGCCCTCCCTCGTGTCGTCCTCGCGGGGGAGGAAGCTCGGTTTCGCCCAGACCCCCTCCCTCGTCTCGGCTTCGAAGAACGGTATCCCTTTGAGATCGGTGGGGTCTAGGAGCGAGAGGCGCAGATCGATGAAGGCGAGCTCCCGACGTACCGCTATCTCCTTGACCACCGAGGACTTCCCGATACCCGGAGGCCCCCAGATGAAGATCGGCAGTCGTTTTTTGATCAGCTCTTCGACCACGCTGCTTATCTGACTTGCTTTCATTTGTTTTTTCTCCAGAAAAAAAGCTGAGAGCGGAGAGCCGGGAGTATAGAACGATCATTATAACTGTTCATTTCTCCAAAAGAGAGCGTGACAAGCCATGCGCCAAACCCATGCAATGGGCGCTTGCGTTCGCATGGTGCAGGAACGCTCTTTTTTGGAGATAAACATTCGGCTCTAAGCTCTGTGCACTCCGCTCCTTCATGACATGATCATAAATGTTGGATAATATCGCAAGAATCTTAAGAAAACCTCAAAACCATTTGGAATAGCAGTTTATGCGGCTGTCGTTAAGAGAAGCATTTTTTTTGTATAATCGTTTCACTATTACCGAAGGAGCTGTTTTGCCTATCGAAGAGATCAAGAACATTATCGACTACGGGATCATCGGACTGCTTTTGCTGATGAGTATCCTCACATTTACCCTCGCCATCGAGCGGATGCTTTATTTCAAAAATATCAAGATCGAGGATTACAAGCACAAGCTCTCCCTCGAGCTCGACCTCACCCGCAGACTCGGCACCATCGCCACGATCGGCTCGAGCGCACCCTATATCGGACTGCTCGGTACCGTCCTTGCGATCATCCTCACCTTTTACATCATCGGCGACAAGCAGGATGATATCGACACCGGCGAGATCATGAAGCACCTCGCCCTCGCCCTCAAGGCCACGGCGGCGGGTCTCGTGGTCGCCATCCCCGCGACGATCTTCTACAATATGCTGATGACCAAGGTCGACCGCAAGCTCGCCGAGTGGCAGATATACAGGGATCACCTCAAACAAAAAGCGGCGCAGCAGGGGCGAGCGTGAGACGCAAACGATTCGACGAGATCAATATCGTCCCTTTCATCGATATCGTCCTCGTACTGCTGGTCATCGTCCTCGCCACCGCCACCTTCGCCCAGAAGAACTCGGTCAAGATCGACCTCCCCACCTCCAGCAGCGAGGAGAAAAAAGAGCGCAAGGATATCACCATCTCCATCGACAAGGGTGGCGAGTACTACTACGACGAGACCAAGGTGACGATCGACGAGCTCAAGAGCAGGCTCGCCAAGCTCGACCCCAAGAACGATGTCGTCTCGCTCCAGACCGACAAGGAGAGCCAGTTCCAGAAATTCGTCGCCGTCGTCGACCTCCTCAAAGAGCGGCAGTTCCAGAACCTCTCCATCGTGACGAAAGAATAGGTTCCGATGGACAACTGGACGCTCAAGCCCTGCGAGAGTATCAACCGTATCCTCAGGATCAGGACTGACACCGGGTCGATCGACCGTAGCCTCTACCCCACCCTCGTGACGATCCGGCACAAATACACCACTGCCGACGACCTCCTCTTCCCGCACCCTTCGACACTGGGATTTTTCAGCGGTTTCGAGCAGGCATGCCTGGAGAAGCTCGACGGCGCTATCTTCGTAGCACAGGATATCGACACGGGACTCCTCAAGCTCCATATCTACACCGCCGATCACCA
Organism: Campylobacterota bacterium; assembly: GCA_003252535.1. Taxonomy (GTDB): domain Bacteria; phylum Campylobacterota; class Campylobacteria; order Campylobacterales; family Sulfurovaceae; genus SZUA-451. The sequence continues at coordinate 415 of QKDN01000023.1, read as the reverse complement.
CAAAACGATCATGGATACGATAGAGCATCTCAAACTCAGACCCGAGTATCATGTGGAGTTCGAGGTGATGGAGGACAGGGAGTGGAAGGTGTTCGAGGGGTTGGAGAACGGCTGACACACATTTTGATTTGTCATAAATTCGAGCAAGACAAAATAAATGCCTTACTTCAAATCATAAAAGTAGAATGATATTTATTGTATCAAACTTCCTGATATCTGAAAAAGTAAACCTATTGCTATTAATAACATACCGCTTTGAAAATATTTTTTTTGATCTAATGAAAAATCTGTGAGGCTGCATTATTCTTTTTTGTTATAGTTTACTAGATAATAATCTATTAATTTGACCTTCAAACTCTTACTCATTCCCTGATGTAATTTCATAAGTTTTTTGAGTTGTGAGAAGACGCCACCA
>QKDN01000022.1 GCA_003252535.1 Campylobacterota bacterium | reverse complement strand
AAATCAAACATTATATAATAATCCCCACGCCACAGATATTTACATATGCTTTATAACATGTAAAATAAATATTTTAAATTATATACATTTAAGCTTTATAAAAAGTGTATATAGAACAAAAAATTAAATTTTTGACAACAATTGGTAAAAAAATGCCAGCCAGGGAGAGGCTTATTGCCGTCTGGAGAGCTCCTGGGCCTGTGAGACGAAAAATTTGGCATTTTCGACGGGTATGTCAGGGAGGATACCGTGGCCGAGGTTGAAGATATGGCGACCGTCTTTCATCGTCTCTACGAGAGATACGATGCACTCTTTCGTCGCTTCCTGCGAGTAGAGCCTGCACGGCTCCATATTGCCCTGGAGGACATAGCGGCTGCCGAGCTTCTCTTTGGCGAGAGCCATAGGAGTACCCCAGTCGACGCCGAAGACGTCGAAGTTGCCGTAGATCTTGTCAAGGAATGCCGGGATACCCTTGGGGAACATGATCACAGGGATATGAGGGTATTTATCTTTGAGGTATTCGGCGATCTCGACCATATAGCTCCATGAGAATTCGTCATATTTCGCAGGTTCGATCGCAGCGGCCCACGAGTCGAATATCTGTACTACATCGATACCCGCTTCGATCTGCTTCTCCATATAGAGCTTGACCACATCGGTAACTTTTCTAAGGATGCTGTGGAGGAGTTCAGGCTGCGAATACATCATCTTCTTACAGATATTGTAGGTCTTCGTACCCTGACCCTCGATCATATAGGTTGCGAGCGTCCACGGTGCACCGGTGAAGCCGATGAGTGCTTTATCCTCTGCAAGCTTCTCCTTGATGAGCCTGATCGTCTCGTAGACATAGGTGAGCTTGTCAGCCGCCTCTTCGCCGCCGACAAGCGCGTCGAGGTCTTCCCTGTTCTTGACCGGTGAAGCGAATATCGGTCCTTCCCCTTTGACAAAATCGAGCGCCATTCCCATTTCATTGGGGACGACAAGGATATCGGAGAAGAGGATGGCAGCATCGACACCGAGGATATCTACCGGCTGGAGGGTCACTTCACACGCTTTTTCGGGATCATGGCAGAGATTGAGGAAGTTGCCTGCTTTGGCTCTCACTTCCATATATTCGGGCAGGTATCTTCCGGCCTGTCGCATCATCCATACCGGGGTATAGGGTGTCTCTTTGCCAAAACAGGCATCTACGAATATTTTACTCAAAACATGTTCCTTTATTAGTGTTTGCCGACTTTGCCCAGGAAGAAGAGACCCGCTGCGAGCGCAGTGATCGAGAGGGCAAAGTAGAGCATCTCAAGCGGTGTGGCAAAATTGGTGTGGAGAACTCTCTGGAAGAAATTGACCACGAGTACCATGACGATGACCTTGGCAATCTTGTCCTTGAGCTGGTCGAGCGAGTGGATAGCGAGTATCTGGCTGCCGTCTTTGCTCTCCTGTGCTTCGTCGATATCGGAGATGAAGAGCTCGTAGATACCGAATGAGAAGATGAACATTACGACTGCGATGAGATAGAGGTCTACAGCGCCTATGATCCCTGCGACCACATCCTCGTGGAAGTGCTCGGGATGCGGTACCGCATGGGTGACCACCTGGAAAGACTGTACGGCTACATTCCATATATCCATAGAAGCTATCACAAAAAGTACGATAGCGCCAACGAGGCCGAAGATCACCGCCAGCAGGACGATGAAGCGGCTTCTCCAGATCGCCCCTTCGAATACTTTTTCCAACATTACTCGTTCTCCTCCATCGCTATCCATTTGAAGGCGATCCTCACCGCGTTGGTGGCAGCGCCTACGCGCACCTGGTCGGCTACGCCCCAGAGGTGGAGCATATTGTCGGCGTATACGTCTTTTCTGATCCTCCCCACATAGGTGTAGTCGGTATCGGAAGCGATGAGCGGCATCGGGTATTCGTTGTTCTCAAGATCGTCGACCACTTTGACGTTCTCGAAGTTCGCCAGTGCTTCCCTTGCTCTCTCGACATCGACATCGACCCCTTCTTCGAAAGTGATCGTGATCGCTTCGCTGTGGCTTCTGAGCACCGGTACCCTTACACAGGTCGCAGAGACGGGGAAGTCGACATGCATGATCTTCTTGGTCTCGTTGGTCATTTTCATCTCTTCTTTGGTGTAGCCGTTTGGCTGCGGTTTGTCGATGTGTGGGATGACATTGAGAGCGATCTGGTGGGCGAAGGCCTGGGCCTGCTCATCCTGAAGCTTGAAGTTGAAGAACGCCTGCATCTGTTTGACAAGCTCCTCCATCCCTTTCTTGCCTGCGCCGCTGACCGCCTGGTAGGTGCTCACATCGACCCTTTTGATAGGGTAGAGATCGTGGAGCGGCTTGAGAAGGTGTACCATCTGGATGGTAGAGCAGTTCGGGTTGGCGATGATACCGCTCTCCTGCCAGAGGGCGATATCCTGCGGATTGACTTCCGGCACGACGAGAGGGACGTTCTCATCCATCCTGAAGTGGCTTGTGTTGTCGATGACGACCGCTCCGGATTCTACCGCGAACTTGGCATAATGGGCCGAAATGTTCCCTCCTGCTGAGAAGAAAGCGATATCGATCTCTCTCCCCTCGAAGACAGTTTCTGTCAGCTCTTCGATACGGTAGCTTTTTCCCTTGAACTCGATCATCTCTCCTGCCGATCTGGCGCTCGCCAGCGGGAGCAGGTTCGCTACCGGGAAGTCCATCTCCTCGAGGATTCTGAAAAGCTCTTCGCCCACCGCGCCGCTGGCGCCTACTACTGCAACATTATATTTACTCACTTAACAATCCTTCGCTGTTTTCATTATCGTTTTCGTCGTCTTTTTCTTCTCTTGGACACTTGGCAATGCTTGCTACCGTATCCTTCTCTACGCTGACCACCTTGACGCCGGAGGTATTGCGTCCTGCCTTGCGGATGCTCTCCATATCGACACGGATCATTTTGCCTGCACTTGTCAGACACATGAGGTCTTTGTCCTCTTCTACGAAGACGACACCGATCACATCGCCTGTTTTCGGGGTGAGCTTCATCGAGATGACCCCTTTGCCGCCTCTGCTCTGTTCCCTGTATTCGGTGGCATTGGTTCGTTTGCCGAGACCTTTTTCGCTCACCATGAGGAGTTCGTCCTCCTCGTTCTCGATCGTCGTCGCGCCGCAGACGAAGTCATCCTCGATCTTGAACTTGATCGCTGTGACCCCTTTGGCAGAACGGCCGATCTCTCTTGCCTCTTCGACCTTGAAGCGGATACACATACCTTTCTTGGTCGCTACGAAGAGCCACTGGGTCTGCGGTGTGACGATCTTCGTCTCTACGAGTTCATCATCGTCGTTGAGGGTGATGGCACGGACACCATTGCTTCTGATATTGGAGTACTCGCTCAGGTTGGTTCTCTTGACCATACCCTCTTTAGTGAAGAACACGAGGCTCTTATCGTCGTTGAAATCAGTTGTCGGGATGATAGCCATGATCTTCTCGTCCTGCTGGAGGTTAATCAGGTTGACCACTGCTTTCCCTTTGGCGGTTCTCGAACCTTCAGGGACTCGGTAGACCTTGAGCCAGTAGAGCTGTCCGAGATCGGTGACGAACATCAGCGTGTCGTGGGTATTGCAGGTGAAGAACTTCTCGATGAAGTCGTCATCGTAGGTCGTCACTGCGATCTTCCCTTTGCCGCCCCTGTTCTGCTTTTCGTACAGCTTGAGAGGCACCCTCTTGATGTAGCCTCTGTGGGTGATCGTGACGACCATCGGCTCGTTGGGGATCAGGTCTTCGATATCGATATCGTCGTAGTCGTCGACGATCTCTGTTCTTCTCTCGCTCTTGAAGCCGTCGCCGATCTCCTTGAGCTCATCACGGATGATCGAGTTGATCATCTCTTCGCTCTGGAGGACGCTCTCGAGGTAAGCGATGGTCTTACGGAGTTCTGCAAGTTCGCTTTCGATCTTCTCTCTCTCGAGGCCGGTGAGTCTTCTGAGTCTCATCTCGAGGATCGCAGATGCCTGTATCTCGGAGAGTGAGAACTTGTTGATAAGCGCCGCTTTGGCACTCTCGGTATCTTCGCTCTCCCTGATGATGCGGATCACTTCGTCGATATTGTCGACGGCGATCTTGAGACCTTCGAGGAGGTGGGCTCTCGCTCTTGCTTTCTCGAGATCGAAGATGGTTCTTCTGATGATGACCGTTTTGCGGTGATTGAGGAAGAGATCGAGGAGCTCCATGAGGTTGAAGACCTTGGGTTCTTTGTTATTGATCGCAAGCATGATGATACCGAACGTGGTCTGCATCTGCGTCGATTTGAAGAGGTTGTTGAGGACGATATCGCTCATCGCATCGCGCTTGAGCTCCATGACCACACGGATACCTTCCCTGTCGGACTCATCCCTGATCTCGGAGATCCCTTCGACATTCTTGTCTTTGACCAGCTGGGCTATATTCTCGATGAGCTTCGATTTGTTGACCATATACGGAAGCTCGTCGATGACGATGATCTCTTTGGAGCCCTTTTGCTCGATATGAGTCTTGGCTCTGACCTTGATACGTCCTCTTCCGGTGGTGTAGGCATCAGTGATACCCTTGCGTCCGAAGATCACACCCCCTGTAGGGAAATCGGGGCCTTTGACGGCACCCATCACCTCTTCTACAGTGCACCCGGGGTTGTCGATACGGATAAGGAGCGCTTCGATAAGCTCATCGAGCCTGTGGGGAGGGATATTGGTCGCCATACCGACGGCGATACCGGAGCTGCCGTTGAGGAGGAGGTTGGGGACGCGGCTCGGGAGAACATCGGGCTCTCTCATAGAGTCGTCGTAGTTGGGGACGAAATCGACAGTATCCTTGTCGATATCGCGGAGGAGCTCTTCGGCGATCTTGGTCATTCTCGCCTCGGTATATCTCATCGCAGCGGCGTTGTCGCCGTCGATAGAACCGAAGTTCCCCTGACCGTCGATGATGGGTTCTCTCATCGAGAAGTCCTGCGCCATACGGACGAGGGCATCGTAGACAGCAGTATCGCCGTGCGGGTGATACTTACCGATCACGTCACCGACGATACGGGCGGATTTTTTATATGGGCTCTTGTGACCAAGGCTCAGTTCGCTCATAGCATAGAGGATCCTGCGGTGAACCGGTTTGAGTCCGTCGCGGGCATCGGGCAAGGCACGACCGATAATGACGCTCATAGAGTAGTCAAGATAGCTTCTCTTGATACTGTCTTCTATCAGTACTTCGTCGGTCTTTCCGATCTCTTCAAATAAATCACTCATGAATCTCCTTAGTTGCCTAATTGGTATGCCATTCTATTAAAAGCAGATATTATACCCAAGCGACCCTTAAGGAGCCGTTCGTCGCCAAAAGGATTATTTTTGGGGATACTCTGCGTGGCAATATTCGCTACCAAGGGAGCAGCATCCATCTGCGATCCCCATTTGTCTGAGCGCGTTGTCGAACGCCCAGTAGTGGTTGTAGCTTCCGGCCCTGAGTATGGTGAAGGTATCGACAAGGGCCTTGTTGTCTCCGGCAGTCGCGATGTACCCGTCAAGATCGTTGATATCGGTCACTTCGACCATACAGCCTGTTTCGAGCGCATCCTGCTTGCTTGCAGAACCTTTGGCGTAGAGGGTGTCGTAGAGCTCCTGGATAACAGGGACTGCGAACTCTCCGGTACCCAGTGCATCGAGCTCCTCTTTGGAATAATCGACCGTATAGTCAACGAGGTTTGTGATATTGATATCGTACCATTCCACGAGGTCCTGTACGAGCGAAATATGCATATTTTCGGACATCGAACCTATCTGTTCGAGCTGTACGGTCGGGTAGAGCTTGTTGAGCTCGAGGTAGAGATCGCGTGCGAGCTTCTCTTCGTGCCACATATAGGCGAGCGAATATTTCTGATCTTCGGTCAAGGCAGGCTTGTCATAGGTAGTGAGGTCGATCCCTTCAGCAGATGTGTTATTGTTTGACATAGCCGATGACGGACCGCCGCCTCCACAACCGATAAGGAACATTCCCCCTGCAAGCAGTGATACTATCAACAGATTCTTTTTCATTCTTTCTCCTTGTTTTGTTCTCAGCGGCCCATAGGCCCGTTGCCTCTTCCCATTCCACGGCCCATACCCTGTCCGCGGAAACCGAAGTTGTCGAAGAGATACTCAGCTATCGCTTTGAACTCTTCCGGCGTTGCTGCTCCCTTTTGTGAAGGCATGAGTCCAAACCTGTCGATCGATTGGGGCATACAGACAGCTTTCTGGAGCGTTGGGTTCTGGACATATTCGACGATGAACTTCACCGCTTCGTCTTTCGACGGATAGGTCATCGTGACATGGCGCATGATCCCCATCGCCGGAGGGGCGACGAGTGTCGAAGGATCATTCGGAGGGGTGGTGATATGACATGCCGTGCATTTGGCTTCGAAGAGCTCTTTACCGTTCACCGGAGCGCCGAATGAGAGAGCAGCCGATAACGACGCGGCCAGTGTAAGCCTGAGAAGTTTCATTATCTTTCCTTTTGATATAGTTTACTTTGGGCGATAGATTGTAGTAGGGAAGTGTTAAATAAGTGTAAACCATGGTATGCTGCCGGGCAGGCAGTGCCGAAACAGCAGGAGATCAGCTGATGATCTCCATGATCCTGGCCACTTTTACAGCAGGTTCAGGGTCTTTGTAGATAGGTCTGCCGATGACGGGGAAGTCGACGAGCTCCTGTGCTGCCGTCTCGAGGGTAGCGACACGCTGCTGATCCCCCGCATCCTCGCCGAAGGGGCGGATACCCGGGCAGAGTGTCATGAACCCTTCGCCCGTGACTGACTTGATGGCGCGGCTCTCGAAGGCGGAGCAGACTACGCCGTCAAGACCGTTCTCGTAGCTCATCCTGGCGAACTCCTCTGCCTTCTCGTCGATACTTTTGCCGTAGATCGTCTCGAAGCTCCCGTTGTCGAACGAGGTGAGGGCGGTGACGGCGAGAACCAGCGGGCGGTTCTCGAACTTCGAGAGTCTCTCCATCACTTCGCGCATCGCTTTGGCTCCGGCACTTGCGTGGATATTGAACATATCGATACCGAGCTTCGCGATCTCCTCGGCGGCATCGGCCATTGTGTTGGGGATATCATAGAGCTTGAGATCGAGGAATATTTTGAAGTCCGGGTTGATCGCTTTGAGCGCTTCGAGGAACTCTTTGCCGTCGCGTATATAGCTGCGGAAGCCCACCTTCATCCAGATATCGTACCCGCTCAGACTTCGGGCCAGGGCGAGATTTTCCTCTGCGCTGGGCAGATCAAGGGCGACACATAGTTGCATGGTAAGTTCCTCAAAATAATTTCTGCTATAATGATACACTAAAAATTTGATAATAAGGACTAGAATGTTTGGAAGAAAACTCAAAACATACGACCTCTCTGCCGAAGAACTCGCAAAACTCCAATATGCCAAAGTAACTACAGAAAAAGGGACGATCTGGCTCAAACTCTTCCCTGAAGACGCGCCGATAGCGGTAGCCAACTTCGCAGAACTTGCCAACGGCGGTTTCTACGACGAGCTCAAGTTTCACCGTGTGATCCCCGGATTCATGGCGCAGGGCGGATGCCCATACTCAGGCCCGAAGGGTGGCGGTATGCCGGGTACAGGCGGTCCGGGCTGGGCTATTGAGTGTGAGACAGGCAACGGCGTCAGACACAAAAGAGGTGTCCTCTCTATGGCGCACGCCGGGAAAAACACCGGCGGAAGCCAGTTCTTCATCACTTTCGTCCCTACACCGCACCTCGACGGTGTCCACACTGTTTTCGGCGCGATCGATGATGAGGATGTCGACAGCTTCATGACACTCGACAGCATCGCTCAGAACGACACGATCAAAGAGATCAGAGTCACAGAGAGCAGAGACTAAGCACACTCCCGTTACCCCTCTCCCGGGGTAGCTTCACTCCCCCTACCGATATTTCATGAGAATTCCAAAATTTCACTCTTTTTTATGACAACTTTATAGTAAAATATTATTTTAACCCGGGCAATACAATAGAATCTACAGCTGATGGATGAGTGGGGCAAGCCCGTTCACAATAAAGGGGATCGATGAGACAGGGATACATCTGGGCGGTACTTGTGGCTGCCGGACTGGGCGGATGCGGTAGCAACGACAAGAGCGACGAATACCTCTATCTCAATTCTCTCCCGGTAGCTATCGGGAGCTTCACGGCACATGTATCGGAAAACTACACCGGTCCGGTCGGCCAGGTCACTCTTACCCCGGCACAGGGGACGAGTCTCTCCAAGGTGGAGCTCGGGGGCGAGGGGAGCGAAAAGTTCGAGATCGGCAGTGACGGGGAGCTGAGCGTGACACAGCCGCTCGATTACGAGATCACACCGGAGTATCACCTGAATGTCACGGCATACAACCAGGCAGGGTTGGCAAGCTCAGAAAGTATTACGATATTCGTCGATGACCAGGTGGATACAGTGCCTGTACTGGACAAACTCTCGGGCAGTGTCATCGAGAGCGCACCTGTCGGTGCGGCCGTCGGCAAGGTGTCGGTACTGAGCAGCGGCGACTCCCCCATAGTCAAAATGGAGCTCAGCGGCGACGGAGCGGGAAATTTCTCCATAGCGATCGACGGGACCATCACGGTCTCTTCGTTCGCCAAACTCGATTTCGAGACCACTTCGAGCTATCATCTCAAGGCTACTGCGACCAACGCCGCAGGGGTCTCTGAGAGCGTCGATATCACGATCACGATCATCGACGATCCGAAGGAACCGGTCATTCTCACTGTCACGCAGGACCATGACCCGCTCAATGCTCTCGGCGCGTCGCTCGACGGCAACGGTGACTGGCAGCCGCAGCCTGTAACCTTCACCTTCACCTTCTCTGCATCGGTCAGCGGCTTCGTGAGCAGCGATATAGCAGTCACGGGTGGGGTCAAGGGGACGTTTGCCGGGAGCGGTACCAAGTACATGCTCAGCGTCAAACCTTCCATCAACAGCAACACCCCTATCAGCATCTCTGTCCCCTCCGATGTCTCTGCCGATGCACAACAAAACGGCAACCTCCCTGCAAGCGCGACACAGAAGGTCGATACCTATGTCCCCTTCGTCACCGTATGGAATACGGCCAATCCCGGTGTGAGCGGCTCCACCCAGATCAGGATCACCACCGCATGCAACAACGGGTGTGACTATGGCGTCGAGTGGGGAGACGGTACGACAAGCAGTCATGTCGACGGCAATATTACCCATACCTACTCATCATCGGCTCTCTATACGGTCAGGATCAAAGGAAAGTTCGACCGGGTAGTGATGGATACTGCCGGGGGCTACGATCCAAAAAAGCTCGTAGAGATCAAGCAATGGGGAAGTATCCCCTGGAGCTCGATGAAGAACGCGTACAAAGGATGCGAATACCTCAAACTGACTGCTGCTGACCGTCCCGACCTCAGCAGGGTACGATCGTGCGCCTCGATGTTCGAGGGTGCTTCGATGTTCAATGCCGACATGAACAGCTGGGATATGTCAAAGATCACCGATATGAGCCGCATGTTCGCGGCTGCTGCGGCTTTCAACGGTGCGATAGGGGAGTGGGATGTCTCCGCAGTCACCGATATGAGCTCGATGTTCGAATTCGCTACGGGTTTCAACCAGAACCTGAGCGCGTGGGATACTTCGGGGGTCGTCGATATGACCCATATGTTCTACTATGCCTACGGTTTCACCGGGCACGACCTAAGTATCTGGAATGTCGGCAGCGTGAGTGCACATGCAGATTTCGGGTTTGCATGGGGGAGCGGCAATACCGAGCCGCTATGGTAGAAAACTCTATCCGCGATGGTGCATTATTAGGCTATAATGCTTCGATAACAGCTTCAAAAAAAGGAGACAATCATGGCAAATCCGTTCGAAACACAAGGAATGTTCAGCTGGTTCGAGCTCGTATGTGACGATACGCAGGCGGCGAAGGAGTTTTACGGGGAAGTGATAGGGTGGGAGTTCGAGCAGGACAGCAACAATCCCGACTACACACTCATCAAGACGGAGGGGTGCGAACACCCGATAGCAGGAATCTTTCCCAAAAGTGGGCTGATGGTGGAGGATAAGAATATCCCGTCGCACTGGGGATGCTACGTCACTGTCACCGATATAGAGAAGAAAGTGGAGAAAGTAAAAGGACTCGGGGGCAATGTCATCGTCCCGCCCACTGCGATCCCCAAGATCGGCAAATTTGCCGTCATACAGGACCCGCAGGGGGCAGTGTTATCTCTGATGGAATATGATATGGAGATGTAAGGGCAGGAGTCGGAGGCTTCAGCCCCGAAGAGACGGAGCCAAAGCTTTCGGTTCCTGATATCCTCTAGTGCTTTTTAATCTCGGCTACGATGACGCCGCGGAATGCACCTTCGCTGAAACCTGTCGCACCGTCCTTGGGATACTGCTCTTTGATGATACGTGCTACTTCAGGTGATATTTCACTTCCGTGACATTTCAGACACGCCTTCTCTGTAAAGAGAGGTTTGTAGACCCTGGTGCTCTTCTCGTCTACGAGCACTTTCAACGGTGACTCGGGATCGAAATGCTTGCTGTTGACCAGCCCTACTATCTCCCGCATCACTTTCTCGTCAGCAGCGTCGGGGGCATTTTGCGGATTTCTGTACTTCAGCGCTGTTCTTCGGACACTTGCATACGCCGGCAGCTTGCCGTTGATCTCTTCGGTGATCTTCATCGCGCTTGCCGAGCAGAAGCCCATCGCGCCGACACCGCTCGGGTCCTGTTTTATGTTCTCCTGAAGCTCAGACTTGAGCCTGCTACCAAGCATTTTGATATAGCCTACCGCTTCTTTGACCGTTTCGTTCTTCTCTTCGGCTGCGGCAATATTCCCTGCAAGGAGTGCAGAGATGAGCAAGAGTTTTATTTTCATCAGTTTTCCTTATGTTTTATATTAGTTGCAATTATTATATAAGAACCCTTAAATTTCACTACTCTCTGATCTTTAGTGTAAGCTCTTCAAATTTGTCCCGCATCTGTATATTCTCGAATGGTACGATCTCGGGGACCTGGAGCTTCATCACCTCACCTATCATCTTCTGGGATGTGGAGATGACCCTGATCAGGTCGCTGCTGAGCGATACGGTCTTGTAGGTGTTCTTGGAAAGATCGAGATTTTTCTGACTCACTTCCCTGGCCTTTTTGATCTGATCGAGCTCTGCAAGGAGGTCTTTTTTGTAGAGAGTGGCGACCTTATAGGTGAGCTTTTGCGCTTCGTAGTTCTTGTAGTAGACAGAACGTCGGGAGAGATCCTCCTCATTCGATATACTGCGGCTGGTGGCATCGAGCATATTTTGTGTATCGGCAAGTATCCTGTCGATCCTGGGGATATAGCCCAGCTCGATCTTGTCGATAAGGGATTGCTGCACATAGACGACCAGGTCGAGCAGGACCATATGCATACCGTAGTATTTCCTCGCCTGGGCGAGCTCCTCGCCAGACTCCTTCATGATCCCCATCAGCTGTACCGTGATCTGCTTGAGGACATCCATCATCAGTGTCATCGAGATGATATCATCCCCGTCGACGCGGGAGAGGAGGGTATCGATCTGCTGTGCCGAGAGGTCGATACCGAGCTCCCGGAAATTGCGGCTCATCAGCTCCCTGTTCCTGACGACGGAGCTCTCAAGCGCGGCTATCTGCTCTTTTGCCCCCGCGATCTTCTCGTCATAGCCGGTCTTTGTGGTGCCGAGGGTGCTCTCAAGGGGAGCAGATATCTTTTTCTCCCTGTATTCGAGGATATCCTTTTTGAGCCTGTCGATCTCTTCGTTGGCTTCGCGGATACTTTTGCGGTAGTTGATCGTCTGGTTGTCCAGAACCAGGGCGATGATGTCGTCCATGACCGAGTTGAGCTCTTTGCGGAGGGATTTTTTGTCGGCGGAGAAGTACGAGGAGTCCGGAGCCTGATCGATCTGGCGGCTGAGTGTAAGCCCTTTGTCCAGCTTGGCGATCACATCTTCCCATATCGCATCGAAATGCTCTTTGCGCTCTGTCTGGAAGTCACTGCTATGATTGCTCTCATCCCCTGCGGTGTCGAACAGGTCTGGTTTGAGGAGCAATACCTTCGCCTTGTCGCCGAATTCGCCCAGACTGTTGCTCCAGTCGGCGCTGAGCGTCACCACCCCGGCAGCAAGCAAGAGAAGGATTTTTTTCGAGTTCATGTCTATTTGCCGGAGGCCTGAGTACTTTTCTCTTTTTTGTGCGAGGTGATTTCCATAGCATTCTTCATACCGAAGATCATCCAGACCACACCGGCGAGGAATATGCCCAATATCAGTAGAGGTGTTGCATTTTTCATTCTATAATACCTTCAATAACAAACTTTTCGCCATTTTAACAAAAAAAATCTTTTATATGCATCTCTTCGTGATTGAACATCTCTTTCTAATTATCTCCTGAGATATATCATCATACTTCAGATATAGTGGTGTTTTTTTGGGGGTT
>QKDN01000066.1 GCA_003252535.1 Campylobacterota bacterium | reverse complement strand
TTTCCGAACCTGGAAGTCAAGCCTCCCATCGCCGATGATACTGCCGGCTACGCTGGTGGGAACGTAGGTCGCTGCCGCGTTGAGATTTAACTCACTTCTTATCCTTTTTCCCCTTATTAGCTTTTTTATTATTTTTTTTCTTTACCCATCCCCTTTCTAATTATCTCTCTTTACTTACTTCATCTTTCTTTTTCTATGATCTTATTTCACTATGATTTTCTGTTTTATTGACTATTACCATTGTTTCTGTTCTCCTGTGATATAGGTTTCTCTTGATGTATAGGGTAAACGTGACAGATACCGATACACTTGGATATAACTTCATGAACAAGTCAAAGATATGTGTCCATTTTATCTCGAGGTAAAAGGTGTGCTGAGCTACAAGAAGAACTTGTCATAACTGTGATAGTTGATATAAGTATAACGGTCAAATGTTCGAAGCAATAACAATCTGACGTCTATCATAATGGTGACGAAATTTTGTTCCGGATCAGGAGCAGGAGTGACAGTGAGAGGGATGTCGTTAAACACATAAGGGTAAAAATAGGTTTCAGTGATCCATCATGTACAAGACTTGCGCTCAAGCCTATCAATCCTGCAATCATGAAACCGATCACACCGTTTAGTGCCGTGGCAGTAGCACTGAGTGTCTTGAAATGTTCCAGTATCAGTGAGATACTGTTGCCAAATACGAATCCAAGCGAACCTACAAAAAGCATGAATCCTGCAACAACTTCATAGACACTGGCAAAAGGTGCAACGAGGAGCAGGTAGCACCCCACGATGAGCTGCATGACAAGGCCGCCGATGAGGAGGTGGATAGATGAAAAACAGTCGAGAAGCATGATATTGACCTGGCTGAAAAGCATCAGGCTGGCTACATTGAGTGAGAAGAAGATGCCAAAATGTGTCGTATCCTCTCCGAAGTGTTCCATATAGATGAATGATGCTTTGGTAATGAAGATAAAAAGACCGGAAAACCCAAGTCCACTGGCGATCATCAAAAGCACGATCGTTTTGTTCGAAAAAACGCTCCTGTAGTTGCCGAAGAGGCTCTCTGTTTTGATCCTCGGGGAGGTCTCAGGGAGAAAACGGATAAAATTTAGCAACAGTATCGCATAGAGTGACAGAAACACAAAGATATACTGCCACTCGAAAAAGTGGAGTATCGTGATACCGATGACCGGTGCAACCATAGGGGCAAGCATCATTATCATCGAGATCACACCAAAGACCTTGGCTCCTTCTTTGCCGTCGAAGAGATCGCGAACGATCGCACTGGTGTTGACCACAGCAAAGCCGCCGCCAAGAGACTGGAAGAAACGGAAGAACCACAGTTGCTCCACCGAACTTGCCATACTGATCAGGAATGAAAAGAGAATATAGACTCCAAGCCCGGCATAGATAAATCTCTTACGTCCGTATCTATCCGAGAGAGGCCCACCCGCAAGCTGACCAAGGGCGAAACCTACCAGGTAGATACTGAGGGTTATCTCGATATGGTCGATAGAAGTATAGAAGTATTTCGATATCTGCGGAAAAGAGGGGAGGTATACATCGATAGCGAGGGGTGAGATCGAGGTGAGCATAGCAAGTATGACGACGAAATATCTGGGAAGTTGTTCTTTGGTACTGTTTGTCCGCTCCATAATCTACCTTGAATAATCTAATAGAACAGGATTATATCCAAAGTAGATAAGTCGACTATAAGTCCTGAACTTCCAAGTGGATTGTTTCTGTTGTGTAATAGTTCTTGTGTATGCTGTCCGGAAAAACGGACAATAATGAAACCAATCATCGTACCCAAAGGGATTGAACTGCTTCAGATATCGGAAGGCCTTGAGCGAAAGGTCTACCATATCGGACTGTTGGTAGTGATCGCAGGGACCGTGGTACTGTACACTCATGTCGATTTTGATATCTCCAGAGAGATTATTTTTGCTCTGATGGTAGCACCCATGATTCTCTACCTGGCACTTAAACCATATTGCAACCACTCTGGATATGTATCATACGACAGGTATACAGATACGATACATATTGAAACTGCCAACAGTTGCAGACGCAGAAATATTGATATGCCTCTCTCTGATGTCTCTCATTTGAGACTTTCGGGCCAGAGTCGAGGAGACGGCAACAAGAGAGGCTTCGTCTACTGGTCACTTGATCTTGTACTGCAAAACGGTGGGATTATCGTACTCGATGCCAAAAGTTCACTTTCAGACAGTATAGAATTGACAGCAAAGAAGATATCCGGACTCCTGAACCTCGAGCTCGTCTATAACTACATTACATTCGGGGATTGAGTCAAAGCAGAGTGACATGCTCGTGTCCGAAGTAGATGAAAGAAGAGAAATCCTGTATAATATCCGGATAGAATCTAATAGGGGAAATGCAAGGAGTTTACAATGCATATGGGGATCTCCATCGCTACAGGTGACATTACATGTGATGGGAGTTGTGCTATTGTCAATGCAGCAAACAGTTCACTGATGGGCGGCGGCGGGGTAGATGGTGCGATACACCGTGCAGGCGGGCGTACCATTCTGGATGAGTGCCGCCTTATACGATCAGAGCGTTACCCGGACGGTCTCCCGACGGGGCAGGCTGTTGCGACTACAGCAGGCAGTATGCCTTCGCGATATGTGATCCATACGGTAGGACCGATCTATCCGGGATGCGGTACACGGTGTGACGATCTCCTCGGTGAGTGCTATACCAACTCGCTGAAGGTTGCCTGTGAACTCGGGTGTGGATCGATAGCTTTCCCTGCGATATCGACGGGGATCTACGGCTTCCCGCGTGAGAGGGCGGCAAGAGTAGCCTATAAAGCGGTATGCAGCTTCCTGGATAGGGAGAAAAGCGAGATCAAAGTGATATTTGTCTTTCACTCCGCGGCTGACCGTCAACTCTTCGAGCAGGCAGTCGAAGGGGTTTGATATAGTAATGACGGAATTATCGATGGAGGAAGAGTGAATGGAGATACGTGAGGCTGTCGCATCCGACTTGGATGCCGTCGTTGGCTTCGTGCCGGAGAGGAATGGGCTATTCAGTGTTTTCCCTCAGGGGAGGCATCCTTTCAGTGTGGAACAGCTCCTTGCCTTGACCGCATCGCGAAGCGATCTCAGCGTTGCAGTCGAGGGAGGCAGGGTGGTAGGTTTCGCCGATCTGCATGATGTCAGAAAAGGTGGATGGGCCTATGTGGGGCATGTAGTGGTGGACAGAGAGTTTCAACACCAAGGGATCGGGCGTACACTGGTCTCATATATGTCCCGGCTTGCATTCGTGAAGTACGATGTGCAGGAGGTGCGGCTGTCGGTATTCAATACCAATACCAGGGCACTCCTGCTCTATACGGCAATGGACTTCATGCCATTCTTGATAGAAGAGCGGATCGATCCGTCAGGTGAGCCTGTCGGACTGATCCATATGAGATACAAGAGAAGATAAACGACCTATGATCAGTTGATAGTATCCATCATCGCTTTGACACGGTTCAATGCCTCTCTGGTCAACTTCTCTTCATAGACGAGAGCGAGTCGGACGTAGCCTTTGCCAGCCCCCTCACGACCGAGGTAGCTGCCGGGGAGTACCTTGAGATTGTATCTTCTGTAGAGTTCCCTCGTGAACTCCAGTTCATCACCGACCTGGAGCCAGATATAGAAGGTCGCTTCGGGCATCTCGATCCCAAGTATCTCCCGCGCGATCTCGAAGTTGCGTCTGTATTTCTCCCTGAACACATCGACATGATCCTGGTCTGCCCATGCGACAGCAGCGGCATGCTGGAGCGGCAGCGGGGAGGCACACCCCACATAGGTGCGATAGATCATATATTCGCGCAGGATGTCGGCATCTCCTGCTATGAATCCGCTCCTCAGACCCGGTGCAGAGGAACGCTTGGAGATCGAATTGATCGTGAGTACGTTCCTGAACTCCGGGTTGCCCGCCTCGATACTGGCATCGAGTATCGATGGGATAGGCTCGTTCATGTAGAGATCGATATAGCATTCGTCGTTGAGGAGAACGAAGTCATGCTTGAGGGCGAGTCTGACCCATTCGACCATCTGCTCTTTGGTCATCGTCGAGGAGGTGGGGTTGTTGGGGGTGTTGAGTATGACGAGATGGGCTCTGCCAAGCGCCTCTTCATCGATAGCTGGCATAAAGCCGTTCTCCTCTGAGAGATCGAGGTAGATCGTCTCTGCACGGCTTGCTGTTGCTGCCCCCTCGTATATCTGGTAGAAGGGATTTGGGTGGACCATTACCGGTGCTTCGCTGTCATGGAGAAGGAACTGCGGGAAGTTGAAAAGCACTTCACGAGTACCGAACGTAGGGATGATCTGCGAATCCTTCAGCTCCAGGCCGAAACGGTTGTGAAGGTACCGGAGCATCCCTTCGCGCAGCTCACTCTCCCCTGAGCTCTTCGGGTATTTGTTGAGCAGGTGCGTACTCTCACGGAGGGCATCCTGGATGAATTTTGGGGTATCGAACTGCGGTTCGCCGATAGTGAGGCTCAGGGGTCTGTGCTCTTCGGAAGGCTTGATATCCGACAGGAGATTGGTGAGCTTTTCAAAGGGATAGGTTTCAAATTGCATGAGATCAGCCTCGTAGGGAAATTGGCGTATTGTACCAAAAGGTTATTGAGAGTTGTTCTTACCGTCTATATTTCCCAAATTTAAATCCGGGTTGCCATCTATATTTTAATCCCCATCGGATATAATTGTCCAAATCTACAACAAACGGGAGTCGATATGAAAAAAAAGTTTTTGCTACCGCTGCTCATGGCCGCCGGTCTCTCCACTTCGCTCTTTGCCGAACAGGCCAAGCTCGATGCATCTACCTTGGACAAGCTCAAAGAGAACTCGTTGGTTCTGAAGCAGAGCAATATCACCCTCAAAGAAGGGATCGACCTCGGTACGGTCTATTTTCTCAAGCTTGAGAACCAGACCCAGAGGGGATCAATGATCAGTTTCGCATTCTATGACAAACAATCCGGCGCGATCTACGAGGGGCGCGGTTTTGACAAGGACGGCAAACAGTTCGTATTCCCCAAAGATATCCAGGCGATCAAGGACGGTATCTGCTTCAGCTACGGCAGCGGCTCGAAGCATATCTATCTTGTCACCGACCCCGAGTGTCCCTACTGTGTGAAGTTCGAGAAGGCTACCAACGGCAAGCTGGACGACTATACGGTCCATGTGATCCTCTATCCGCTCCCGTTCCACAAGAATGCTCCCGCTATGGTCGAGTGGATCATGCAGGGGAAAGATGATGCTGAGAAGAGAAAAAGACTCGAAGCGATCACCTACAGCGGTTCGCAGGAGTACCGCAGTATAGCGGGAGATGCGACCAAACCTTTCTCCTATTCGCCTGCTGTGCTGGAGCAGGTCAAAAAAGCCCAGGCAGCTACCCGGGAGATCGGTGCACGGGGTACTCCGGCAGTATTCGACGAGAATTACAACCCTATCAAATGGTCTGACCTCCTCAACAACGCGGCACATAAGAACCCCTTCAAGATATTCCAGTAACACACAGGCGCTTCGGACTTCGGAGCGCCTGGATTATACTTTTATGCTCCATTTGCTATAATCTCCATTCAATTACACAATAAAGAAGAGCTATGAACCCATCATACAATCCTCAGACAGACATCTATATTCCTATTCCAAACCCGAACGACCCCGATGAGCTCGGACATTTCGGGATATTCGGAGGCCGCTATGTACCCGAGACGCTGATGCCGGCGCTCGAGCAGCTCGCCAAAGACTACGAGGCGGTACGGTTTGACAGGGAGTTCTGGGCAGAGGTGGACTACTACTACAAGAACTATGTTGGTCGTCCGTCATCACTTTATTACGCGGCCAATATCTCAGAAGAGATCGGTGCCAAGGTCTATCTCAAAAGAGAAGACCTCAACCACACCGGCGCGCACAAGATCAACCACACCGTAGCACAGGCGATCCTCGCCAAGAGACTGGGCAAGAAGAAGATCATCGCCGAGACAGGTGCAGGACAGCACGGTGTGGCTACGGCGACCGTTGCGGCGCTCTTCGGGCTCGAGTGCGAGATATTCATGGGGGCCAAGGACGTCGCCAGACAGGAGCTCAATGTCTTCCGTATGAAGCTCCTCGGTGCCAAGGTCAATGCCGTAGAGTCAGGGAGCAAGACCCTCAAGGATGCGATGAACGACGCGATCCGCCACTGGGTGACACATGCGAGAGATACTTTCTATGTCATCGGTACGGTAGCAGGTCCCCATCCATACCCTATGATGATCAGAGATATCCAGTCGATCATTGGTTGGGAGGCAAAGGCACAGCTTCAGGTGGCCGAAGGGTGCCTGCCTGACAAGGTGATCGCCTGTATCGGCGGCGGTTCCAACGCTATGGGGATATTCGGTCACTTCGTTGGTCTCGAAGGGGTAGAGTGTATCGGTATCGAAGCGGGCGGCTACGGGCTGGACAGCAAGCATGGCTGTTCTCTGGCCAAAGGCTCACCGGGTGTTCTCCACGGACAGCTGAGCTACCTGCTCCAGGACGAGGATGGACAGGTACAGGAGGCGCACTCTATCTCGGCGGGTCTCGACTATCCCGGTATAGGTCCTGAGCACTCCTACCTCAAGGAGACAGGACAGGTCACCTATGACCATATCACCGATGACGAGGCGCTGGATGCCTTCGTATGGCTTTCACAGCGGGAGGGTATCATCCCGGCATTCGAGAGCTCACATGCCGTAGCCTATCTCAAAAAGATCGCGCCTGAAAAGATCAGGGGCAAGACGATCCTTGTCAACCTCTCGGGTCGCGGGGACAAGGATATGATGCAGGCAAAAGAGATACTCAAAGAGAAGTTCGAATAACGAACACAAAGCCGCGGTATTTTTACCGCGCTGATCCCCTGTTCTCACTCTTTGTTACCTTCTGATACATATGCACCCATTTTCCTCAGTTTTTTGGCAGGAGTTTCTGCAAATAATCGTTTTTGATATCTTTTTATTATAATAAATTCGGTTGTAACAACAACCTATATCAATAAAAGGAATTTATATGAAGAAGTTTCTGTCGGTTCTTGGCGCACTTTCATTGGTAGCGCTCTATGGTATGAGTATAGAAGAGCTCAACATCGTTACGAAGGAGCAATTAATGGAGATCAATGGTATCGGTAAATCAAAAGCTGAAGCGATAATCAAATATCGTGAAGAGCATCCATTTAAGAGTCTCGAAGAGGTAGAAGAGGTCAGCGGTATAGGGCCGTCACTGGCAAAAACGATCAAAGAGAGCGTGATCAAATGATCTATCTGGTCTTATTCGCAAAAGCAAAGTGAGAAGACAAAACCGACCGATCAAGCGGAATAGGGATAATCTCTTGACCGGTCGATACTTGATTTTGCCAACGACCCGATCCTCTGTCATGATCCACATTTACCAATGACTGTCACATTGTACCCTATTAGTGATAAATCGGCTCTTCAAAACAGCCTATTTATCCCTGATCGGTTCTTTTTGCATACGTTTTCCTGATTATTACGGCCATTGTTTCCCCGGTTTTGCCCAGTCTTCCTTGTCTGCGCTTCCGATCTGCCACTTCGACTCTTCGAACCATGTATCGATCTCTTCATCGTCGACGTTTACCGGAAAGCTGTATTTTTTGCTCGGATCGAAGCCCAACGCCGGCTCGAGGCTGTCGGGGATAAGATCGTTGTCGTGATCGAGTACGGACTCCACGGAATCCTTGATACTGTTCTTGTTGAAATCCTCTACAGGGTCGAAGGGGTGGACGGCCCTGTGGGCGAACCACCAGTTTCTGAAATGGGTATAGTGGGCATTCTCATGCCAGCAGGCTGCTGCAAAGGTATCGATACCTTCCACGTGGAGACTGACGAAGTGATCCCCCTGATACTTGACAGTATTGAAAGGGAACCTGGGGCCGAGGTTGGTAAGGTCGCAGATGTAGTAATGGTCCTCGAGGTATTTGCTGCGGTAGTAACCGAGGAGGTTGTCGGCACGCGTGCCTGTGGACTGACAGTACCCCAGCGGATCGCCGTATGTTGCAGGCCCTTTGCGCGCAGGGGTCTGGGACCAGTAGTAGAACCAGTTGGGGAGACTGCTCTCGGGGCTGTTCCTGGCATCTCTCGGGAAGAAGACCCTGACCTTTCTGCTGTCGCTGGCCTTGCAGACACCTGTGTCGACCCTGGCGACGAACTCCTTCTCACCAAAGTCCATATTGTGTTTCGGCAGTCCTTTATAGCGGACAGTGACATGGGCTCCTTTGCCCGATGCGGGGTTCACCGTCTTCTGGGAGTTGCCGATATCGGGGATCTCCCACACCACGTCGGCTTCGTACTGCTGCGGCGTCACCTTGGCGGTGAGCTCTATCTCCAGGACGCCGGGAGCGGCATCGCTGTAGACGAACTTTTCCTCGGTCGGCGCAGTGACGGTGATATCGAGCTCACCTTTGGCAAACTCCTTGATGGTCCCGGTGATGGTAGGCTCATACTGATTCTCTTTATGGAACTTCAGCGAGACGTTCTTGCCGGTGATCTTGCCGATCCAGATGTTGGTCGAGTGGAGTCCGATCCGGTTCTTGTAGACATCGAGGGTCATATTGCCTCCCGTGCAGTTGGAGACAAGCCGGTTCCCGATGGTATCTGCTTTGCACTGCATCCAGATGCCTTGCCTGAAGTCTACTTTTACATCCGTATGCACAGGGGGATTGAGAACCCATGGATAGGTCACCACCTGTCGGAAAAGGTCAACCTGCCATTTGCCGTCGTATCCTCCGACCCCGGCGATCTGGTGCATCTCCAGGTGTTCATGGTAGGTCGAGCCCATCATCCCGGGCTTTGTCCCTTCGAGTATCATCGAGTGTTTCGGACACTGGACCTTGCCGCCCATCAGGGTGGATGTACAGAGTGCGGCTGCCAATAAATATTTCAATAATCTATCCATTGTAAATCCATTTCACCATTGTTTTTAAAGCGAGTGCAAGACCCGGAGGAGAGAAGAGGTGTAGTGAGAGAAGAGCAGTACCCGATCTGAGAGCATGGGGACGGGAGGTATCTCCCGCCACTCAGGCGTAGATATCCTGCTTGCCGAATTTCTCGACGAGGAGAGTATAGAATACCGCTCTGTACTTTGTTCTGACCGAACTGCCGATCGTCTCACATACCTCTTTGATGGCGGTATCCAGTCCGTCATCCTCGCTGAGTCCAAGCTTTTTGATCAGGAAGTTGTTCTTGACCGTATCGAGTTCCGACTGGTCCGAACAGGCGACCGACTCGGAGTCCTTGTTATAGATAGATGGCCCAAGCCCGATAGTGACCTTTTCAAGAAGCGCCGTATCGAGGGCGATATTGTGACCGGCGGCAAACTCTTTGTACTGCGCTATTTTTTCATCTCTTTGACTCATGCAAATCCTTTCTTGTGAATGTAGAACACATTGTATCTACTTTTTGTTCAATTAATGTTATCTTGTCGTACACACCCAGCGTTCTATCCTACAGCCGTTGGAGTATTTGCGGCAGCTTCTGAGCGCCGCCTGTTCCGCGCCGTAGCGTGTGCTTCCCCAGCCGGAACCGTAGCCGTAAGGGCCTATAGCCAGTGCGCCGCAGGCATTCCTGAACCATATCACGACCTGACAGTCGTTTCTGTTACACTGATTGAGGGCAGAATTTTCAGCTCCCCACTTGTAGTCATAGTCATATGAATATCCATAGTGCCGGGTAGATGGGGAGTAGGCGATCGCACCATAATAATCCCGCGCCTCCAGTGCAGCGGTGAATATCATTGCCAATGCCGCGATCCATACAGTCTTTTTGAAATGTCGTACCATTTTCGATCCTTTGTGCATTTTATTCCCGGTCATTACCGAAAAACCATCTCTTACGGAAATCTATCCGCAACCTGTCATGACATGAGAGAAATGCCATGACTACACGCCAATTGTTACACCTCAATTATATAGCAATTCCTCTGATTATTTATTAATTGTTGCAAGAAAATAATGGAAATTTTTTTATTAGTTTTATGAAATATTGATATAGATCAATTAATTTCTGTTATATGTGTGCTAGTATGGGAAATTGGGTAAGAGGGGATCAATCATCGAATAAAGTCAAGTGTAAGGAGTGACGTATAATGGAAAATCCAAACAGGTTCTGGATACGGCTTACAGTGGTATTTGTCGGTATCATAGCAGTGGTAGTGCTCGGAAGGATGGCAATGCTTCCGGAGAGCTGGGGCAAATACGGTTACTACAGGGGTGACTCGATAGAGGAGGAAGCCCAGAGAGCCATGAAGTACGGCACCAACGAGTCATGCAAAGGATGCCACTCCGAGGTCAGCGAGCTCAAATCCCACTCGGCACATCAGAGGCTCTCCTGCGAGATGTGCCACGCCCCTGTCAGCGAGCATGCCAAAGGGAGCAATAAGTTCGCTGTAATGCCTACCAAAAAAGGGAAAGAACAGATCGGTCTCTGTCTCAGCTGCCATCAAAAGACGATCGGCAGGCCCGAGAAGTTCCCTATGATAGATCATGCCCGGCATCTGGCCGCGCAGAAAGTGAAGCCTTCCCACACCTGTGATCAGTGCCACACGGTACACGCTCCGCTCGAGAATATCAACCATGTCAAAGATCAGAGATCACTCAAGGAGGCGCTCAATGAGAACTAAGATCACCCAGGAGTATATCGACAGGGACAGACGCTCCTTCCTCGACAAGGTGTTCAAAGGGACCATCGGCGGCTCCCTGATGCTGATGATCCCGATGCACTCGCCGCTTTTTGCTGAAGTGCTGAACGAAGAGAAGAGTCTCAAAGATACTATCGATCCTATGAATCCCAATGCCAACTATTGTTTCATAGTTGATGTAAGCGGATGCATTGGATGCGGCAACTGCTGCGTAGCCGACAGAAAAGAGAACGATGTCCCTGAAGGACAATACCGTACATGGGTCGAGCGCTATGTGATCGATATGATGAACAAGGTCTATGTCGATGCACCCCACGGCGGAGAAAAAGGATACAGCAATATCCCGATCCTCGATACCATCAAGGAAGTCAAAGAGGCATTCTTCGTCCCCAAGCTCTGCAACATGTGCGATGAGCCAAGCTGTACGCAGGTCTGCCCGGTCGCGGCTACCTTCACTACGCCGGACGGTTTCGTGCTGATCGACAAAGAGCACTGCGTAGCGTGCGGCTACTGTGTGCAGGCGTGTCCGTACGGTGTCCGCTTCATCAACGAAGAGAGAAAGACAGCCGACAAATGTACCTGGTGCTACCACAGGGTGCGCAAGGGCAAGCTGCCCGCCTGTGTCAATGCCTGCCCGACGGGGGCAAGGAAATTCGGCGATCTCAATGACAAAGAGAGCGAAGTAGCGAAGATATACTACTCGAAGTCAAGACTGAGCGTTCTCAAAAAAGAGCTGGGGAACGAACCGCAGCTCTACTATATCGATCTGCACGGGGAGGTGGTATGATGGTTACAGAAGCAATGAACTATGTTTTTCCCAATGACGCACATGCGCACTGGACACTGATGATCGTGATCTATCCATATATCACGGGGATCGTCGCAGGGGCGTTCATCGTCTCGGCTCTTGCCCATGTCTTCAATGTCAGATCACTGATGCCAATAGCGAAGTTCGCGCTGATATTCGCCCTCTCGTGGCTCCTCTTCGTCACCGCACCTCTGCTCAATCACCTCGGACATCCCGAACGCGCGCTCAATATGCTTTTCACCCCAAATTTCGGCGGTCCGTCGATGATGTCGGGATTCGGGTATATCTATATGTCCTATTCGATCCTGCTGATCTTCGAGATACTCTTCATCTATAGATACGAGATGGTACTCCTTAAAGAGAAGTCTTCGGGTGTCAAGAAGTTCATCTACAATGTACTGACACTCTGGACGAACGACAGATCTCCCGAGGGGAGAAAGATCGACCATAAGGTCGCTTTCGTACTCGGTGCGATCGGTATTCCCCTCGCTTCGATGCTGCACGGATATGTCGGCTTCATCTTCGGTGCGGTCAAGACGGTGGAGTGGTGGTTCACCCCGCTGATGCCGATCATATTCCTCCTCTCCGCCTCCGTATCGGGTGTGGCGGGGATGATCCTCTTCTATATAGTGATCAAGAAGATCACCGGTAGGATGGATGAGGTGAGTACTGACACGATCAAGACACTGGTGAAGCTGCTCTGGACATTCTTCATACTCGATTTCCTTTTCGAGATGATCGAGATCGCCGTCCACGCATATGGAGGCACCAGCGGCTGGCACCATATCAGCTCTGCGCTGAACGGCCCGCTCGAGTGGTCTTTCTGGACTATGCAGGTCAAGGTGCTCTCCATCATACCGTTCTTTATCCTGATGTATCTGTCGCTTAGAAATGTCAGCAGAGGTGTATTGATGCTTGTTGCACCCCTGGTATCTCTGATGCTTTTGGCACAGGTGCTCTTCATGCGATGGAATGTCGTCATCGGGGGACAGCTGATGGCAAAAAGCGAGAGAGGTTTTGCTACCTATCATCCGCTCTGGTTCGAAAAAGAGGGAATATTGATGAGCATTATCCTGCTCGTCGCTCCGATCGTCACGCTGTGGCTGCTGAGCAGGATATTCCCTCTCTGGGAGAGCGAGAGCGACAGGGAGCATTCGGCTTGATTATCTGTGGTTGGTTGGTCGGAAAATTCAGCAAAGGAGAGAACAAATGAGACTAGGTAAACTGTTGGTAGCCGCAACGCTGGCTATCGGATTGAGCAGTAGTGTATTCGCGACTACCAAGGAATCCTCCAAGGTCAGACATGAGGACATCAAAGACCTCAATGACAAATGTATCACATGTCACCTCAAAGAGAACCGATCGATAGTCGATCACTACGAGAATTCGGCTCATGCAGCCGCTGATGTCGGATGCTACACCTGTCACGCGGCCAACAAAGAGGATTCGCTTGGATATGAGCATGAAGGTGCATTTATCAAAACGATCCAGACGCCGAACGACTGTAAGTTCTGTCACGAGAAAGAGGTCAAAGAGATGACCAATTCCCACCACGCGACAGCCGGGCAGATCATGGCATCACTTGACAATATGCTCGCAGAGGTGATCGCATCGTTCCCGGATACCAAGGCTGACGCCGTCAACGGATGCTGGCAGTGCCACGGCTCGGTGATCAAACCCCAGAAGGACGAACAGGGCAATATGATCAGAAATGCCGCTGGCGCACCTGTGATGGACTGGATGACATGGCCGAACTCGGGTATCGGACGTATCAACCATGACGGTACAAGAGGTTCATGTAACGCATGTCACTCCAGACACGACTTCAGTTCCAGCAGGGCAAGACAGCCTGAGAACTGCGGCAAATGCCACCTCGGACCAGACCATCCGCAAAAAGAGGTCTATGAAGAGTCCAAGCACGGTATCGCATACTACGCAGCTCCAAAAGGGGATGAAAAAGGTGGTATGAACATCTATAAGCAGGGCCCATGGGTACTCGGCAAGGATTACAACGCGGCTCCTACCTGTGCAACATGCCACATGGGAAGCTACAAAAAATCCAACGGTTCGGTAGTCAAAGGTACGCACAATGTAGGTGATCGCATCAGCTGGACGCTCAGACCTCCGGTATCGGTCAAGCTCAACCGTGTGATCTTCGAAGACGGCACCGTACAGGATATCCCGGGTGACAAAGCGCCGTCTGTAGGCTCTGTGCAGATGTACAGCGATTATATCAGGGAAGGTGACAAGCTCAAGAATGTAAAAGTAGAGAAGAAGGTCAAAGAGGTGATCTCATGGGAAGACAGAAGAGAGAACATGAAGCAGGTCTGCTCATCATGCCACTCTGACCACCATGTGGACAACTTCTATATGCAGTTCGATTCTCTCGTCACTACCTACAACGACAAGTTCGCAAAACCGGGTGCAGCGATCGTGGCAGAGATGAAAAAGGACGGTATCTGGAAAAAAACAGGCTTCCAGCAGGATGATATCGGCTATATCTGGTTCGAGATCTGGCACCATGAGGGGAGACGAACCAGACACGGTGCGGCGATGCAGGCTCCTGACTATACACACTGGCACGGACTGTACGAAGTATCGAGACATTTCTACAACAAGTTCCTCCCCAAAGTGCTCCATATGGCCGAAGAGGCAGGGATGAAAGAGAAATATCAGAAAATGATCGACGATCTTCTCAGCAAGCCAGAGCATGAGTGGTACAAAACAGGCGGCAATCCTGAACTTCTCAAAGCGATCGAGGCTGAGAAAAAGGCAAGATATAAGCAGTAATGTTTATTGCCAAAGGGCTTCGGCCCTTTGGTATTTGCAGTGTTAAGTCCTGTATGGCAGGGTTTATTACTACAAATCAAAGGAACATTATGAAACGTTTGATCGCAAGTATAGTATTGTTCGCAGGATTGAATCTGCAGGCAGGGGTATTTGAAGATGTGGAGAAGATCAACAAGGGGACAGACGGCTACATAGTAGGCAAAGCCCTGAGCGATGATCAGAAGGTATTGATGGAGAAGAACGGACTTCAGAGCGACAACCCGAATGTCAGGAAGTTCCTCGCCAATGATAATCTCCTCATAGCTGTCAATACCGGTAACAACAGGGTCCTGGCCATCAACAAACGCTATGACAGGATCGATCCTTCTGTGCTCAAATCGGTGATCAGTGAACTGATACACGAACATGAAGAGCCGACTGCAATGGCGCACGAGAAGATCGTCTACTGGATATTCGATGCTGACGGCCGCAAGTTTACCGAAGACGATCTCAAAAAATGGAAAGAGAAGATCGGCAAGAAATCTTCAGGTGCAACGACCCTTGCCGATTTCGTGGCCAACGGTCCGGATGATTCGAAGGTGGAATTCAATCCATACCTTTCGGTCAAGCTCAGCTCCGACCAGCCGTTCATGACCAAGCAAAAGGAGCCCAAAGAGGCTAATGCCTACCTGATGATCTCATCAGACAAACTTATCACCGCTACAACAACGGCAAAGTAGCATGGTACGCTCGTCTATTCTGATACGAAGTTTGTTGTTCGCTGTTTTTTCCTCTTCATTGTTGTGGGGAGGATCACAGATAGATCAGCTGCTGGAGAACAACGACACGGTCATACTGAAAAAGCTCATTGACACGACACAGACCATTCAAAACGCACAGCAGTTTCCGCGCGGGGCGAGAGAGGGTGCATTGATCATCATCGAGAATGAGTACGGTGTGAAGAGTTTCTATGAATTTCATGACGGGCAGTGGAACGAAAAAGAGGGCTCCCTGATAGCCGGACTCCTGGGCAACGACAGCGGCACGACCTACGGCAACCTTTTCAACTACAAGGTCAATGCCAAAGAGTTCAACCACTATGAAAGTGATAATTTCAAGTATAAGTCGCTGGATCAAAAATCGAAAATACTCCTGAAGATTATCCCTTCAAAATACAGTGAAGAGGCCATCAACAATAATATTGCAAAGTTCATGGAGAACAATCGTCTCAAAGCAGAGGAGATTATCACTATCCAGCTGTTACAAACAGATACTGAGAACTGCCATATCGTCCTAAGCTACCGAAGCCGCTGAAACCTTTCACAGACAAATAACCACTTTTATACTTTTATGATAAAATCTCTTTTCATTAGACTTCTTGCAAAACTCAGACTCAGCGGCAAATCCTCCCTCTGGTCTGAGCGCATCGCTAGAGTTTTGCAAGAAGTCCATTAAATATGAATCAAGGGATGGGAAATGCTGAGAGAAGAGATAGATATAGAAGCGCTCAGGAGCAACAAGGATTTTTTGGCGAATCTTGTACTCCTCGAAGAGGAGATGCGGGAGCAGAAGAGCATACGCAAGGGGTACCAGCTCCTCGATGCGCTGCTGCTGACCAGCGAAGACGAAGAGAAGATCAACGATATCTTCACCTTCATCCTCCAGGAGGCTTTCGACAGGCTCGCAGAGTATCTGAGCAATCAAAAGAGATTCGATATGAAAGAGCCTGAAGAGCTCTTCACTGCCAGAGCTATCTACGAGCATGCCATAGAGCGATACAGCGAGAACGACATGAAGGGGGCAAAAGAGCTTTTTGAAGTGCTCCACTTCATGTCCGAGGGTGAGCCGAGGCTCAACGAGGCGATGCTTGTGCATGCGATCAGTGTCATGAACGGTAGCAGCTTCGAAGAGTTCATCGAGAATGTCGCCGATACAGGCAAGTATGACGAGACCGACGCGCTGGCCTACTTCCTGCTCAACTTCCGTATCGATATCGCCGATTACCTCGAAGAGAATGCAGATCATGCGGCCAGGGTCAGAGAAGACCTCAAAGTATTAGAGAAAAGCAAGTAAGAGGTAGAGCGTGAAGATCCATTTTATCGGTATCGGGGGCATCGGCCTCTCAGCTTTGGCAAAGTTCCTGACCAATGATGGCCATAGCATCAGCGGATCGGATATCAAGCAGACCGAGATCACCAACGACCTCGCTACCAACTTCAACGCCAAGATCACCATTCCCCATCACAAAGACGCCGTAGAGGGTGTCGAGCGGGTGATCTACTCCGCTGCGGTACGCAAGAACAACCCCGAGTACCAGAGGGCCAAGGAGCTGGGTATCGAGCTCCTCTCGCGCAAAGAGGCGCTTGTCTCGATCCTGGGAGCCAAAGAGGTCTACGCGGTCGGCGGCGCGCACGGCAAGAGTACCACTTCGGCGATCCTCGCTTCGATCCTGCCGCAGACCAATGCCCTGATCGGCGCCATCTCCAAGGAATTCGGCTCCAATGTCCGCCATGCGAAGAACAACAAAGTGGTCTTCGAGGCGGATGAGAGCGACGAAAGCTTCCTCAACTCCAACCCCCACCTCGCTATCGTCACCAATGTCGAGCCCGAACACATGGAGTACTACGAGTATGACGAGGAGCGCTTTTACGGCGCATACCGTAAGTTCCTCTCCCTCGCAAAGATCCGTGTCATCAACGCCGAAGACGAATTCCTCGGATCGCTCGATATGGAATCGATCAGGCTCTACCCCAGCCGCGATATCAGTGATATAGAATTCGTCCTGGTCGACGGCAAACCCCATACCCGTTTCACCCTTCTCGGCCTGGGGAGCTTCGATGTATTCGGGCTGGGTGACCATATCGCCCTCGATGCCGCGCTCGCCGTACTGGCGGCTCAGGCGCTGGGGGAGGATATCGAGAGTATCCGCGCCAACCTGCTGAAATTCAAAGGGATCAAAAAACGCTTCGATGTGGTCGAGAACCGCGATCACCTGGTCGTCATCGACGACTACGGCCACCACCCTACCGAGATCAAAGCGACCATCAGCGCCCTCAAGACCTATGCCAAACTCAGAGATTTCCATCAGCTCAGCGTCATCTGGCAGCCGCACAAATACAGCCGCACGATGGACAACCTCACCGGGTTCGTCGAGTGTTTCGAAGGGGTCGACGAGCTGGTGATCCTCCCCATCTGGTCTGCGGGCGAGCTCCCTGTGGACATCGATCTCAAAGGGGCGTTCAGCAGGTATGACCCGATCATGGCCGACAGCGTCACGAAAGAAGACGGCGTCGTCAAGGTCTTCAAGGATGGTCATGTGATCAAGACCTTCGGCCAAGGACTGGTGAGCGCGTTCGGCGCAGGTGATATCACCTACCAGATACGCGGCGAAGCCTGAGAACTTCAGCCTGCCGGGGATCTTCCCCACACCTTTCTTACAGTTTTTCTCTTTATCCAATCAAAGTTATACTATAATCACTCTAATTAAAAATAAAAGGTTTTGAAATGAATTTTAATATTACTCTCGACAAGATCGAAGATATCAAAGCTGATCTTGAGATCATCGTCGTCGTTGGCGGCGACCTTGGCCACGGGTTCGTTAAGGACAGGGATGTCCTTGAGAAAGTAGGGTTCGAAGGGAAACACGAGCAGCTCTGTTTGCTTGCCGAAAAAGGGAGACTCTATGTCGGGTGTGAAAATCTCTGCAGCAATGATTTCCGTGCCGTGACCGCTGTAGCCGTACGCTCTTTGGACGGTATGAAGTTCAGCAGCGCCAAGATCGCTACCTATGCGAGCAACCCGCAGTGTACCGAGGTGCTCAGGGGGATGGTAGAGGGGCTTGTGCTCGGAAGCTACAAGTTCCAGCATTACAAGAGCAAGAAGGAGCAGCCGGCATTGCAGGAGATCACTATCTCGTTCCAGGAGTACCACGGGTATGAGATCGACAGCCAGAAATGCGGGGGGATCATATCGAGCGCCCTGATCCTCGCCGATGCGACCAACTACACCAGGGATATCGTCAATATGGCTCCCGACGACTGCTATCCCGAGATCATGGGGCATATGGCGATGGAGCTTGCCGCACAGAACAACCTCGACTGCACCATCCTCAATGTCGATGACCTCAAAAAAGAGAAAATGGGTGCACTGCTCGCCGTAGCAAGAGCGAGCCGCCATGAGCCGCGCCTGATCCATCTCGTCCACAAGCCCAAAGACCCGGTAGCAGTCGTGTCGCTCGTAGGCAAGGGACTCACCTACGACAGCGGCGGGCTAAGCCTCAAGCCGGCAGACTACATGGTGACGATGAAAGCCGACAAGAGCGGCGGTTCAGCGATCCTGGGGATCATGAAAGCCGTATCGCAGCTGAATATCCCCGTAGAGGTGCACGGCTTCGTGGGTGCGGTAGAGAATATGATCGGGGGAGATGCCTACAAGCCCGATGACGTCCTCATCTCCAAGAACGGCAAGACGATCGAAGTACGCAATACAGATGCCGAGGGGCGACTGGTGCTTGCCGATGTGCTTGCATACGCGCAGCAGGAGGTACAGGCTGACTATATCTTCGACCTCGCGACCCTGACGGGAGCGTGTGTGGTCGGTGTGGGTGAATACACTTCCGGTGTCATGGGCAACAGCGAGCTCCTTATCAACAATGTCCTCTACGCGGCCAACAAGAGCGCGGGTGAGTACGCCACCAAGCTTTCATTCAACCGCTACCTTGGCAAAACGCTCAAAAGCCAGGTCGCCGATATCAGCAATATCTCCAATACAAGATACGGCGGGGCGATCACCGCGGCGATGTTCCTCAACGAGTTCATCAACGAAGAGAACAAGGAAAAGTGGGTGCATCTCGATATCGCAGGACCTGCATTCGTCGAACACGCTTGGGGTGAGAACCCGAGCGGCGCGAGCGGTGCAGGGGTGCGTATGATGACGCGCCTCATAGAAGAGCTTGCAAACAAGAACTGATCACCGATGCAATACGATGTCATAGTGGCAGGTGCAGGGGTCGCGGGATGTTCCGCAGCCTGGCACCTCTCGCGTGAAGGGCTCCGTGTGCTGCTGATCGACCGCAGCGGCCTGATCGCCAGAGGCGGTTCGGGTGCGGCAGGGGCTTTCGTCTCCCCCAAGATCGGCAAGGGCTCGCCGCTTCAAAGTCTGACCAATGAAGCGTTCGCATTCGCCGTGGATTTCTACCGCAGCCATTTCCCCTCCGTATTCCACACCACCGGGGTAGTGCGCATCCCCAAGGATGCTGAAGATGCCGAGAAGTTCGGCGAATATGCCCGGCATATCGGGGAGGAGTACAGGCTGGTCGGCAGCAATGAGCTCCAGAGCATGGGGATCAACGGCTATGAGAGCTTCCTCTTCGAAAGTGCCGGGGTGTGTGATGCCAGAGAGGCGTGCGAAGTGATGGCAGAGGAGATCGATTTCGCCGCCTGCGATCTCAAAGAGCTGGTGAGAGAGGATGGACTCTGGAAGGTCGGAGAGTATTCCGCTCCCAGACTGGTGCTCGCCACCGGGCACGATGCCGGGCTCTGCGACCTTCGTTATATGGGGATCAGGGGGACATGGGGTTCGCGCGGGGACTACCGCACCTCCCTTCCCATGCCCGTGAGCATGCACCAGAACATCTCAGTCTCTGCCAACATGGGCGGCATTATCAAGATCGGCGCCACCCACAATAAATCAAGGACACCCTGCCTCGAATGCCACGGCAGGCCGCTCGATGCCCTTTTCGGGAAGGCTTCGGGGATGGTCGATACGGGTGATTTCGTACTCGAACAGGTCTTTTGCGGTATGCGCTCGGGCTCGAAGGACTACTTCCCCCTCGTAGGGGGGATCATCGATGTCGCCAGAGTCTTCGAGCTCTACCCGAAGATCACCATCGGAGCCAGGATCAAAGAGCCGCTGCCGAGGATAGAGGAGCTCTATATCATCAACGGCCTCGGCGGTAGAGGCTTCGTCCTCGGCCCCATGATGGGCCGTATGCTCGCACGCCATATCGTCCACGGCGAAGCGGTCGACAGCAGGGTCGATCCCGACAGGCTCTTTTTGAAGTGGTGCAGGAAGGGTGCGAAAGAGTAAGTATACTATTGTTTTTTTAAGTGTTCCAAACTTTTGTGTTGCAACATAATGATTTCATAGTGAAATATATTTTTACACTTACCATAAAGAATGATACAATATAAATAGACATAGGTATAATGTTAAAGCATGGAGGAATTA
Source organism: Campylobacterota bacterium (assembly GCA_003252535.1). Classification (GTDB taxonomy): domain Bacteria; phylum Campylobacterota; class Campylobacteria; order Campylobacterales; family Sulfurovaceae; genus SZUA-451. The sequence continues at coordinate 22,422 of QKDN01000066.1, read as the reverse complement.
TGTCAAATTTTAGATTTATAGATTTATTTGCTGGAATAGGCGGAATACGAATACCATTTGAAGAGATTGGTGGAGAATGTGTTTTTACCAGTGAATGGGATAAGTTTAGTCAGCAAACATATAAGGCAAATTTCAAAAACTCCGATAAACATTTTTTTGCAGGTGATATTACAAAAATTAAAGAAGAAGAGATTCCGGAACATGATGTCCTTTTGGCAGGTTTTCCCTGCCAGCCATTCTCGCTCGCAGGTGTTTCTAAAAAAAACTCTCTGGGTAGACAACATGGATTCAGGTGCGATACACAGGGAACTCTGTTTTTTGATGTCGCCAGAATCATTGATTATCACCGCCCAAAAGTTTTCCTTCTGGAAAATGTCAAAAATCTTCTTAGTCATGATAAAGGCAATACATTCAAAGTAATCGAAAAAACACTCAGAGAAGAATTGGGATATCATATACATTACCGTGTCATTGATGCGAAACCCTTTGTTCCACAGCATCGTGAGAGAATTTTTATTATCGGTTTCAGAGATAAAACAGATTTTGATATCGATAAACTGATACTCCCATATGATGACAATATGCCAAAACTCAAAGATATACTTCATGCTACAAAAGACAAACACACTCAGTCATCAAATGATGTATTCAAAGAGTATATTTTTTCAGATGGTGCTGTCAATCCCAAGTATACTCTCAGTGAAAAACTATGGGGTTATCTTCAGAATTATGCAGCAAAACATAAGGAGAAAGGCAACGGCTTTGGCTATGGACTTGTAACGGAAAACGATACTGCAAGAACATTGTCTGCAAGATATCATAAGGATGGTTCGGAAATCCTCATAAAACAGGATGATTCCAGACCCAGACGACTCACTCCCAGAGAATGTGCCAGACTCCAGGGATTTGATGATAGTTTTGTCATACCTGTATCTGATACCCAGGCATACAGACAATTTGGAAATTCTGTAGCTGTTCCTGTTGTGAGATTTATTGCAAATGCACTTAAAGATCATATTTATGAATCACTTAAAATCAAGCACTACGCATAACTGATGGCAGATATCAAATCTCAGGCAGAGCGTAGCAAAAATATGTCTGCAATACGATCCAGGGAGACAAAGCCTGAGATAAAAATAAGGAAAGCCCTTTTTGCAAAAGGATTTCGGTATCGACTGAATGTACGGAAATTGCCCGGGACACCTGATATTGTACTTCCAAAATATAGAACGGTCATTTTTGTACATGGATGCTTCTGGCATGGACATGAACACTGTTATCTGTTTGTAGTCCCGACAACGCGCACTGATTTCTGGATAAACAAAATCAGGATCAACAAAGAAAATGACAATAAAGCAATTGAAAATCTCTTGCATGATAACTGGAAAGTCTTGACAATCTGGGAGTGCAGTATAAAGGGAAAATATAAATTGAAGTTTGATGAACTGATCGATAAAACGGTCTCTTTCATCCTTTCGGATGAAAAACAGCAAGTTATGAGGAGCAGCGAATGAAGTTAACTGATTTATTTCAAAAAGTAGCGATAAAGAGACTTTCAAAAGTTGAAACTGATCCGGTTATTTCAAATCAACATGAACTTAATGGTGTCAAAAAACTGGTTGAGATTTTTGGTATACCGACATCAAAGATGACACTACCTGCCCGATTCATCTATCTTTCAGATACAGAAGAAGAAAATATTTTCGATCAACTTTCAGAGTTTACACATTCTGAGAATGGATATGTAACTTGGTATGATGCTCGACATGCTCATGCAACACGGACAGAGTACAGACTCTACTATTCAACAAGATTATTTGAAAAATATGCCAGTGAAAATGATTTGATGATTCTCGGATTTGATGGACAACAGGTCTGGATAATTATCGCTGAACATCAGTCAACTATTGAGAATCAAGTATTATGGCTTTTTGCAAATAATCATCACGAAGATGCGAAAGAGTACCAAATAACTGAGCTTCCTCAGAGGGAAAGCTATCTCAGAGGTGTTGAAAATCTCATACTGGAGAAATTTGGTTTTGAAATACATGATACTCAAACTGATATTGAAAAACTCCTTGCAAGATTCCAGGGAGTATTCCCTTCTACCAAAGAGTTTTCTGCATTTGCCAGAAATGAAACCAGTATTATTACTTCCGTAGATGATCCAGATGTAGTATTACTGGAATGGTGGAACCATGAAGAAAAGTTATTTAAGGCACTGGAAAAACACATTATAGAAGAACAGATAAAAAAAGGATTTCAGGATGTGGATGAATTTGCATCTTTTGCGAACAGTGTACTGAACAGACGAAAATCAAGAGCAGGTCATGCCTTTGAAAATCATTTAGACGATCATTCAATACAATATGACCGGGGTAAAAGAACAGAAGGAAAATCAAAACCAGACTTTATTTTTCCTTCAATCGAGACTTATCAACAGGCGAGAACAGATACAACACTTATTCCATCGCTCATGATGTTGGGTGCAAAAACAACCTGTAAAGACAGATGGCGTCAAATTACCAAAGAAGCAAATCTGATAGACACAAAACATCTTATAACACTTGAACCGGCTATCAGTGCCGATCAGACTGACGAAATGAAAAGAGCTTCTGTACAACTGGTAGTGCCCGATGTTATAAGGCAAACATATATGCCAATTCAACAGGAGTGGATAATGAGTTTAAACGACTTTTTAAAGCAAGTCGTAAAACATCAAAGTTGAAAGACCTGTTACTGAAAGGTATTGATTACCTGAGTAAAATGTACAGATATATTTATCAATTTAATTCCGGCTCGGTTTCCCTCAGGTCGATCTCTTTCCACTGCGGTTCTTCGCTCACATGGGGGAAGCCCTCGAGGAGCTCCTGGGGCTGGAACTTGGGCTTGTAGGCGAAAGCCTTGCAACCGTCCACCCAGTAGCCGAGGTAGATCCATTTGAGACCCAGCACTTTGGCGAGGTTGATCTGGTAGAGGAGGGAGTAGGTACCCAGTGAGAGCCTGTCGTAATCGGGGTCGTAGTAGAAATAGATGGAGCTGATCCCGTCGTCGAGGATATCGATGAGGTCGACGCCCACGAGGTTGCCATCCTTGACATAGAGCACCTCTTTGCCGAACTCGTTGGCGCCGTCCACGAAGTTCTCGAAGTACTCCCTGTGAGATATCCTGCGGTACTTCCAGCCGTCCTTCCCCTGCTTGTGGGCGTGGTATTTGTTGTAGAGATCGATATGGGCCTTGGTGATGGTCGGCTTCTGGATGATGATCTCGGTATCTTTGTTGCGGCGGATCGCTTTGCGCTGGGATTTGGAGTAGCGGTAATCGTCGACATTGATGCGGATGCTCTTGCACTCGTTGCACCCGTCGCAGATGGGGTGAAAGTAGTATTTTCCGAAGCGTCTCCACCCCCTCTGGATGACAGCCGTGGAGAAGGTCTGTGAGGCCTTGGGTACGTACTTGTAGTTCATGCGCACACTTCTTCCTGGCAGGTATGCGCAATCGTAATCGAGCATAGAGAAGTCTGTTGAGGGCGGGTATAATAGTTCGTGCTTCTTGTCCATAATTGCGATTTTACCCAAATTAGATAAAATAAGCTTTTTGGTTTTCGGCCAGGATTTTGCGATTAAGGTTTTTATGTATCTCTACCAGCCTCCAAACGGCTATTGCTACAATAGCGACTCGATATTTTTGTATGATTTCATCAGCCGTCAGGTTCCCCGCGGGAAGATGCTCGACGTAGGATGCGGCGTGGGGATCATCTCGCTGTTGCTCACCCGCGATTTCGCGGTGGATACCACGGTGATAGACAAACAGCGGTCGATGATAGAGTATGCAGGGCACAACTTCGCTCTCAATGGCCTTGAGGCCGAGACGATCCTGGGGGACTTCGTCATGCACGAGTTCGATCACAAGTTCGACCTGGTCGTCTCCAATCCGCCGTTCTATCACCCGGATGTGACCCAGTCGCTCAATACCCATCTCAATATCGCCCGCTATGCCCACCATCTCCCCTTTGATGCGTTCGTGACGAAAGTGAAGCGGGTGCTGCATCCGCGGGGGAGATTCATCTTCTGTTACGATGCCAAGCAGATCGATATGCTCCTTGCCACGCTCAGAGCACACAAGCTCAATGTTGAGACGCTGGAGTTCATCCATTCCAAGGTCGACCGTCCGTCGAAACTGGTGATGATCGCGGCAAGGGCAGGCTCGAGATCGATGACGACGGTGCTCCCCCCATTCGTCGTCTTCGGCGAGGATGGGGAGTATACCCCGAGGGCCGCAAAGGCGTTTGAGAGGGCAGGGACCCACAGTATCAAAGGGGACAGAGAAACAAAGGAGCAAGAATGAACCAGGAAGAACACCTGATCTCCCATGAGGGATACGACTACAGGTTCGACCCCAGGGAGTGCGAGAGCTGCGGCGGCCACTGCTGTACGGGGGAGAGCGGCTATATCTGGGTGAAGTACGAAGAAATAGAGGCAATTGCGAAGTTTTTAGAGTTAAGTGTCGAAGATTTCGCTACAATATACCTCAGGAAGGTCAAACACAGATACTCCCTCGTAGAGTACCGGCGCGAAGAGCCGGGGGACTGGGCATGTATCTTCTTTGACGATGCTACCAAAAGATGCAAGATCTATCCGGTACGCCCGCTACAGTGCCGTACATTCCCATTCTGGCAGCAGTTTCAGAACAACAAAGAAGAGGTGATCAAAGAGTGCCCCGCAATTCGATAAAGCTATTACCGGTATTATGCACGCTGGTGCTCGGATGGACACATGCAGGGGGTGCCGAGATCACATCGGCGGTCAATATCGCCACGCCGTCTCCGCTGGGTACCCCGGTCAGCGACAGTAGCAAGCCCATCGTGATAGAGGGGATCAGCGAAGATGAATGGGTCATCCGCGCCCTCTGGCTCGAGGAGCAGAAAGGGTTCGCGGAGGCGACCCGGATATATACGAAGCTCTTCGATCATACGGGGAAAAAAGAGTACCTTTTCAAAGAGGTGAGCAGCAGTATGTACAGCAAAGAGGCTCTCAAGGTGAGCCTCGAACGTCTCAAGCTCTGGATCAGGCAGAATCCGAAGGACGTGGTCGGTAGAAGACTCCTGATCGCATTCTATACGAAAGAGCGCTCCTATCTCAAGGCCAAAGAGCTGGGAGAGACCCTTATCAAGGATTCGAACGAGGCAAAGGATATCGAGCTTGTGGCCAACGCCTATCTCTCCAGCGGCGACTACAAGCTGGGGCTGGCCCTGCTGGAGAAGCTCTACCAGCTGACACATGAAGAGAAAGTACTGCTCCGTATCGTGGCGATCAAGACAGAGTATCTCGGGAGGACCAAAGAGGCTATCAAGCTCCTCGAGACCCATATCCGTGTAGACGAAGCCTCGGAGGATGCCTACAGGCTCCTGATCGATCTCTATGTCAAAACGCAGAACATCAAGAAGATACTCGAAGTCTACAAAGTGCTCTATGACAAAGAGCCGGACGAAGAGTATCTCAAGAAGATCATTGAGATATACATCTATCTCAACGACTTCAAGGGACTTACCGGATTTTTGGAGAAGCTCGGGGGCAACGAAGACCTCCTCTATGATCTCTACAAAAAAGAGAAGATGTACGCCAAGGCGATCCCCCTCGCACAGAAGTTCTACAGGGAGAGCGGCCATGCACAGTGGCTGGCCGAGGAGGGGATACTCACATTCGAGGCAGCGGCGGACAAGAACGACAAACAGATGATCAGGAGAGTGATCTCGCTCTTCGACGAAGCGATCGGCAAAGGGGTCGATGACAGTATCTACCTCAATTACTATGGCTATACGCTCATCGATCAGGAGCTCGATATAGACAAAGGGATCCGTATCATCCGCAATGCTCTCAAGCAGCAGCCGAACAACGCCTATTACCTCGATTCGCTTGCATGGGGTTACTACAAGAAAGGGCAATGCAGGAAAGCCTACAAACTGATGAAAAAAGTGGTCGATATGCAGGGGACCGATGAAAAAGAGGTCGATGAGCACTGGAAAATGATCAAAGAGTGTCTCAAGTCGACGATCATCAGCAAGAATACCAAAGAGAACAAGTACATTTTGAAAGGAACAACACATAGTGGCACAGATATTAGATGAGATCATCAAAAAGACAAAAGAAGACCTCGAGAAGAGAAAGGTAGATTACCCGCTCGAGTGGTTGGGCAGATCGCTCGCATTCAACCCTTTTATGCCGAAGGATGTCCTCAGCGCTCTCCGTTCGACCCCGGAGAACCCCTACCGCATCATCGCAGAGGTGAAGAAAGCGAGCCCGAGCAAAGGGATCATCCGTGAGGATTTCGATCCCCTCGTGATAGCACAGCAGTATACCAACGGAGGGGCCGATGCCCTCTCTATCCTCACCGAACCGCACTTCTTCAAAGGTGATATCGAGTACCTGAGCATGGTACGCCGCTATACACCGCTGCCCCTGCTTCGCAAGGACTTTATCGTAGACAAGTACCAGCTTGTCGAGGCGCTCGCCTACGGTGCCGATTTCGTCCTCCTGATCGCCATGGCGCTCAGCCGTAAGGAGCTCAAGGAGCTTTATGAATACGCACTCCATCTCGGGCTCGAGGTACTTGTCGAGGTACACGACAAATCAGACCTCGTCAAAGCGAGCTTTGCCGGGGCCAATATCATCGGGATCAACCACCGCAACCTCGAGACCTTCGAGATGGATATGAGTCTGAGCGAAAAGCTCATCCCTCTTATCCCCAATGGCAAGATCATCGTCGCCGAAAGCGGTATCAATGACCACGATACAGTGATGGAACTCTCCAAAATAGGTGCCGACGCCTTCCTCGTAGGGGAGCATTTCATGAGACAGGAAGATGTCACGGGGGCGCTCGAAGAGCTCAAATACGGGGCAAAGAGAAGCTGAAAAGCTTATTTCTCCTCCGCCGAGGAAACGACTCGGTTCCTCCCCTGCTGCTTGGCATGATAGAGGCAGATATCGACCCTCTTGAAGATACTTTCTACGCCGTCTTCGGACTGTACTTCCGTCGCCCCTATGCTGACGGTGATATTTTTCCCTTCGTCTATCCAAAGCTCTTTTTCTACCCGTTTTCTCAGGTTCTCCGCAGAGATCAATGAACCCTTGAGCTGGGTGTGCGGCTGGAGGATCACGAACTCCTCGCCGCCGATACGGAAGATATGGTCGCTCGAACGTACAGTTGTCCTGACAAGCTGTCCGAGCCTTTTGAGCACTTCGTCGCCCCTGTCATGGCCGTACTGGTCGTTGACAGACTTGAAGTGGTCGATGTCAAAGAGGAGGATGGAGAATGGGACATCGTAGTTCTTGAACTGCAGGAGGAGCTCAGTGATCTTTTCGTTGTACGATTTTCTGTTCTGCAGCTGGGTGAGCTCGTCGAGGTATGCCTGTCTCTCGATCTGCTTGTATGCGTTGTGCAGTTCGGAATAGTCGACAGTCGTCAGGAGCAGTTCGTTCCGACTGGGCATCAGGACGATAGAGGACTTGAGCCTTTTGTGTTCGTTCTCCTTGTTGATGTAACTGCTTTCGAAATTCTCGTAGTAGCCATATTCGAGAGCCTTCTTATAGGCCTTGTCAGCCTCTTCCCTGTCCTCCTGGCTGATGAAGTCGAACCATCTTTTGTTCTTGAGTATATCTTTCGAATAGCCTACGATCTCGGCATATTTGTTGTTGAACCGGAGGATATTCCCCTCGCGGTCAAGTATCGTGATCCCCTCAAGGGCTATCGTGAAGATCGACTCGAGCTCGTCTCTCTGCTGTTCGAGCTCCGTTCGTGTACTTTGGAGGCGCGTATTGAGCGTGCGTACCTCTTCGAGGTTGAGGAGGGTGATACTGAAAAACTTGACCGTCATGAAGGTGAGCAGCAGGGAGAGGAGGAAGATGATCACCGAGACAAGGATATACTGTGTCTGCGAGATATCGATCTGTTCCTTGAGATAAGTCTTCTTCAGAAGGAGGATCAGGTTGAGCCCTCCATCAATAGGGAGGTCGAACTTCTTGGAGACGAAATGTTCGTTCCGGTAGAGCGTTGAAGAGAGAATGCGTTCACTTGTGCCAGGGAACTCGTCAGAGATATTGAAACGGGGATCGGTGTAGTATCCCCAGCTTTTTGTATTGTCATAATGGTGGATCGTGTAGCCGCGGTCATTGAACATGATCATGTCATACAGCGGTGCATTGGCAAGTTTGTGGAGGAAGTTCTTCATATTGTATGTGACGACGATCACACCGTCATAGACGCCGTTCGTATCTGCAAGGGGGAGCATGGCGCTCATCTCGGGCTCATAGGGGAGTACCGGGACACCCCAGGCATCCTGGTGCAGGTCGATAGAGGAGAACCATACTTTGCCGTACGGTTTTTCCTTTGAATGCTCGAAAAGGTAGTTGCCGGAGTAGTTGCCGAGTTTCTCCACGGGGATGATCATGGGGGCCGCCTGGGGAACTGTCCGCTCTATCCTGACCTGCTCTTTGCCGGCGGCATCGATGTAGCTCAGCTGTGTCATAGATGGCCAGGGGAGTGTCGAAGAGAGGAAGATATCGACGATGGTGTCCCTGGGGACGCTCCTGAGGCGGTAGTCTTCGAAGAGTTTGAGCCGTGCAAGCGAGAGAAGCGTGTCTTCGGACTGGCTGAGGAATCCCTTGACGAGCATCTCCCTCTCTTTGGATTTGCTGATGGCGTTGTCGAGTGCCACCTCCTCGGCGCCGTGCACAAAGAGCATTTTTTCTATGAAAATATGGGCAACAGAGAGGACGACGGAGAAGATGAGAAAGATCAGGAATAATTTTTTTGTGCTCTTGTTGAGAAAAATATTTTTCAAGGCTGTCTGTCCAATAGTGTATGATGATATTATTTTTGATTATGCCGAAAAGATATTGTTTCATCCTTAAAATACGGGTCGGAGAGCGTAAAGCGACTTTTGCCCTTGACATCCGATACAAAATTACGCTATTGTTCTAGTGTAATTACTCTAAAAAGGATCTAAGATGAAAAAAGAGAGATTTTTCAAAAGACTCACCGCGGCTGTGCTCCTCTCGGGGATGCTGTATGCTACACCTTTCGATGTGGATATCGCCCATTCAAGCGTAGGGTTCAAGATCAAACACCTGATGATAAGCAATGTCAAAGGGAACTTTGCAGAGTTCAGCGGCAGCTACGACCTCGAAGAGGGCAAGCTCAAGGCTCTTGAAGGGACGATCAAAGCTGCTTCGATCGATACCGGTATCGACAAAAGGGACGACCACCTCAGAAGCGCCGACTTCTTCGATGCGGCGAAATTTCCTGAGATCACCTTCAAGATGGTCAGCGCAGTAGCCGGCAAGATGACAGGTGATCTCACGATCCACGGCGTGACCAAGAGCGTGACACTCGATGCCGAGGTCTCCGGCACGATCAAAGACCCGTGGGGCAGCGAGAGAAGCAGTGTATCGCTCAGCGGAACGATCAACCGCGGTGACTTCGGCCTGAAATGGAACAAGGCGCTCGAAGCCGGCGGTGTCGTCGTGGGCGAAGAGGTGACGATCTCCGTAGAGCTCGAAGGTATAGCGAAGAAGTGAGGGCGACAGGGACGAGGGGGAGGATACTCTCCGCTGCTCTGAAGCTCTTCAACGAGGGGAATACCCAGGCCGCCACGACCAACCACATAGCGCAGGCACTGGGGATGAGCCCCGGCAATCTCCACTACCACTACAGGAACCGGGAAGCGATCGTCTATGCTCTCTATGAGGAGATGATATCCAGGACAAAACTTCCCCACAGCAAACTCCCCGCCACCATAGCCGATATCCACGAGCACCAGATACACCTGGCGAATGTCTACTGGGAGTACCGTTTCTTCAACCGTGAGCTCCTCTTCCTCCTCTCTCGTGATACTGTGCTCAAAGAGCGCTACATCAATGAAAACAGGGCGCACAGGGAGCGGATCGGTATCGTCATGAGAGGTCTTGCGGCCAACGGCTACTTCGACATCCCCGACGAGAACGTCTATGAACAGCTCGCCGATACCATATTGCTGTGCAACCAGTTCTGGCATTCGCATCTCGAGACCCTCGGTATAGAGGTGGACGAGAGCAACCTCGCCGGGGGATTCCGCCACATCGAGGGGACGATGCGCCCCTATCTCACCCGCAAGGCACTCGAAGAGCTTGCCGCTATAGGCGGCTAGCTCCCTCCAGGCAGATCATTTGTGGATGAGCCCTTTCTCATGGCATTTGGGGTCGAATTCGCAGACGATATCTCTCCTGTAAGCGAGGAGCTTGCTATCCTTGTGTTTGTAGTCCATATTGGAGAGGAAGTGTTTGATGAGGTTGATACGGGCCTCTTTTTTGTCATCGGCATTGACCACATACCACGGGGCGAAAGTGTAGGACGTGCGGTTGAACATATCGTCCCTGGCCTTTGAGTAGTCATCCCAGAGCTCCTGCGCCCTGCCGTCGATGGGGCTGAGCTTCCACTGCTTGAGGAGGTTGTTTTGGCGGTCGTCGAGGCGTTTTTTCTGCTCCTCCCTGGAAATATCGAGATAGTACTTGAAGAATATTATCCCCGAGTGGGTCAGCATCTGCTCGAAACTTCCCACCTCCTCGTAGAAGTGCTCGAGCTGGCTTTTGCCGGAGAATCCCATCACCCTCTCGACTCCGGCGCGGTTGTACCAGCTGCGGTTGAAGAGGATGATCTCCTGTCCCGAGGGGAGGTGCGGCACATAACGCTGGAAGTACCATGACATCGCATCCTTTTCGGTAGGTCTTCCCAGCGCTACAGTACGCACCTCCCGCGGGCTCAGATGCTGCAGGAATCTCTTGATCACCCCGTCCTTCCCGGCAGTATCGCGCCCTTCGAGGATGATACAGACCTGGAGATTCTTGGCTATTACCTCTTTCTGGAACTTCACCAGTTCTACCTGGAGTTCGTAGAGTTCTTTCTTGTACCGTTTTTTCTTCATCGTATCTCCTTGGAGGATATCTTCTTTCGATCGCCAGATACTTTGACAAGAGAGCAGGGGAGTCCCCTGTCGGCAATACTACTGCTGTGAGAGCTGTGCCCTTGAGCGGATATCTTCGAGTATCTCTACGAGACGATCCTGGTCGAAAGGCTTGGAGAGGTGGTAGTCGTAGAGGTGTTTGTGGGACTCGATCGCTGCCGGGTCGTTGGTGATAGAGACGATAGCGATAGGCGTGTCATCGTCGAACGCTTCGTCGTCCCTGATGCTCCGTGCCACTTCCAACCCCAGTTTGCCCGGCATATAGTGGTCGAGGAAGAGTATCTCTACAGGATCGTTCTCGAATTTCGCTTCCTCGATCCTGTGGAGTGTCTCTATCCCGTCTTTGGCGGTCGATATCTTGTACCTCTTGTCCCCCTTGATCATGGCGCTGAGGATACGGAGGTTCATCTCGACATCGTCGGCAAAGAGGACATGGTAGGTCTTTTTGCCGTGGTCGATAGCCTCTTCCTCGATGACGGGCTTTTTGCTCTCCTGTTCGATCTGTTCGATATAGGCGGTAGGATTGAGATAGTCGAAGATCGCTTCGATGTTCTCGTTCGCATTGGCGATGAGCTTGTTGATCTCGGGATTGCGTGTGTAGTCGGCGAGGAGCTTGAGCTCCGTTTTGATCTTGTCGATGATATTGAATGCTTTTTCGGAACCTACCGAGAAGAATTCGACATTGAACTCTTCGACTTTGCGGCCGATATCCTCACGGAATATCTTGACGAGGGTACTCTCAAGCTCCAGGAGCTTCCTGAGCATATCGATCTCGAAGATGTATTTGAACTTCGATAACCGTATGATCCCGAGCACCTCGTGGTCGATGGAGAGGGGCATGATGATCTGTGAGGTGATGTGCACCTTGTAGGGGTTGTCGATAGAGACATTGTAGTGTTTGTCGAAATGGGTATGGGGACAGTAGTATGCCGAGGAGAACTGGTATGCCTTGGAGAGCATGCTGTCATCCTTCCCCTCAAGGTAGCTCAGCGAGATGACGTTCCCTTTCATCTTGTCATAGAAGGATTTGTCCTTTTTGTCATAAAAGAGCAGGTCTACTTCGTCGGAACCGGAGATCTCCCTGAGGATATCCACCATCATGGGGACATTGCCCAAAGCTTTGGAAAGCTTCTCTTTTGCGGTCTCTATCTCGCCGCTGTAGTTGATGTGCATGCCTCTCTCCCCCATCTCCGGTCAATAATCCACTTGTAGTCGTTAGTATATCAAAAAATCTGTAATACTCCTCCTATAAGCGGGAGAAATGGCTCAGCTCAGGAGACTTTTCGCCATCGCATTGATACGGCTGCCGTCAGCATTGCTCCCGATCGCTGCTTTGGCAGCTCCCATGACCTTGCCGATGTCCTTCATAGACTCCGCGCCGACCGATGCGATCACTTCTGAGAGGGCAGCTTTGAGCTCATCGTCGCTGAACTGCTTGGGCATATAGTCGCTCAGTATATCGAGCTCTGCCTGTTCTTTGGCCACGAGGTCTTCACGGCCTCCATCACGGAACTGTGCCATCGCATCCTCTCTCTGCTTGGCATACTTGAGGAGTATCTTCTCGACCTCGCTATCGTCAAGCTCCCTGCGCTCGTCGATCTCGACCTGTTTGATCATCGTCTGGATATTTCTGAGGGTATCGCGTTTTGCGTTCTCCTTGGCTCTCATCGCCTCTTTGATATCGTTCTTGATCCTCTCTTTTAGGCTCATATCCTCTCCTTTGAAAAATTTTCCGATTATATGAAAAGTTCACTTTGAGAGGCTTTGTGTATAATACCGCCCATGAAGATAACCATAGAAGACCAGACATTCGACACTGCTATGATCACACAGCTCTACCCTGCCGCCATCGTCATGACCGGACACGGCGACGAGACGACCCAGATGAGCCTCGAGTGGCTCGATACCGAGTCCAAAGGTGTTGTAGAGGTAGCGGGATACGGGATATTCCTCCACCTGGGTGAAGAGAAGCACAGTTTCGTCTACGAAAGCAGGGAGGAGCTGGAAGAGGCTATAGGGAGGCTTGCAGCGCAGCTGCGGGGGTGATCAGATCATCTCTGAGAAAAAACGACAAAATATCCGTCTTCCTCGTCATGAAAGTATTTTACATCAAATTCTTTATCCGGGAAATCCTCCTTGAGCTTCATCTCCCATAGCTTGGTAAGGTGTATTGCCAAATATCGAATGCTTTCATCACTCGTACTCTCCTGCATCATACCACCGAGAAAAAACAGATTGATCCACTTCTCTATCTCCTGTCTGCTTGTTCCTTCATTCAGAAGTCTGTCGTAATACTCTGGTTCAAATTGCTCTTTGAGAAAAACACACCCATCGATGCAGTAAAAGTCTGGCCAGAACATTTTCAGGAATGCAATATAGATATCATCGGCAAGCTGATTGGTTTTGACGACGCCAAAGAGATAGTCGTACAGAGAAAAGTTCTGGTTCGCATCAGCCCATTTTTCATAATCATTCAGCCTTATGCGATCCAGCCAGGCTATCTCTTTCAGGTAGCTCTTTGCACGGTGCACGACATCCACAACTGATGCAATGTTCAACCTGGCAGTAAGTATTCCCGGAGGATAATCGGGATAGTTCGAATAGTGATCCTCACATAATCTCCAGACCCATATCATCTTTTCATCATTTGTTTGGTAGCCCAAGACAAGAAAATCATCGAATGTATCTGTACACAACATATTATACGAGTCTAACTCTTCTTTGTAATCTGACTCATCTTGTCTATCGAAACGCTCGATAAACACCTCTTCTGGGCTCATACACTGACAACTGAGCGGCAACACTTTGATTCTTTCCATGTCACCTTCGAGCGAGGCAAACAAAGCACTCAGATATGCCACATCATCAAAGTCTCCCAGATAAAGTCCTTCAGCCCATATCCTGACTTTGGCGTATCCCGGGAAAAGATAGGTCGGGTCTTTTTCGATCTCTACTGCGAAATGTTCTTTATTGCCGAATGTCATAACCAATCCTATTTCACTAGTTTTCTAACAAATCTCTGTAATAAGCTACATCCATTGTGGCCATGGTAAAGTAGACTAAACCTCCTTTATTATAGATGGTAAAAGTCACTTCATACTCTTTTCCAGCTGTAAAATATACATATGTTTTTCTGTCATCCATATAAACTTTGGTTGCAATGGGTTCACCAAACAAGTTATCACAGTCATTTTTGCTATTCATTGCTGAAAGGTCTATTTCAAGAGCCAAACTGATCCTATTGATCTCTGATATGTTGATCGCTTCAAGTTCAATCGCTAATGATTTCGTTGTAAATGGCTTTGAATATAAACGTAATGCATGACTGAAAATATACTCTTCCCCTAGCCATGTTCTACCCAGGTATTCAGTATTCCATGCTTTGAATAGTTTTCTGTTTTCCAGTAGTTTACGAAGTCGCAGCTTTCCGAACTTCTTTATTTCGATCATATATTACTCCTTTCCTTGTCACACATTTTCTCTTCGTTCCCATTGTCTCGATGAAAAATTGTATCGACTGCAACACTCCCAACCTCAGTTCAAGCCCGAGGATGACCGAGTCCGGTAATGCTGCTGAACGCAGTGGATGCAGGATCGAGTCTGGCATGACAATACCAGAACGATAAGACCACGGCCTTTAACTTCCTACTCCTTATCAAAAGAGAGCGAAGCAGAGTTGATACAGTACCTCTCACCCGTCGGTGCTGGACCGTCGGGGAAGACGTGACCGAGGTGGGAGCCGCATTTGGCGCATCTTGCCTCGGTGCGTACCATGCCGTGGGAAGTGTCGCGTATGAGCTCGATGAGCTTGCGGTCGATGGGGGCGAAGTAGCTCGGCCACCCCGTCCCGGAATCGAACTTCGTACTTGACTCGAAGAGCGGCGTATCGCAGCATTTGCAGCGGTAGGTGCCATCGCTCTTGTTGTCCCAGTAGAGGTTGCGGAACGGCGGTTCCGTACCGTGGTTGAGGCATACGTCATACTCAAGCTGTGTCAGTTTTTCTCTCAGTGCTTCCCTGTCCAGTTCTATCTCATAGCTCATCATAATTCTCCAAAATTCATTTGTATTATGATATCTAACATTGGTAAAAAAATATGGATATTTGACATATTTACTGGCAGATTAAGCTAGTTTTACCTATGATGTCACTATCAAATCCAGGAGTGCTTATGACGATTTTTCAACTCTTTTTACTCATCCTCAGTGCAGCTGTCTTCTATATATTTTTCAAGAAACTCTTCACCGAAGATTACCCCAAAAGAGGAATAGACTTCGAAGCTACCACCGACAATGCCCAGATAGGTGGGATCAACAGACCCGACAAGACCTTCTCCCGCCCTGTAGTGCAGCCGACCCGTGTCGAGCAGCTGCTCTCTATGGCTGACGAGGCAGTATCCAAAAAGGATTTCATCGAGGCCAAAAAGGCGATCGAGAGTGCGATGATCCTCGACAGCGAGAACCACGATATCCTCGTGCGCTACGGCTACATCCTCGGTTCTATCAATGATTTCGGCGGGGCAAAAGAGCAGTACGAAAAGGCCCTCGCTATCGATCCACACGACGACAGCTCCCACGCGGCGCTTGCCAATGCCCTCCACCAGCTAGGCGAAGAGAATGAAGCCATAGAGCACCACAAACACTCCATCGAGCTCGACAGCGACTATGCACCCCACTACTTCAACTATGCCAATACCCTCTACGACCTCGGCCGCAGCGGGGAGGCACTGGAGCTTTACGAAAAGGCGCTGGCACTCGATCCCGAACTCGAGGAGGCTGCCCAAATGGTAACGAAGTTCAAAGAGGGGCGCGCATGAGCCCGAAATGTTTCATCGACCAGGTAGCGACCGAGGAGATCATGTCGCGTGTTGCGCGGATGTGCGCCGAGTGCTACGACGAGTTCAGCGAAGGGGATCATATCTACTACGATATGCAGAGCTACCGCTATCTCTGCCATAATTGCTACGAAGAGGCCGCTGCAGGGCTCAACGAGGAGTGCGAAGTGGCCGAGGATGATTCAGTCGGTTCGCTTTTTGCGTAGATTTTGAGATTCCTATTTTCACAGTTATGACAGACACGGTAGGCGTAGGGTGGGTTTGCCAACCCACCATCGGTTCCGTTTGATAGGCAATATGCAATCTGCAACCAAATCCTGTGCCTGATCCACGGTGCGCTGGCAAGCGCACCCTACAACGCCCTTCATCCCCGGTCGCGACCCGGAGAATCCATACCGCTGCACACTCAGATTCCCCGTTTTCACAGGGATGACAATGATCATTCCTTCACATACTCCGCTATCTTGTGGATTGCCATGCCGTAGGTGGTGGCATTGTTGTAGCGGGTGAGGATGCGGAAGTTGCTCGTACCCAGGTAGACCTCGCGGCTTTTTTTGTCGCCGACGCTCAGCAGGTAGGCAGTTGATTCGGTGAACTTCGCTTTGGGCGTGATCCCTTTGGCGGTGAGGGAGGCGAGAGGGTATTTTCGCTTGTGCCCCGTAGCGATGGAGATGGGGGAGCGGTACTCGGCCTCTATCGCTGCCGGGGTGCCGTTGCGCCATCCGTTGCGGCTCATGAAACTGGCGATGATACCGATCGAGTCTTTCAGGCTCCAGGGGTCTTTTTTGCCGTCGCGGTCATAGTCCATGCCGTAGCGGCGGTAGACCGACGGGACCTGCTGGACGCACCCCATGGCACCGGCGAACGAGCCCTGGAGCCTGTATGGATCGAATCCCTCTTCACGGCACATCAGGAAGAAGTGGGTAAGTTCCGAGTAGAAGAACTTCTGCATACGGTTGGGGTAGAATGCCAGCGTCGAGAGCGAATCGAGGAGGCGGTAGTCCCCTGTGTATTCGCCGAATTTGCTCTCCACTGCGATGAACCCCACGATATATTCCACAGGTACTTTGTACTGGCGGCTCGCCTTGTTGAGGGTGGAAGCGTAGTTCCGCTTGAACTTTTTGGCCTTGGCGAGGGTGACGGGGTCGAGGACGTGGGCCTTGTACCGCTCCCACGGGCCGTTGGTCGTGCCGACCTTGTACTGTCCCGTGTAGCGTGCGAGGGTGTCGCGGTCGAGTCTGGCATTGCCGAGGACCTTTTCGAGGTAGCTCCGCTCAAAGCGGTGTTTTTTGACCATGGTGTCGATGAAGTTCTGGACATTCTTCTGGGCGAGGAAGTCGTGTTTGACCGGGGGCCTGTCGCTGTTGGCGAGGAGCAGGAGGGGGAAGACGAGGAGGAGCAGGAGTTTCTTCATGAGTATCCTTTAGATGGCGTCGAGCACGAGGAGTGCGTCTTTGTAGATCGGTTCATCGATGAAGCCGTAGGTCTCATCCATGAATCCGTTGATCCCTTTGGCGGCGTTCTCTTCGAAGGTAGCTTTGATCTGGCGTGCCCGTGCGATATCCTCGCGGGTGTAGCCGAATACAGCATTGGCGATCTCCACCTGTGCAGGCCCCATGCAGGCTTTGGTGGTGAAGCCCATCGATTTCTCGATCCTGCACCACTCGGTGAAACCGTGAAGGTCCTCGTAGTCCTGGTACATGAATGAGACGGGATGGATACCTGCGCTCCTGCACTCGATGAGGAATTTGGAGAGGATATACTCGATGGTCGGATTGCCTTTATGGATCAGTGACTGCGGCAGTCCGAGTGAGTTGAGGAGATCGAGGATACCGATATTGGCGACCGTCACACGGGGATCGATACGGAGCGAGGTGATAGAGGCGAAGGCTTCTTTGGTCTCGAGTGAGATATGGAGCTTTTTGTCAGGAGAGAGGATCGTGAGCGCCTGTGCCACTTCGATCTGTGAATGGACCTTGGGGATACGCACCGCATCGAAGCCGAAGTCGTTCAGGAAAGCTATCTCCTCTTCACCCCCTTCGCCGAGCGGGTTGGTGCGGACGATGATAAAGCTCTTCGAGGACTCCATATGGGAGAGGAAGAGGGCGATGTTGTAGAGCGCCTCTTTCTTGCGCGAGGGGGCGATGGCATCTTCGAGGTTGAGGGTGATCATGTCGGCATCCGTTGCATCGATGCGGTTGAGGTGTTTGAGCTTGAGGGGGTTGAGCATCATATTGGAGCGGAAGCTCCTTTTGGGGCAGGGGGCTTTGCGCTTGTTTCCCAGGTTCTTGAGCTTCTCTTCGAGACTCCACCCTTCTATCTTATCCAAATCTTCAAATATCATTGCATTTTCCTATTGTGCCATTAATTTTAAGTTATTGATAGTATAGTAGCAAAAATCAAACAAAGGATTAATATGGATGTAAATAAGTTCAGAAAAACCTGCCGTCCTGTCCGTATCGTCGTAGGTCTCGGACTGATCGGGTATGCCGTCTATTCGGGCAATCCATGGTTCTATCTTGGTGTAGTGCCTCTGATCGCAGGTCTTGTCAACTTCTGTCCTGCATGTCTTATCACCAAGAAGTGTGATATCGCATAAGTACACATTCTCGTGACACTCCGGGAGATTTTCTCCCGCTTTCTTCCATGAAACACTGCTTTTTCAATTATTCTTGCTAAAATTATCATCAACTATAACTTTTTACAAAGGATAATAATGCGTCGTATTTATCAGGCTTTGGCCGTGGTGGCGCTGCTGGCACCGCTCCATCTCCATGCTGCCAGCCACAAGTGGATAGCGGTCTTCTCCAAGGGTACAGGCTACACCTCGCAGGCATACGATACAAGAGGGGACTGGCGGGAGCTGGTCGAGTCGCTCAGGGTACGCAAGGCTCAGGGGTACGAGATATCGCATCTCAAATACAGCGAGGGGATATGGTTCGCCGTCTACTCCAAAGGCACAGACTACAAAGAGAGCTACCTGCTCAAGGCGAGGGATACCGAGCAGCTTGGCAAGCTGGTCGACGAGCAGCACGCCAAAGGCTACAGCCTCATCGATATGGAGTACGGTAACGGCGACTGGGTAGCGATATTCGGCAAGAAGCCGCAGGTGGAGCAGCAGCTCATCGCCAAGGTGGGCAACCATGAGGATATCCATACCATGGCCAAGCTCTACTGGGATAAAGGGTACGATATGGTCGATATCGAGCACGCACAGGGGTACTGGACGGCTCTGTTCAGCAAGGACAGGAACTACTCCTACCAGGCGGTCAATGTCACGAAGAACTTCGGCAATCTCACCGGCTCGATATCGAAGCGCTGGAGCAACCACGACTATATCACCAATATGGAATACGGCTACAAGCGATGGGTGACGGTCTTCTCCAAAGGGAGCGGATACGGCGATCAGGGATATGTCGCCACACGCGACTGGTCCGATCTCAATGACGAGATCCTCCGACGCTGGAAACAGGGCTACTTCATCACCAATATCTCCGCCGGGTGGTAGCTCAGACGAGGGAGATCATACTCATGAATCTCCCGCTGCATCCCCCCTCCTGACGGTAGGAGAAGAACCTCTCCACCTCGCAGGCGGTACAGACGCCGCTTGATTCTATATTCTCCTCACTGATCCCGGCAGCGACGAGCTGCTCTCTGACCACTTTCGGCAGGTCGAGATAGGATTTCCCTTCGTTCCCGGATGGGGAGAGAGCAGCCGGGTGCTTTCTGAAGTTCCCCGCGACATCCTCCCCCACCTCGTAGCAGCACCCCCCGATGGCAGGGCCGATGGCTGCGATCAGCTCACCCGCATCTGTACCGAACTTCTCCTGCATCATGGCGACCGTCGCGGGGACGATCCCGCCGTGTACCCCTCTCCATCCCGCATGGATGGCTCCTATGGCGTGATGCTTCCGGTCATAGAGGAGGATGGGGACGCAGTCGGCGGTGAGGATGGTGAGGACGACACCGGGGATATCGGTGATGAGCGCGTCGCAGTCGGCGATGGCGCTCTGCTCTCCTTCCCATCCCTGCGAACCGTGAGCGGTGATATGGGTGATATTGGCGCTGTGGGTCTGGTTGGCCACGATGAAGCTCCACTCTCTCTCGTCACCGAAATGCTTGCCGATGTGTTCGCGGTTGGCGCGGATGAGGGCGGGGTTCTCCCCGGTATGGAGCGCCAGGCTGAATGAACAGGCCATGGCCGTGTCCTTGGTCGTGACAAGATGCATGAGGCCGCTCTCGCGCTCCAGCCGTCCAAATCTGTAGAACTCGTCCAAACGTTTCTCCTCCTGCTGTTTAGTATATTAGGGTATAATACCACAAAAACAAGGAAAGTGATGCTTCGTTGGCTAAATGAGCAAAAGCGCCTCTTCAAATATTTCAATTATCTGCTGATGGTTCAGATCATGCCGCTTTTGTTCATCTCATCGATGCTCATCTATGAGATCAACCCCGTACTTTTCAAAAAACAGATGCTCTATTACGTCATCGCGTTCCTTGCGTTCGTCGTCTCGTGCTTCATACCGTGGCGCAAGATACTCTGGTGGTTCGTCTCTATTTTCTATACGGTCAACCTGATGCTCCTCGTCGGTGTCGAGCTCATCGGTATCTCGATCCTCGGGGCGAAACGGTGGATCAAGCTCCCCGGTATCGGCCTCACCATCCAGCCATCCGAGTTCATCAAGGTGAGCGTCATCATGATGCTCGCCTATCTCATCAGCCGCCGCCCACCGCCGATGCGCGGGTACGGTGTGGCGAGCTTCATCAAGCTCTCTCTGATCATCGTCATACCCTTCCTCCTCATCGCCAAAGAGCCCGACCTCGGGACAGCTCTCGTCCTCCTGATCACGGGCTTCGGGATACTCTTTGTCGTCGGGGTGGACTGGAAGATATGGGTCTTCATCTTCGTCAGTCTGGGGCTCAGCGCACCCGTGCTCTACAACAGTCTCCATGACTACCAGAAGAAAAGGATATCGGACTTCATGGGCAAGCCGAGCTACCACGTCCAGCAGGCGCTCATCGCGATAGGTTCCGGCGGTATGGAGGGGAAGAGCAAGGATGAGTCGACCCAGACGCAGCTCAAGTTCCTCCCGATCTCGACGAGTGACTTCATCTTCGCCTACCTCGGGGAGAGGCTGGGCTTCAAGGGGATGATGCTCGTCCTCGGCCTCTACGCGCTGCTGATCATCCACCTGATGTATATCGCGATATGGAACAGCGCCGATTATCTGATCATGAGTTTCGCCGCCGGGCTGGCATTTCTCTTCTTCATTTATATGGGTGTCAATATCTATATGATCATCGGCCTGGCTCCTGTCGTGGGTCTGCCGTTGCCGATGTTCAGTCACGGGGGGACATCTTTCGTCATTTTTGCGGTAATTTTCGGTATTTTGCAGAATTTACTTGCTTTTAAAAAGGAAATAATGTATAATCCTGATTCCAAAATCGTGATGGCTTCCAAAAAGCCTCAGAAAGATTGAGGAATCCCCCATTTGGGTCTTTAGCTCAGCTGGTTAGAGCACTCGGCTCATAACCGAGTGGTCCAGGGTTCGAGTCCCTGAGGACCCACCATTCAAACGCCCTAAAATAGGGAGTTCGAAAGACTACAAAGCCTTATTGTCAGCGTTTTTGTCAGTAAACAGTTTCAAGCTTCTATCTACTTTCAAATGTTCGCCCTTGATAAATTTACCGTAATGCTGTACAATCATCTGCGTTGTTGTATGACCTACGATCTGAGCTACTTCCAATATACTCAACTCCGAATACTTCAACATTGATACGACGAAAGTATGCCTTGTCGCATAGAGTTTGCGATAGGGGATATCACACTGTTCAAGCAATGCTTTCCATTGTCACTTTCTTGTTCCAATGAAGTTCTTGAGATATGTTCCATCCTGGCTTGGGAAAAGCCATAAAGAATTTTTCGGTCTCTTTAGATATGGTACGAGATCATCGAATATCGGAACGGTTCTGATACTCTTTTGCGTTTTTGGCGTGCTGATCTTGCCGTTGGTGATCGACCTTTTGACATGGATGACTCTATTCTCAAAGTCGATATCGCTATACATCAGCCCCAATATCTCACCCCGTCTCATCCCGGTATAGAAACCAATAGCAAGATAGAGACGAAAAAAATCATTCGCGCTATCGATCAGTATCCTCACCTCTTCCCGGGTGAACGGTTCTACTTCCTTTGGATGATGCTCGGGTAGTTTGATATCTTTGGCGACATTATCGCTGATCACCTCGTGATACAATGCCGCACCTATGACACCATTCACACAACCAAGATAATTTCTTATCGTTTTGGAAGTGAATACCTCAAGCTTATCACTGATCCAATCTTTGACATGGAATCGTTTCAACCGATCTATACGAATTTGATGTATCTACACCATCCAACTAATACATAGACGAGATATTTCTAATCACATAGGGATGGTCTCATAATTAACGACCGTTTACAACCTTTTTAAAAAGCCATTGTTTCAAATCCCATAGGGATGGTCTCATGATGACTTCACCAGATACCCAAGATGGGTATGACTCATGTTTCAAATCCCATAGGGATGGTCTCATGATAAAATCTCAGAG
>QKDN01000068.1 GCA_003252535.1 Campylobacterota bacterium | reverse complement strand
ATGGCACTTTAATACCTCTAAACTAGTCTAGCCCCTAAAAAATATAAAAGATCAGGACACCTGTGGCAGGGTAGATATAAGTCATGGTATGTGACAGATGAAGCGTATCTGTATACCCTTATGTGCTACATAGAACAAAACCCGCTCAAAGCCAATATAACAAGAGACCTAAAAACATATCCTTACAGCTCTTATCACTACTTCTTGAACTATAAAGAAATACCGGAGTGTTTGCAAAACTCCCGGATAGTTGAAAACTATAAAGAGGATACAGAAGCGATAGAAGCATTTCTAACACAGCCTGTAGATACAGGACAACTGCAAGAACTCAAAAAAGCATCTTCACTCGTAGAAGCGTCTAATGTCGATAAAAGACCCAAAGAGAATACGCTAAAAAAACTATTTGAAAATATAACAGATATGAAACAGCGAAATCAACAGATACTTCATGCTATAGAGAAAGGGTATTCTCAGCATATGATCGCTAAAGTATTGGGCATATCGCAACCTGCCGTGTATGGCGTGGTGAAGAGGAACAAGAAGTGAGTTAACATTATCACCTGACCACTATACTCTTATCATCACTTAGAGTTACCTTTGTTTGTTTCAGCCGCTGCTGAGAGCTCTTTTCAGCCATACCAGCAGCGCTCTGGCATCCTCGTCGGCCGGCAGCGCTATCATATCATACCGTGTGACGCTTCTCAGGTATCTGAATTCGATAAGATTGAGAAAATGCATGATATTATCAAGGAGCCTTGATATGTCTGCTGTTTTCAGGCCACTGAATGGGGCGTTTTTGTCATTGAATGACACGGCGCTGGTCACCCTGCCATGTTCATTATTCCTGAGCGTTCTAAGCCCTGTAGCGCTCTTTTCGATCTCTTTGAGAATTCCTGACAGTTCCTCGTAGAGCTCGGTATCCTTTCCCTTGCGTATCTGATCGAGGAGATAGAAGAGTGAATAGTCACGGTTCACGCCCCTCATCGAAGGATCGGTCAGTCGGTCGAGCGATAATAAAAAAGCATCCAGAATGAGCCCCTGCAGTTCTGCGAAGAGGTTGGGGGTAGTAGCATTAAGAATATCGATACGGTGCTGGTTGGTAGCATAAAGCTGATGGTAGATGATCCAGCGTTTGTGAAGTTGTATGAGTTCATCTTTGATGCAATCAAACGACTCTTTGCCGTCTCTGTTCATACATTGCCTTTCGACTGAAATATAGATAGAGTTATTTTACAAAATATTGATTAATTTCTGATTGAGGATAAATTGTTGAGGTCAGATATCCCCGGAAGGGGATAGATGTTTTCAGAGAGAAGGTCTCTCCGGTAGATATAGGGCTTAGATTATTTTCTTCTAAGCTCTTTGATTCTTGCAGCTTTACCTTTGAGCTCTCTGAGGTAGAAGAGTTTTGCTCTTCTTACACGTCCTCTTCTGAGAACCTCGATGCTTTCGATGCTGTTAGAGTAGATCGGGAAGATTCTCTCTACACCGATGTTGTTCGCACCGACTTTTCTTACGTTGAATGTACGGCCTGTACCTTCACCTCTGATAGAGATACAGATACCTTCATAGTTCTGTACTCTCTCTTTGTTACCTTCTTTGATCCTAACCGCTACTCTGAGAGTATCACCGGCTCTGAATGCAGGAATGTTCTTTGCTTCGATCTGTGCTCTTTCGAAGCTCTCGATGTATCTGTTTCTCATTTTATGCCCTTTATGTCGATCTTCCGGTAGAGATCCGGTCTGAAATACTTTGTCTTGCATAACGCAAGCTCTCTTTTTAAGGCTGTGATTTTACCGTGATTTCCCTTTAAATACTCTGAAATCACGTTGCTTTCATTGTAAGTCACAGGTTTTGTGAAAGCGGGGGGTTCGAGGAGCAACCCTTCGTAACTCTCCCCCTCAAGCGAATCGTTGTTCCCGAGGACCCCTTCGATATTCCTGCCGACTGCATCACAGATCACCATGGCTGCCAGCTCGCCGCCGGTGAGGATATAGTCACCGATGGAGAAGAGTTCGTCGGCATAGTGTTCGATCACCCTCTCATCCATCCCCTCATAGCGGCCGCATACGAGGACCACATGTTCCATCCTGGCCAATCTTTTCGCGTCATGCTGGGTGAACTTTTTGCCTACCGGGGTGAGAAAGATGATGTGCGGATCAGTTGAGCCCTGTCTGACATGTTCGAGAGTATCGAAGAGCGGTTGCGGCGTCATCAGCATACCGGCACCACCGCCTGCCATCGGAGCGTCAACCTTCTGGTGCTTGTCCGTGGTGAAATCTCTGGGGTTTGCAAAATCGATGGAGAGTTTGTCAGATTCGATGGCCCTGGCAAGGATAGAGTCGCTAAAGTACCCTTTGACTATACCTGCAAAAAGGGTTACGAACGTAAAACGCATCAACTTGCGTCCAGGATGTCTTTGGCGTTTTGGGTAATGACTGCACCGTTTTCTTTGTCCACGTTCACAACGAACTGAGGTATGTATGGGATGAGGAAAGTTTTGGCACTCCCGCTCTGCGTCAGCTCATTGTCAGTGACAATGAGCAGATAGTCGGTATCGAGGATACGCTGTATCTCTTCGACTTTACCAAGCCGTACACCATTCTCCATGACATCAAGTCCGATGATCTCGAACCAGAAATGTTCGCCCTTTTCAAGCTTACAGTTCTCGAGCGTCTGCTCTTTGGTAGCGTAGATCTTGGTATTGGTCAGTTTTTTTGCGAGTTCCGGTGTCTCATAGCCCTTGAACTTGATAAGGCCGCGACCGTGATTGATCGAGAGTATTTCGAGCATACCTCTGTCCGAGTGGTATGTCTGGTTCTTTTTGAACTGTTCTGGGAAGTCTGTGTGGAAGTGTATCTTGAGATCACCCTGTAAGCCGACTGTCTTGCCTATCTGAGCGATAAAGAATCGTTCGTCTTGCTTCATAGGGAGTCTATCGCTTTAACATTGACGCGATAGTTTTTGCCGCCTTTAGCCTTACAGCCGGAGATGACGGTCTTGATAGAGTTGATCATCCGTCCCTCTTTACCGATGAGCTTGCCTACATCCTCGTCCGCGGTATAGATAGTGATCTCGTCGAAATTCTCATCGAGACTTTCGGTCTTTACCTGTACTGCATCGGGATTTTTTACCAGCAACTTCACATAGGAGGTTACGAATGCATCGACCATAGGTGATTATTTACCTGTGATTCTCTTTACAGTCGGGCTCATTTGAGCGCCAACGCTTAGCCAGTAGTTGAGTCTCTCCTGGTCTACGTTGATCTCTTTGTTCTCGCTGACCGGGTTATAGTAACCGATCGATTCGATCCAGCCACCGTCTCTTCTTTTTCTGCTGTCTGTTACTACGATTCTGTAGAAAGGTCTCTTTTTTCTACCCATTCTTGTCATTCTGATTACTGTCATAATGTTCCTTTTTTTGGTTACTTTGAATATTTTGTCAATATAAAGTACTGACAACTGCTCTTTAATGACACAAAGCACTTATCAATACTTTTTTGAACC
>QKDN01000048.1 GCA_003252535.1 Campylobacterota bacterium | reverse complement strand
GGAAGATTGGAATGGAGCCTTCTTTGTCTGTAATAGATATAGCAAAGAGCCGTGGAATGATTTTCCATCAGATTTCAAAATTGAAAATATGTTCGATACACCACCGACTCTGGATGCTTTCTTCGATTACTATGAATATTTTCCGTTTATGTACAACAAAAATGAATATTACAAAACCGAACTCATCAGACGCTATTTTGACGCAAAACTTGCGAGTACATTAGGAAGAATATTAGATCAGGTAGATTTGGTCTTACCAGTTTCGATGTCTGAGCATGATTATCAAGTAGTACATTATCCGATGTGACTCTTTTCATCAGTAGTGAAACCGACAAGAAATAATAACCAAAGCATCATCCCTCATCTCATACACCAGCCTGTGCTCATCGGTGATACGGCGCGACCAGCAACCTGCAAGCTCATACTTGAGAGGCTCTGGTTTGCCGATACCCTCGAACGGCTCTCGTTTCGTCTCTTTGATAAGCCTGTTTATCTTTTGCAGTATCTTCTTATCCTGTTTTTGCCAGTAGAGATACTCCTCCCAGCTCTCATCAGTCCAGAGCAGATTCATCTTCTATAAGCTCTTTTGATTTTGTCTGTCCGCTTCTGGCGTGTTCGAGCGAACGGAGAAGTCGCTCTCTGTTCGCCGGCGTACCTAGAAGGTATTCCGTCTCTTTCATGGAATTGAACTGATCGAGAGAAACCACGACTACGCTCTCACGGCCTTTGCGATGGATCACTACCTCTTCGTTGTCGTTGTATACACTCTCAAAAAGATGTTTGAGGTTATTTCTTGCTTCAGTCAGACTATATACTTGCATGACAATTCCTTACATAATACTGTACATAATTATATCCCATAAATATCCTTATGTCAATGTGCCGAAATCTCCAGCAAAGCCTCTTAATTCCATACTAATCGCCACTTCGATACAATAAGCCTAAAATAAGAGGAGCGCTATTTTGAACTTTGATCTGACAGGCAAACGGGTACTTTTGGGAGTCACGGGGAGCATCTCGGCGTACAAGGCATGCGAGATCGCCAGGCTCTTTATCCATGCGGGTGCGGGCGTGCAGGTGGTGATGACCCCGAGCGCGGAACGGTTCGTCTCTGCGCTGACCTTCGAAGCCCTCACCCGCAACCCTGTCCTCCGCGAAGAGAGCGAGAGCTGGAGCACCCGCCTCAACCATATCGAAGCGGTCAAGGACTGCGATATCTTCGTCATCGCCCCCGCTACTGCCAACACAATCAACAAGCTCTCCAAAGGGATCGCCGACAATATCCTCCTCCAGTGCGCCCTCGCCTGCCCCAAACCGCTCCTCGTAGCCCCCGCGGCCAATACGCAGATGCTCGCCAACCACTACACCAACGGCTCGCTCAAGATGCTCGCCATCAATAATATCACGATCATCAAGCCCCAGGAGAAGCTCCTCGCCTGCGGTGATACCGGCTCGGGCGCGCTGGCCGAACCTGCCGAGGTATTCGCCCAGTGCGTGCAGGCGCTGCTCGGCGAGAAGTTCTGGCAAAGCCGCCGCGTCGTCGTCACCGGCGGAGGGACGAGGGAGAAGATCGACGAAGTGCGCTACCTTTCCAATTTCTCCAGCGGCAAGATGGCGGAATCGCTCGCCCTCGCCCTCTACAGCAGGGGCGCCGATGTCTGCTATATTACGACCAAAAAACCTGCCGTATTCCCGCAGGATATCTACACCATCGAGGTGGAGGATACGCAGGAGATGCTCGAGTACACCGTCGACGCGGTAAGGGTAGCCAAAAAAGGGAAACTCTCCAAAGCCTCCCTCGACAGCGCGGAGCCTGTCAAGCTCATCCAGAAGACCCCCTACCTCTTCATGGCTGCGGCGGTCTCCGACTACACCCCCGCCTTCCCGCAGAAAGGGAAGCTCAAGAAAAGTATGCTCGGCGACAGCTGGACGCTGGAGCTCAAAAAGACTCCCGATATCCTCGCCTCGCTGGACAAGAACGGCCTCATCACGGTAGGGTTCAAAGCGGAGATGGACGAAGCAGCGGGCGAAGAGAACGCGATGGGGCTCATCTCAGGCAAGGGGGCCGATGCGGTCTGCTACAACCTCCTCAAAGACTCCGGCAGCTTCGGCACCGCAGATAACGAGATAGTGTTCCTGACCAAAGAAGGGAGAATTCCTCTCGGCCGCGCAGACAAGCTCCCCCTCTCCTACAGGATAGTAGATGAGGCCAAAAAACTTGACGGCGGGGAGAACCAGTGAGTAACGAGCTCAAACACCTCGCTATCATCATGGACGGCAACGGCCGCTGGGCGGAACAGAAGGGGCTGCGCCGCACCAAGGGGCATGAAGCGGGTGCCGAGACGGTGCGCGCCATCACCACATACTGCGCAGCGCACCCCACGATCGAGAGCGTCACCTACTATGCATTCAGCACCGAGAACTGGAAGCGCCCCAAGCACGAGGTGGAGTTCCTGATGAAGCTCCTCGAGAAATATCTCAAAAACGAGCTCGACACCTACAGGAGAGAATCGATCCGTTTCTTTGCGATCGGCGACCTCTCCAGGTTCTCCGATTCGCTCCGCGAGCGTATTGCCTTCACCCAGGAGGAGACGGCGGGGAATGACCGCCTCACCCATGTCCTCGCCCTCAATTACGGCGGCCGAGACGAGATCGTCCGCGCAGCCAGGAAGCTCATCCAGAGCGGCGAAGAGATGAACGAAGAGAACCTCGGCAGGCACCTTGACACCCCCTACAGCGATGTCGACCTACTGGTGCGCACGAGCGGCGAGCAGCGCCTCTCCAACTATCTCCTCTGGCAGCTCAGCTACAGCGAGCTCGCTTTTACCGATACCCTCTGGCCCGACTTCACCCCGGAAGAGCTTGAGAGGATCATAGAGGAATTCTCGGCGCGCAACAGACGATTTGGAGGTATTTGATGTTTGAAGTTTTTATGATAGTGACGGTTTTTCTCTTCGGTGCGGTCGTGGGATCGTTCCTCAATGTGGTGATCTACCGCATCCCCAAGGATGAGAGCATCGTCTTCCCCTCCTCCCACTGCCAGAGCTGCAATACGCCGCTCAAATGGTATCACAATATCCCGATCTTCTCATGGCTCGCCCTGCGCGGCAAATGCGCCTTCTGCGGCGAGCCGATATCAGTGCAGTACCCCGTCATCGAGCTCCTCAGCGGTCTGGTCGCCGTCGTCCTCTACCTCAAGCTCGGGCTCGTCTGGCATATGCCGTTCGTCTTCGCCTCTTTCATCGCGCTCCTGGCTCTCTCGATGATCGATTTCAAGTACTATGCCGTCCCCGATGCGGTCAATTTCTTTGCCCTCATCGCTGCGTTCGTACAGCCGAAGTTCTACGATGCTATCATCGATGCGGGGATGGCGGCGCTGGGACTCTTCCTGCTCGGGCTTGGAACAAGCTACCTCGCCAAAAAAGAGGCAATGGGGAGCGCCGATGTGATCGTAGCGGGGACAATGGCGGCGCTGCTGGGATTCCCCCTCTTCTTCGTCGCCCTCTTCCTCTCGGCCATCCTCGCACTGATCCCCTCGATCATGGCGAAGGATACGATGGTACCGTTCGTACCGTTCCTGGCACTGGCGACCTTCATCACCTATCTTTTTGATACACAGGCGCTTGCTTTGCTGGAGCGTGTACTGCATGGTTAATATCAAAGGGTATCTCTCGGTCAATTTCACCAAGAGCTTTCTGACCGTATTCATACCCTTTTTCTTTATCGTCTCGCTCGTCTACCTGGTCAAGATCGCGCTCCTGACCTCACAGATCCAGATCACGTTCGTCGAACTCTTCAAGCTTTTCGGCTACTACACCCCGATGATCATCTTCTATGCGCTCCCCCTCTCGTTCATCGTCTCTCTTGTCACCCTCTTCCTCAGGCTCTCCAGCGACAATGAGCTCATCGCACTCTTTGCCCTCGGGTATCCGGCACGGAAGATCATCTATCCTTTCCTGCTGATCGGCGCGCTCTTTTCGATCCTCCTGATCATCATCTCTTTCGGGGCGATGCCCCAGAGCAAGCAGCTCTACAGCGCATTCAAAGACAGCAAACAGAGCGAAATGGCCTTCAATATCGTCCCCCAGAAACTGGGACAGGAGTACGGCAAACACTCGATCTACATCCGGGATGAAAAGGACGGGGTCTTCCAGGATGTCGTCATCTACGGCAAAGGGGATAACGGCGAGGATGAAATATTCGCCTCAAACCAGGCGGTCACATCCAAACAGAACGGTATATTTTCGATGACTCTCATCGACGGCAGGGGCTATCTCTTCAAACCGGCGAGCCTTCAGGAGGTGATCTACGACAAACTCTCGCTCTTCGAAGTGATGGGACAGAGGGATGTCAATTTCGAGAACATCTCGGAATTCTGGCACCAGTCGATGAGCAATGAGAGACGTGAGCGGAAAATGCTCTTTTTTATCTTCGTCAGTTTGATCCCGCTGCTGTGTGTCTATATCGTCGCCGCTTTTGCCATCATCAACCCAAGGTACCAGCAGAACCGTTCGTTCCTGATCTCCGGGAGTGTTTCGATTCTCTTCTACACGATCGCTTCTATGCTCGACAAGAGCGGTACGAAAGCTCTCCTGCTGGGTGTCAGTATCCTTCTCCTTCTGACAGGCTACATCCTTTTCAGAAAACGGGTGGCAAGGTTCTTCTGATGCTCCTCAAAGCGGTTATAGCCTATGACGGGAGCTACTTCGAAGGGTTCCAGAGACAGACAAGAACAGATCGGACGATCACCACAGCTATCGAAAAAGCCCTCGCCTCGCTCAATATAGACTCACAGATCACCGGGAGCGGCCGTACCGACAGCGGCGTCCATGCCACGGGACAGGTGATCCACTTCGAAGCACCTGACCACTGGAACGACCTGAAGAAACTCAGAAATATCCTCAACCGCAAGCTCGAACATATCGCATTCAAGCACATCTCCGTCGCCCCGGAAGGGTTCCATGCGAGGTTCTCGGCAAAACGCCGCATCTACCGCTATATATTCCGAACCACTCCCCCGTCGGTCTTCGAGTCGAACTATATCTCCCACTACCCGCCGTTCGATACTGCGATGCTCCAAAATGCGCTGAAGCTCTTCGAGGGGAGGCATGATTTCGGCTACTTCCACAAAAGCGGCTCGCAGATACACTCCAGTATCAGGGAGATATACCGTGCCAGATATCTCCGGAGGGGTGAGTATCACTGCATCTATTTCGAAGCCAATGGCTTTCTCAGGGCACAGGTGCGGATGATGGTCGATACAGCGATGAAATGTGCAAACGGAGAACTTACCCTGGAGCAGATCAGCGACCAGCTGGAGCACAAAAACCGCCATACGACGACGCTCGCCCCGCCGCAGGGACTCTACCTGGCCCGTATACTCTACTAACTTTTTTATGCTATAATGGACACAGTTCATTCAAAAGGAGAGATCATGTCTTCGATATACCCCAAGGTATTCGGTTTTATATTTCTGGTTCTGAGCGCCGGGGCAGCCGCTGCTGCTACACTGATCTCACTGTTCTAGGAGGAGACGATGGCAAACGCAAAACCGTACAACCCCGCAACGACACAGGGTGTTTCCCTCAAGAAAGGCTTTCTCCTCTACCTGTTCCTCTTTCCGCTCTTTCTTGCGGTAGTGATCGCCCTGATCCAGGGCAACTACAAAGCCTTTGTGCTCGATCTCGTCGCTTTCGGGCTCTATTTCGTCGCAGTGGGACTCTCCAAGAAAGGATTTGCACAGGAGCATGACTACCACCGTGCCAAGCTCACCAAAGCCCCCAAAATCCCATACAAACAGTTCTCCGCCTATCTTTTGACTCTGGCGACCTTCTATACTGCATGGATATGCGCCGGCAAGGGACTCCTCGACGCACTGGTGATGGCTGTGCTCGCATTCACCGGCTACTGGCTCTACTACGGCTTCGATCCGAGCAAGGACAAGCTCGAGGATTTCGGCGATATCTCTGCTGATGTGGTGCTCGAGACGCTCCAGGAGGCACAATCCAAGATCAAGGTGATCAACGAAAATGTCAAAAAGATCAGGGACAGGGAGCTCTACACCAGGATCACGGAAGCGCTTGAGAAAGCCGATGTGATCCTCAATGCCATCACCGAAGACCCCAAGGATATCCGAAGCGCTCGGAAGTTTCTCGTGGTCTACATCGACTCCATCGCCAATGTCACCGACTCCTACCTTGCCGTCAGCGAAGAGGAGATCACCCCCGAGACCCGTGAACGGCTGCTGGGTCTGATGGCAGATGTCAAAGTGAGATTCGACAAAGAGTACAGCCGGCTCAAGGCGAACAACCAGTTCGATCTCGATGTCAGTATCGAGCTCCTCAAAGAACAGATCAAACACTGATGGAAGAGCTGCCTCCAAAGGGTTTCTATCGCCATTTCAAAGGGAATCTCTATGAAGTGATCAATTTCGCCCGTGATGCAAATACCCAAAAACAAGTCGTCGTCTACCGGGCTCTCTATGGCGAATACGGACTATGGGTAAGAGATTTCGATGAGTTCTTCGAGACTATCGAAAGCGATGGGGAGAAGGTACAACGATTCGAATATATCGAGCCCCACTGCGACTATGACGCAGAAGATCCGTTTGCTGAGGTTCCGTTATAGAAAGTGACATTCCTTTCATCCCTAGATTCCGTCTTCATGCCTGCTCCGTCATTCCCGTGAAAACGGGAATCTCAAACGAAGTAAGAATATGAGATCCCCGCGTTCGCGAGGATGACGAACATTGCTAAATTACTGCCGATACGATCCCTCCGCCACACAGCGACCTCAAGGTCACGGGGACATACGCCAAGGTAATGGATGAGTAGATGGTGGAGGCGGTTGGGGGTGTTGTGAAGCCGATCTTTACCCGAACACCCAGCCATTTTAGACAAAAATGTCCGAAACAAGATCGGTCAGGTGTCCGAATGGGGTCGGCGTATGTGAGTACTGCTCCATTGCATAAGTGGGAGCTTAAAGCAAAAGCCAAGAATGGCATGGAAAAGAACAAAGTCAATTTCTACCAACACACCGAGAGGGAGAGCTTCAAAGAAAAGATGCTCAATAAAGAGCGTGAATTGATCGGCAAGATCAACAGGCTCACCAAGGTGGTCAATTTCTATAAGAGGATCATCGACAAGGTCAAGGGGCTTATTGAGCCGAAAGAGAAGAAGCAGGAGATCGTCAAAGAGAGGGAGGTTTCTTTGACGAGGGGGAAAGGGCAGGAGCAGGGGTGGAGTAATAGAGCCCCGCTTACATTTTTTACTTCATAGTGAGTTATTTAGGCACAAGATAATTAACAAATTGATCCAATAATATATTCGTTCATTAGTCATAAATTAAGATATTTGAAAAGATTAAGGTAAAAGTGTAAAAAATCAGAATAGCATACCAATGAAATTATTTCATGTGAGAGAGAAAATCATTCTGTTTGAAGAAAAATGGTATTTGGCATTTTGTGTATGAAAAAAGATGAGGAAAAAAGATGAGATATCCACTTAATGAACTAAGTGCCGCAGAATTTGAATCGTTAATAGTTTCTATATGTGAAGAAATATTAGGAACTGGAACAATTATATTTTCTGATGGGCAAGATGGTGGAAGAGATGCTAAATTTTCAGGAACGGCAAACAGGTTTCCCAGCGAAACTTCACCTTGGAACGGGAAAATGATTATACAAGCCAAGCATACTGTAAAAGTAGAAGCAAGTTGTTCTGATAGTGAATTTGCGGCTATTCTGAAAAAAGAAGTGCCAAAGGTCAAAGCTTTGAAGGATAATGATAAGCTTGATTATTATTTGATTTTTACCAACAGAAAACTTACAGGACTTCAAGACCCAAAAATTGAAGATTTCATTACAGGTGAATTGGAAGTAGAAAATGTTGTTATTGGAGAAGAGCGAATGCAAAAATGGCTCCAAGATTATCCACATATTGCAAAAAAACATAATCTCAGTAAATTATTATTGCCATTAGAGTTTTATGAGGAAGACTTAAAAGTTTTAATTACAAAGTTTGCCGAAATTGACTTTAATGGGAAAAAGCTAAAAGAAATCATACGGAATAACGATAGAATACCGATTGAAGAAAAAAATGAACTGAACTCATTGAGTAAAGTATATTTTAATAATCGTTTTAAAAAATCAATCAACGATTTTAGCAAAATAGAAATGTTTATTAAAGACCCTAAAAATAAAGATATACAAACATTTTACGACAATACGGTTGATGATATCCAATCAAAGATTCTTGTAAAAAGAGATGAGTTTAGCACATTTGAAGAAATTATTGAATACTTATATGATTTTGTATTTACAAATAATCGTTCTGAGTTAAAGAACGATAGAAGACTGATTAGAACATTTTTACATTATATGTATTATCATTGTGATATAGGGGTTATGGAATGAGTATATTAAAACCATCGAAACATACAAATTTGCATTATTCAATTGTCAATATATCAGCAGTTATTATCAAAGTGCTACAAGAAAATGGAATTATTGGATACGATGATTTACTTAATACTTTAACCAGTAGCATTGGAAAAGATGTTAATGAAGTATTCTTGAAAAGTTTAAATTTCTTGTTTATATTACAAAAAATAGAATATATAGAAGAACTGGACTCTATAAGGCTTAATTATGAAACTGTGTAAGGTATATTCAAATGCACCATTTCACAATGTCGAGTTTTCAAGCGGACTTAATGTCATCATCGGGAGTATTTCTAATCGTGAAGATTTAGAAATGGACACGCACAACTTAGGAAAATCTCTTTTACTTAAGGTCATTGATTTTTTATTATTGAAAGGAATTAATAATAAGAAAAGATATTTTTTAACAAAGAACGATACTTTTTCAGAATATGTTTTTTTTGCGGAGATTGAGCTCAATGACGGAAAATTTTTAGTTATTAAAAGAGCTGTTCAAAACAATACTAAAATATCGTTCAAAGTAAATACATCCAAAATGGTAGGCTTTATCACAGATATACAGGAGTGGGATGATTCAGAGCTACCGCTTGAAAAGGCCAAGAAGAAACTGAATGAATATTTGGCATTTGACATTTTGCCAAACTGGGAGTATCGTAAATCACTTAACTATTTTATGAGACATCAGGAAGATTATGTTGATGTATTTAAATTGAATAAATTTCAAGGGCTACATAAAGATTGGAAACCGATGGTCTTTGATTTGCTTGGGTTTGATGGAGAGATGATTAGGCAAAAACTTGAATATGAAGAACAGTATAATGACTTGGCAAGTAAAATCCAAATACTTGAGAGTGAAAACAAAGTATCCCAAAATGACGAAGATAAGATACGAGGTATCATTGATATAAAAAAAGAAGAACAGGAAGAGATATCTTCCAAGATTGATGTTTTTAACTTCTATCAACAAGATAATGAGCAGAAGAATATACTTGTTGATGAAATAGAAAATAAAATCAAGATAGCAAATACCCAACACTACTCCGTAAAATACGAAATAGCTAAAATTGAACAGGCATTGAGTGTAGAAATTGATAGCATTAATTTGGATGAAATCAATGCAATATACAAAGAGGTTGAACTCTTTTTCCCTGATGTTCTTTTGGCAGAATTTGAAAAAGTCATTCAGTTCAATAAAAGTATAACTCTTGAACGAAACCAGTTTTTACAAGAAAACTTAGAGGCTCTGAAAGCAGAAAGCGAAGAGATAAGCGGGATATTAAAAAGCCTTGAAGAACAAAAGTCAGGTATGATAATGGAGCTGACAGAAAAAGACTCATACGATAAGTTTAAAAAGTATCAGAAGGAACTTTCCAAAGTTGAAGCAGATATTATTATCTTTGAAAATAAACTTCATAATATAAACAAAATGGCTCGATTACAAGATGACTTGAATGATTATTCTTCAAAAATAATTCAAAAGGTGAGTGAGCTTAATCAGGCGATTAGTAAGCAAAACCATAAGCATATACGAAAGTTGTTTAATCAATTTACGACTAAGATTTTAAATACTCCGGCGGTTCTATCTGTTAGGACAAATAAAGAAAATAATGTTGAATTTGAAGCAGAATATCAAAAAAAAGAAGATATGGGAGCATCTGATTTAGCCAGTGGAAATACTTATAAAAAAATCTTATGTGCTGCTTTTGATGTTTCGCTTTTGGAATATTACAATAATAAATCATTTTATAGATTTGCGTTTCACGATGGTGTTTTGGACTCACTGGATATTAGGAAAAAAGAAAACTATATTAAGTTTATCCGAAATATGGTTGAGGAGTATAATCTTCAATACATTATCACAACAATTGAATCTGAAATCAATCAATTACAAGAAACTTTTGCTTTGACAGATGAAGAGATATGTCTTAAATTATCTGATGAGTCTTGTGAAAGTAAATTATTTAAACAATGTTTTTAGAGTATATTATTATGAAATTTAATTTATCCTTTCCAAAAAATCCTACCACCACTTGAAAAACTCTCTTGCCTGCTCGGTATAATCAGCCTGTGGGTGTAGGCTCTCTCTACCATCAATCCGCTGTGGTGATCCAAAATACTCTCTTTCAATTGGTGTTTATATTTACATCACTCTCTCGATCCACGACTCCCTATCCAATGGTTGGACAAAGCAGAGCATAGCAATGGTGATTCCAGTCATCCCTTCAACCAATCACCAAGCAGCACATTTACCACGGTTTCTGTCCGTAGTATCCTTCGCCCCAGGCTAACGGGTGTACAACCCTGCCGGCAAAGCAGATCGACCTCATAGTCTATCCAACCCCCTTCGGCTCCGATACAGAGTACCTTTGGCATATGATCTTTTTTTGTAGCATCGAGATAGGATTTCCAGGATCGTGCAGCATAGGGATGGGCGATCACAGCACTGTCTTGTTCTCGTAACAAAGCAGGGAATTCATCTTCGACAAACGGCTTGAAAAACTTTCTGAGCTCAACCTCTAACGGCACTGTATCTATCGCCTGTTGCAACCCTTCGAAAACGAATTCATCTATACGCTCCAGTAGCGGACTTTGCCAATAGCTTTTTTGGGTACGGTAGCTATTGACAATGATCAGTTTATTCACCCCCAGAGATGTCATATCCATGATCAATCTACGAAGCACTTTGGGTCTCGGCAGAGCAAGAACAACTGTCAGATCAAGTTTGGCCGGTGGTTTCTGATCGAATGTCACATCAGTCAGAAGCACTTCATGGTGATCGATCCTTGCAATAGTAGCTTTGCCTATGTTGCCGCCGATCTCACCGATAGTCAGACTATCTCCTGCATTGGATTTCAGCACCTCTTTGATATGAGCTACCTGCGTCGGATCACTGATGCTTGTGGCATTTTTGGGTAATAAAATACAGTTCAAATTATACAAACAGGGGTCGGTTGATAACGATGACACATTGCCTGTTCCTCTTTATGATATATCCAAAACTTTAACAATCATATGCTGAGAATAGCCTTCTTTATGGGCTTTGAGTATCGATTTATTGGGTACTTTTGAGTTTTTGTGATAATTATGTTCGCATCGGGGTCAAGCACCCCGATCTACTGCTCTTCTGTAAGTGAAGGAGCTTTTCTTTTGGCTGCTTTGCCAAGGATCACAGCCAGTACGATCCCCCCTGCGATAAGCGCTACAGAGAGCATCGGCCGGGAAGCGAACCATGCGATAGCGATCACAAGCGACCCGACGACCAGTGTGAGCACCGCGGCGATCAGACCCGTGACACCGCCGATGAGCGAGCCGAGGAACGGAATGATTCTCGCAAGTGTCGGCAGGACTCCCATCAACAGCGTAAAACCGATATACATGATCACAAGACCGATCACCCGAATGAACCACGCCATCATCGCATTGGCATCCTGCTCGGCCTTGAAGAGCTGTGCCGCTGTCATCGTTCCGTTTTTGACGAACGCGAGGCTTCTGCCGTTGCTTGCACTGTAGGCTATGAGCTCTTTATTCTGCGAGAGCGCCGCTACTGTAAACTTCCCTACAGGTTCGAACGAATAGCTTATTTTCATATCCCCGATTTTCGGATAGCTGATATTGTAGCCCGAATAATAGTAGGTATTATAGTTCTTGAACCCGTTCATATATTGCGGCAGTTTGCTGAGATCGATCGGTGATTTCGCATCGAGCGAACTGAGCATATTCTGCCCCACCGCATAATCTCCCAGAGTTGCATCGGTGCCGAACTTCTGTGACTGGTAAGTCATCTGCGGGTTCTGATGCCCTTCTGGGTGTTTGAACCTTGATGAGTCTATCGGGGTGGAAGCCCACTTTTTGTTATAGCTGTAGGTGGTTGTCGTTGTCGTCGAACCGCCTGTATTGTCGGTTTGGGTATGCTCCTCTTCATTCCACTGGTACATCTGTGCATCTCTCTTGAGCAGCAGTCCGTCAGAAATAACTCCGAACAGTGGATCACTGAGCTGTTTGTTGGGCTTGATATCCCCTTGGATGAGGACTGGCTTCCCTTCGCTTGCTGCATCGTAGTTCGTACCGCTGAGCGTGATCGTATTGGCCTCCATTTCGCTCAAGGCGCTTGCCTGGGCTACTGTATTACCCTCGTTCCACCATAGCAAAGAGATCGAGGAGATGATCAGAAAGGCCCCTATCCCCATTCCCTTGATGGAGTTGCCGATATTGGCACCGTAGCTCGTGGTCGTCGTTTCGGTAAACTTGTCCATATTTTTCTCCGGATTTTAATTTAAGTAGATAATATACTAATCAATCTTCAAGAAAAATAAAACTTGTCCGATTATCCGACGACTATCGTCACCTTCCCTTTGGGCTCTATCTCTATCACACTCTCTTCTATCACGACGATATCGCCGTCAAGCTCGAGGATATTGTAACTGTTCTGAAGATCGAACACCACCCTGCTGTCGATCCTGCCGAAGAACGTACCGAACTTCGACGGAAAACCGAAAGGGGTAAAGATGAAGAAACGTTTGTCGCTGAGCAGCATGAAAGGGGTCAGGAAGAGGTGCATCGGCAGCAGGAAGAGAACAGCGAGGAAATACTTCAGTGAACCCTGCCGCAGCCATCCGAAACGCAGGCTTTCTGAGAGGAATATATGGTGCAGGTCACCCATATTGCCAGCTGAGAAGACGAAGATATCGTTCCCCAGTCTGTAGTAGGGGATCTCTTTTTCTCTGAGTTCCATGTCGGCTGCGATCTTCTCAAGTACTCGTTCGATGCGCGGCGTACGGTGGGCTTTGGCGACGACATTGAACGATCCGGTGGGATTGAGGATCAGAAGCGGCTTCTTCTCCACCGTATTGAGCGCGCGCACGACACGGCGTATCAGACCGTCGCCGCCGGAGATGATCACCGCATCATACTTACCCAGCTGCTGTATCTCAGAGAATCCGAGATTCACTATATCCAGGCCGGGATACTCTATAGCCCTGCCGATCGATGCTAGTTTCTTTATCCCCATCGTTTATCCCGGGAACCGCTCGAGAGCTTTGAGGATGACAATGGTCAGGAACCCTCCGGCGAAACCCGCGACGATATCGTCGCCCATGACCCCGAGTCCCCCTTTGGCCTTGCGGTCGATCCAGCCGATCGTCGAAGGTTTCCAGATATCGAAAAGCCTGAATGTAGCAAAGCTCAGCACGATACCGATGATCTGGGCATACTCTATCCCCGATTGATTCACCGTGGGGTAGGCTACCATCATCGTGATCCATACTCCCGCCGCTTCGTCGATGACGATCTCGCTTTGGTCGTGCTCTCCCGTAGCCCTCTCGTATTTGTTGATCTCGAATATACCGATGATCGAGACGGCCAGGGTCAGCATAAAGAGGCTTTCTATCCCCATATAGTAGAGCACTGCCAGACCCACCGGCATCGCCGCCAGGGTACCGGCGGTACCGGGAGCTTTGGGGCTGAGCCCTGCTCCGAAAAATGTCAAAAAAGCCCTTTGCAAGCTCACGCGCACTCCTTAGGTCAGTGATGTGGTCTGGTAGAGCTCGGCCAGCTTGATATAGAACTGCTCTTCGCTCTGTCTTTCCAGCAGACCGCTGCCGCTCATCAGCAGCTGGTACATCTCCTGGAGATGCTCAAACCTGTCTGGGAAGAGTGCTGCAAGGATATTGGCAGAAACCTCCTTGCGCACCAGGATCGCCGGCGGCATCAGGCCACTCTCGATCAGTTTGAGGATCGAGTCGGAGTGGTAGTGCGTATGGTGGTGCTCTCCGTGCGGGCAGGTCTGGATGCTCACGAGGGTCTTGCACACATTGCAGTAGAGGTACTCATCCACCGTGGTGATGGTGATATCGAGCTGCCTGCTGCTGTCGAATATGGTGCTCAACCTGTTCTTGTCGTAGTAGAGCCCCAGCCCTGCATGGTTCTTGCCCACTACCAGTTCATTACAGCCATAGTTCTTGGCCAGGAGCGCATCGAGGATCAGCTCGTTGTACCCTGCGAAGATATAGGTGTTCTCGAAAGGGACCACGAGCACTTTGTTCTTCGGCAGGAAGTTGTCGATGAACGTGCTGAGAGCGTTGTACCTGATATCGTAGCGCAGACCGTCCTCGGTGAAAGGTTTGCGCAGGAAGATCACCAGCAGGTCGCTGCCGTTGAGCGTCTGACGGATCATCCGCTCATGCGCCCTGTTGAAAGGGTTGGCAGCAAGCATCATCGCCGATACTTTCCTTGCACCGGTATGTTCCACGATATTGCGTATCCTCTTGATATTGTCCTCGATGAGAGGATAATCCACATGGTACGGACCGCTCACCGCGATATCTCCGAGCCTCGCTATGGTATTCTTGACACCGGGGTGGTTCGGGTCGCTCGTGCCGTAGATATTGACAAGCCTCTCTTTGGGATCGATCTCGAAGGTCTCTTCGACGGTGATCTCCCCTACTTTCTTCCCTTTGACGACAAGATCGAGCACTTCGCCTCTTTCGGCAGTGACGAGTATCTCCCTGTTCCTCTTCCCCTTGGGGGCCAGGACGAACGCGAACGGATACGGGAAGCCCTTGTATATCTTGGTCGCGTCTACCTCCGTGGCGGTCTTCCCGTCCATCAGTTTCGTGATCGGAGAGAGAAGCCCGGCCTGTACGAGCGCGAGGGTGGAGAGCGCCTCGGTATCTATATAGATCGGTCTATTTTTTCTTGAAGATGCCATACTTTTTCCTTTTTTCCCAAAGGCTCTTTCTTGATATTCCCAGTTTCTTCGAAAGCTCCGTATCGGGGAACTTGTTCTGGAAACTGTTGACTATGAACTTGACATAATCGTCTATGGTCAGTATTTCGTTCTGGTCATAGAGCTTGCTTTCTGTTTTGAGCTCTATGGTATCATAAGGAGTTTTAATATCCGATGTTGTCGATATGATAAAGAGCTGCGATTCGATCATAGAGAAGAGGATATCCCTCTCTGCTTTCTTGAGTATCTGCAGGTCCGTAATATAGAGGAGCGAGCCCGGTGTGGCTGCGAGTATCTTCTCCTTCCACTCCTTGCAGGTCAGCGGCACGAAGGTGAGTCTTCTTTTGTGTGTCTTGATGTAGGTGAAGATGATCTTGTCGACGAGACGTGGGTAATTGGTGAGGATGATACTCGGGGGATTGATCTTCTCCATATTGATCTCAAGCTTGATATCTTTGAGGAGGTTGTTGGTGTACTCCTGGTAGAGAAGATTCTGATGACGCAGCTCCTGGTACTCCCTGTAGTGCTCGATCTTTCTGAGGAGCTCCTCGATCATGAACGGCTTGACGATATAGTCCTTGGCGCCAAGTCTGAGCGGTTCGCTGACGGTATCGTTGTTGATGTAGCTCACCATCAGGATGATGATCTTGTCCTTGAACTGCGTGATCAGCGGAGCCGAGTTCTGCCCCGGGAGGTTGGTCGAGAGGAGATAGACATCACCGCTGCTCTTCATCGCCTCCTTGATCGAACTGTATATCTCTGTCTCATAGCCCGCTTCGCCGAGTTTTGCGGCGATGCTCTGGGCCAGGTAGAGTTCATTTTCTATTATAATGATTTTCATTTTTTTGTCCAGTCAAAATATGTTAGATTCGCCACTGCTTCGACCGCAACACCCTCTTTTCTACCAAGGAAGCCGAGCTTCTCTGCGGTCGTAGCTTTGATATTGACAAAATTTGCCCGGATGCCGAGCAGTCTGGCGATTGCGAGCCTCATAGGCTCTTTGTAGTGCAACAGTCTGGGGGTCTGCGCGATGATCGAGAGGTCGACATTGACGATAGTATACCCGAAAGCATTGATCTTTGATACCACCTGTTCGAGCAGCACGGTCGAGTCCGCACCGGCATAGGCACTGTCGGTATCCGGGAAGAGCTCGCCGATATCCCCCATCCCCGCAGCCCCCAGCAGCGCATCGATAAGGGCATGGATCGCCACATCGCCGTCACTGTGGGCCTTGAAACCGAAAGGCGAATCGATTTTCACGCCGCAAAGTACCATCTGCTTCCCCTCCTCGAAGGGGTGGATATCGATCCCGAAACCGGTGAGTGTCCTCGAAGATGGCTGTTTGATACACGGAAGCGTGGCCAGGTCAGCGACGGTAGTGAGCTTGTGTGCGGTATTGGAACCTTCGACGAACACCACACTCCCCCCGACGGCAGCTATCGCACTGCTCTCATCGGTATACTCCATCCCCTGCGAAAGAGCGTTTTTGAGGATATCGGTACGGCTGAGCTGCGGCGTCTGTATCCGTCTGATCTTGCTCCTGTCGACAGGCTGGGCGTCCATATAGACGGTATCGACCACGCTTAGCGCAGGTGTAACGGAATCGGCCTCTCCTCTGTGCCCGAGGATACGCCCGATCATAGCATGATCGAGACAGCAGCGGGCGATATCGCTGACGAGGACATACGATGTGGAGACCCCGGCAAGGGCATTGCTCAGCGATTCCTGTCTGCTCTCCCCGCCGGTGACATAAGTATAGTCGGCGAAAAATCTCATATAGGCTGTCTCTTCGGCGGAAGAGACGATGATGATCTCATCAAAATCATAAAGCGCTCTGAATTCGTCAGCAACCTGCAGCCAGAGCGGCCTGTCACCGCTGTAAAGCCACTGCTTTTTGGGCTGCATCTCGAATCTCGTTGCTTTGCCCGCGCCTAATAGTACCAAAGTGACATCAGACAAGTAATCACCTAATATTAAAATCACACCGAAAAGTGTCACGAAAGTATACACTTTGAAGCTTATAGACTCTTTTTAAGCAAAGAAAAACTCTTATTAACTTGATAGTGATTAAATTTGGCTATCAATTCTAATTCAGATAGATTTTGTCTGATTTAGAACGGAATTTCATAATATCTTAAGATTGGATTGGTATAACTCCATAAGTGGGCACATCTAATCCCATTGTGAGTGTCTAGGGGGTCCTGAAGTGCCCAATAAGGATGGTAAACATGAGAACTGAATGGTTAAAGAAACGAGAAAATGATAAAGTAAGAACCCAGATGTACTATGCCAAGCAGGGCATCGTCACTGAGGAGATGGAGTATGTAGCGAAGGTCGAGAAGATTGACCCCGAGCTGCTGCGCAAAGAGATCGCACGGGGCAGATGCATCATCCCCGCCAATGTCAACCACCCCCACCAGGTGCCGATGGCGATCGGTATGGCCGCAAGCTGCAAGATCAATGCCAATATCGGCTCCTCTGCCCTCTCCAGCGACATCGACGGTGAGATCGAGAAGGTCGACGCCTGTCTGAAGTACGGCGCCGACACGATCATGGACCTCTCCACCGGCGGGGACCTCGACGAGATACGCAAGGCGGTCATCGCCCACTCCACTGTGCCCATCGGGACGGTGCCGATGTACCAGATCCTCCACGACTGCAAGGACAAGATCGAGGACCTCACGATCGAAGCGATGCTCAGCGTCCTCGAGAAGCAGGCGCAGCAGGGCGTGAGCTACTTCACGATCCACGCGGGATTCCTCCTCCGATTCATGCCGCATGTCGCCAAAAGGAAGATGGGTATCGTATCGCGCGGCGGATCGCTGATGGCCGCGTGGATGATGCACTACCACAAGGAGAACCCGTTCTACGATGCGTACGACCAGATACTCGATATCTGCCGCAAATACGATGTGGCGCTCTCGCTCGGCGACTCGCTCAGACCCGGCTGTCTCTATGACGCCAGCGACGACGCGCAGCTCTCAGAGCTCAAGGTCCTCGGCGAGCTCACCCTCAGAGCATGGGAGAAGGATGTCCAGGTGATGATCGAAGGCCCCGGCCATGTACCGCTCAACCAGATCGAGAGGAACATGAAGCTCGAGAGAGAATACTGCCACGAAGCGCCGTTCTATATCCTCGGGCCGCTCGTCACCGATATCGCGGCGGGATACGACCATATCTCCAGCGCCATCGGTGCGGCCGTGGGCGGATGGCACGGT
The DNA here is from genome assembly GCA_003252535.1 of Campylobacterota bacterium. Classification (GTDB taxonomy): domain Bacteria; phylum Campylobacterota; class Campylobacteria; order Campylobacterales; family Sulfurovaceae; genus SZUA-451. The sequence continues at coordinate 108,088 of QKDN01000048.1, read as the reverse complement.
GCGAGCATGCTCTGCTATGTCACCCCCAAAGAGCACCTTGGATTGCCCAATGCAAACGATGTCCGCGAAGGGATCATCGCCTACAAGATCGCTGCCCACGCAGCCGATATCGCCAGGGGTCGCAAGGACGCGCAGGTCGTCGACAACCTCATGAGCGACGCGCGATACAAGTTCGACTGGAACAGACAGTTCGAGCTCGCCCTTGACCCGGACCGTGCGAGAGAGTACCACGATGAGACCCTCCCGCAGGATGTCTTCAAGGAAGCAGAGTTCTGTTCGATGTGCGGGCCGAAGTTCTGCAGCTACAAGATCACGCAGAACATCGTCAAAGAGCACGGCGAAGAGATGGCCAACTACCACGAATAATATGAACCCGTTCCCACCCTCCCAAGTGGGAATACATACGGGGATTCCGAAGCCGGGGAGAGATCCCTGAGCATGGAGATTCCCATATGCATTCCCACGCAGAGCATGGGAACGAAAGATAGCAACACACTACCACTATAATAAAAAGGAAAACAATATGACAAACGAACAAGTATTGGAAGCCCTCAAAAATGTAACCTACCCAGGCTTCACCAAGGATATCGTCACTTTCGGTTTCGTCAAGGATATCGCGATCGACGGGAGCAAAGTATCGCTCACGGTCGATATCACTTCGAGTGCCGAAGAGGTCAGGATCGAACTGATCAAAGGGATTGAAGTGGAGCTCAGAAAGATCGGCTTCACCGACATCACTGCCAATATCAAGCAGCCCCAGGCTCCCAAACAGATGAGCAACTCCGTCAGTGGCAAGAACATCGCTCCCCATGTCAAAAATTTTGTAATGGTGAGCTCGGGCAAGGGGGGCGTGGGTAAATCTACCACATCGGTCAACCTCGCCGTAGCCATGGCGATGCAGGGCAAAAAAGTGGGTCTCCTGGATGCCGATATCTATGGGCCGAACATCCCACGAATGATGGGTGTCTCAGACCAGAAGCCCCAAATCCAGGGCAACAAGGTACTCCCGCTCAAAGCCTATGGCGTAGAGGTGATGTCTATGGGTTCATTGATGGAGCCGGGTCAGTCGCTCATCTGGAGAGGTTCGATGATCATGAAGGCTATCGAGCAGTTCCTCAGGGATATTCTCTGGAGCGAGCTCGATGTACTCGTCATCGACATGCCGCCGGGTACAGGTGATGCGCAGCTCACCCTCGCCCAGTCAGTCCCTGTCACCGCAGGTATCACTGTCACGACCCCGCAGGCGGTATCGCTCGACGACAGCAGAAGAAGCCTCGATATGTTCCAGAAGCTCCACATCCCTACAGCGGGTGTGATCGAGAACATGAGCGGGTTTATCTGCCCATCGTGCGAGACTGAGTCCGATATCTTCGGCATGGGTACGACCGTCCCGATGGCGCTCGAGTACAACACCGAGCTCATCGCCCGTATCCCTATCGAGCCAGCGATCAGGATCGGCGGCGACACCGGTATGCCTGTCACCTACCATCAGCCTGACAGCGAAACGGCCAAACGATACCACGAAGCAGCCAACAAACTCCTCGCGTTCATCGACAAGGTCAACGCCGAAGGCGGCGCGAGCAACCAGGCGATCCAGCCAACGACACCTCCTGGCGTCAGTGCATGCAGTACAGGTGCATCAGGCGGACACAGCCACTCCGGCGGCAGCTGCGGGTGTAACTAATAAGTACAGGGTGGGATTCTCCCGCCCTGTACTCCCACTCCACTTAATCACTAATAACAAAATCCTTATCACTACATCTTCATCATCAAAAACTACACCACATACGAAATTGACAAAATCATGCTAAAATGCACTCTATTGTGCAATATGGTAGTTAGATCACTACCTGTTGTGATCATGCATGTGAGGAATATGGATAAATTGATGAAAGAGCGAATTTGAAAATAGATACCTATAACTCTATCTCGGCACTGTTGGCATTTCTTCTATGGGGTGGATGGACCTATCTGGTGAATATCTCCGGGGACAATGTGCACCTCTCTGCCCTGGTTCAGGGGAGCTACAGTGCGGTGATGACACTCGCTATAGTCTGTATCGTTCACTATTTCTACCAGCTTCTGCCAAAGGGTCGGCTCTTCTTTCTCCTCCCTTCGGTGATATCGGTCACGCTTACGACGATCCTGATCGTCGTGATCCACCTCTCTATCGACACCTATGATATATTCTATACAGTGCTACCGACCGTGGTAGTCGCATTTGTATTTTCACTCTATACGACACACAACATCAAACAAGGGAGAGCACAATGTCTACTCATGAAGCCAGTAGAAGACCGCTGAAGGTCAGGAGCACCGCCTGGTCGCACACTATCGCAGCCTTTTTGAGCAAGCGGGATATCACCCCCAACCAGATATCACTGGCGAGCATACTCTTCTCCATCCTCGCAGCGGCCTGTATCCTCCTCATCCCCAAGGACGACTCGCCAGCCGTATGGGGATACTCGATCTTCGCCGCAGTGTTTATCCAGATGAGGCTGCTGTGCAACCTCTTTGACGGGATGGTAGCGTTGGAGGGTGGCAAGAGCACGAAGTCGGGAGAGCTCTACAACGATATCCCCGACAGGGTCTCGGACTCCGCAGTGTTCATCGCTTTGGGGTATACGACTTCGTATATAGAGCTGGGCTATTTCGCAGCGCTCTTTGCGGTCATGACGGCATATGTCAGGGTATTGGGTGCGAGTATGGGGGTGGGGTCGCTCTTCATCGGTCCCATGGCGAAGCAGCACAGGATGGCGCTGCTGACGTTCAGCCTGCTCCTGACACCGATAGAGCGCCTGTTCGCAGGGCACTCGTTCCATCTGCTGTCGATCACGCTGCTTCTGATCGCCGTCGGCTCGCTGGCGACGGTCGCCAACAGGACCTACCGCATCTACACTATACTGGAGGGAAAGAACGATGTTTGATATAGCCCGGAACTCGCTCTATGCCATGGCGGGGATCGTGACTCTGCTGCTCATCGCTACACTCATATATCTCTACAAAAGCGGGGTCGGAGGACAAAAGGAGCTGACCGAACTCAAACTGCGGATCGAGTCGTGGTGGTGGATGATAGCGATCGTCTTTGTCGCTTTGGGTTTTAGCCAGGTGAGTGCCATCGTGCTCTTTGCCTTCCTCTCCTACCTGGCATTGAAAGAGTTCGTCTCTATCGTACCCATCAGGCATGTCGACAGGCGGGCGATCTTCTGGGCATACCTGGCCATACCGTTCCAGTATTACTGGGTCTATATCGGGTGGTACGGGATGTTCATTATCTTTATCCCGGTGTTCCTTTTTTTGTTGATCCCCGTACGGCTGATGCTTATCGGCGAGACGGAAGGGTTTATCCGTTCATCAGGTATCCTCCACTGGGCAGCTATGCTGACGGTGTTCGGTATCAGCCATATCGCCTATCTGCTGGTTCTCCCGGTACACAACGAACTGGGAGGGGCTATCGGCCCCGTACTTTTCCTCCTCTTCATGACGGAGCTCAACGATGTCTCGCAGTATGTTTTCGGCAAGATGTTCGGCAGGCACAAGATCCTTCCGAAGGTCAGCCCCAACAAAACATGGGAGGGGTTCCTCGGCGGCTTTTTGACGGTCACACTCATCTCAGGCCTTGTCGCACCGCTGCTGACCCCGCTTGATCTCTACTACGGCTTTGTAGGGGGGGATGATCATCTCACTTGGTGGATTTTTTGGTGATGTCGTGGTCTCAAGCGTCAAGCGTGATATCCATATCAAAGATACCGGCACGTTGATCCCTGGCCACGGCGGTATACTCGACAGACTTGACAGCCTTCTCTACACAGCACCGCTCTTTTTCCACTTCATATACTATCTCAGGTACTGACGATGCAGCGATTTGTCAAAGTACTCTTCTTCGCACTGATCGTCAAGCCCGTCGTGTTCGTCATACTGGGGCTCAATATCAGGCACAGGGAAAAACTTCCTACAAAAGGGCCTGCCGTGATCGCGGCAAACCACAACAGCCACCTCGATACGCTGGTCATCATGAGCCTTTACTCCCTGTCGCACATCCACAGGATCAGACCTGTTGCGGCATCAGACTACTTCATGAAGAGCAGGTTCATCGCCTGGTTCGCGACCAGCTGCATCGGTATCATCCCTTTCGATCGAAGCGGCTCTGCTGGGCAGAGGGAGCTGTTCAATCCCTTGCACGATGCACTCGACAAGGGAGATATCCTTATCCTCTTTCCTGAGGGAAGCCGCGGCAAACCCGAAGAGCTGGGGCGGTTGAAAAAAGGACTCTATTATCTACTGAAAGAGCGGATCGATACACCTGTGGCACCGATCCATCTTGAAGGACTTGGCAATGCCCTCCCCAGAGGGGAAGCACTGCTGGTTCCTTTCACTTGCAGTATCACTATCGGCGATCCCATCATTACCCTGGATAGTTCCAGACAGCTCAACTCGGAGCTTGAAGTGTTTTTCAGAACACACCAAGATGAAGAATAGCACCAGTATCGTGCATGAGTTCACCTGAAATGTTGACTGCGAGTGTAGGTTCTGTCCCCGTTAATACTATCACGACAAATCCTCAACCCACCCCTCACACAGAAACTCCTCCATAAACCGCCGAAATCCCCAAAACATGATACAATAGCGCTTGTCATATTTGAAACAGGGGGAGATTTGTCATGTTGAAGCGTTATATCCTGATTGCGGTAGGTTCACTGTTCTTTGTCGGCTGCGGCGGCAGCGGGGGTGGTGAGGAGAGCAGCGCCAAATACCTCGTCAGCTCCAAGCTGCTCGTCGATGTCAATGGATCGACTCTCCAGACCACCTTTGGGTACCAAGCCTACAAGATCGTCTACAAGACCACCTACAAGGGGGAGGATATCAACGCCTCGGGTCTGCTCGTCCTGCCGACCGGATATGAGAAGTTCGACGGGTTCACCCTCTCGATGGTCTGCGATGCTCACGGGACGGTCTTCGCCGACAAGGAGATACCGACCGCCAACTCTTCACCCGAGAGCAATCCTATAGGCGCAGGGTTCAGTACCATCGCCGGGTTTGCCGTGATCCAGCCTGACCTCATCGGCTTTGGCGAGAGCGGCGATATCGTCCACCCCTATATGCTCAAGGACCCTTCGGCCGATGCATCCATCGATATGATCCAGGCTGTCATGGAGTTCGCCGAAGCCAATTCCATCCCTGTCAACGGACAGCTCTTCCTCTCGGGCTACAGCGAAGGGGGATATGTGACCATGGCGACCCTCAAGGAGATCGAGGAGCACTACAGCGATACGCTCAAAGTGATGGCAGCCGCACCGATGGAAGCCCCCTACGACATCGATCTGATGGCGCAGGGGATACTCGGCAGCGAGACGATGGCCGTCCCCTCTTTCCCGGCTTTCCTCGCCTACTCATACTCGCTGTACTATGACGGTAAGCTCAGCGCCGACCAGATCATCAGCGCTGATTATCTCGCCGCGCTGCCGACACTTTTTGACGGTTCGCTCACGAGGGCAGAGATCGATACCCACCTGACATACAATACCCAGGAGCTCTTTACCGCAGCGCAGATCAGCGGCTACTTCACCGACCCGGGCGATCCGTTCAAAGCGACGCTCGTGGAGAACAGTATCCACAACTGGACACCCAAAAGCAAGATGCGTATCTACCACTGCGACGAAGACCCGATCATCCCGTTCCTCTTCGCCCAGGAGGCATACGACAACTTCATAGCCAACGGCGCGACCGATGTGGAGCTCGTCACGATGCATGGCAGCGACCACAGCCTGGAGTGTGCGGAGCTCGCCTACCCGCTGGCGATCCAATGGTTCACCGAGATCAAAAAGGCGAACGAGTAAGGGACTCTCCCTCTTCTCACTCGCTAGAGATCATCGAAGAATCTCCCCCGCTTCCCTTCGGACAGGAAGGGTTCTTTCCCGATATCTATCTTAAGTCTGCGGGGCTTCAGGAGATAGTAGAAGTAGACCAGGTAGAGTACCAGCCCGAGATACGCGAGCAGTCCGAAAAAGATGAAGGGTACGCCCAGATTGAAATGTTTTTTCTCTACGACGAGAGTCGTTTCGCTCCGATCGACCGTCGCATAATTATTCTTATGGAACATCATTTCGATCGTATCGAGCTTCTGTGAGTTCTCATACGGCAGGTTCGTTATCTGGACAATGTGCTCGCTGAACTGACGGATGATCCCTGCATAGTTCTTCCTATCCCAGAAATAGACGATAATGCCTATCGGCAAAATAAAGAACATTACTACTGTAGTCATCTGCTGATTTTCCCTTTTTTTGGCATGTTATTTCGGAGACTATTTATCTCGTTCCTGGACAAACCATTGGGCAACGAACTGGAGCGACGGATAGTAACATTCGATATGGCTCCATGTTTGACCTGCTTCACTGTCGGGTGAGATCAACAGGATATCATTTGCTCCATTACCGGCGAGATTGGCATAGGTCTGTTGGGCGATCGTATAGGGCACCTGGTCATCTCCCTGACAATGCACCAGTCGCATGGGGGTCTTGGGATTCCAGTCATCGACATTATTATCCCCCAGTGCCATCCTGAACCAGTGTTCAGGATCGTTTCGATACGCTTCTATGAAACTTGATCTGATCAGACCGTTTTCTCCGGTCATATTTGCGGGCAATGCCGACAAAACATCATCTATATTAGCTGTACCGTCCAGCAGGTCATCTACTTCGACATTGATCAGAATAGGTGTTCCGTTCGAGTCGTACTCGGTGTAGTTGATCGCATCTGTATCGATGAAATCATCGAGATTCTGATCATAGCTTTTGCTATAGGCATTGGATGTCAAAAGTGCATAAACCCTGGCATAGTCACTCAACCCCTCAAAGCTCTCAATACCCATCAGGATATCCGCCATGGTATTGAGATTATACGGGCCTGCTATCGGGGCAGCTGCCGTCACGGCAATGTTTTGTTCTTCAAGTCGTTTCAGCGTGCTCATCGCCGTATACCCTCCCTCACTGTACCCCGTCACGAATAGTTTGCCGCTGAGCTTGATCCCGTTGACCTGGGCAAACGATCTTACCGCAGTGATGAAGTCCACGGAACAGTTCGCAAGGGATTTCTGCATGACATAGGGATGATAGGTGCCCAGAGAATCACCATACCCTATATAGTCGGCTTCCAAAGTAGCAAATCCCCCCAAAGAGGTGAAGATCACTGCCGAATCAATCGGCACATGATCCTGTGAGAGAAGAGTCGGTGCATTCCAATTGGAAGTGATCGTACCATGACCGTAACTGACCATCGCAAGCCCCTCCTCCTCGATCTGGCTGTTCACCCCTGTAGGCAGTACCAAAAGCCCCGAGACATTGACCTCATCCCCGCGCTCATCGGTGGTGACATACGGTATCTTATACGCCTGGTAGCCATATACTTCGTACTCGTCGACCGGATACCCCTGTGCTGCGAGCATCTTCTTGAGCGTCGTACCGTCGATCTCAAAAAGGAGCTCACCCTGTTGGATGGTTTGTGCCGCCGTTTCTCCGGAAGAGGAACTGCCGCACCCATGCAGTATCAAAAAGAAGACAAAAACTATAGAATATCTCATATCACAGACCCTTGTTGTGTTTGATTCTGGAAACTTATTTTAGCTTGATAAGTTTAGAGTCCCGAATGAAAATACAGTCACCGGGAATATGACCAAACAGCATGATCCTCAGACGATATCTATACCCCAGACATGCTTGACCGTATAGCCGATGCCGAAAGAGATGATCGCCACGCCGAAAGTGATGAAGGACATCTCCGCTACCCTCTTTCTGAACGACAGCTCCTTCGCCACCGAGATGTAAAAGCTGTACGAGAGGATACTGACCAGCGCCATGACCAGCATCAGTACCGTCGCCTCGACGATATTGTCAAAGACAAAGAACGGAAAGACCAGCAGGATCGTCGTCACTATATACGAGATACCCGTGTAGAGGGCATAGGTGACCGGGGATATCTCATCCGTGGTGTTCTCACGAGATTCGAGATAGGCAGAGCCTGCCATCGAGAGCGAGGCAGCGATCCCCATGATCAGCCCCGTGATACCCACGGCGATACTCTTGTCAAATGCCAGGGCGATGCCGCTGAGAGTACCGGTCAGCTCCACGAGGGCATCATTCATCCCCAGGACGATAGCCCCGGCATAGGCCAGTTTCCTGTCGTTGAGCATACCGATCAGCTGCGACTCGTGCTCCGCCTCTTCATTGTAGATACGGATCGCTTCAGGGTATTGTGCCGACAACTTCATATAAAAGTCCCGTGAACCGTCCTCGCGCCGCTCCATCAGCCGGAGGGCGAAGGAGACCCCCATCAATCGTGCCATCCACACATAGATCCATACGATCCAGCGGTTCGCGGAGAGCTCCACCCCTGTGACACCGTGCAGAAAGGTGTAGTGCGACTGCTCTTCGGCAGCTATCTTCTCGAGTACACCCCGATTTGCGGCATCCCCGGATACCAGGGAGAGTGCGAGATAGACCGCATGGTCGTTCGCTTCACTCTGCTGCTGTGCCAGGATCGCCTGTAAGTCCTCTTTTTGGTTCATACCTTGCTCCATTTTCTTTGTTGTGATATGATCGCGGCATACAAGGAGTGTTCCTTTGTCCGCTGATCAACAGAGGATATTCACCCCTTGAGATCCACCGTCCAGAAGAAATCGATCCACTCCTTGGCTTCGCGCACATACCAGTCTGGTTTGAAGAGCGAGCTCTCCTTGTAGTAGATCGTAGCGGTTCTGAACTCTACGCCGGGGTATCGTTCGCCCAGCTCCTGTGTCACCAGCACGAGGGTATCGCCGGTATCGGAGATATCGTCGACGATCAGCACCCTCTTGCGGTGTGAGAGGTCGGGGATATTGAAGAGCTTCGTGTGTTCGAGCTTTTTGTCGTCCTCGTAGCCGATGGTATTGATCGCGTAGACATCGCGGATATCGTAGTGCTCGCCCATGAGGTGCGCCATAGAGAGACCGCCGCGGGCTATGGGGACGATGGTATCGAACTCCCAGTCGATCATCGCCACTAGCTTTTTGAGGTCGCTGAGGAATTCATTGTAGTCGTAGTAGTATCGCATAGGGTTCCTTTGGGATGAAATTGTATGATCGGTTGTATATTTTACACTCTTTTCGTTGTGGCCACCCCGTTTCATCCCCTGTAGCCGCATCCGGCCTCGCGCCGTTCGAACGCTTCGCACAGAAAGGTCTCCTGCACGCGCCTCTCATACCGGTCGGCGATCCCCCAGAAATCATCCTTGGTCACGACGGCGAGATACTCCTCGCGGATGTTCGCAAAACACAGCATATCGCCGTAAAGTCCGTGACCGTACGGACTGTAGTCGGCATACCGGCAGTTGAAGCACGACCTGATGAATGTCCCCTCCGGGAGCTGCGCCCCGATATCCATCAGGGCATCTTCAAACCACCCATGCTCCCCTCTGCTGCCGATTCGCAAACGGTCGTACTCCAAAACAAGCCGGAGCTTTTCAACCGACAGACCACCGTTCGCAGCTCCCTCACCTAGCTCGAGTACCATCGACACCTTCCCTCTAGTATCGCCCTCCGGGGTCGATACAGTGAGCGGTATCTCCGTCTCGATGGTGCAGCCGCACAATGCCCCGCCGTGGAGGGAGAACCGCCCGCTGCAAGTGCCGCCGACAGGCATGAGCGAGTCAAAGTCCTCCCCTTCAAAAACCGTATCCTCTATCTGCATAGTGAGCGTACACCCGTCACTGGAGATCGTGGTCTCTACGGTGCCGTGACGATCGGTGTAGCGTGCTGCGTATATCCTTCTCATCCCATCCTCCCAAAGCCTTATATGCACGGTGATTCAAGTTAAGTCTTCGTATTGGCAAAGAACTCAGAGCTCAGAGCCAAGAGCTTTAAATATGTACGAATTCTATCATTTGCTTTATGCTCTAAGCTCTATGCTCTTAGCCTTTTTAAACTTGAGATTCAAGTTGAAATACCGTGCCATGTATGAATTCTCCCGCTGTAACGAAGAGATTTTTGATATAATAGCATTTTTGAAAAATAGAAACGAGTAACACACAAGGGAAAAGCCATGATCCTGATGATAGACAACTATGACAGTTTCACCTACAACATCGTACAGTACTGCAAAGAGCTCGGAGCCGACCTCAAAGTGATCCGCAACGACGAGCTCACTATCGACGAGATCAGGGCGCTCAACCCCGAGAAGATCATCCTCTCCCCCGGCCCTGCCACCCCGGACGACGCCGGAGTGACCCTCGATGTGATCCGCGAGTTCGGCGATACCACGCCGATATTCGGTATCTGCCTGGGGCACCAGAGCATCGCCCAGGCATACGGCGGCAAAGTAGTGCGTGCGAAGAACATGATGCACGGCAAGACCTCGCAGGTGCATGTCGACGGCGCCTCCCCGATCTTCAACGGTCTCCCCGAAGAGTTCCGTGCGACCCGCTACCACTCGCTGATCGTCCAGAAGGATGAGCTCCCCGATACTATCATCCCGACAGCCCACAGTGTCGATGATGCCGAGATCATGGCGCTCCAGATCAAGGACAGACCTATCTACGGCGTCCAGTTCCACCCCGAATCGATCATGAGCGAGTACGGTCACGAGATGATTGACAACTTCCTCAAGCTCTGATTTGATGAGCCGCAGGGACTTCCTCCTCTTCCTGGCACTCTATGTGCCGATCATCATCTATCTCACCTACACCACCCCCATCAGCCCGCATGAGGCGAAGCTCTTCTATATAGATCATGGAGTAATGGGTCTGCTGATGCACCAGGGTTACGATCTCCGTACCTATCTTGGGATCAACGATTTTTTCTCCATCCGGCTCTTTCTCCTCCCGTTTATGTTCGCGACGATCTATCTCTACTACCTGGTCTCGAAGATATATCTCCACCGTGAACGTGACAGGTACCTTGCTACGATCATTCTGCTGATGCTGCCGGGGATGATCACGGGCTGGGTACTCGCCAATGTGTCCACTATTGTAATACCTTTGGTACTTCTCTTCCTTCTTGCATACGAAAGAGGTGAATTTTTGGTACAGATAGCGGTAATGGTGCTACTATTCGTGATACATGATGCGGCGATCATCTTCATGATCTCCGTCTTCCTCTACGCTCTGATCAACAGTGAGCAGAAGCTCTCGCTCATCTCAGGGGTGTTCGTGCTCCTCTGTATCGCCTTCTCACCCGGCATCGAGATCGGCGGGAAGCCTGCCGGACACTTTGCCGATATCTTCGGACTCTACGGCATCCTCTTCTCGCCGCTGCTTTTTCTCTATTTTTTCTATACCCTCTACCGTATATTTTTGCGCGAGCCCAAGAACATCCTCTGGTATATCTCGTTCGTCGCTCTCGTCGCTTCGCTGATCCTCTCGATACGTCAGAAGGTATCGCTGACCGACTTTGCCCCCTATGTCATCGTAGCCATCGTCCTGATGCTTGATACCTTCAACCGCTCCTACAGGGTCAGACTGCCCCAGTTCAGGAAATCCTACAGGACAGGACTCCTCACGGTACTCGGATCGATGATGCTGATCTCCTCGGTCATCATACTCCATGCATCTCTTTTCCCTTTCCTCGATAAACCGAGCCACCACTTTGCCTACAGACTCTATCAGCCATACTGGATCGCCAATGAGCTGAAAAACCAGAATGTGGAGTGTTTTGATACAAATAGCACCAAATTGTCCTACCAGTTAAGATTCTATGGTATCAAATCATGTACGTTATTGCCATGACGACCCCTTCATGGCCTATTTCTGTTTCCAAAATACACAATTTCTTTTTCTTCGCATGATTATCTGTTACTTATAGAAAAGTTCAAACTTTCTAATGGTACTATGCGATAACTCATTAAATTAAAGGAGAACTCAATGGCTCAAAAGGCGATTAGAGAATACGACGCGAAGTCGATTTTGGCTAAGCATTGGGATAAGTACTTTCCGAACTTTACTTATGCTTACGAAACAGTATTGGTCCAAAACGGATCAGAGCTTAAGGAAGCTGCGACAGAGAAGGCATGGCTGAACGAGAAGACACTTGTTGCAAAACCGGACATGCTTTTCGGTAAAAGAGGAAAGAACGGTCTGGTACTTTTCAGAGATGCCAAGCCGGGCGATGTCAAACTCGACAAAGCAGCCAGCTGGATCGATGAGAAATCAAGCAGCAAGCAGGAAGTCTTCTTCGCATTCGAAGGCGACACACCGACAGGCAACGCTTCTGTAGACTACCTTACACACTTCATCGTCGAGCCGTTCACTCCGCACGAGCAGGCTGAAGAGTACTACATCTCTGCGACCGTCGTCGGTGACGATGATGTCCTCTATATGTCTGCCGAGGGTGGTATGGAAGTAGAAGAGAACTGGGACAAAGTGACCGAAGTATCTTTCAAGATCACCGAGAGCGAAGATGAGATCGCTGCGAAGATCAAAGCGAATGTCCCTGCCGATGTAGCTGAGAAAGACAAGGCTGCTTTCGCAGAGTTCGCTATCGGTTTCTTCAAAGCGTACAGAGAGCTCAACTTCGCATACCTGGAGATCAACCCGTTCGTCATGCAGGGGAGCAAGATCGAGCTTCTCGACATGGTTGCCAAGCTTGACGATACTGCCGGATTCCTCATGGCTGAAGCATGGGGCGATGTAGAGTATCCTACAGCGTTTGGTATGGAAGAGAAGTCACCGGAAGTTCTCGCTATCGAAGAGGCTGACTCCAAGACAGGCGCTTCACTCAAGCTCACGCTCCTCAAACCGGATGCGAGAATCTGGACGATGGTCGCCGGTGGTGGTGCTTCAGTTGTATACGCCGATACGATCGCTGACCTTGCGGGTATCGAAGACCTCGCGAACTACGGTGAATACTCTGGTGGACCGACCACCGGTGAGACGAAATTCTACGCAGAGACACTCCTTGACCTTATGACAAGAGAGAAAGATGCACAGGGTAGAGAGAAGATCCTTATCATCGGCGGCGCTATCGCGAACTTCACCGATGTTGCGGCAACATTCACAGGTATCATCCAGGCGTTCGAAAACTACGCTGAGAAGATGAAAAATGTAGGTGTTAAGATCTATGTAAGAAGAGGCGGACCAAACTACGAAAAAGGTCTTAAAGATATCAAAGAGGCTGCGGACAGACTCGGTCTATGGATCGATGTATACGGACCTGAGACACATGTAACTGACATCGTCAGAATGGCAGTAGAGGCATAAGGAGAGAAGATGGCACAACTATTTACAAAAGATACACAGGCAATTTTCTGGAACAACAACGCTAGCGCAATCCAAAGAATGCTTGACTACGACTACACTATCAAAAGAGCGACTCCATCAGTTGCAGCTATCGTAGCTCCGACTGCCGATTCGAAATTCCAGAAGTTCTTCTGGGGTCCAGATGAGATCATGGTACCACTCTACAAGAATACGGCTGAAGCGAAAGCAGCACATCCGAACGCGGATGTCCTTCTCAACTTCGCATCGCTCAGAACAGCGTACGATGTTACGACTGAAGCACTTGAGATTGGCGGTTTCAGAGTGATCATGATCACGGCTGAAGGTATCCCTGAGAGACTTGCGCGCAAGATGAACCAGGCTGCGAGAGACGCAGGCGTCATCGTCATCGGACCGGCTACGGTCGGCGGTATCAGCCCGGGTGCGTTCAAGATCGCGAATGTCGGCGGTACTATCGAGAATATCGTCAACTCGAAGCTCCACAGATCAGGCAGCTGCGGTCTCGTCACAAGATCGGGCGGTCTCTTCAACGAGCTTTCGAACATCATCGCTATCAACGCTGACGGTATCGCAGAGGGTGTTGCGATCGGCGGTGACAGATTCGTCGGTTCGGTATTCATCGACAACCTGCTGCGAATGCAGGACAACCCTGATGTGAAGTACATGATCCTCCTCGGTGAGGTCGGCGGTACTGAAGAGTACAAAGTGATCGAAGCGGTCAAATCAGGTCAGATCACCAAGCCGATCATCGCATGGTGTATCGGTACGATCGCCAAGCACTACAGCAGCGGCGTACAGTTCGGTCACGCAGGCGCTTCTGCGAACGCTGAGAGAGAGACTGCCGAAGCGAAGAACAAAGCGATGGCAGAAGCAGGCATCTATGTACCTGAGACGTTCAACGACCTTCCTGCGAAGATCGCTGAAGTATACGGCAAGCTCAAGGCTGAGGGCGTGATCGGTGAGATCGCTGAGCCAGAGATGAACACTGTACCGAAGGTAAGAAGAAGCAAGCAGTTCATCTGTACGATCTCTGATGACAGAGGCGACGAGGCGACTTACGCAGGCTTCCCGATCAGCTCGGTAGCTCTTCCAAGCACCGGCAAAGGGATCGGCGATGTCGTATCGCTCCTCTGGTTCAAGAAACAGTATCCGAAATGGGCTACAGACTTCATCGAGACTGTTATCAAGACTGTTGCAGACCACGGTCCTGCGGTATCTGGTGCACACAACGCGAAGGTCACTGCAAGAGCCGGTAAATCGGTAGTCGAAGCGCTCGTAACAGGTCTCCTCACTATCGGACCAAGATTCGGCGGTGCGATCGACGGTGCGGCTGAGCACTTCAAATATGCGGATGACAACGGACTCACTCCGGCTGAGTTCCTCAACCACATGAAAAAACTCGGTATCCCGATCCCTGGTATCGGTCACAGGATCAAGTCGCTCAAGAACCCTGACCTCCGTGTCAAGGGTCTCATGGACTATGCAGCCGAGTGTTTCCCCGCAACGCCGCTTCTTGACTATGCAAGAACGGTAGAGGCGCTTACGACAAGCAAGAAAGAGAACCTCATCCTCAATGTCGACGGTACTATCGGTATCCTTATGGTCGATATGTGGAGAGCTCTCGGCTACAGCGAAGAGGAGATCAACGAGTTCATCTCAAGCGGTACCCTCAACGCATTCTTCATCGTCGGTAGAAGCATCGGTTTCATCGGTCACATCCTCGATGAGAAGAGACTTGCTATGCCAATGTACAGACATCCAATGGATGATATCCTTTACGATGTCAAGATGGCTGAGAAGATCTGATCTTCCCGCTATCCTCTCTTCCTGCTCTCTGGAGCGGGAAATCCTCCTTTTTTACCCCAAGAATCACCATACAATTTCTAATCAGGAACTGACAACTTCAGTCCCGAAAAGAAGATTTCCTTGTATTGCCGGCTTCTTCCCGGCGTGGCTAAAGCCTACGGTTCCTGTATTCTTGCCGGAAACACTTTTCATCTCTTTTGTAACACCAAAAGATTCTTGCCGTTATGGGCAGTAAGCTCAAATCCGAAATCCTCTGCCAATACTTCAAACGAGCGCAGTGAGAAAAATACGATATGGGTCGGATCGAGCCTGTAATACCATCTCAAAAATGAATCAAGGCTTTTGGGGATGAACGCAGTCCCGATGACCAGGTAGCCACCGCTGCCCAGCAGAGATGAGAGTTCGTCCAATACAGCCCGGGGATCATGGAGATGCTCGAACACTTCGATCGAGATGATCATGTCATACCGTTTGTCCCTGTATGGCGTACCCGGATGGTAGATGGGGTCATAGGAGTCGCATGTCATCCCTTTTGAATCCAGTACCTTTGCCAGCAGATTGCTCGCCCCGCAGCCGAAGTCGAGCGCGTTCTTCGCATCCACATAGGGGAGGACAAACTCGACGATTCGCTCGAAATATCCCCGATACTCCTCGTTGTCGTCACTGTTCTCATGGAGGTCGTATCGCATTTTCTGGGCCTCGAGATCCAGAAACCCCTCTTTCTCTTTCATTACAGTATTACATTGTTCACAGTAAAAATACCCGATCCCCCCTTTGGAGTCCTCAAATCTTTTACCTTTGTATCCACATACCAGACACTCCAAACTATCTCCTCTCCCGATTAACACTTATTAAGCTTCTTATGTTACTATTTAAATATTAAATTCAAACCCTATTTGAAAATTCATCAGGAGTATGTAATTGGATTCGAATCCTCCCTCGAGGCGTATAAAGCGCAACTTTGATCTTACCCACCTTCTCAATAACTATCTGGACATTTTCTTCGGTATGCTTTTCGGACTTGCCGCTATTCTGTTTCACGGCGCATCCATGCCGTACTTCGCAGCAGGTATGGCCGCACTTGCCATTGGAGCTTTCTCCATCACCGTAGCCGAGATCGCTGAGATACTTTCGCAGCGTCTTGAAGAACCCTATGCAAGCTTTGTCCTCACATTCTCTGCCGTTGCCGTGGAGATCATCCTCCTTTTCATGATCATCCTCGAATCGACACACTCACCTGAGGCTCTTGAGACCGTCAAAGGGGGTATCATCTCCGCCGTGATCGTCGATATGAACGTCCTGCTCGGGATCGCCGTCTTCATCGGGGGGCTCAGCTACTCGGAGCAGGAGCACAACGAAGACACCTCCCGCACCTACACCACGATCCTCCTCGTCTCCACCTCCGCGCTCCTCGTACCCAGCGTTATCAATTTCGGCGACGGGATCAAAGGGGATCTTTTCCAGGCTTCGGTGATGATCGCAGTGATCTTGTTCATATTTTATATCGCGATCTTTATCTTCCAGACCAAGACCCACCAGCACTTCTTCAAGACCTCGGCGAAAAGCAGGATATTCTTCCTCAAGAAGCACAGAGGCGAGAATGATGAGGATGAGGACGAGGACGACTATATCTTCGACCGCCTGGGCAATTTCAGCAACCTGCTGATGATCTTCCTCTTTATTTTCTTTATCGGTGTCCTCTCGGAGATATTCGCCAACGACGGGATCAAGATCGCCAAGGAGCTCGGCCTCTCGACAGGACTTGCAGGTCTGGTGATCGCTATCATCGCCGTTTCACCTGAGATACTCACCGCCATCAAAGCCGCCAAGAACGACCAGATGCAGCGCGTCGTCAATATCGCAATGGGCGCCTCGACGGTCTCTATCCTGATGACCGTACCGCTCCTGATGGCGCTTTCGTACCTCAACGGCATCAGGCTCACCCTTGACTTCAACGCTTTCCAGATCGGCGCGCTGATCCTTACCATCGTCCTCGCCTGGAAGACAACCGACGACGGCGAGACCAACTACTTCGAGGGGGTCTCCCACCTCATGTTCTTCGCCGCCTACGCCGTTATCGCGATGATGTACCAGTAAGAGGGATATGCAGTAAATAAATGCATGGGTGGGTTTGCCAACCCACCATTTGTTCCAGGTATGAGCAAATACCAATATGTATGTGACCTAACCAAATAATATAAAAACCATGAGGAGATTTTATATGAAACGAAGAGAGTTCCTTACCGCTGCCACCCTCACAGCCGGCGCAGCGATCGTAAGCGGCTGCCAGAGAGCCGAAGAGGGAAAAAGCGTCAATGTCAACAAAGGCAAAAAGGTCAAGCTCAAGCTCGCTACCTCGTGGCCTGCCCACTTCCCCATCATGGGGACAGGTGTCGACAGTTTCGCCGCCAGATGCGGTGAGCTCAGCGGCGGCTCTCTCGAGATCAAAGTCTACCCCAAGAATATCCTCGTCCCCGCCCTCCAGGTCTTCGACGCCACTTCCGCCGCACAGATCGATATGTTCCACTCGGGGGTCTACTACTGGAAGGGGAAGAACTCCGCCTTCTCGATCTTCGGAGGTATGCCGCTGGGATTCACCAGCGAGGAGATGATCACATGGATCAAGTACGGCGGCGGCTATGAGCTCTGGCGCGAGCTCTACGCCAAATTCAACCTCTACCCCATCATCGGCGGCACCACGGGTCCCCAGATGGGCGGGTGGTTCAAAAAGGAGATCAAAAGCCTCGAAGACCTCAAAGGGCTCAAGATGCGTATCCCCGGACTCGGCGGCGAGGTGATGCAGCGACTGGGAGTCAACCCGGTACTGCTCCCCGCCGGGGAGATATTCACCGCGCTCGACCGCGGCACGATCGACGCGACCGAGTGGGTGGGGCCGTACCTCGACAAGATGATGGGCTTTGACAAAGCGGCCAACTACTACTACACAGGCTGGCACGAGCCCGGCTCCATCCTCGAGATCACCCTCAACAAACAGCGCTGGGAGAAGCTCTCCAAAGAGCACCAGGCGATCATCACGGCCGCAAGCGACGAAATGACGAGCAATATGCTCTATGAGTTCAGGATCAGGAATGCCGAGGCGCTGCGCGACCTCCCGAAGAATGTCGAGATCAAGACCTTTCCGCCCGAATTTTTCGACGCGGCCAAAAAGGCTCTCGCCGAGGTGATCGCAACCGAATCCGCCAACAGCGCGGACTTCAAGCGGGTCTATGAGAGCTACGAAAAGTTCAACAGGATCAACGCCCCGTGGGATGCCATCTCCACCAAGAACTTCCTGGAGATCAGAGGGTAGCGGTGTCGATCTTCAACACCCTTTTCCCTGCTATCGAAACACATATGCGGGAAAAGTACGGTATCACACCCTCCTCGCTCAACCAGATGGGCTACACGCCCGAAAGCCCCGAGAACTATGTCATCATCGTCTGTGTTCCGACCGATGCAGATGAAGCGAGACTGCGCAACAGTACTCTGCTCTTTGAGATCAAAAATATCATCAAAGAGCTGGGATTCGCAAAAGGGAATATGAAAGATATTTTTATGGAGCTTGCATCTCAGGAATCCGTCGATAAGTATGCCAACGGCAACCTCTTCTACTATCTCAAATAGGGACTAGAGAGTCCCCATAAACTCCCGTCTCAGTACCTCTTTGTCCACCTCTTTTTCATGCAGTGATTTGAGCGGCATCGTGAGTCTGTACTCTATCTGCTCGGGGAGCATGTAGTTGGGGAGGTGTTTTTTGAGCTCGAAGAGTATTTCGTTCTTCGCTAGTTCGCTTCTGGCGCTGTAGATGAGGACGATCTCCTCTTCGATCTCTTCGTTGGGGATCGAGAAGACCGCGCTGGCTGTGATGGCGGGGATATTCTCGCGGATAACGCTCTCTATCTCGTAGGGGCTGACGCGGTAGCCGCGCGTCTTGATCATATCGTCCTTGCGGGAAACGAAGTAGAGGTACCCCTCCTCGTCCTTGTAGACGAAGTCGCCGCTGGCGATGACGATCTCATCGGTGAGCTCCCCCTGGGGCTTGATGATCTTCTCGAGGATGGCGATCGACTTGAATCTTTTGGCGGTCTCTTCGGGGGCGTTCCAGTACCCCTTGTAGATGCACGCACCCCTGTGGATCAGTTCGCCCGTCTCGTAGGGTTTGCACCCATTCCCCTCTTTGTTGACGATATAGAGCTCGACATCGGGGATCGCTTTGCCGATCGACTTGGGGCGTGTTTCGAGCTGTTCGGGGGAGAGGTAGCTCGAGCGGAGTGCTTCGGTGAGGCCATGCATCGCGTAGAACTTCGCGTCGGGGAAGTACTTCTTGACATTGGCAAGCATCATCGAGGTGATATTGCCCCCCGAGGAGGTGATGGTGCGGAGCGCCTTGAAGTGGGCGCTCTTGGGGATGCGGTGGAGGTCTTCATCAAACATCTGCGTGATATGGATAGGCATCAGCGGGAGGACGGTGACGGCGTCGTTGATCAGGTGGGTGAAGAAGTCGCCGGGGAGGAGGAAACGGTGGATCACCAGCGTCGCCGTGCGGTAGAGGGTGACGAATATCTGGTTGAGACCGTAGTCGAGGTTGAACGAGAGGATGCCGGAGAGGACATCATCCTTGCGGATATCGAGGTAGTTGGAGACGATCCTCGCACCGTCGACGAGCGCGCGGTTGTCTATCACGATACCGCGCGGATTCCCCTCCGAGCCGAAGCTGTAGGTGATCGCCGCGTTGTCGTGGCCGTAGGTGATGCATTCGTACTTGCCGCTGTAGAACTTGTATATCTCCTCGAAGGAGACATCGCTGGCGTCGCTGGGCTCGTAGGAGATGATCTTGCCCGTAAAGTCGGTCGCCTTGATGCTCTCGATCTTGGCACAGTCGGTGATAATGACGCTCGCGCCGCTGTCCCTGATGATGTAGTTGACCTGCTCGCTCTTGAGGAGCCTCGTGATGGGGACGAAGAGGTGCCCGGTCGAGAGGACGGCGAGGATGGCGATCACCTGGTTGTAGCTTTTGTTGGAGTAGATGCCGATGCGGCTGCCCCGCGGGAGGTCGAGGGAGACGAGGTAATGGGCTATCTTGTCGACATCCCGTTTGAGCGCGGCGAAAGTGTAGCGGACATCACTGTCGATGAGTCCGACCTTTTCGGGTTCGTTCTTGCAGGCTAGTTCCAGCAGGTTTCTTACCGTATTGAGTGACATCGTTTCTCCTTTGGTTTATTCGGTCTCTACTCCGTAGGTCCATATCTCGTAGTTGCTGTCGAGCAGTATCGTGGGAGCGGTATGGTAGTGGAGTATCTTCTTGTAGAAGAAGAGGACGATATCGTCTACCTGCTCCTGGGTCAGCACCTTGGTGATACCTCCAGTGAGGACGATGGAGTTGAGCTGCTCGAGGTTGAGCTCGATATAGTGGGCGTGGTGTCTGGAGACCTTGTAGAGGACGAGGAAGATCGAGAGGAGCATCAATGTCTGCGTCGCGCTCTCGCTCTCCTCCTCGAGGATGTTCTCGGTGACATTGAGATGCTCCAGCAGCTCGAAAACGAACTCGTTCTGTCTGGCGATATGGACGAGCGAGGGGCGGGACTTGTAGACGCCGAGCTTCTTGAAGACGAGCCTGTCGTAGCCGCTGTCAGAGACGATATTGTCGTTCACGAGGTCGGTGCTGTAGTGGATATCGGTCGTAGCCCCGCCGATATCGACGACGATGAAGGGGTTGGCGACATCGAGGCGCTGATTGATATACGGCAGGGAGCGGTTGACGATATAGGGGGTGGAGAATATCTGGTTCTCAGTGAGGGCGTAGAGCTCCTTGATATCCTCCTTGCCCATGATGTCGGCCTGGTAGAGGTCGGTGAGGTAGTTCTTGAGCGGCTCTTCGTGGATATGGAGCGCATCGGTGATGATGTTGTCGAGTACGACGAGGTGGTCGATCGATCCTTTGAGGAACTCCCGGTCGTTCGCATTGCCCACATAGACGATGTTCTGGTAGTTGACCTGTGCGAGGTAGTCGATCAGGCGCCGGTCGAATATCCCGCTGTTGCTGTCGATCCCCCCGACGACGATCACCACATCGATCACCTCCGATGGGATATCGGCCTCGGCGATCCTCGGGTAGTGGACGGTATCGATGATATTGATCCCGGAGTTGAAGGCGATATTGACCGCGTACTTGATACTGAACGAGTTGCTGAGCCCGATGATGAGGGTACTGAGCCCGCCGTTGGCAGAGCTGCATATGGAGATATCCTTCTTGTCGAACCTCCTGATGGTCTCCCCGCACTTATGGGTGAGATCGCTCAGGATGCTCCTGTCAAAATCCCTGAAATACTGCTCTATCTTCTCATCGTAGGCAAGCTTGAAGTAGGTACTCCCTATATCGATCAACAATCTGCTCATTCAATTTGTTCCTGTGTTCTGCAAAATTATAATATTGTACCCAATTTATGGTTTTGGTTGCGTTTGGAGAGGTCGAAATATATGGGAATTATTATGCTATAATTGATCAAAAAAGGTTTTGATATGCAGGTAGCGCTGAATTTCCGTGATGAGTCGATTGCCCAGAAGGTTTTATGGCTGCTTGAACATTTCAAAAATGACGGGGTGGAGGTGATACCCCTCGATGACAGCGACACAGAGATCATAGCCAACTTCAAAGAGGGTCTTGATGAACTCGCTCTCATCCGGGAAGGCAAGCTCGCTTCAAGAAATGTCCAAGAGCTTCTTGATGAACTATAGGATCGATACCATCCCCAGATTTGACAAAGATGTCAAAAAACTTCGCAAACATTTTCCCAGGATCAAAAGCGATCTTGTGACCCTCATCGCCAGACTCTCCGATGATCCTCTGCTCGGTACCCATCTGGGTGAGAATATCTTCAAAATCCGTATACCCAACTCCTCCATCCCAACAGGCAAACGAGGGGGTTTCAGGGTCATCACCTACTACAAGACCGACGATACGCTCTATCTTGTGACGATCTATTCCAAAACCGAGCAGGACAATATCCTCACCGAACAGCTCAGGAAGATCATAACCGAAGAGATCAAAGAAAAAGGAAGTACCCCATGAATTGCTCCTATTGCGGCGCGCCGCTCCCTGTCAGCGGGCTGGTGTGCAGCTACTGCGGCCAGAGAAATGCGATCAATATGCGGAATGTCGATGCTGTCGTCGGCACCGGGGAGAGCACCGTCAACTGCCCCGTATGTACGGAGACAGAGCTCAAGCGCATGGATGTGGGGCTGAGGGGAAGGGTGGTGATACACCACTGCGGGAAGTGCGACGGGATCTTCCTCTCCCAGCACGATCTCGATACGGCCATCGATGCCAAACACAAGCAGATCAACCATATTGACCCCAAACTCCTGCGCTTCGTCCTCGACAATCCGCGCCATGAGAGGCAGACGCGCAAAAGGTTCTATATCCACTGCCCTGTCTGCAAGAACATGATGCAGCAGATGAACTACCGCGCGGTAAGCGGCGTGGTGATCGACAGGTGCCGCGAGCACGGCGTGTGGCTCGACGGCGGGGAGCTGCAGCAGCTCTTCGAGTGGAAGGGTGCTGGCGGCATAGTCAAAGCCGAGAAGTTCCAGAGCTTCTCACCCCGATTCCCGACCGGGGGCAGCTCCGGATCGTTCATCGATAACCAGATCGACGACTTCTTTATGTGGCTTTTTGGGTTGAAGTGAGACTATACAGCCGTTTTTTGCGAAGGCTGTACCAACACTTCCAGCGGGATATGGAGTCCCTGTGCGAGGTTGTAGATCATCGAGAGCGATAGCCCCACTTTCCTGTTGAGCACTTCCGATACCTTGCTCTTGTTGCCGATATAGGGGACGAGGTCTTTTTGTTTGAGGTGCATCTGCTCCATACGCACCTTGATCGCCTCGATCGGATCGGGTTCGCTGATAGCCCAATGCTGTTCTTCGTACTTCTCGACGAGCAGCGCCAAGATCTCTAGCTCATCGCTCTCCACCGTACCAAGCTCAGGATCGAGCTCCATGAGCTCATCGACCCTCTCAAGGGCTCTGTCATAATCTGCTTCTGTGTGTATAGGTCGAATATCCATCTTATATCTCCTCTGCATCTATCCTGTCATACTGGCTGTGCGTGCCTACGAACTTGACCCTGACTATCTTTCGTTTATAATCTATATGGACGATCAGGCGGTAGTCATTGCCTTTGATATTGAAAACTACTCTGTTGTCTTTGAGAAAAGAAGCCGTAGAGTAAACTCTCTTGATATCTTCGGGAGTCTCCCACTGCGCTTTCCTGGCATCGGCATGCCATACTTCCAAAGCTGTCTTGGCTTGCGGGTACTGGGTATAAAACTCTACAAGCGTTCTTTTACTAATGACATTCATGAAAGTGAGTATAGGACATATTCCCTAAAAAGGAACTTTAGTGATGAATTATTTGAAAAGGCTTTGCACTGTGATTTTTTTATGCTAGTATGAGATAAGTTTTGGGGAGTTTATCCCGACACAACTTTCGGAGCATATATGAATATTCGTAGAATCATCGGGCTGTTGTTATTTCTTTCTGTTTTTGTTTTCGCCGAGTCGGGATGGGCTGCCGAGATCACTATAAGTGAATGGCTTTTTGCTCTTTCAATCCCCATCCTGATTATACTACTAATATTAAGATTGTTTATCAATACAACTGAGTTAATATATTTTACTCTGGCTGTTATGTTAGCTACTTATATGACCAATGCCAAAAGAAACTATGTTGATAAACATACCCCTTCTATCAATCACTATTTCGAAGAACCTTATCGATATGGTAGATATGAAGGCAACGACACTATACCTGAGACAAACAATATAAATGTCATGTTTTTACATAATTCACTCAATGGTAACTACCCAAATTTCCTTGATGACAACAATACGGTCTATATGGCATCCAACCTATCAAACAGAAAGTTTGACTCAATACACTTAAAGTATGATCTCGATATCAAAACAGATAGTGAAATGCCTAAAGTTTATATTGATCATCTAAACAATGCTGCTACATTTATAACTTTGGATAAAGATATCCTTGTCGTCGACCAAAATCAATCTCTTTCCACACTGGTTGTTTATAAAGAAATAAAACATGAAAATCCAACGAATCAGCCAAATTATCAATATAGTGAAGAGCTCACTCAGAAGTACCGCACCAAATACGAAAAGACCCCTCGCGATTTTATTTATAGAGCTGATGAAACATTTGATCGGCTCCAACTCAAAGATATCCAAAAAAATATCCGACAACCATCGGATGTTACCGTATGGATCGATCCAAATAAGAAAGAACTCAGACTTGCAAATCTCCATCGTTCTGAGATATTCCATCCATACAAGGTTCCCTATACACCCGAGATGGCCGTGTATGACAGAGCATCCGATACGGTATTTGTCGTCTACAAGGAGATCAAAGGTATCTATGTACTTAAAAATATAGTGGCAAAGGATTATTATGCAATACAAGAGATCATTACACATACTATGGATGCCCTCTTGCATCCATGGTGGAAAACTCCCCACTATGATACTTTGACGATCTCAAAGAAAGAGGCAAAAAAGCTTGAAAAAATCCTCTCTTCAAAGATTCACGGTCAATACCACTATCATATTCGCTTAGGTCACAACAGAGCCAAAGTAGTTGCCAACCTCACCCCCTATGATCAGAACAAACAAGTGATCGTCTTCATTATGAAAAAAGATAAAAATTGGATGATAGATAAGATCATTTATGATACTCATAGTGAAAAGATAGAGGGTACCATCGGTGAAAAACCAGATGCTTCACAACATCTCAATACAACACCAATCATACGATACTATTATTCTGAGCTCATCGACAAACTCAAAGAATTCATCTCAGCCAATGATAGATATGGACTCTTCGAAGCGAGGGTCAAATACGGTTTGGCACTCAAGTGTATCGAGACACAAAGCTATATGGATAATGAGCTCAACGGTACACTTTATGATTACAAAGGTTCAGCGCTTCAAACGATCTTTTCGGAGCAATACTCTCACAAAAATTTTCTAATGAATATCGCCAAACTTCAAGAGTATGAAAAAACCTTCAATTTCAATATCATCGACAGAACATCCGATGAGATCATTCAGGATAGTGACAAAGAAGTTTGTCAAAAACATCTCTCGATAGATAAAATGTATGATCTCTTTTTGCAACGATATTTTGCCCATGGTTATTCAGGTCTCTGGCTTAAAGAGATACAAGAGAAGTACCCTTCGTATTTTATGGAACTCAAAAGAATTAAAGATGAGCAATATGTACTCAAAAAGAAAAAACTTGAAGAGGAGAAGAGACTCAAAAAAATCGAATCGAAAAAACGAAATAAACGAGATAGATATGAGATTTTCAAAAAAGAATATGCCGATGTTAATCAAACACTTCAAACCGGTATCGACCAAAAGAAAAAGAATGAACTTCTCTTCTATGCTGTATGGAGAGGCAATTATTTATCTGCTGAACTACTGATTCAAAATGGTGCCGATATGTATGCTCTTGATGAAAATAAACGCGTTACTCCCTTTGGAGAAGGTCTTATACAATGGGATTGGGGCTATGAGATTGCTGAGGTCTTTATCAAATACGGTGTAGATATCAACTATCGCTACCAGATGCGAGAAACTCCTCTTACCCTCGCTACTAAAGGGTGTAGAAATCCAAAATTGGTCAAACTCCTTCTTGACCATGGAGCCGATCCTTACCTTATGGATGAATATGGATTCAATACTGTAACTGGGCTCTTTAGGTACTGTAAACAAGATAAGAACTATGAGATTATCATGGAGATGCTGACAAATTCACGAGAGCAGAATACAACTCTAGGGAAAGTGCCATGACTATATACGTTAACAATACCTGCCATATTGTAAAAGACGATCTCCCTACAACATTATCCCAATATCACTAATGATCTTATCGACCACCCTGCTCCCCTCGGGGAGGTCGATCTTGGACTTCTCGAAGGCGTAGCTTTTGTCCGAGATCGGGAGGTTGCCGCGTTTGAGGATGCGGATATTGCTGTCCTTGTCGCGGATGGTGATCACCTTGTTGGCGTTGATGATATGCGGCGAGAACGGTATCTCGATGTGCCCTTTCTTGATCGCGTTGAAAACCTTGCGCCAGAGGGTGTCCGCACCGTCGTTGAAGACCGCTTCGAGTATCTCGTGGACTTCGCATTCGAGGTTCTCCTCCTCTTCCGGGTCGCTCACCTTTGGGATGCCTTTGAGCATACCGAGGGTGTACTTGACGTTCGCCACCGCCATAGCATTCGCCTCTTTGGTCGGGATACCGAAGGCTTCGTTTCGTGTCTTGGTGATGATCTTATCCGCTCCCACCATCGCTGCGATGACAGTAGAGGTGTTGATGAGCGAGTCGGAGTACTCTTTGTTGTACGGGAAGGCGCCCATCCACTGGTGGTAGACGAGGTTGATCGTCGCATCGGTGTGTCCGAACTGGTCGGCGTAGTAGCGCGAGAGCTTCTTGATGACATTGGAGGAGACGATATCCTGTGTCATCGAGCCCGTCTGGGAGAAGCTCACTGAGAAGGATTTGACCCCCTCTTCGAGCGAGAGGAGCATCTCGAGTATCTGGATCACCAGTACGATCGCAGGAGGCTGGAGTGTCGCCGAGAGCGGCCCGAAGGACTCACGGTTGATCGGTTCGTTGAGATCGCTGTAGGCTGCGCAGACACGCTCGACATACTTCCAGTAGAGGAACGCCTTGTCCATCGGGAAGTTCTTGGAGTACGGGAGGAGGTAGGTGATAGGCCCGCCCTCGATCTCGAATATCCCCGATGCCAGTGCGATCTCGACCAGCAGTCTCGCATCAGGCGTACCGTGACGGAGGCTCACGGGGGTATCGTAGTGGGTGATCATCTTGCGGGTAGTGCGGTAGCCGTGGTTGACCAGCGGATAGCCGTTGAGCATGTCGGTGTCGTTCTCCTCGGAGAGGGCGAGCATTTTCTTGGAGGTGGCGTAGTCGTTGAGCCTGGTATTGGAGTCGATGGTGAGCGGGAGGACATCTACATTGGCTTTCTTGAACTCTTTGTAGAGCTGGAAGACCTTGTCATAGGTAGGGAAACCGCCGCGCGGCTGGACGAGCATCTGCTCGGAGTTGCGGAAGTGGTGGGAGATGAAGAGGTTCTTGCTCGCACCCTTGATGAACTCTTTGACCTCATCGAAGTCGAATCTGTCGACATACTCATTGCGGACGATGATCTCACGCTCTCTCTGTAGCAGGCTGCTCATGATGCCATCCTTTTGCCCTTTTCTGCGAGGAGCGCTTCGAGCGTGTCGAGCCCCTCATTGAGATCGGTCTGGTGGAAGACGAGATCGAAACCGTAGTTCTTGAATCTCGGGATGATCACGTCGGCATTGGACTCGCCCACGACGAGGTTGCCCCCGATCATAAAGACCACATCTTTGAACTCATACTGATCCTTGAGGATCTTGAGGTCGCGACACCACCCCTCTGCTTCACCGTTGAGCGATGAGATCAGCAGCACGTCTGCATCTGTCTCGATCATCGCATCGAGGAACTCTTCGAGGTAGGTATTGACACCGAGGTTAAATACCTTGAAGCCTCTCTCTTCTAGTGAGATATTGATCAAACGATTGGCAACGACATGGATATCGTTTCCCACTACACCTGTTACAACTTTCATGAAAATCACTCTATATTAATATTGCGCGTATTTTAGCCAACTTTAGTAAAGGATTTGATTTATTGAATTCTATTTAAGTCAAATTGGTGTTTGAGAGCATAAATATTTAATCTCAGCGATTAGTTCGGAAGATTATTTTATTTTTTAATTGATATCTACTATCATTATCTCTATAAATATTCAATATCTCACAAAGGAGACGATATGACACAAGATCAAAAAAAACATGCTGAATACAAGAACATCTATCTAGTCGGTGGGATCATCTCACTCTTTCTCGTCTATATGGCTGCATCTGTAATGTATGTCGTCCACCAGGTGGGACAGGGCTCAAGTGCTGATATGCTCAGGAATAGACTCGCTGCCCAGAAGCAGGAGCAGATGGAGCAAAAAGCCAGAGAGGAGACCGTCATCGCCGAGAGACATGAGAGTGGGGATGAAGGGAAGTGTTAGGGTAGAGTTTACGCCATTCTGCATTTAATTGCGGGATGTCTACTCAATGTCCTTGAATATATACTTCTTGATCATTCAACATACTAATGTGGGTGTTTTTTCATATGATCATATTCAATCATAAGAGTATAAAACATAAAAAAAATCAAGCTAAAAAACAATATAACGCCTAATAGAATAATCAACCCTGGAGTTTCACTTTCCTTTTGCCTAAATTTCTGTACTTCATCATCGGTATAACATTGTAATTTGACAAATAAAAAAGGAATAACTTCTTCCAATACAAACCATAACACTAATAATATTCCGTAAATGATGTAGGTTATTAGCTCGGTATAATCGACAAAATAGAGTAATCCCACAACAACATACAACATAAAAAGATGTGTCCCTTCTGACCATTTGTTATGCTCTCTTGTACTTAAAATAATATGGTTACAATTTGCACAAGAAAGTTGAACGGGCTCACTCCCCTCACCAGAGTTTGACTCCAAATATTGAAGATAACTTTGATAATTTATAGTATGTCCACAACATGGGCATATTCGCTCTCGAAGAATTTTTATGTTCATCATTAGTCCTTTTGCATTGACGGGTTGATTATATCGTGAAAATATCATTTTCTGTCATGCAGTTGCCAAAACGAAAAACCACCCTTTTCAACCAATTCTGGCATAATTACACACTATATTGCACAAGGAGCTATCATGGAGTACAGATATATCGGACGGACAGGGTTACGCGTATCACCCATCTGTATGGGGACGATGAACTTATCCTCGTTGCGAAGCTCCAGCTTCGCAACGCTCTATTGAAATTTCAGACATTTTATGGACTCCAAATAGCCAATATGCATCACGAAGCAAGAGCTTCGTGACGAGAAAAAAGTTTGGAAGTCAAACAGTTCTCCGACTTTCTCTGGTTTGTATCGCAAGCCATACCCGATATTCGGACAGAAGGAAAATTCTGATTCGGCGTTAGCCGACAGGGATATCTTCTCTAGTCACATATCCCGTATGCATGCCCATCGGGACGATGGGCACGAGTAACTCATTTCAAACCATAAAAACTACTTTTACACTTCTCCAAATCACTATAAGTAATCTTGAGAGTATCATCTAAAAACTCTTGTACACTCTGTTCATCTTGCTCTTTTTTTAAACTGTCTCCAAAGCGCTTTTTTTCTCCACTGACCGCTTTCCCCTCATTTATAATAACTTTACCATCTCCACTCATCCACTTGCGTATTGCTGTACCTTTTTGATGGATTTCAAATCCAAAAGTTCCGCTTGTATCCTGATTAATGAACAAGATCGCTCTATTATACTCCGATGAGAGCTTGGTCAAGATGCCATTCATTTTCTCTTGATCTGTATTGGCAAATATCTCTAAACCACAACGAATTACAGTCCATTTACCCAATTTGCCGATAGTCAATCCATCATCAGATAAATTCTCATCATAGTTGCTTTTTTGAGCTTTTGAAAAGATATCAGTTCCTCCAAAAAGCTCTAAAATAGTGTTGTCCTTGATAGTTTTTTTATTGACAGCGATATAGATATCATTACCTGCTAATTGAAAAAATGAGGCTTGTGCATCTGGATCTTTAATATCTGGCAGAGGTATACCATTTTTCAGATACTCTAAATACGCTTTACGTCTCAAAGAACTTATATCTGTCCAATGCTTATAATATTCTACTTCAGAGATTAAAATATTTATGATTTTGTTTGTATTACCCTGGTCTTCATAATAGACAATTTGACCATTAGCACCTAAATTTTCTAAATTTACAGAAAAAAATCTTTCCTTATCAATCATTTGAGTTACAAATTCCATAAGCTGATGGTCAAGATAATATATAAGTTCTTCTTTATCGCTTTCTCTCCATCCAAAAAATTGCTTTGACTCTTCACTATGGGCGTATACAATTTCTCCTTTACCGATTAACTTATAACTCTTTAAAGTATCATATCCATATTGACACGAAGCGCTTAAACCACAATCAATAAAGTGTATAAAACCTTCTGTCCTTCTTATGTTAAAGGATATATCTATCGAAATAGTGCCTCGAGCTATACCAGCATCTATTTCATAAATTTGAATAGAAGGAAGAATCTCTCCACCCCTATCTAAGATATATAAACCGCTATGAAAATCCTTATATGGCTTAAATCCCAATTTTTTTATATTTTCTATTATATCTTTGTTCAAATTCATATTTATTGTTATTTTTCCTTGGATTAGGTACTACTCACTTCATCAACATTGCTATACTTCATTGATTCTTATCAATGAGAACAACTCATTCTATGCTGGATTATAACATGATAGTTTCATTTTCAACGATACCAATAGCCAAAACGAAAAACCACCCCTTTCAACCAATTCTGGCATAATTACATTCACTATTGTATAAGGAGCTATCATGGAGTACAGATATATCGGACGAACAGGGTTACGCGTATCACTCATCTGTATGGGGACGATGACCTTCGGGACGCAGTGTGACAAGGCCGAAGCTTTCGCGATCATGGACAAGGCGTACGATGCCGGAGTCAACTTCTACGATACCGCCGAGCTCTACCCCGTCCCGCCGAGCGGCAAGCTCGCGGGGATCACCGAGGAGTGGGTCGGGGAGTGGCTGGCTACCAAACCGCGCGACTCCGTCATCCTCGCTACCAAGGTCGCGGGCGCGTCCAACGGCTGGTTCGTCCCCCCTATCAGGCACGGCTATACCGCCATCGACAGGTTCCATATCATGCGCGCCGTCGAGGGGTCGCTCAAGCGTCTGGGGACCGACTATATCGACCTCTACCAGATGCACTGGCCCGATACCCTCGTCCCCGTCGAGGAGTCGATGGCGGCCTTCGACGAGCTCGTACGCAGCGGCAAAGTACGCTATATCGGCACCTCAAACGACACTGCCTACGGCGTCACCAAGGCCAATATGACCGCCCAGTTCAAGGGCTACGCCCGCTTCGAGTCGATCCAGAACAACTTCTCGCTCCTCAACCGCCGCAGCCTCGACGAGCTCACCGTCCTCTGCCGCAAAGAGCAGGTCTCCCTCCTCCCCTACTCACCGCTCGCCGGCGGGGTGCTCAGCGGCAAGTACAACCAGCCTCACCCAACAGAGGGGCGTTTCCTCAGCTACATCAACGACTCCAACAAACGCCAGAGGCTGATGGCACAGCGGTTCATGAACGACCGTACCCTCGCCTCGACCCAGGAGTACCTCCGTATCGCCGCTCAGGCGGGGATGCACCCCGTGACGCTCGCTACGGCATGGTCGAAACAGTTCGACTTCGTCGCCTCCACGATCATCGGGGCGACCAAGGCTGAGCAGCTCGACGCATCGCTCGCGGCGATGAACCTGACACTGAGCGATGATATCCTCAAAGCCTGCGACGCGGTACACCAGAAGATACTCTACCCGATGGGATGATGATGAAAGACAAAGTATTTGAACAGCCCATTACCAAGAAGTTCGAGTTCGACGAGAGCGTCGCAAGCGTCTTTGACGATATGCTCAGCCGCTCGGTGCCGTTCTACGACGAGGTGAGGAAGCTCATCATCTCGGTCATCCTCAAGGAGCAGGCGGAGGGGAAAAAGGTGCTCGACCTCGGCTCCTCGACGGCGAAGTTCCTCCTCGACCTCCACTCCAAGATGGAGACGAAGATGCACCTCAAGGGGATCGACAACTCCGAAGCGATGCTCACGCGCGCCCGCCAGAAATGCCGCGCTTTCGGTGCCGATATCGATCTGGAGTTCGCCGATATGCTTGAGTATCCCTACGACAACGAGGATATCGTCATCTCCAACTACACCCTCCAGTTCATCCGCCCCATGCAGCGTCTCGGACTGGTCAAAAGGATCGCCGATGCGATGGGCGCAGAGGGGCTCTTCATCTTCTCGGAGAAGGTGATCTTCGAGGAGAAGCGGCTTGATAAGCAGATGATCGATATCTACTACGCCTACAAGAAGGAACAGGGGTACAGCGAGTACGAGATCGCCCAGAAAAGAGAAGCTCTGGAGAATGTCCTCGTCCCCTTCACGATAGAGGAAAATATCAAAATGTGCCGCGATGCAGGGTTCAAAACCGTCACAACGATCTTCCAGTGGGCGAACTTCGTAACATTCGTCGCCAAAAAGTGAAAAACACCTTAAAAATAGTTAAATACTAATATTGTTTGGGTATAATCCACAAATTTATTTACAAAAAGTATCTCTTTATCTCCCTCCGGAGAGTGCGCTCCTGCGCCATGCGAACGCAAGCGCCCTTTTCACGGAGGATACAGATAGTTTGAGAATTATCCCAAAACAATAAAAAAGGACAGACGATGAGCTGGAGCCCAAATAGCTGGAGAGATTTCCCCATCAAGCAGCAACCGACCTACCAGGATCAGGAACTCCTCAAGAAGGTAGAAGCAGAACTCGCGAGCTACCCGCCGCTGATCTTCGCGGGCGAAGCGCGCGACCTCAAAAAAGACCTTGGCAGAGTATGCAGGGGCGAAGCGTTCCTCCTCCAGGGGGGCGACTGTGCGGAGAGCTTCAACGCTTTCAGCGGCAAGAACATCCAGAACCTCTTCAAGCTCATTCTCCAGATGTCTGTCGTCATGACATTCTCAGGCGAGAAGCCTGTGGTCAAGGTCGGGCGTATCGCCGGACAGTTCGCCAAGCCGCGTTCAAGCGACTTCGAAAGCATGGGCGGCGTAGAGCTCCCGAGCTACAGGGGAGACATCGTCAATGATATCGACTTCACAGAGGAAGCGCGTATCCCCGATCCGTACAAGCTCATCAAAGCGTACAACCAGTCGGCAGCGACCCTCAACCTCCTCCGTGCTTTCGCCAGGGGCGGTCTCGCAGACCTCAACGAAGTCCACAGATGGAATCTCGACTTCATCAAGAACAACCCGCTCGGTATCAAATACGAGGAGCTCAGCTGCAAGATCACACAGGCGATGAAGTTCATCGCCTCATGCGGTATCAACACAGCCAATACTCCGCAGCTCCACCAGACGACCCTCTACACTTCCCACGAAGCGCTCCTCCTCAACTACGAAGAGGCGCTTACCAAAAAAGACTCCATCACGGGCGACTGGTACGACTGTTCGGCGCACATGCTCTGGATCGGCGACAGGACTCGCGACCTCGGCGATGCGCATATCGAGTACTTCAGGGGTATCCAGAACCCTGTAGGGTGCAAAGTGGGGCCGAGCATGGGCGAAGACGAGCTCATCCGCCTCATCGACGCGCTCAACCCGAACAACGAAGAGGGGAGACTCAACCTCATCGTCAGAATGGGCGCCAACAAAGTAGAAGACCACTTCCCTGCCCTCCTCCGCCGTGTCAAGGCAGAGGGGCGCAATATCGTCTGGAGCTGCGACCCGATGCACGGCAATGTCGAGAAGAGCTCGACAGGGTACAAGACGAGAGACTTCGACAATATCCTCACCGAGGTCAAACAGTTCTTTGCCATCCACAAGGCTGAAGGTACGGTCGCTGGCGGTCTCCACCTCGAGATGACGGGCGAAGATGTCACCGAGTGTACGGGGAGCCAGTCGTGCTCGATCACAGCCGAAGACCTCGCGAGCAGATACCACACGCAGTGCGACCCGAGGCTCAACGCCAACCAGTCGCTCGAACTTGCCTTCATGGTAAGCGACTTCCTCAAGAACTGATCTCCCCGGGCCGCGGACAGGGATGAGAATAGATAAATACCTGGTAGAGAACGGATACTACGAGAGCCGCAACCGTGCCCTCGAAGCGATCAAACAGGGGAGTGTCACCATAGACGGCAAGGTCGCGAAACCCTCTGCCAAGATCGACAGTAACTCTCAGATCGCCATCAAAGACGAGAAGTTCTATGTCAGCCGCGCTGCACGCAAGCTTGAATCCTTCCTCGAAAGCCACCCTGTCAGCCTCGGCGGCCGGAGTGCCCTCGATATCGGATCGAGCACGGGCGGGTTCACCCAGATACTCCTCGAGAACGGCGTCGTCTCCGTCGACTGCGTCGATGTGGGGAGCGACCAGCTCCATATCTCCCTGCGCAGCGACCCGCGTGTCCGTATCCACGAGAACCAGGATATCCGCACCTTCGAAAGCTCCCAAGAATACGGTGTCATCACCTGCGATGTCTCCTTCATCTCCATCCTGATGATCCTTGACGCCATCGACACTCTAGCATCTAATCAGACCGATATCGTGATCCTCTACAAACCGCAGTTCGAGGTGGGCAAAGAGGTACGGCGCGACGCCAGAGGGGTCGTACTCGATCTCGATGCCGTGGACAGGAAACGGCGGGAATTCCTCCAGAGCACTGCCGCACTGGGCTGGGAGCTCCTCTGCGAGGCTCCGTCACAGCTCAGCGGCAAATCGGGCAACCTCGAATACCTTTACCATTTCCGAAAGGCTGCTTCAGATGTACAATAACTCTATAGAGTCGATTGCGATCGGTACTTTCGACGGCCTCCATGTCGCCCACAAGACCCTCATCGACCAGGCTGACGGTGTCGTGGTCATAGAGACCAACCACGGTCACCTCACCCCTGCCTGTACCCGAAGCCTCTATGTCAACAAACCCATCTTCTACTATCACCTCGACAAGATCCGTTCGCTGGAGCCGCAGGAATTTGTAGAGATGCTCAAAAAAGACTTCGGCAATCTCAAAAAGATCGTTGTAGGCTACGATTTCGGCTTCGGCAAATCCAAGAAGGGTGACGGGGAGATGCTCCGCGAACTTTTCGGCGGAGAGGTGCAGATCGTCAAGGAGGTGAGTGTCGACGGGATCGCGGTCCACTCAAGGACGATCAAATCCTACCTTACCTCGGGGGATATCCGGACGGCCAACAGGCTGCTGGGCAGACGCTACCGGATCACGGGGACAGTGATCCCCGGACAGGGTATAGGGGGCAAAGAGCTCGTCCCCACGATCAACCTCAAGGTCAAAAAATACCTTTTCCCCCATGAAGGGGTCTATGCGACAAGGACAAAGGTCGATGGCACATGGTACAATAGCGTAAGCTTTCTCGGACACCGTCTCTCCACAGACGGCGCTTATGCCATCGAGACCCATATCATCGGGAAGACGATAGAGCTCCACAACGGGGATGTATCGATAGAGTTCGTCGACTTCATCCGACCCAATGCGAAATTCGAATCGCTCGAAGGGCTCAAAGCGCAGATAGAAGCGGATATCACGGAAGCAGGGAGGATACTCGAATGATCAGCAGATGGATCATAGCTGCCGCCATCATCGCCACACAGCTCGCAGCCGACGAAGCGCCAAACCCCAGCGAACAGATATTCCTCTCCTACGGCTGCCCGAGCTGCCACGGCTTCTACGGCCAGGGGACAAGCACGGGGCCGAGACTCCAGGGGGTCAAAGAGGATATCCTCCTGCGACGCCTCCTCAACCTCCAGAAGGGCAAATACCGTACATCCAACGGCACGGTGATGATCTCCTTCGCCCAGTCGCTCGACGCAAACCAGACCAAAGCCATGGCGCACTTCCTGAGCAATATGAAAACATCCACCGATGACAGGGTCTACATCGACTACAGCTCCCATGCGGACGGGGATTCGTAAAGAAATCTGCTTATAACTGTTCAGTAGATTCCGTCTTAGTGCCTGTGCTTGTCATTCCCGTGAAAACGGGAATCTAAAACGATGCGGGGTTGAAGATCCCCGCGTTCGCGAGGATGACAGAGAGTGTCATTCCCGTGAAAACGGGAATCTCCAAAACTGCAACACTTGTAGATCCCCGTGTCAAGCCCGAGGATGACGAAAAAATTGGGTGGGCTTCCCAGCCCACCAATAACTCCAATCAACTAAACTCATACAATCTCTTGCGTGCAAAATTTTCGGTGCGCTGGCAAGCGCACCCTACACATATTGCGCATCATTACTTATGATCTTGTGCCTTGTAAGTCAGCTACGATATAAAAGCTGTGAATTTTTTAAAGCTCAGGTGCTAATTCATGCTCACTTAATGTCTGAGCACCGGAAAGAGACCATTCTACATCATAGCAGCAGCAATAAAAATTTGTCATTTTATTGTCGACGATCAGCCTGATGGCACTATAGTAGCCTTCATAATACTCTGAACCTACCAATTGTTCCAACTCTGCCGGAGTACATTCGATAATTTGAAATTCACCACTCAAAGCAAAGGGCAAATGAAAATAGTAAGGAACATCCAATTTTAGTACAAGCTCTACATCTTCATACTGACCGCCTGAAAAACAATTGAATACTATTTTGGCTGTAGTATTTTGGTAATCCAAATCAACTTTTGTCAAGATATCCATATAGGACAAACATTGATTTAACTTTGCCAAATCCATCTTATGTCCTTTGATCTTCGGGGCTGAAGCCTCCGGCTCCTAAACTCCTACTCGAAATACTCTTCGATGATCTTCGGGAAGAGTGCGATGGTCTTGCGGGCTTTCTCTATCTTGGGGGCGAATATCTCTGCCGAGGCGGGGAAGTTCTCTCCGAGCTCTTCGTAGATCGCGATCTTCTCCTCCATGTGGTTCTCGAGCGCGTCGAGGAAGAGCTGCATGTTCTCTTTGGAGGTCGTGAACTTCATCACCAGCTCGAACATCCTCTTGCGCGGGTGGATCGCCATCGATTCACCTGCTGCGAGGGCGATGTCCTTGATATCCCAGCGCGAGATATAGATACCGCTTACGCTCGGGGCCATCAGCTTGGCATAGAGCGCATCGGTATAGCTCGGGTAATCCTTGAGATCGTTCTCCTCATCCGTCGGACAGCTCCCGTCCAGACAGAAATCCTCGCTCTTGAAGTTCTCAAACTCTCGCTGTAATTCGTCTATATCTCTCATTCTCTCTCCTTAGTCTTTCTCTATCATCAAAGGTATCGCGTCGATATCGACCTCTATACCGTACCATCTGCGGGCTATCAGCATCATCCTGGCTATCAGGGCGATCCTCTCGTCGAGGTAGGCGCTGTTGCCGAAAAGCCCTTTGACCTCAGCATCGAGATCGTATCCGACGATCCTGCCGCCCGCTATCTCGATGAAATCTATCGAGGGGTATTGCCCATCTGCACCATGCACCTCGTCGCAATACTCCAGCGCCCTGGCGGCGAACTCGTTCTCGAGGATCATCCTGTCGACCTTCGACTTCGCGACATTGCGCATCGTAAACTCGAAATGGTCATCGGTGATATTGAGCGCGATCGCCGTGGCGTTGCAGCTGTTCTGTTTGAGCCATTTGTTGAAATACCTGCGGCGGTATCCCGTCTGGGCATTGTAGCCCATGATGGTGCAGAGCTGCGTATCGGGCTTGATCTCTTCAGGTCTCATATCAGCTTCCCTTCTCTGGCATTCATGTGGAGGGTGAACGACTCCTCCTCTTCGACCGAACAGCGCGGACAGATCATCTCGCCGCCGCGGTAGGTGAAGTAGCCGCCGCACTCGTTGCACCGCTTGATATCGAACTTCACGAGGGTGCGCTGGGACGGTTCGAAGAACTCCTTGATCTCGAACCCCTCCTGCATCCGGATCGCACCCGGCTCGCAGACATCGTGGCAGAGGCGGCACTTGAGACAGAGCATCGCATCGAATCCGATGAACGAGGATTTGGCATCGCTGCTGAGCGCGCCGCTGGGGCAGATACGGTAGCAAATCTGGCAGTTGGTGCAGCTCTCATCGATATATTTCTGCGAGGCGAAGCTGATCTCACCCTCGGGGATCACCTCGTAGCGTTCGGGCTTGGGTGTGCGCTTGAGGGTGGTGTAGAGTATCTTGCGCCTGGCAGGGATATGCTTTGCCCTGATCCTGGATATCGCGGCATCGTCGATCACCGAAACGAATCGCTCATCGGCAGCCACCGCCTCCTCGAAGGTGCGTTTCTGCTTCATCGCCCCTTTGATGGTGAAGAGCGAACGGCGTGACAGCCCCTCCTCCTCTGCGGCGCTGCTCTCAGCCTCCGATATCGCCGCTTCACGGCTCACTAGCAGCTCTTTGTCACTGAAGCTCGAGAGGATGAAGTTCGTCTCCTCGATATTGCGCTCTATCGCCGATGCCAGCGACTCGCCGTACCCGCAGCTGCCGCAGTGGGCGAGGTCGAGCGTCACGCTCTCAGCACTCGCGAGAGCCAGGGAGATCAGGTGCTCGACGCTGAGCGTCGCGATACAGGGGAGATTGCTCTTGCACGAGACGAAGGGCTCCGGCTCTTTGAGCAGGCCGAAGAAGAACTCCATCGTCGAAAAATCGCTCAGCGAGAACGCCTCGGTGGGACATACCCCCACGCACCCGCCGCACCCGACACAGTCGGCCGGGACGAAGGAAGGGAGGTTCTCGGAGATAGTGATCGTATCGACAGGGCAGATATCGACACATCTGCTGCACTCCGAGGATTTGCTGCTTGCCCTCACGCACAGCGCGGGATCAAATACCAGGCTCATAGCGCTCCACACACCTGTGCGGTCATCCCGTTGATATACTCATAGTCGCTGAGGAGGAACTCGAGTGTCAGC
Organism: Campylobacterota bacterium; assembly: GCA_003252535.1. Taxonomy (GTDB): domain Bacteria; phylum Campylobacterota; class Campylobacteria; order Campylobacterales; family Sulfurovaceae; genus SZUA-451. The sequence continues at coordinate 69,395 of QKDN01000048.1, read as the reverse complement.
TCCGCACCGTCGTGGTAGAGCGGCGTGCGTGACTCTCTCTGGGCATTGATGAGGAACATCGGCGCCCACTCGAGCAGATGCTCTCTGAGGAAACCCTGCTGTACTTTGAGAAGTTCGCAGACACCTTCGGTATCGTCAGCTTCAAGGGCCTTTTTTGTCGCAGTGCAGAGCATATACATGAACTCCAGCTCGATACCGATATGGTCCGGGCTCACCACGCGCGCCTTCTCGAGCTCCACACGGAAATCCAGTGCATTGTAGAGATTAAGCACAGGGTTGTCCCCGCCGCTTTCGATCATCTGGTCATCCCTGGTATAGAAGCTCTCATAGGGAACGAGGTGCATCAAAAAGAGGTTGGCAAAATCGACATTGTAGTGGCTCTCGATCAGTTCTTTGACCCCGAGCTCTTTGCGTTTGGTCCACTCTTTGTAGTTCGGGAACAGATCGAGCATCGCTCCGTCGCTCTCGAGATTCGAGAGGAACGCCTCGTCCACCTCGATGAGCATGAGCCGTGATATCAGCGCATAGAGCGCTATACGGTTGTCGATCTCTTGTTTCATTTCTTCCATTATGCAGCCTTTCATTTGACTTTTTGCAAAACTATTAACGAAGTGCACAGACCGAAGGGATGATTTTGCCGCTGAGTCTATGGTTTTGCAGAAAGTCTGTTTAAATCCCTGCGATTATAGCATAGTAAGATTATTCTAATCTATGGATGGGGAGAAGGAGGATTTACAACGGTTCAAATGTCCGACTTCTGCCCTGCTACGGTTTCAGCGGCCGCAGATTTTTTTCCAGTGGCCTCTCAAAATGTGGAAAAATTGAGAAATTTTGACATTTTTTGAACTTTCTTTAGGCTATTTATGCGTTATAATACCTGTATATGAGCATCGAAAGACCGGCTCGTATAATTCTATACAAAGAGGATACTTTACGATGAGTACCGCAACCCCTGATTACATGACGACAGCACCGCTTCACTTCAGTGATTTTGATGACGATTACGAATATGAAGAGGAGTATCTCGATGATGAAGATGCGGAATTTGACGATGATGACGACTACTACGAAGATTTCAACGATCTCGACGAGTATGATGATATGGACGAGGATGATGAGTATGACGACTTCGATGATACGGACGACGACTACTGATCTCTAGCCGCTTTCTCCCCGTAAGGGGTGATGTATGCAGCCATACTTCACCCCCCTGTTCCCCTCTTTACGATACAAATACAGTCACAGACCATGGATATATTGTTGCGTTCACCATGATTTTTAATATATTTCATAAAAATATATCATTATTCAATGGCCTGCATGATAATTATGCTATCATCAAAGGACGCAAAAATACACAAAGGGTTACAATGAACTACAAAACGCTGGCAGGTACCTCGACACTGCTGATAGCACTCCTGAACGGATGCGGCGGTGGAGGCGGATCTGCGGACACCAGTGCAGAAGTGACGATCTCCGGTACGATCACCTATGACCGGATCATGCCACAAAGCGACCGGATCGGGCTTGACTACAGCAATATCATAGTCAAAAATGCACGCAATATCACCGTTCAGGCTGTCGACTCCGGCGGCTCCACCATCGCTACCGCTACGACCGACGAGAACGGGAAATACTCCATGGCAGTTCCGACGAACACCCCTGTCACGATCCGCGCACTCGCCATGTCTGCCCAAAAGCAGGGGACGCCGTCATGGCTTGTACGGGTCGTCGACAATACCGATTCAGGTGCGCTCTATGCCATAACGGGTTCTCTCGTAAGCACCGGGGCGTCAGACTCCGTGCGCGATCTTCATGCGCCTTCCGGATGGGACGGCAGCAGCTACAGCAGCAGCCGTATCGCAGCCCCCTTTGCGATCCTCGATACCGTCCGTGAGTCCATGGACAAGGTCCTCGGAGCCAATCCCCAGACAGTCTTTCCCGATCTTACCGTCAACTGGTCGGTCAACAATGTCTCCGCCAGCGGCGATCTCGAGCAGGGGCAGATCGTCACCACCCACTACAACGGCCAGGACAGTATCTATGTCCTCGGTGACGCCGACTCGGACACCGATGAGTACGACAGCTATGTCATCGCCCACGAATGGGGCCACTACTACGAAGACAAGCTCGGACAGAGCAACAGTATCGGCGGCCTCCATAACAGCGGCGACCTGCTCGATATCAGGGTAGCGTTCTCCGAAGGGTTCTGCAATGCCTTCTCTGCGATGGTACATGAGAATCCGCTCTACTTCGATACGATGGGCTACCAACAGTCGAACGGATTCTTCTTCTCGCTCGAAGATGAAACACCGTACCACCCGGGGTGGTACTCCGAAGGATCGGTCGGGAGACTATTCTACGATATCTACGACAGCGGCAGCAGCGAGACATTCGACAAGCTCTCGCTGGGCTTTGACGCAGTCCATTCCGTCTTCACCGGGCCGCTGAAGAGCACCGGGGCGTTCGTGAGCATCTTTCCATACATCACCTATCTCAAGGACCTCTATCCCGCATACGCCACAGAGATAGACGAACTCCTCTCTTCGGAGAATATCGCACCTATCAACGATATCTACGGGACTGGACGCTCGAATCTCTCAGCGGAAGAACCGTACTTTTCGATGAATGTGGGAGAGAGTATCAATGTCTGCGTCACCACGACCTACGGCACCTACAACAAACTGGGCAACCACAAATATATCCGGTTCACCTCACCCGGAAGCGGCACCTACAAAGCGGTCGCCACCAAAACGAGCGGACCTGCCAGCGACCCCGATATCTATCTCTACACTTCGGCGCCAACGGTCCTGCAGACCGGGTTCGAAAGCTCGAATATCGATACCGAGGTGGCACAGTTCTCTATCGGAAGCGGTGAATATCTGCTCGATATCTCCGAATACAATGGTGTCGATGCATGTTTCGATATCACACTGAGCGTTATCTAAAAGGAGAGAAGATGAAAAAAACACTGTTACTGTCACTGATGGCACTGGCGACACTGTCGTACGCGGACAAACCCGCGGTACAAAAAACCCAGCATACCTGCACCAAGCCCGGCGCGCCGCTGCAGATCGTCTACAACGCGCCCCATGTCGCTGCCGACGAGACCGTCGAGGTCGAGTTTGGCTTTCAAAGCTCGCAAAAATCGGCGCTGGCCGAGCTGACCATCACCGTTGACAGCGGACTCGATGTGGTCGATGGTATCGTCGGCAGAAGCACGGCCAGGATAGAGGACGGCAAGAGTGTTGTCCCCTACCGCCTCAAGGTCCGATCGTCCGCCGACGGTCTTTACTATATCAAGATCGTTGCCTCACTGGGGAAGATGGGGACAAGAGCCTTTGCGATCCCGGTCTACATAGGCAAAGCAACCCCCAAACTCAAAAGGGGTAAAACCACCGAAAGCAGTGAAGGCAGACTCTCTATCCAGCAGGCAGTCGAGACGATAGTCCGATAGTTCCTGTCCCGGATACGGAAAATCACCGTATCCGCCGTTCCCCATCGTGTTCCATCGTATAGGGTAAAGGGTCGACCTTTACCCATCTTCGCTACATCTCCGTGACGCTGCGGGTACCTGCCCCGGTACCGTCGCTTACCCACAGCTGGTTGCCATACGTGCCGTCGTTGCCGATGAAGTAGAACCTGCCGTCATGGACACTGCCATATTGATAGTCGCCGGTACCGTCGCCGTTGGGGTTGATATCGCTGACCATCACCGTCCCTTCTGCCGTACCGTCGCTCTTCCAGAGTTCCATGCCGTGTGTGTCGTCGTCCGCACTGAAGTAGAGCGTATCTCCGATCGTCGCCAACGGTCTCGGTTCGCTGCTGTACTGTCCGACCCGGATATCCTTGACCATGTGGGTCGCGGCATTCGTACCGTCGCTCACCCATAGCTCGCTGCCGTTGGTGCCGTCATCGGCCATGAAGTATACTTTGCTGCCACTGACCATGATACGGTCACTCTCCATGCTCGATCCGTCAGGGCCGGGGTAGATGTCGGCTACGAGCGTCGTCCCTGCCCCTGTGCCGTCGCTCACCCACGGCTCTTCCCCGTACTGTCCGTCATCCGCGATAAAGAGGAGCTTCTCGCCGAGGGCGTGGAAAGCATACGGTGCATAGGAGAAGAGAGCGACCGAGGCGACATGGTCGCTGCTGTCGATCTTCCACAAGCCGCCCGAATCGGTACTGAAGTAGACCGTATCGGCAACCACACCGATCTCGTTGAGGTCGGTATCGGTGCTGATCCTCAGGGTGCCGCCCGGTGTACCGTCACTCTTCCACACCGCATAGTCAGAGATACCGTCGTCGTAGCAGATGAAGTAGAGGCTCGCTCCCCTCACGACAGGCTTCGAGTAGATATAGTTCAGGTCAGCGATATCGACCTTCTGCGTCCCTGCCGCCGTACCGTCGCTCTGCCAGAGCTCTTCCTTGCCGCTCCCCGTAACATGGTTGGGATACTTGACAAAATAGAACTTATCCCCGACACTGACGAAGTCCCTGACCCTCGCATCGAATGTCATCAGCTTCGCCGATCCTGCCGTTGTGCCGTCACTCACCCAAAGGGCATACCCGAGATCGGAGCTCTGCGCCGAGAAGTAGCTTTTTCCGCCGAATTCGAAGGCATCTGCCACCTCCTCGACACTGTCCTCCGTCCGTGTATTGACATCCTTCACCTGAACCGTACCCGACTGCGAGCCGTCGGTGCTCCAGAGCTCCCTGCCATATGAGGTAGTCTCGGCTGAGAAGAGGATGCTGCCGCCGAGCGAGACGAACTCCGAGGGGCTGCTGTTGCCGCTGCCCGCAGCGATATCCCTGACCATCACGGTACCCGTTTCGGTGCCGTCGCTCTTCCACAGCTCATACCCGTTCGCCGTATCATCGACCGCATGGAAGTAGAGGGTGTTCCCCGCTACGAAGAGCCCGGTGGGATTCCCGCTGTCGCCGACGAAGATATCCTTGACCATCACCGTACCGATCTCGGTGCCGTCGCTCTTCCACAGCTCGGCATTGTTGTAGGTATTGGCCCTGAAGTAGACCGTCCCTCCCATGCTCACAAGCTCGGCAGGGTAGCTGCTCGGGCCTCCCGCGCGGATATCCTTGACCATCACCGTGCCGGTCTCGGTGCCGTCGCTCTTCCAGAGCTCGTTGCCGCTCGTGCCGTCATTGGCGATGAAGAAAAGCTCCCCGTTGTTGAGGACAAAACCGCTGGGGTAGCTGGAGTTCGCCCCGGCGCGGATATCCTTGACCATCACCGTGCCGCCTTCGGTACCGTCGCTCTTCCAGAGTTCGGTGCCGCCTGCACTGTCCGTCGCCCTGAAATAGAGGAACGTACCGGTATAGTAGAGCTCATACGGATTGCTGCCGGAGCTTCCGGCATTGATATCCTTGATCTTCACCGTACCCCCTTCCGTGCCGTCGCTCTTCCAGATCTCGTTGCCGTTCACGCCGTCATCGGCGGCGAATACCAGCACCCCGCCCGCATCGGTCATCTGCTGCGGGTAGCTGTCCCCGGCAGGGTTGATATCCTTGACCAGTACCGTGCCGGTCTCGGTACCATCGCTCTTCCAGAGCTCCAGCCCATCCGTCCCGTCGGATGCACCGAAGAACAGGGTGCCGCCGACATTGACCAGGTTCTGCGGGTTGGCATCGTCGGTTGGGTGGATGTTCTTCACCATCACCGTGCCGGTCTCGGTGCCGTCGCTCTTCCAGAGTTCATACCCGTTCACCCCGTCATCGGCGCGGAAGTAGACCGTGCTCCCCACTGCGGTCAGCTCGCTCCGCTCCGAATACCCGCTGCCGGGATAGATATCCTTCACGATATGGGTGCCGCCGCTCGTACCGTCGCTCACCCACAGCTCCTGCCCATGCTCCGCATCAGCAGCGAAGAAGAACACTTTGCCTCCTGCCACAACCTTTTCACTGATATCGGCACCCTTGGTATTGGTATTGATATCCTTGAGGAGGAATGCCGTATCGCTCTCCATCCCTACGCTCAGCGGCTCCTTGCCGTAGAGGACGCTCTCCAGTATCATGACGAAAGAGGGCTCCGGCGGGGTCTGAGGGGTCTGTGGCGTACTTGTCGTATCGTTGGCATCGCTCGTATCCGGTGTATCGGTCGTACCCGGAACAGCCGGGGTCTGCGGTGTATCGGTGTTATCCGTAGTGTCCGGTGTCCCCGGCGCGGCCTGCGTATCAGGCGTATCAGTCGTCTGTAAATCACCTGTGCTGCCGTTCGTGTCCCCAGTATCGTTCGCATCCGTTACCGTCGCGGGTGTGTCGCTGCTGCTGCCGCCCCCACCGCCGCATCCTGTCATCCCGAGAACCAAGATGCCCGAGACGACTACTTTGAGAATATCCTGTATCATTGTTCGCTCCTTAATGGGTCTGTATCACGCAAAAATCATAATGGAAATTCGTTCCCGCAATGTTTCAAAGATGTTTCAAAAAGATTGCAGCTTCTGTGCTATAATTGCCCGATGGAAGAGACTGACAAACATACGATTCTCATCGTCGAAGACGACCTGTTCTCCGCAAACTACCTGCGCGATATATTGCAGCGCAACGGCTACCGCGTCGTCGGTATCGTCACAGGCGGGCACGACGCGCTGCGGGCTGCCATGGAGCACCGCCCCGACCTCATCCTCATGGATGTGATGCTCAGCGACAATATGAGCGGCACCGAAGCGGCCGTACAGATCACCAGGAACCTCCCCGATATCTGTATCATCTTCATCACCGCCTATATCGAGCCGGAGATGGTCGAGCAGGCGCTCAGGGCCAATATTTTCGGCTACCTGATGAAACCCTACAAAGAGGGGGAGATACTCACCTCGATCAGGATCGCCCTGGCGAAGACCAAGCTCCTCCCCAAAACCACTCTCCCCTCGGCGCACCACCTCGTCACCTGCTCGGCCGACGGCTCGCTGGTCTTCGACAAGTCCAAACGGCAGCTCTACCGCCACGGCATCGAGGTAGAGCTGAGCGTCCAGGGGCTCAAGCTCATGGAGATACTCTGCAACAATATCAACCACACCGTCTCCAAAGAGCAGATATGTATGCACATCTGGAACGAGACCAAAAGCGATATCACCATCCGCACCCTCGTCCACCGTATTCGTCTCAGGATCGGGGACAACATCATCAAGAGCGTCAGCGGGCTCGGCTACAAGATCAAGACCCACTGATATGCCGCTCAAGAAGATATTCTACCTGCCGCTGATAGAGGAGAAGGAGCACCGACTCGCCGCTATCGACAACACCCTGATCTACGGCTTCTTCATCGGCTACCTGACGATGTTCCCCGCATCGATGGTCAAGGATATCCTCTCGGGCAACACCCTCGATGCCTGGATCGAGGGGATATCGGCGCTCGTGAGCCTCCTCGGACTCGTCTATTTCCAGCTCAGGAAGAACTACGATTTCGCCGCGTACCTCGGTCTGGCGATCGGTACGGCATCGATCATCGGGCTGACCTATTTCCAGGAGTACGAGAACCACTCGATCATCTATGCGGCGATCTTCGCCCTCGCGCCGTTCTTTATGTTCAGCTTCCGCAAGGGGGCGCTGATCGCCCTGGTCTACTTCGGTATCCACGCCCTCCTCATCGCCCACAGCGCTGCGAAGCTCCACGACAACCCCCTGGTCAACAACCCCAATGCGCTGGTCAATGTCGGGTTCACCATCTTCGGGGTCTATCTCTTCGGCTTCTTCTACCACCTGGCGATCCGCAGCTCCTACGAAGCACTCGAGCGCTCCAACCGCCAGAAAGAGGTGCTCTTGCAGGAGGTACACCACCGGGTCAAGAACAACCTCAATATTGTCGCTTCGATGCTCGGGATGCAGGCGCAGCTCCAGGACGAGCAGACGCGGCAGGTAATCCTCAGGAGCAAGGACCGCATCGCCTCCATCGCGCTGGTACACGAATCGATCTACCAGAGCAGCGATCTCGAAGCGGTCAATATGCAGCACTATGTCACCGGGCTCTATGACAATATCGCTTCGCTCCATGCCGGGTACGCACAGATCACGGTCTCCATCGAGATGAACGACATCGTCCTCCCCCTCCAGAAAGCCCTCTTCCTCGGGCTGATCACCAACGAGCTGATCGTCAACAGCTACAAACACGCTTTCGACCCGGAGCACGGCGGGCATATCGCCATCGGGATGGATGCGCAGGATGGTCTCTTCCGCTACCGCTACCGAGACGACGGCAAAGGTGTGCCCGATATAGAGAACCTCCGTTCCTACGACACCCTCGGCAGCCGCTTCATCCTCATCGCCGCCGAACAGCTCAACGCCCGGACTTCGGTGCAGAACAATAACGGTCTGGAATACGAGATTATATTTTCATAATGGTATAAGTGGATTGGGTAATATGTAGATTCTGTCTTGATGCTTCTTCTTCTTTCCCGTGAAAACGGGAATCTCCAAAACTGCAACAATAGTAGATCCCCGGGTCAAGCCCGAGGATGACGAAAAATTGTAGGGTGGACTTCCCAGCCCACCAAAAATTACACAAACATTTATTTTCCAAATTGAGCACTTATTGCCGATTGTAATAACCGGTGGGTTGGGAAACCCACCCTACGCCATCATCCCCCGCATCTGCTCCTCGGTGAGTGTTGCGACACCGAGCTCCTCGGCTTTGTCGAGCTTGCTCCCCGCCTCTTCGCCGTATACGACATAATCGGTCTTTTTGCTCACCGAGCCGCTCACTTTGGCGCCGCGCTCTTCGAGCATGCTCTTGATGATGCTGCGGCTCACGCTCATCGTCCCGGTGATGACGACGGTCTTCCCTTTGAAGGGGTTCTCCTCGACTACCGCTTTGACCTCGATGACCGGCTCGATGATCCCGTAGAGCTTCTCGACACTCTCGCGGTTGACCCGCATGAACTCCAGATACGATGCCGCCATCTCGCCCCCGATCCCCTCTATGGAGACGAGCTCCTCTTCGCCCGCATCCATGAACCTCTCGCCGAACTCCAGAGCGATCGCTTTGGCGGCCACCTCGCCGATATGCTCTATCCCGATAGCGGTGATGAGCTTGGCGAGGGTAGTTCCCCTGGTCGCATCGATGGCTTCGATGAGATTGTTGATCTTCTTTTCTTTAAAACCTTCGAGAGTTTCGAGGTCTTCGTATCGGAGGGCGTAGAGCCCGAGGATGTTCCCGATCCGCCCCTCCTTGACCAGCTGCTCGACGATCTTCGAGCCGAGCCCGTCGATGTTCATGCACTTCTTGCTGGCGAAATGGATGATGGCGTTGATGACGCGGTCGGGGCAGTCGAGGTTCTGGCACTTGATGAGCGTCCCCTCGTCGAGGAGCTCGCTGCCGCAGGTGGGGCACTCGGTAGGTCTGTGGATGGCTCTCTCGCTGCCGTCCCTCCGCTCAGTGAGCACCTTGGTGATCTTGGGGATCACATCGCCCGAACGGATGATGATGATGCTGTCATTGATCATCAGCCCCTTGCGCTCGATCTCGTCGAAGTTGTGGAGCGTCGCCCTGGCTACCATCGCCCCCTCGATATTGACCGGTTCTATCTCGGCTACAGGGGTAACGACCCCCGTCCGCCCGACCTGCAATGTGACGCCATTCAGCTTCGTTACCTTCTCGATCGCCGGGAACTTGTAGGCGCACATCCATTTGGGCACCTTGACGGTATAGCCGAGCGACTCCTGAAGGGCGACATCGTCGACCTTGACCACCATCCCGTCCATCATCATGGGGATCTCGCTTTTTTGGGAGATGAGGAAGGCGTAGAACTCCTCGATCTCATCCAGGCTCTCTATCTCTTTCGAATACGGAGGTCGGATGAATCCCAGAGAATAGATATACTCCATCTTTTGGGAGAGGGCGGTTTGCGCGAGGGTGTTCTCCCCCAGCCCCCACGGATAGAACGCCAGTCGGCGTTTGGCCGTAATGGAGGAGTCGAGCTGGCGGAGGCTCCCGGCAGCTGCATTGCGCGGGTTGGCGAAAGGGGGTTCGCCGCTCCCGATCCTCTCTTCGTTGATCGCATCGAAATCATCCTTGCGTATCACCACCTCACCACGAATCTCGATGGTCTCCCGGTAGTCGATAGCGAGAGGTATGGAGCGGATGGTGCGGACATTGGTCGTGACATCCTCACCGATCACCCCGTCGCCCCTCGTGATGGCGCGTACCAGTACGCCATCCTCGTAGAGCAGGTTGAGGCTCGCCCCGTCGAACTTGGGCTCGCAGAAATAGCGGACCTTCTCACCGACATTCTTCTCTATCCGCCCGAGCCACCCGCTCATCTCTTCGGTATCGAAGACATCCTCCATGCTCCACATTCTGCGGATATGGGACGCCTTGGTGAACTCATCCCTGATCACCCCGCCGACCCTCTGTGTCGGGGAGAGGGGTGAAAGAAGCCCGGGGTTTTGCTCTTCGAAGCGCAGCACCTCATGGTAAAGCCTGTCGTACTCCTCGTCGCTGGCGATGGGGTTGTCGTCGACATAGTAGGCTTTCGCCCAGGCGTTGAGGGTCTGGATATTTTCTATGTATTGCTCGGGTGTCATTGGTCTCCTATTGGGTATATCCAAAACTGTGTATCTCACTCGTTCCACACTTTAAGTGCGGAATGCATACTGGCTAAATTCCGTGTCTCCACGACACACTCCCAAATTCAATTTGGGAGCGAGCAAGATACTTTACTTTTTGTTCATACAGCATTTTTTGTATTTTTTGCCGCTGCCACAGGGACAGGGGTCGTTCCTGCCGGCTTTGGGCTCTGACGATACGGGCGCGAATCCGCCGTCGAACCTGTCGAAGATACTGTGCGTCGAAGCGAGCTCTATCGTATGGTGCGGCTCGTTGGGAGCGGGAGCAGGCTCTTCTGTAGTCTCTTCAGCCGGTATCTGTACTTCATCCGCTGCTACGGCTTCTGCCGCCACTTCCATGCTCTCTGCACCGCTTTCCCCTTCGGTCGGCGCAGGCTCATCTACTGTCTCTTCGACCACTCCCTGAGGCTCCGCAAGCGCTTCTTCGGATGCTTTTAGCTCCTCGGCTTCTGCAGCAGCTTCTGGTTGTACAACGGTCTCCCCCGGCACAGCCGCTTCTTCTCCATCAGAAGAGAAAGCAGAAGCTTCAGGCTCCAAGGCTGACTCCACAGGCTCTGCTGTTTCCGTAGCTTCAGTCTCGTCTGTCGTTTCTACTGCTTCCATGACCGGGGTCTTCTGCTCCGGTTCCTCTACTATATCGGGGACTTCATCAGATGCTGAGATATCTGGTGCTTCCTCTCTCTCGAGCGCTTTGCGGAGGGTGCGGCTTGCCTGGACGGAGAGTGAACCATCCTCGCATTTTCTACTGAGCTTTCCGAGTGTCTCATCTCCAAGGGAGCCTGCATAGGTCACGATCGTCGCAGCGATATAGTCATCATCGGCATAGATTTCGACAAGCTCGAGCGCCTGGGGATAAAAACGGGCATCTTCGAGTGATGCCAGTGCACAGAGTGCATGGATCGGCGCGAACAAAAGTGCTTCGTCATCATGAATGCTGAAATGGTAGAGGTCGTTCGATGCTATCTCGATCAGTGCGGCGGCATCATCCGAAGTGATCCCGAACGTCTTGTAATCTACTTTCTGGCGGTTCCTGACGGGCCCGCTGCCGATCCCGAAGAGTTTGCCGACTGCATCACTATAACTTCTCATGATCTACCTACCTCTATTTTTTTTATAATTGTATCATCCAAATATTGAAAGCGATACAAAAAACAGGTCAAAAAACAGAGCAAGCCAGGAAGTGCTACCTAGCCTCTCAGTCTGAGTCTCACCGACTCTTCATGGGCCGTGAGCCCTTCGGTATTGGCGATGAGGGCGCACGCTTCGCCCAGCTCCTCGATCCCCGCGCGGCTCATGGAGATGATAGAGGATTTCTTGAGGTAGTGCTCGACGCTCAGCGGCGAGTAGAATTTTGCCGTGCCGCCCGTAGGGAGCGTGTGGTTCGGCCCTGCGATATAGTCGCCGATAGGCTCCGGGGTGTTCTCCCCGAGGAAGATCGCGCCTGCGTGCTTGATGATTGGGAGGAGCTCCATCGGGTTGGCTGTCATCACCTCGAGGTGCTCGGGGGCGATCTCGTTCATGAGTCTCACCGCCTCCTCCATCGTATCGGTGACGATGATAGCGCCACGCTCCTCGATAGACTTGCGAGCGATCGCTTCACGGCTGAGCTTACGGAGGTCTTCCTCTACCCTGTCGCTCACCTTCGCAGCCAGCTCGCCGTCGGTGGTGATGAGGATCGAGCTCGCCATCTCGTCGTGCTCCGCCTGAGAGAGGAGATCCATCGAGAGGTAATCGACCCTCGCGGTAGAGTCGGCGAGGATACCGATCTCGCTCGGCCCTGCGATCATATCGATATTGACATCGCCGTAGACCAGCTTTTTGGCGGTCGCGACGAAGATATTGCCAGGACCCGTGATCACATCGACCTTGGGGATCGTCTCGGTGCCGTATGCCATCGCGCCGATAGCCGATGCGCCGCCCACTTTGAATACCTTGGTCACCTTGCAGAGGTGGCAGGCTGCGAGGAGCAGTTCGTTGATCTCATTATCGGGGGTCGGGGTGCACACCACGATCTCCTCGACGCCTGCGACGATAGCCGGGATGGCGTTCATCAGGAGCGAGCTCGGGTAGGCAGCCTTGCCTCCCGGGATATAGAGACCTGCGCGGTCTACAGGGGTGACTTTCTGCCCGAGGATCGAACCGTTCTTCTCGAAGTCGAGCCAAGTCTTGGGCATCAGCTTCTGGTGGTAGCTTTCGATGCGGTCGTATGCCATGTGGAGCGCGCTTTTGAGGTTCGGTTCGAGCTCATTGTACGCCTTCTCCATCGCCGCCGTGTCGACCATCAGCTCCGCATCGCTCGCAGGCTCCCATCGGTCGAACCTCGCTATCTGGGCTTTGATCGCCGTATTGCCCCGGGTCTTGATCTCGGCGAGCAGTCCGCCGACGATCGCGCTCACGCCGTCGATATCCATCTTACCGCGTCCGAGCAGTTCGGCGAACTCCGCGCCGAAGTTCGCATCACTGCTGTTAAGTATTTTCATTGACTATCCTTTTCTATGGCACTCTACTGATTGTCGCTATTATATCCAAAAATTTTTTACCCTATCAAAAGATATGCCGGAATGTAGCAAAACCTTTGAGCTTTTATAATACACAAGATAGTATAATTTAATAATTCACACAAAGGATCACAATGAGCATAGACAAACAGGAAGTACTCGACTACCACATCGGCGGGAAGATCGGTATAGAGACGACCAAACCCTGCGACACCCAATCGGAGCTTTCGCTCGCATACACCCCGGGGGTAGCGATCCCGTGCCTGGAGATCGCGGAGGACAGTGAGCTCGCCTACAAGTACACCAACAAGGGGAACCTCGTAGCGGTCATCTCGGACGGCTCAGCGGTGCTCGGTCTGGGCGATATCGGCGCCATCGCGGGCAAACCGGTCATGGAGGGGAAATCGGTACTCTTCAAGAAGTTCGGCCATGTCAATGCCTACGATATCGAGGTCGATGTCCATGAGATCGACGAGATCATCACCGTATGCAAGGCGATAGCGCCCACCTTCGGCGGTATCAACCTCGAGGATATCAAAGCCCCCAAGTGCTTCGAGATCGAGCAGAGACTTCAGGAAGCCCTCGACATCCCCGTCTTCCACGACGACCAGCACGGTACGGCGATCATCACCACCGCAGGTCTCCTCAACGCCCTCGAGATCAGCGGCAAGAACATCGAAGAGATCAAAGTGGTCATCAACGGTGCAGGCGCAGCGGGGATAGCATGCGGCAATATGTACCGCGCGGCGGGTGTCAAACACATCTATATGTGTGACTCAAAGGGTGTGATCACGACAGAGAGGGACGACCTCAATGTCTACAAAAAAGCCTTTGCCGTCGTGACCGACGCGAAGACGCTGGACGACGCTATCGAGGGTGCCGATATGTTCCTCGGCCTCAGCAAGGCGGGCGCTCTCACACAGGATATGGTCAAAAAAATGGCTCCCGAGCCCATCATCTTCGCCCTAGCCAACCCGGTCCCGGAGATACTCCCAGAAGAGGTGCGCGCAGTGCGTGACGATGTCATCATGGGGACAGGCCGCAGCGACTACCCCAACCAGGTCAACAATGTCCTCGGCTTCCCGTTTATCTTCCGCGGGGCACTCGATGTCAGGGCGCGCAAAGTGACCGAGGGGATGAAGCTCGCCGCATCACAGGCTCTCGCAGCCCTCGCCAAAGAGCCCGTCCCTCCCCATGTCAAGGCCGCCTACAACGACGAGAACCTCGCATACGGCAAAGAGATGGTGATCCCCAAACCCTTCAACAAAGAGGTGCTCATCTGGGTCGCTTCGGCAGTAGCACAGGCAGCGGTGGAGGAAGGAGTGGCGAGAGTCACCGACTACGACCACAAAGCCTACAGGGAGCACCTCCGATGCCTTGCATACGGGTGCGCTCCGAAAAAGAAATAGTCTTTAGCTCAAAAAGTATAGAAAACTTCAGGGTGTGCTCGAGGGCACACCTGTTATTTTCCAATCCTGTCATTCGTGAAACAAGTGTGCTCCAACTGGCGATATATTCCGGATGAGAGCGCTATTTCCCGCCTCTTACACAGCGTACATGGTACTCTCTGCTTTTGTATGCTGATTCTGCTTCACCGTAACTCGTCGAGATACTCCAGGCTTCTTTCTCAGCGTTTTGGACAAATGTGGTGACCGTCCAGAAGTTGCCCTCAATCTTAGCCTCGAAGCCGTTCATCAGGGCCGGACGGTCTCTAGCGATATCGATAATGGTATAGAACTCCCTGATGGTCGGCAGACGCCAGTCGCTGTAACCGTCGAGCACCAGACCTTCGCAATACTGTTTTGCATGGTCGTAGTCCTTCTCTATCGCATTGACTGCGCTGTCATCCTGCCAAACAAGACCCGTCTTCCCGTCGATCTTGGCTGTTGCGCCGAAGAGTGTCAGCGAACCAAGCAATAAAACAGTAACAATCTTTTGCATTACTTCTCCTTCCTGATATCTTTGACACAACGGACCGTATGGTTGGTCCTTTTGTAGTTGTAGTAGGTCTTGCCGGTGCGGAAATCGATCGTCCATGCCCGTGATGGAGTCGCTGAAAATGGTGTACCGCTCCAATAGCTGTCTTCTCCTGTATATTCGAATACAGGATTGATAGCAGGCTCTGCACGTGTATAATCGGCTATAGAGAGGAGTTCATCAAATGTCGGCAGTCGCCACCCGCTGTGACCTCCAAGAACGAGATCATTACAATAATCGACTGCTTCATACCAGTCGAGCGAACTCTCTTTCGATTCGTGTGTATCCTGCCAGTAGATACTGTTGATCTCATCCTTGACGATATCCTTGGCCCCTGCCGCGTACACTGGATCACCCGTTGCCATAACGAGCGTGAAACAAAAAAGAAATATATTTTTTTGCATATTGTTATACTCCTTGATAATTTAGGACTATATATTAGCGCAAAAACCCTTGGAGTACAGGAATGGTATAAAATGAAAAAGAAGAATAAGGTAAGATGTGTGGAAAGCGTATCACTGCCCCGGAGGAGCAGGATGATCGAACTTACGAAAGTTTGACCGAGTATGCCTTGTGGCTGAGAGGTACTGCCGGACGCTTGATGTGAACCGGGCGTCTGAGCGTGTCGCTCTCGTCGATAGGTCTTGTGAGTTTGTCTCTCCACTCCTGGTAGACCTTCATGTTGTTCTCGTAGTTAACCCAGATATCACCGATCTTATCACCTTTATCGGCTTTTTCGATACGGATCTTCTGATGCCATGCATGGTTACCTGCGATCGGGTCCGGATGCGAAGGAGCTACGGCATTCTGCCATGCACCACTCAGACCATCCCACCAGATATTGTCAAGGTCTTTGTTGTACTCTTTGAACTGCCATGATGCTCTTCTTTCCATCATACCTTTGTCAAGGCCCTGTGCAGGCTTGAGCGTACCGACTTTACCATCCATCGTCATGTCGTAAAGCGGAGCACCGAGACCCATGACACCGAGTGGCTGCTCGAAACCTTTGATATCTACGGCATTTTTGAGCTTCCATCTACCTGCATGGTGAGAACATGCCGTAACACCAGGCATCGTACCCTCAGTCGGTACTGCCATCGCTACGAAGTAGCCAGACTCAAGGCCTGACACTGTATCGACGATCGTACACTTGATCGCATCACCACGTTTGATACCGAGTCTCTTCGCATCTTCGGTATTCATCCATACAGGGTTGTGGTTCTGCGAAATCTCCATAAGGTGCTTCGAGTTGACCGATCTTGTATGGATATTGTACGACAATCTGAATACAGTGTTGAGTGCAAACTCATTGTCTTTTTCCATAAAGTCATGGTGTACCTGAGACACGACATGTACCATCTTTTTACGCTCTTCTTTGTTCTTCGGATAGATGGGTATAGCATAATCAGGCCATTTCCACTCTTTGAACCACTGTGAGTAGAACTCGAGTTTACGGCTGAGCGTATGGAATCCGTCCACGATCTTGCCGTCGACCTCTACACCGATAGCTTTCTTGCCGCCAAACTCATGATCTTCTACGAGAATAGCACCGAACTCATCTTTCTCAACCTCGTTCTCAGGGTACTCATGTCCGTGAGCGATATATTTGCCGTCCACTTTCTTGAGCGCTCTCTCCTGAGGCTTGTAGATATTATCCTCTTCAAGCCATGTACCTCTGTCTCTCATCATCTCGTAGTTCGGATACTGAGAGTTCGGGTACGCTGCTTTGGCTGCCTTCTGAAGGTTCGGCAGGTTGTCGAACGCCGCCTGGTACCACTCTGGGATCGTTACCGCACGGCTTGGGTCCTCTTTGGACGCCCAGTATTTCTTGACACCGAGGCTTCCGTCAGGGTCTATATGGTGTACCATGATATTTGCCCAGAACTCTACCTCTTCCCATATTTCACCGAGACCTGCCGCGATATGTGCTTCAAGTGTTGCACGTGCAGGATTTTTCGGTTTCCAGCCCATTTTCTCGAGCGCTACTCTGAGTGCAGGGTTTCTGAAGCTGAGCCATCTTGCAGGCTTCGTAGCTTCTGAATGCTGATCGTGTCTCTCACCGGCAAGACCGGTAGGAAGGATATAGTCACAGTACCAGTTCGTCTCAGACCACGTCGGAGAGAGGTTGAAGCTCAATTCAATCTTATCTTCGCGTTTGAGTGCTTCGATCCATCTGAAACCATCCGGGTTGATCCATACCGGGTTATACATTCTCGGAATATAGACAGCAAGCTTGCTTGGTACATTGAGACCTTTTTTCGTCCACTTCTCTCTCCACTCCTCATCCATCAGGAGATGCGGAAGGATATGGCTCATTTCGTATGAGCTGAGTGGGTATTCCGGTGGCCATACAAGTTCGTTCCAGACATCTACTTTGCCCGGCTCTTCGCCTGCTTCAGTCGCTGCCTGTCCCTTTCCGTTGACGGAGATGACATGCCAGTGGTGCATACCAACGCCACCTTTATCACCTGCCATTGCACCTCTGAGGGCGAGCGGGAAGAATGCACTTCTTGCGATCATCCATCCGCCTCTGTGTGCGATCGGTCCTGCTCTCCAGATATAAGTGGCTACTCTTGTACCTGCATCGATGAACATATCGTAGAGCTTCTCTACGATCCTCGCTTCGATCCTGCACTCCTCGACAACGAAGTCAAGCGTATAACCGCTGTACATATCCTGAAGCATTGCAATGAAATCTTCGTATGTATCACCGGTAGGAACTTCGGATATATAGCCTCTGCCTGCAAGGTACTCCAGGTACTCTTTGTCTGCCATGAGTCTGTCCCAGTTGAGCCAGTTCTTGACGAACGCATGGTTGACAAGGTCTTCGCCGTTTATTCCTTTTTCATTGAGAACTCTGTTCGCAAGGTAAAGGTAGAGTGCAGTCTCTGTACCTGGCCATACCGGTACCCAAAGGTCTGCCATACCCGCAGAGTTGGACATCCTTGGATCCATTACGACGAGTTTTGCACCTTTTCTTCTTGCGTCAGCGATAAGACCTGCTGCCTGCTGGAAGTAGTGACCTGCATCAGCAGCGTGAGACGACTGAAGGAAGATGAGTTTCGCATTCGCCCAGTCCGGAGAGTTTCTGTCGTCGTTCGCCCACTGGATCGTACCCTGTCTTGCACCTGCACTACAGATGTTCGTGTGGGAATCGTACCCGTCACAACCCATTGAGTGTGGAACACGGTGTCCGAAACCGTTCTCGTTCGGTCTACCGACATGGTACATGATGAGCTTTCTTGACATCTCATCACCCACTTTGAGAGTATCGTGCATTTTCTTGCCGATCTCTTTCATCGCGTCATCCCATGTGGTTCTTATCCACTTACCTTCACCCCTTTTTGATCCCGGAGCTCTTTTGAGAGGGAACGGGATACGATCCGGATCGTACATCTGCGACTGTGTTGCATAACCTTTCGCACAGTTTCTACCTCGGCTTCCTGCGTGGAGTGGGTTACCCATGTATTTTCTGACCTTGAGGTCTTTTGGTTGCTGTGTTTTCTTATATTCACCGATGTCGACCCATGCGGTCAGACCACATGAAGCTTCACAGTTCGAACATGCTGTCGGGACAAGCATGTATTCTGTCGCTTTGATACCGTTCGGATTGTCTTCGCTTTTGACACCGTTGTTTCTGAGCGTACCACCGCGTTTCCAGTCGTTACCGTCGAGCTCGGTGAAGCTGTCCCACTCATCAAGAGCAGGATAGAACGAAAGAGTTTTCGGTGTAGCGGTGAATTTCCCCTCCTCGGCTACGGCAGGTGTAGCAGCGATAGTTTCGAACACACCTTTGGCCAGAGTTGCGCCCGCTACAGTATATGCGGTACCTTTGAGGAAACTTCTTCTTCCTTCAATAAATAAAGGCTTCTTATTGTTCATAGTTTTTGTCATACCTATCTCCTCTTAACTTAGTGGTAGCATTTGTGGGATTTTAAGCCATACGTCTTTTGCAAGATACAATCCGATAAGCGCCAGTATAGCCGCAAATCTGAGGATCGTCTTGTTGTCGCTCTTCATTGTGGAGACCGCAAGGAAGAACGGTGCGATGAAGCCCAGTACCATTGCCATCCAGAACTGGACATTGTACTCACCGCCTGAATGGACATACTCAAGTGTCACTTCCGCTTCAGCGGATTTGAACGAGAAGAAGTATTCACCCATATACATAACAAAGCTGAAGAACACTGCCATCGCAAGGACGAGCGCAAGGTCTTTTCTGACCTCCTGGCTCCATTTGTCAGATACCATGACGAGTGCTGCCGAACCGGCCATGAATGCCGCAAGCAACATCTGCATAAGCTCTGTCGGTGCCTGCCAGAGTTCTCTTGCACTTGACTCTGCCATGATCACGGCAGTATAAAGCGTGACCGGGATCGCAAGGAAGACAACGAACGGATAGAACTTCTCATAAAGCTCGCTGTTGGCTCTGACTGTTTTGGCGATCTCATTGTGTCTTGCACAGTCCGGGTATGCATCAAGCAGACCGATAGCAAGAAGAAGCGTAATGAGTCCTGTAAACAGCGATGCCATCCATGCTCCTACCGTGATCGCCGATGTCCAGTGCGGGTGGAAGAAGATGTTGACCATTCTCAGCGGCTGGTGAAGATCCACAAGCGTAAAGAGCAGGAACACGTTGAGCGCGACAAATGAAATGAGCGGCATGATCCATCTGATGCTCGGCATGCTCTCTTTTTTGTGTCTGTAAAGAAGGAATGCAGAGATCAATACGACACCCGTACCGATACTTTTAGCCCACATATTGAGTGTGATCATCCATCCCCAGATAATCCCGGGAAGCGCTGCATCCATTGTAACAACCGCATTGGTTGCATTAATACCATGCTCTACCATTAGTGACCCCCTTCATTCTCATGAGACTTGTCATGACTGTCTGCTTTTTTCTGTTCAAAATCCATAAAACTCTTATTGTCTACTGCTTTGTGAGCTGCAAAAGGAGCAAGGAAACGATCAAGTATACCATGATGCGGATCACCTACATGCTTGAGGTGCGTGATATTGTTGAAGAGGCCATAGCCTTCGATTCTCTGATGTGCAAGCGGGTTGAGCGTCTGGTTACCGCCACCTACATAGAAGTGTTTCGGATTTGTATGTTTTTCAGGTTTTCTGACCTGTACTCCACCCTGATGTTCCATGATATATCTTGAGATGTAGCTGGAGTCATCTTCGATATCGCCAAAAATGTTCGCTTCGACAGGACATGCTACGACACACGCCGGCATCATACCGCTTTCGATCCTGTGTGCACAGTAGGTACATTTGTCTGCTGTGTTCGTTTCGGGATCCATATAGATCGCTCCGTACGGACATGCCATCATACAGCCTGCGCAGCCGATACATCTTGCACTGTCTACGTTCACAATACCGTTTTCAAGATAATGCAGTGCAGATACCGGACAGATTCTTTCACACGGCGCGTTTTCACAGTGATTACATCTAAGCGGCGTAAAGTTTCTCGATGAATCAGGGAATGTTCCGATATCGATATACTTAACGCGTAGACGCCATGAGCTCAGCGGCACTTCATTTTCCACCTTACAGGCGACTTCACAACCTTTACACCCCATACACAGGTTTAGGTCAACCAAGAAACCTAGTTTCATGCTTCCTCCTTAATTTTCAGCTTCACTTATACTGGTGATAAGTTGCCCTTAAGTGCGATACATAGGGCTTTGCCTAAGTGTAGATTCTATATGAAGTTGCATTAAAATAAAATGATTTGAATAGAGTTTGTTAAGTTTTTTTGATCGATATAGAGGTTTGTTACATATTTGATAAATTTATGAGATTGAACCTATCAGAAGAAGTGATATCAGGCCCCAAAAAAGGCCTGTCGTATGGGAAAAACTACTTTTTGGCAGCTTTGTGAAATGCCTCTTTGACATCGGCATTGTTAAACGGCTTGTGGACATGCAGATCATAAAGTGCTTTCTCGCTCTCCTCCAGGTAAGGGTCGCCTGTGATAGAGATCGCGTAGATCGGATCGTAGCCGTATTTGCGCTCTATATCCCGGAACTGGCGCAGCAGTGCGTTGCCGTTCTGGTCGGGGAGATGCTTGTCGAGGAAGATGATGTCGTAGGGATGGTTGTCCCTATGAGCCCTGGTGAGCTTTTCGAGGAGATGTTTCCCCGACTCGAGTGCCATGATCTCGCAGTATTCATCCTCGAGGATCGCCTCGATGAGATGAATATTGATCTTGTTGTCATCGACGATAAGTACCCTCGAAGCCTTCTTCGAGAGGATGGTCCCGTGGATGACATCTCCATAGTATGTGTTGGCCGAAATGATCTTGAGATCGTTGAACAGTGGATCCTCGCTCGTAGAAAAGAGGCTCTCCTCGATGATCACGAGCTCCATCTTCCTGTTATAGACGATCGATGCGATCTCAGGGGTGTAATTGCTCTGGAAACAAAAGAGATGGGTCGTATCGAGGCTTAGTTTGGATGTGATCTTAATGTTCTCCATATCAAAACCGAGATCGTTCAGATATCGGGCGATCATATTGGAATCACCGCCGTCGATGTCATCGGTGAGGATCGTGACCCGCTTGCGTTTGTTGACGACACCGCTTTGGGAAGGAGCATCGTCGACCACTTCTACCGGTATCTCGAAAGAGAATTCGCTCCCTACATCGATCTCGGATTCAAGTTCGAGCTTGCCCCCCATATCCTTGACATATTTTGCGCAGATGGCAAGCCCCAGACCTGTACCGCCGAACTTCTCGCTCGTATCCTCTTCTGCCTGCCGGAACGCTTCAAAGATATCTTTCTGGCGTTTCTTCTCTATCCCGATCCCGCTGTCGATGATCGATACCCTCATCCGGGTATCTTTCGGGGAATAATCCACATAGAAAAGAATCTGTTTCTCCCTGGGGGTGAACTTGTAGGCGTTGCCGATCAGGTTCATCAGGACCCTTTTGAGCTTGATGGCATCGACAGCTATCTTTTTGGGGAGAGACGGGCTGAGATAGATCAGGTATTCGATGTTCTTGTTGGCCATATTGGCTGAAAATCCGTCGGCGATACCTGAGAGGAACTTGATGGTCGTGACACTCTTCAGGCCGGTGTCCTGACTTTCATGTTCGATCTTCGCCTTTTCGAGCAGGGATGTGGTCATTTCATTGATGAACTTCGCACTCTCCTTGGCATTCTCGATAAAACTCCTGATCCTCTCATCGGTGATCTTCTGCCCGATAAGCTCCAGAAAGCCATAGAGGCTGTTCGCCGGTGTGCGGATATCATGGACCGTATTGGAGAAGAAGAGCATCAGGTCACGGCAGTCTTCCTCGCTCTCCTCCTGCTTATTCTCTTCGAGCTTCTTGATCTCTTCACTGATATAGGAATCATCTGGGAGTATTTCGTGACGGCTGGCACTGTCACGAAACATCACATCGACGACCCGCAGCAGGTAAGGTGTCAGCGAACGCAGGAGCTCCAGATCGTTCACACTGTAACCTTTGGGATGATCGAGCGTTCGTGCCATCCTGGCTATCGCTACGAGCTCGTCGTCCTTGAGGATCGGGAGAATCATCTGGGAACCAATATGCATCTTGAGCGGGTTGTCTATCTCGCAGACATAGTCTTTCTCACTGAGCGCATGCTGGTAGATCGCAGCGTTCTTCCCCAGGAACGAATTGCCGAGCAGTCCCCGGGGTTTGATCATCGGTATCTGGAGCCGCTGCTCCTGCTTCTCTGCATAGAGCACCTGGTGCTCGTGATCAAAGAGGAGAAAAGTGGCACTTTGCGAATCGGTGAAATCCATCAGAAGATTTTCGATGATCAGACTTATCTCTTTGTTGTTATTGGCACGCGAAACCTTATCCATACACTCAGTAAGTATATTGATAAGGTCGGTTGCTTTGCTCTTCATCTCATTCGCCTTTGTTGAGGACTTGCTGTGATCTTGCTTCAAAACCGTATGGGACGCGCGGTATCAACGGGAAAATTTACCGCCCGTCTCACAGTTTTGCGAGAGGTCTATTATACAGACTCTTTATCACCGTCTGCTTAGTTGTGCTCCATGACCTTCTTCAGGGCATCCTTGACATCCTGTTTTTTGAAAGGTTTGTTGACCTGCAGATCGTACAGCCCCCCTTCTTCAGCTTTCATGTTCGGATCACCGGTGATAGAAACGGCAAAGAGCTTTTTGACGTTTTGCTTGAGCTCGATACGCCTCACTTTCTCCATGATCTCGCTGCCAGAAAGGTTGGGCATATGCTCATCGAGGAAAGCCAGGTCGAAAGGTTCATGCCTGAGGTAGCCGTCCTTGATCAGGTTGTATGCCGCTTCACCGTCGGTCGTATCGACGATCTCGCAGTACTCTGTCTCGAGCATCGCACGAAGGAGTACTATATTGACCTTGCTGTCGTCGGCAAGAAGTATCTTTGTCTTTTTCCCGGAGTAGACTGCGCTGTGCACCTTGTCTCCGTAATAGGTGTTCTCCGAGATGATCTCGTACTGGGCATACTTCGCATCTTTGTTCAGTGAGAAGAGCTCCTCCTCCACGATCACGATCTTCATATTGTTGATCGCAGCGCTCTCAAGAATCTCATCGCTGAGCTTGTGCTGGAAGCAGAAGAAATGGGTTGCATCGGGATCGAATACGGCACTGATCTCGATCCTCTCCTGGGGCATCCCCAGGCTGATGAGATAATTGTAGATATTGCGCACATTGGTACAGTTCGGATTGTCTGAATAGAGGAGGATCTTCTTGTCCAGGTCGCTGAACTTCTGCTGCGATGAGCTGGCATCGACGACATCGACGGGTACGGTAAAGTGGAAAGTACTCCCCTCACCCAGTGCACTTTTGAGCTCGAGCTTGCCGCCGAGATCAGAGACATAGCGCGAAGAGATCGCAAGTCCAAGCCCTGTACCGCCGAAATGTTTGCTGGTATCCTCTTCTGCCTGTTTGAACGATTCGAAGATCATCTTTTGCCTGCTCTCCTCGATCCCAAGCCCCTGGTCTACCACCTCGACGTAAATATCTTTTGTCTCTGGTCTGTAGAGTGCCCTGAAGTCGATCCTCTTGTCCGACGGGGTGAACTTGTAGGCATTGCCTATGAGGTTGATCATGATCCTTTTGAGCTTGAGCTTGTCGATCGATATCTCTTTGGGCATGTTCGGAGAGATATGGATGACATAATGGATCCCTTTTTTACACATATTTGCCGAGAAGATATCACCCACCTGTGAAAAGAACTTGACCGAATTGACCACTGTCGGCGTCGATGTCTCTATCTCATGGATCTCCTTGACCTGCTGGAGGATGGAGTCGGTCAGGTTATTGATGAAGGCTGCGCTCTCCTTGGCATTCTCGATAAAGACCTTGAGCCTTTTGTCCTGTATCTGCTCCTCCAGTACTTCGAGAAAACCGTAGAGACTGTTCGCCGGTGTGCGGATGTCATGGACGGTGTTGGAGAGGAAGAGCATGGTACTATTGATCTCAGGGTTGTTGGCCTTGTTCTCTTCGATCTTTTCTATCTTCTGTCCCAGTTCGGTGCTGGTGCTCTCGAACGGTGCTCCACCTTCGGGATAAACCTCGATCTTGTTCATCACGCTCTTGAAAAACTGGACAAGTGACTGGATGATATCGATCTCTTTTCTTGTGTAGTGAAGGTTGTTGCCGAGGTATCTCGAAACCCTGACGATACCTTTGAGGTTATCCTCATCGAGGATCGGGACGATAAGCTGTGCTTTGAGCCGTGCGTCAGCGATATTGTCGATATCGGGAACGTAGTACTTCTCACTGGCGACATAATTGAAAGTCATCGGTTTCTTTGTCAGGAAGCTCTGACCGAGGAGCCCTTCGGGACGGATCATCGGGAACTCCAGGCTCTTGTCGTTCTTCGATGTATAAAGGGTCTGTTTTTTTGGATCGTAACTGAACAGGGTCGTCGAATCGGAGCCTGTAAGCTCACATATCAGTTTCTCTACCCCGAGATATATATCTCCGAGACTCGAAGCCCTGGATATCTCCTCTTTAGCCGCGTTGACCCTATTGATCGCGTCCTCGGTCGCTTTCTTGTTGTCCATCTATACCATACCTGCCTTCTGTGATTAATACCTGGCGGCCATTTTACCACATTTACTTTAATACAAATATTATCGAATTGATTTCAGTATTATTACCAAAACTTTAAGCTAAATCATGCAAGAATACCCATGGTTACACAAATGTAATATTTTGTGTTGTATTCCAAATCAAGCTAACAAGACTACGAAGGATGACTTATGGCAGTAACACCAACAGATGTAGAACAACCGGTTACCAGCGTCGATATTATTGTCTCGAAAGGCAATGAGGCAGGGGATATAACCTATGCCAACCCTATTTTTTTCAAGCTCGCAGGCTACACGCAGGGTGAGCTCCTTGATAAGCCGCACTCGCTTATCCGCCATCCGGATATGCCGAAGATCGTATTCAAGGTTCTTTGGGATCACCTCAAAGCAGGTGAAGACACCCATGCATTCGTCAAGAACCTTTCAAAAGACGGTAGCTTTTACTGGGTCTACGCCCATGTCAGAGTAGCGCTCAATCCGGACGGATCATTCAGGAACTATGTCTCTACAAGAAAGTCCATGTCTCCTGCTGCCAGGGCAGCGATCGAGCCTCTTTACAAGCAGCTCAGAGATGCTGAAGATGCAGGCGGTATGGAAGCTTCGGAAAAAATTCTTGGAGAGTTCCTTGCATCTCAAGGTTTCTCTTTAGCTACATTTAATGATGCTATGATAAAACTACAAAATAGCTAAAAGGAAATAACTATGATAAATTTTGAACAGTCAATGAAACGCCTTAGAACAGTGAACGGTTACCTTGGTTCAGCAGTTTTGAACTTTGCCGGTGAAACACTCTATATGGATGCCGAAAATACGGGTGTGGATATCGCATACTCTGCGAGTATCTTCAACGACGCCTTCAGAATGGTCTCAGAATCAGCACTGGACGTCGGTTTTGCTGAAGCATCGTTCGTCGAGACCAAGACACACGACGGTCATGTATTCCTCATCAACAGTGCAGGCGACCAGAGCGGGGACAATTTCTCCAAGCTCAACGTCTTTGCTATCTTCAGAGATGACGGGAACGTTGCTCTTGCAAAAATGATCATCGAAAAGACAGCTCAGAACATGTCTAAAGAGATGGCAGAACTCTAATCATCCAGACTCTTTTGGGACTTCCCAAAAGAGGTTCCTGCTTTTCATCAAAGCAATCCCATTTCATCCAGATCATATCCCTATCAAGGAACAATCCGTGTCTTCGATCATAGATCACTTTATAACAATCACCCAGATCCCCCATTGCAGTCAAGAGGCGTCCAGACTCCGGGACTACCTCAAGACATTTGCCGAGGGGTACGGATATGATGTCGCTGTCGATGCAGCCGACAATATCCTGGTTTCCAGAGGGAAACCGCGAATATGTCTTCAGGCCCACTATGATATGGTCTGCATGGGAAGCGCACCAGATATCCGGACCTACGAAGAGGATGGCAGGCTCAGGGCCAGCGACTCTTCGCTCGGAGCCGATAACGGCATCGCGATAGCGATGATGATGGAGCTCATGACCCGGGGGACGGACGATATCGAATTCCTGCTTACCTCAGACGAAGAGATAGGGCTCATCGGTGCAGGTGCACTCTCTTTTGATATCCGCTCACCCAGGATGCTCAATATCGACAGCGAGGATGAAGCTGAGGTCTATATCGGCTGTGCAGGGGGTGTCGACGCTGTTGCGCTCAAGCGATATCCCCTTTTCTCCAGTCCCGGACAGAGCTATCGCCTGACGGTCAGCGGTCTGCCCGGCGGCCACTCCGGTGTCGATATCGACAAAGGTATCCCGAATGCCATCAAAGTGCTTGCCTCACACCTCGCAGGGAAAAACGTCGATATCGTCTCGCTCAGAGGCGGCGAACGCCGCAACTCCATCCCGGCTGCCGTCGAAGCGGTAGTCAAAAGCGAAGAACCCCTCGCAAGCAATGGCATGATGCAGGTTGAAGCGATAGAGGACGACCGGATGGCAATATACGGCTCCGACGAGATCATCAGTGTTCTCCACGGCTTCGTCCACGGCGTACACGAGATGGACCATGAGTTCAGGATACCTGGCCGCAGCGCCAACCTTGCCATCGTCACGATAGAGAACGGGGGATGCAGGATCGAAACCAGCCTGAGGGCAATGGACCCGCAGGGGCTCGAGAGGATCAGCCGCGATACGGCAGAACATTTTTCATCGTACGGCTTCGATGTCATGCTCCAGGACAAGTACCCCTCATGGAAACCGCAGGTCAACAGCTTCACCGGACTTGTCAGTGAAGCAGTCAGCGAAGTGTTCGGCACGAGCAAGCTTGTCGCCATCCATGCCGGGCTCGAGTGCGGCGTGATCTACGAAAAATACCCGCACCTCCAGATCGCCTCGATAGGGCCGACGATCAGATTCCCTCACTCCATCCGTGAAGAGGTGGAACTGGAATCCGTGGAGAGGACTTTCAAGGTGGTAGAAGATATTTTGGAGCGATTAAAGGCTATGGACGCATAAGGTGTTGCACCCTTGCTGCATCCATCTCTTCACCCGTCTTGATGACGGGTACAAACATAACAGATTCCAGCTCCGCCTTACGCCTTGAACCCCTCTTTGC
Organism: Campylobacterota bacterium; assembly: GCA_003252535.1. Taxonomy (GTDB): domain Bacteria; phylum Campylobacterota; class Campylobacteria; order Campylobacterales; family Sulfurovaceae; genus SZUA-451. The sequence continues at coordinate 41,690 of QKDN01000048.1, read as the reverse complement.
TCTTGCAGTACGGTTCCATATAACACCCTTCGCATTCGGGCTTGACAGCTTTGCATCTATAGCGACCGAAGAGCACCATCGCCTGGTGCAGAAGATGGAGATCGCTTTTGAACTTGCGACTCAGCTCCTCCTCGACCTTGAGCGCTGTAGTAGCGTTGGAGAGTCCGAGCCTGTGGGCGACCCTGAACACATGGGTATCGACCGCCATCAGGTTGGCATTGGTATACTCTATCATCACAACATTGGCTGTTTTCTGCCCTACACCCGCCAGTGTCACGAGCTCTTTCTGCTCCAGCGGTATCTCACCGCCGTAGACCTCCACGACCCTCTGTGCCATTTTGATCAGGTTGACCGCTTTGTTGTTGAAGAACGAACAGCTGTTGATCAGTTCCTTGACATCCTCCAGATCGGCAGTCGCGAGTCTGACAGGGTCAGGATATTTTTCAAAGAGTGCCGGGGTGATGATATTGACCCGCTTATCGGTGCACTGGGCCGAGAGCATGACGCTCACGAGCAGTTCATAGAGATTGCTGTACTCCAGCTCCGTCGTGCTGGCAGGATAATGCTCCAAAAAAAGTTTTTTGATCGCCTCGATCTGCACTTTGGTCGAAAGTTTGACCCGTTTCATTTTCGGCGGTGATTTTTTATTCTCTTTTGTCATCGGTGATCGCTCCTTTATGGTACAGTATGCTAACACAGGAGCGATTAGAGGAGCTTTTCGCAGCGGCAGGTATTCATAAATCATTTATCTTTGTCTGATATAATTACCAAAATTCTAAAATCGTCAAGAACGAAAGGTGTACACAATGAAACAAATGATCAAAGCCTCTCTCGTAGCTTCTTCGCTACTCCTCTCAAACCTCGTTGCTTCCGATATCCTTGCAACTGTCAACGGTATCAACATCACAAAGCAGGATGCTGCAAATTTTGTCAGAAGCACGGTACCGGGTGCGAACTACCAGCAGCTTACCGATGATCAGCAGAAGATGATCACCGAAAGACTGATCGAGAGAGTACTCTTTACAGAGGCTGCCAACAAGGACGGTATCGAGAACAAGCCTGAGTTCAAAGCCGGTCTTGAGAAGATCAAGCAGGAGCTCAAAGTCAACCTCTGGATGAAAGCTCAGATGGACAATGCCGTCGTCAGCGACAGCGAAGCGCAGGAGTTCTACAACACCAACAAGGCGAAGTTCAATATGCCTGCCACAGTACACGCCAGACATATCCTCGTAGCTGACGAAAAGACTGCGAAGGACATTATCGCGGAACTCAAGCCGCTCAAGGACGACGCACTCAAAACAAAGTTCATCGAACTTGCAAAAGCAAAATCGACAGGCCCTACAGGTCCTAACGGCGGCGACCTCGGAAGCTTCGCAAAAGGACAGATGGTACCTGAGTTCGACAAAGCGGTATTCGCGCTCAAAAAAGGCGAGATCACTACAGCGCCTGTTAAAACACAGTTCGGTTACCACGTGATCTACCTTGAAGACACGAAAGAGCCTACGACGATAGCGTTCGAAGATGTCAAAGAGAAGATCATCATGACGCTCAAACAGCAGCAGTTCCAGTCCAAGCTCAAAGAAGTTGCGACCGAGATGAAAGCAAAGGCGAAGATCACATACGCAGACGCACCTGCACCGGCTAAATAACAACACCACAAAAGAGGAAGGACAGTTTAATGAAGAAAATAGTAGCTTTGGCATCGGCTATGCTGATCGCAAACTTTGCATCGGCCGATGTACTCAAGGATAGTCTCCAGCCAACGAAGGGGGATACAACACCATCGGTAAACCTTGACAATCTTAACGTAGGGGCACCGATGAGAATGGTACCTCCGCCGTCACGATCAGAAATGGCAGTGATCGGAAGTGTCAATGGCAAAGATATCATCAAGAAAAGTGCTGATGATTTCCTCAAGATGGCTACCAAGGGTAAAGTTACCGACTTTGACAGACTTCCGAAAAAACAGCAGTTTGATGTACTCAAAAACATAGCCTCTTCCGTCGTCATCGAAGACCAGGCACAAAAAGAGATACCTGAAGAGGTTCAGAAGAAGATCATTGCCCAGTACTGGATGCAGCAGAAGATGCAGGGTATCACTGTAACGAGTGAAGAGGCACAGGCATTCTACGGGCAGAACAAGCAGCTCTTCAAAGGCAAAGATGGCAATACACTACCGTATGACCAGAAGATCGAACAGTATATCATGATGTCGCTCAAACAGCAGAAATTCTCGGCAGAGCTCATGAAAGATACAAAAATCATTTTGAAATAAAAGGATTCCGGCCATATGTCTACAAAGATTCTTGATGCAGTAAAGCCCGGCGTTGTCACAGGTGAAGACCTCCAGAAGATTTTCGAGATCGCTAGGGAGAACGACTTTGCTATCCCTGCGGTCAATGTCGTAGGGACCGACTCGGTCAATGCTGCCCTCGAAGCGGCTGCCAAGGCGGGATCACCGATCATTATCCAGTTCAGCAACGGCGGCGGCGCCTTCTACGGCGGCAAATCGCTCGCTTCTGACAAGGCGGCAATTCTTGGCACTATTTCAGGTGCGCTCCATGTCCACACGATGGCTGAAGCCTACGGTGTCCCGGTCGTCCTCCATACAGACCATGCGGCACGCAAGCTCCTCCCGTGGATCGATGCACTCCTTGATGCAAGCGAGAAACACTTCGCTGCACACGGTAAACCACTCTTCTCATCTCATATGCTCGACCTCTCCGAAGAGCCTATCGAAGAGAACATTGCTACCTGCAAAGCATACCTCGAGCGTATGAGCAAGATGGGTATGACCATCGAGATCGAGCTCGGCGTCACGGGCGGAGAAGAGGACGGTGTGGACAACTCGAGCATCGACAATGCTCTCCTCTACACACAGCCCGAAGATGTAGCCTACGCATACGAAGAGCTCAGCAAGGTGAGTCCAAACTTCACGATCGCAGCGTCGTTCGGCAATGTCCACGGCGTCTACAAGCCGGGCAATGTCGTCCTCACGCCGAAGATCCTCGACAACTCCCAGAAGCATATCCAAGAGAAGTTCGGTACGGGCGAGAAACCTGTCAACTTCGTATTCCATGGCGGTTCGGGCTCCGAGCTCCACGAGATCAGGGAAGCGATCAGCTACGGCGCGATCAAGATGAACATCGATACAGATACCCAATGGGCGTTCTGGGACGGTGTCCGTCAGTACGAAGCGGCAAAACACGGCTACCTCCAGGGGCAGATCGGCAACCCCGAAGGTGAAGACAAACCCAACAAGAACTACTATGACCCGAGAAAATGGCTCAGAGCCGGTGAAGAGTCGATGGTAGCGAGACTCCTTCAGGCCTTCGAAGACCTCAACTGCATGGGAAGAAACTGATAGCTTCCTCCTCACTGCACCTCCCCAGCCCTGTCGAAGAGGTATTCTTCGAGGGGCGAACTATCTTCGTCAAACGCGACGACCTCATCGACACCCATTTCTCAGGCAACAAAGCCCGCAAGTTCCACCACTACCTCACCCACGACTACCCGCATATCCGACGCATTATCTCCTACGGCTCCAACCAGTCCAATGCCATGTATTCACTGTCGGTACTGACACGGATGAGAGGCTGGCAGTTCGACTACTTCGTCGATCATATCCCGGAATATCTTCGGGTGCATCCGCAGGGGAACTACCTCGGCGCGCTCCAAAACGGTACGATCTTCCATGAGTCCAAATGGGATGACTCAATGTCCATCCCAGATGACACTCTCCTGATCCACGAGGGGGGCAGGCAGCAGGAGGCAGAGGAAGGGATTAGGCTTCTGGCTAATGAGATCGAGGAGTGGCGACGACAGAAGGGGATAGAAAAGCTCTCGATCTTCCTCCCCGCAGGGACTGGAACGACTGCGCTCTACCTTCAGAAACACTCGAACTGCCGTGTCTATACGACCCCCTGTGTTGGGGACGCCGACTATCTCAAAGCACAGTTCGGGATGCTCGGACCCGATCCATCCTTCCATCCGACGATCCTCACTCCAAATAAAAAATACCACTTCGGCAAGCTCTACAAAGAGCACTATGACCTGTGGCAGAAGCTCAAGGGTGAAACGCGAATAGAGTTCGACCTCCTCTACGACCCCATCGGATGGAGAACCCTGCTGGAGCATAGTAAGCTGTTCGACGGAGAGATTCTCTATATCCATCAGGGGGGATTATTGGGTAATGAGAGTATGATACCGAGGTATCAGCGGAAGTATCCCAACCTTTGAGAAAATCCAAAAACTCCCAAATCCCAACAATTTTGGCTAATTTTTATCATTTTTATAGTATTTTACGCTAGCTAAAATCAATCATTTAAGGAAACACCTATGAGCTATGCAATAGAGTCGTTTGACCCTGAAGTATTCGAAGCGATACAAAACGAACTTACCAGACAGACCGATCACCTTGAGATGATCGCCAGCGAGAACTTCACTTTCCCCGAAGTGATGGAGGCGATGGGTTCTGTATTTACCAACAAATATGCAGAGGGTTATCCTTATAAAAGATACTACGGCGGGTGCGAGTTCGCCGACAAAGTAGAACAATTGGCGATCGACAGAGCGTGCGAGCTCTTCGGCTGCAACTACGCCAATGTCCAGCCACACTCGGGCTCACAGGCCAATGGCGCGGTCTACGCAGCGCTCATCCAGGCAGGTGACAAGATCCTCGGTATGGACCTCAGCCACGGCGGTCACCTCACACACGGCTCAAAGCCAAGCTTCTCGGGCAAGAACTACCACAGCTTCACCTACGGCGTCGAGCTCGACGGCCGTATCAACTACGACAGAGTCCTTGACATCGCCAAGATCGTCCAGCCCAAGATCATCGTCTGCGGTGCATCTGCATACGCCAGAGAGATCGACTTCAAGAGATTCAGAGAGATCGCTGACGAAGTGGGCGCTATCCTCTTCGCCGATATCGCACACATCGCAGGTCTGGTCTGTGCAGGCGAGCACCCTAGCCCGTTCCCATACGCTGATGTCGTCACGACTACCACGCACAAGACCCTCGCAGGGCCAAGAGGCGGTATGATCATGTGCAACGACGAGGATATCGCCAAGAAGATCAACTCCGCTATCTTCCCGGGTCTCCAGGGCGGACCGCTCGTCCATGTCATCGCTGCCAAAGCGGTCGGTTTCAGACACAACCTCACAGACGAGTGGAAAGCATACGCGAAGCAGGTGAAGCTCAACGCGGCGAAACTTGCCGAAGTGCTCATCTCAAGAGGGTACGATATCGTCTCCGGCGGTACAGACAACCACCTCGTCCTCGTATCGTTCCTCAACCGTGACTTCTCAGGGAAGGATGCCGATGCTGCCCTCGGTGCGGCAGGTATCACCGTCAACAAGAACACCGTACCGGGCGAGACAAGAAGCCCGTTCGTCACTTCAGGTATCCGTATCGGTTCTCCGGCGCTTACTCGCAGAGGGATGAAAGAGGCCGAGTTCGAGCTCATCGCCAACAAAATCGCCAATGTCCTTGACAATATCAACGACGCAGCCCTCCATGCATCGATCAAAGCAGAGCTCAAGGAGCTCGCAAGCAACTTCGTCATCTACGATAAGCCTATCTACTAATGGCATCATTCGTAGATGAGCTTCCGCTAAACCGGGCTTGCTACTATATCAAACGCTCCTCCATCGTCGGCAAGATAGAGTTCGACGGGAGGGTCTTCTACCCCAAGTTCGAACGCATCGACGAACCCCTCACCCCCACCGTCATCTCCCAGCACCTCAGCCGCGAATACACCATCGCCGCACCGCTCTTTGATGCAGATGGTCTGACTCGGCTGCTGCTCCTCGAGTACAAGGGGGAAGAGCCGCAGAGGTTCTATTTCCTGATGCGCCACCTTCTTGAGAGCCTGGGGATAGCCAACTACCGGTTCTTCCATGGCAAAAGCAGCGACAAAATCCTCGCGGCCATCATCCCCGAGACCCCTCTCGACCTCACCGATGCCGACAGGACGATCAGGGATATCTCCGACAAACTCGCCACGAGACTCGGCAGGAGCTGGAAGCACCTCCCCGACGCCACGCTCCCCGACGACTACCAGATCGTCACCCTCCCCTACGCTCCGTTCGAAGCATAGGAAAGTATCCCAATAACCATCCATACCCACTTTTGCGTTATCCGTAGGGTGGGCTTCCCAGCCCACCATTTGTTCCACTCTATAGAAACGATACCAAATATCTGGAGCGATTGGTGGATTTCATCCACCCTTTTTTGCGGGGAACGATGTACGAGGAAGACTCCCGAAAGCGTACGACAAACCATACGCTCAACCTGTGAAACGGGCGCTTGCATTCGCATAGTGCAGGAGTATGCTTTTGGGAGGCTCCGATAGCTGTTTTTTCAGAAATATTCGCTATTCTTTTAACCAAAATTACCCTATGGAATGTATTATGAAAAGAACATACAACTTCAATGCAGGCCCCGCTGCAATACCTACCGAAGTACTTGAGATCGCACAAAAAGAGCTGCTCGATTTCCAGGGCTCGGGGATATCGATCATGGAGGCATCACACCGTGCGCCTCTCTATGAAAATGTCCACAACGAAGCGATCAGGCTCATGCACGAGCTCTACGAGATACCCGAGGACTACCAGGTGCTCTTCGTCCAGGGGGGCGCGTCGACACAGTTTGCGATGGTACCGCTCAACCTCACGCAGGGCGGCGTGATCGAGTTCGTCAATACCGGCACATGGTCGACCAAAGCGATCAAAGAGGCGAAGATACTCGGTCTCCAGACCAAAGTCGTCGCAAGTTCAGAAGAGAGCAACTTCGACCATATCCCGGAGGGTATCGCATTCAGCGACGATGCCGACTATGTCCATATCACCTCCAACAACACCATCTACGGTACACAGTACAAAACATACCCGACCTCCAAGGCTCCCCTCGTCGTCGACGCATCGAGCGATATCTTCTCCTATACTGTAGACTGGAGCAATATCGAGCTGATGTACGCAGGGGCGCAGAAGAACGCAGGACCGTCAGGGGTCACCATCGTCATCATCAGGAAGTCTCTCCTCGACCGTGTAGCCAACACCGTCCCAACGATGCTCCGCTACAAGATCCATGCCGAGAACAACTCGCTCTACAACACCCCGCCGACCTTCGGTATCTACCTCCTCAAGCTCACCCTCGACTGGATCAAAGGTCAGGGCGGTATCAAAGCCGTAGAAGCGGTCAACACACAAAAAGCCAACCTCATCTACGATGCGATCGATGAGAGCAACGGCTTCTTCACAGGCCATGCTGCGAAAGACTCAAGATCGCACATGAATGTCGTCTTCACGATCCAGGGCGGTAACCCCGAGCTCGAAAAAGAGTTCATCAAGCTCACGGAAGAAGCGGGTCTCATCGGTCTCAAGGGTCACCGCTCCACCGGAGGACTCAGAGCCTCTATCTACAATGCCGTCAGCCTCGAAGCGGTAGAAGCATTGGTAACACTTATGAAAGAATTTGCCGCAAAACACGCTTAGGCGTGCAGCGGAGAGCATAGAGCACAGGGCTAAGAGCTTTTTGATACTCATTTTTTGTTTCACTCCTTGACGCGGAACAACTCTTTTTTCCTCATTTATTGTTACAATAGCGGCAAAAAAGGAAAACTATGAAGCGTATCTTCACCCTATCACTCCTCATAGCTTCACTGGCAACTGCCGAAACTCCACAGAAAGTCGACGCCGAAGCGGTATTCGACCGTGTGTGCGCCTCATGCCACCACAAGATACTCGGCAAAACCGAAGCCAAAAAGCACTTCAAGACCCTCAAAGCGCCGCCTATGATCGAGGTCTCAGCACAGCTCAAGAACAATATCAGGATCGTAGAGGATATCGACGACGAGATACACCGCGCCGTCGTGGTCGCCTTCATCAAGGACTATGTGATCAACCCCCACCTTGACAAGAGTATGTGCACCGCGATGGCTCTCGAAAAGTTCGGCACGATGCCATCACAAAAAGGGAAACTCACCGAAGAGGAGCTCCAGGCGGTCAGCGAATGGGTCTACGACTACTACAAGGACAAAGAGTTCAAGTAACTCTTTTCCCTCCACACTCTCCTTTTAACGCAAGCTGTGATACACTCCCTTTATCTTATTCTCGAAGGGTACTACATGTTCAAAAAGCTCGCTATGATCTCCCTCTCCATGCTGTTCGCAGCGTCGCCTCTCTTTGCCAAAAAGGCCTACTGCACTATCGTATCGGGCAATGAAGTAACCTTCGACGGCTATTGTGATTTCCAGTCGGAGAAAGGGGGCTCTTTCTATCTCAGCTCTCTCGACGGTTCGCCGCTCATGCCAAGCGACGAGACAGGGATCGTCTCGGTCTCTGTAGAGATATTCCAAAAAGGTGTCGCCGATGTAAGGGGACTTACCACCGACGGGATCAACTCACGCTGGGGTGAAGCGACCCGCTCCCGCACAGACCCCGCATGCTGGGTCGGCAGCGATTTCAAAGTCTGCGCGAGGTAGAACCTCTTCACAACTTCCTACACTACGAACCCCGTAGTGTGCTGTCCCCCGACAGCACCGCAATATCCCGAATATGGAAATCCTCCTGCATTATTGTATATATTTTCTATCACCGTACACGATGGTGTTGTCGGGAGACAACACCCTACGGAATTTATGGTATAGTATCTGAATAGATCAAGGTGACAGGAGACTCACATGAACACACTCGATACCCTCAAAGCCCTCTCACCCTCCCACAACTTCGACACCGCCAACCCTATCGCCAAAAAGAAGACCCTCTATGCCACCCTCTTCACTTTCGTGATGATGATCATCGAGATCGTCGGCGGGTTCTACTACAACTCGATGGCGCTCCTCGCCGACGGCTGGCACATGAGCTCCCATGTACTGGCACTCGGGATGGCGTACGGCGCCTATGTGATGGCGCAGCGGTACGCCGATGATTTCCGCTTCAACTTTGGTACTTTCAAGATCGAAGTGCTCGGCGGCTACACCAGCGCCGTGCTGCTGCTGGTCGTGGCGTTCTTCATGGTCTACCACTCGGTCGAACGAATATTCCACCCTGCCGCCATCGCCTACAGAGAAGCGATCACGATAGCTGTACTCGGGCTCTTCATCAACCTCATCTGCGCCTGGCTGCTCCACGATGACCACCACCATCACCATGACGACGAACATGACCATCATCATGAGCATCACCACCACGACCACCACGATATCAATCTCAAGGCCGCCTACATCCATGTCCTGGCCGACGCCCTCACCTCGGTACTCGCTATCATAGCCCTCACCGGGGCGATGCTCTACGGCGCCACATGGCTCGACCCGGTGATGGGGATTGTCGGATCCGTCCTCGTCTTCGTCTGGGGGCTCAAGCTGATCCGCCAGTCAGCGACGATACTCCTTGATGCCAATATGAACGACCCGATCGTCAGCGAAGTGATCGATATCGTCAACAGCTGCGACGAACCCCTCCGGATCACCGATCTCCACCTCTGGAGGGTCGGCAAGGGCAAATACGGATGTATGATCACCCTCCAGGGCGATGCTGGTATCGATATGGAGAAGATCAGGGAGAAGCTCGGAGGGCATGAGAAGATCGTCCATCTGACGATAGAGAACATGACGATTTGACATATAATTAGCTTTTTAGGAAAAGTTTGTGATAGAGTGTGATAGAGTGTGTAAGTCAGTTGGCGATTAGATTGTAGTTGTGTTGCGAGGTGAACGGTGGGACAGGGTCAGCTTTTCAACAGGAGTAACAATGCAACGCACAATTGTAATTGTTATATTTCTGCTGTTATTACTAACAGTCAGAGTATATTAAAAAGCTTTGAGAGAGTTCCCGCTCTCTCACTGCCCCAACTGGCGATATTATAACATAAACTTTCATTTGGTGCAAATTGTGAAAGTTACAATTCTCATTCATGTTTATCATAAAACTCATCAACCATTCTAAAAAAAAGTTCTATAGATTTTTTGTGTTCTTCCAATGAGACATGCCTGTTTTGCAAATCTTCCCAGCACCAGTCCTTCATGTTTACATCATATCCCAATGAGTATGGCAATATCATATTCGCCCAACCTGCTGTTGATTCATGAAATCCAAGTTTTTTCCTCGTATACTCATGGAAATCAATCTCATCCCTATCGATAAAACCATGCTCCAATAAAGCCCATCTATAAGTATCAATGTAGCAAAAAATTGATCGAAGACTAAATTCACCGGTATACATAGGTGTTCTTTTTCTAAAAGCATCGGTAAATATGCTTTTTATTGAAAATGTTTGATCGTGAGATGTAGACTCTTTCAGTCGTTTTCGAACATTTTCATTTTTCCAGTTCTCACCTTTGATTGAATTCAGTACTTTTCTATTTGGCTCTTTGAGTTTATCATCAGAAGGAGTTGAAATGATTTTGAATCCGTTAATACTTAATCCTTCATCTGAAGTACACGATTCTTTTTTGATATTTTGCTCAGGTACAAAAGTAACAAATTCATTTTTGTCCTGACCATTCTCTATATACAGCCTACCACATTCTGAACATTGATAGACACTTCTGATAAACTCATCAGTTTCTGTCACCTGATGCTCAATGAGCTCTTGAAATTCATAAAAATCTTCATTAGAAATCATTTGAGCTGTATAGTTACTACTATAATCAATCGTTTCTCCACATAAACATTTGATTGTTTCTAAATACATTTTCATCTCTCTTGAATTTATTTGAATTTATCTTATCAAAAAAATATCCAAAGTACACTATGATATATATAGCAATGACTGCAAAAAGGAATATAAAATGGAACACTACTTCACCTGCCCCTACTGCTGGGAAACTATCTCGATGGTGCTCGACAGCTACGAAGAGTCGAGCGAATATATAGAGGACTGTGAAGTGTGTTGCCGCCCTGTCGAGATACGGTTTCGATTTGACGGGGAGGAGCTGGCGGCTTTCGAGGCGCGGAGGGTCGAAGGCAATAACTAAATCTCACAAGTCATACCTGGGCATTCCAATAGAGACAAGATCAAAGATCAGTTGGTGATCTTGATCGCTGTGTTCTTCAACCCGTACTTTTGGATGAGCGTATAGAGTGTTTTGGCATTGGTCGGATGGAGTCGCACACACCCGTGCGATGCTCTCGTCCCCAGTCTCCATATGGAGTCTGTACCATGGATAGCATAGCCCCCTTTAAAGAAGACAGAATTGGGCATCGGGGAGTTTTCATACTTGCGGGAGTAGTGCATCCTGGCAGTATAGTATGGCTTGTAGCTCCCTACCGGAGTGACATACCCTTTGCGGGCAGTGGATATCTTCCACTCATATATGAGCGTGTTGTTCTGGTAGACTTTCATCCTTTGCCGGGAGAGGTCGATCCGGGCATAGAGCGGAGCAGGTGCCGATATCACCTCTTTGGTTTTGGTGATCGTTGCTTTCTTATCGGTCTTTTTATTATCGGTAGTTTTCTCTGCGGCGCTCTTCCTGTCAGTGAGTTGTCTGTTCTTCTCTTTGACAGACTCTAATCTCGCGTTCTCTTTGATCCGTTCGATCCGTTCGCTTTGAGCGATGATCGCAAGTTCGATGATCCGCTTCTGTTCTTCGAGCGCTTTTTGTTTTTCGACCCTTTGTTGCTCTGCGATCACTCTGACCTTCATCCGTTCGTCATTCACCCTCTTAAATCGCATCCTATAAGCCTGGGTAGTCTCCGTCTCGCCGTGTGGATATGATCTCTGGAGTTGCTCTTTTTTGACTTTTAGCTCCAAAAGATTTTTCTCTGCGCGGGCAAGTTCACTATCCGCAGAGGCAAAAGCCTGGAGCGATACGGAGAGAAACAAGAAAAAAGTGATAGATATTTTTATTTGCATTATCGAATCCATTAGACATTTAGTTTATAAATCATTGTACGATCACATGGATCATAAAGAGTCTTGCAACATAAGGGCACCTCTAATAACCCACTCAAAAAGCAAGCACTCCTGCGCCATGCGAACGCTTTTCCCCATTTCATGGGTTTAGTGCATGGCTTGTCGTACTTGCTTTTTGAGTATGGGTATAGTTTTTAGAGGTGCCCATAAGGATAACTACTAGATCTCAAACGCCCTTTTCATATGGGGGTATATTTCGTCGAATGAGTACCGGTAGTTCGTGAAGTGTTCGAAGGCGATGATCCCCTGGTAGAGGAGCATATCGCTGCCGTCCTTGGTCGGTTTGCCGTGCTCTTTGGCGAGCTTCAGGAACGGTGTCTCTTTGTAGATCACATCGATGCAGGCTTCGGCAGTCGGGACGACCTCTTCGAGGAGTTCGAGTGGTGCGGGGAGCGAGTCATCCTCGAGTCCTGCGGAGGTCATATTGATCACGAGATCGAATTCTCGCGGGATAAACTCCTCGAATGTCGCGCACTCGAATCCATCCTCCCTGTAGCTCTCCAGCCTCGCCGCCGAGCGGTTGAGGATCGTGACGCTGTAGCCGTGATCTCGCAGTATTGCGCTCGTCGACTTCGCCGTACCCCCTGCACCGAGGAAGAGGATACTTTTCTTCTCGCCGAACCCCTGTACTACTTTGAGAAAGCCCGTCGCATCGGTATTGAACCCATGAAGCTTGCCGTCCCGCAGTACGATCGTATTGACCACGCCGACCTTGCGGGCAAACTCATCAAGCTCGTCGCAGGCGTTGTAGGCGTGTTCTTTGTGAGGGACGGTGATATTGATCCCTGCGAGTCCGAGGGAGAGGAACTTCTCACGGAGCTTCGTACCGTCCTCGAGGAGGTAGCGGGTATAGCAGTGGTCGAATCCCAGCCCTGCAAAGGCGAGGTTGTGCATCAGCGGGGATTTGGAGTGGGAGACGGGGTTGCCGAAGAGTACGAAGAGAGCCACTAGAGCGCACCTCTTGAACCTGAGCCTTTGCTCCATAGACGAGTACAACAAGCCATGCGCTCAACCTGTGAAACAGGCGCTTGCGTTCGCATGGTGCAGGAGTGCTCGTTTTTGGAGCAAAACTGTAGTTGCATCCTAGAGACTCTCCATCTCTTTTATTGTTGCCAAAAGAGCACCGAGCTTGTTCTTGACCTCGAGGTATTCGAGCTCCGGCTTGGAGTCGGCTACGACACCCGCTCCTGCCTGAAGAGTGATCGATTCAGGGGTAATCAGCGAGGTACGGATGGCGATGGCGGAGTCCATATTGCCGTTGAACGAGAAGTAGCCGACACTTCCACTGTAGAAGCCGCGCTTGAGCCCCTCGAACTTCGCGATGATCTCCATCGCCATGATCTTTGGCGCGCCTGTCATTGTCCCTGCAGTGAAGGTCGCGGCGAAGAGGTCGAACATATCTTTCCCCTCCTCTATCTCCGCCTCCACGTCGCTCACCATGTGCATCACGTGGCTGTAACGCTCGACGCGCATCATCTCGGTCACCTTGACCGTACCCGTCTTCGCCACTCTCCCCACATCGTTGCGCCCGAGGTCTACGAGCATGAGATGCTCTGCACACTCTTTGGGGTCTGCGAGCATCTCAGCTTCGAGCTCACGGTCTCTCTGGTGATTTTTGCCGCGCTTGCGAGTTCCTGCGATCGGACGGAGGAGTATCTCGCCGTCGGTGAGGCGCACCATCACCTCAGGCGACGAACCGCAGATCGAGAAATCCTCATAATCGAGGAGGAAGAGATACGGCGAAGGGTTCTTCGATCTGAGGATACGGTAGAAGCTCAGCGGATCGATCTCACCCTTCTGCGTATAGCGGTTGGAGAGGAGTATCTGGAAGATATCGCCGCTTCGGATATGCTCCTTGGACTCGTCGACCATCTGCTTGAACCGCTCTTCACCGATGGCGAACTCACCCTCGCCGTCTAGTCTGACAGGCTCGAGGGCGTGCATCGCATGGGGCGCCCTGATGATCTCGTGCACCCTTGCATACTCCTCTTTGTAGAGCTCTTCATCGTTGCAGATGGTAGTGAGCCTGGAGTTCTTGTGCGAGTAGGCGATGATGATCTTGGGGCGGATCATATCGAGATCGGGGGTATTGAGGGTATCCGTGAGACCGTCCATGCTCTCTCTGAGCACCGGCTCGAAGACCTTGACCATATCGTACCCGATGAAACCAATGAAGCCGTCTACGAAGCTGAACCCGACCTCTGCCGAGAAATCTTTGTACTTTTGGGTATCGAGCTCATGGTAATAGTTCTTGAAGAACTCGAAAGGACTCTCTGCCAGCTCCTGTCTCACACCCAGACGGTCGACATGGATGGTCTGATCGTCCTTGTAGATGATCCTCTCACGTGCGCCGATGACGATGAAGCTGAAGTTCCCTTCGCTGTTGTTAACAACGCTCTCGAAGAGCATCGTCACTTCGTTCCTGAAGCTCTCTTTGAGCTCGCCGTAGAGAGCTACGGGGGTCTGCTGATCATAGAGGAATGTTGTGTACATGGTGCCTACTTCATATTGACGATAAATGCTTCTTTGTTGATCTTGTTCCGTACACCCGGCAGTGCTCTCATCGCGGCCTCTTTGCTGGGGTATCCCCCTACGAGGAGCTTGCCGCCCTGGAGCTTATAGCTGTAGCCGCTGTTCTTGATCCGCTGGAGGAACTGCGCGCTCGGTGTCTGGGTGAACGAACCCACCTGTATCCTGTAGCTGCCGCCGCGACCGTTATCTGCCTCACGTTTTTTTGGAGTCTGCGTCTCTTTTCTCTTTTGGACCACAGGTTCTTTTTTGGACTCAGGTTTGACCGCTGGAGGCGCCGGGGTGTCTTCGAAAGGCGGTATACCGGTATTGGGTATCTCCGGTGTCTCCGTGTTTACCGGTTTGACTGGCTCAGGCTCTTTTGCAGGGATCGTGTCTGCATCGTTCCCCGCAGGCTCGTCGACATCAAGCTCGTTGACTATGATCTCACCGTTCTTGGGTATAACGACAGTGTCGTTCTCCTCGTTCACTGTAGCGTCGCTCCCGTTCGCTTCGTTCTGCTCTTTGGGCTCTTCGACAGGTTTCTCTTCCGGGACCACTTCCTGAGGCTTGAGATCAGGACTGATCTCGCTCTTGATGATCGAGTTCTCCTCCTCATGGACCTCTTCAGTCTGGTTCATCTCGGTGACATTCTCATCACCGTTCTTGTCAAGTACCATTTTCGTCATCATGATGGCTATGAGCATCACGACGATGAAGAGCGCGGCAATGGTCAGTATCCCTTTGAGATTGGAACTTTTTTTCTTTTGACTTTTTTCTACTATCAAATCATCTAAGTTATGGTCCGGCATGATCATCCCTCCACAAAAATATTCCCCCTATTGTATCATATTAATATATATGAAAACTTTAATCGATTTTAAACAATTGCAATATAAAGAGGTTTTGGAGAGGTCCGATCTACAGACCCCGGTTTTGGGGAGTCTATCTGATCGTTTTGAGATGTTTTGCGAATACTTCCGGCTTGATGAAGCCGGTCAGGGTCTTCTCAGCCATGTAGTTGTTGTCTGTATCGAAGAAGATGATATTGGGAGTGCCGAAAAGCTCGAACTTTTTGAGGAGCTCCTTGTCCTCGGCAGTATTGGCGGTAAGATCGATCTTGATAAAAGTGAACCGCTCCATCTCTTTTTGGACGACCGGTGCAGGGAAAGTGATCTCTTCGAGCTCCAGGCAGGCGGTACAGGAGTCCTTGCCAAAATCGACCACGACAGGCTTCTTCGATGCTTTCACCTCTTCCATCAGCCTCGCTACAGAGTATCCTCTGTGATCTGCCGTCTCTTTTTCCGGAGATGCAGCGACGACCGTCCCTTTGGATGTGAATGGCTCAAGGGGGCGCAGTGCGGAATCGGCACCGCTGATGGCACCGATGAAAAGAGCCACACCATAAGTGAGGAAAAGGATAGAGAAGAGCTTGCCAAGGTACCCGCCTATCGAGGCGGGCGCCTTGCCGTTGAAGAGTCCGAGATAAAGCGCCGTACCGATGGAGAGCATCGACCAGAGCAGGATGGTGACGGTATCGGAGAGGATACGCGAGAGCATCATCAGCGCAAGCCCCAGCATCATCAGACCGAAGACCTGCGATACCTTGGTCATCCAGCCGCCCGGGCGCGGCATGAACTTCCCTGCACCGATCCCTACCAGCAGCAGCGGCAGCCCCATCCCCATGCTCATCACGAAGAGCGCCGTCCCGCCAAGGAGCGCATCACCGCTGTGGGAGATGAAGAGGATCGCCCCGCCAAGCGGCGGCGCGACACACGGACCGACGATAAGCGCGGAGAGGAGCCCCATGACGGCGGTACCGAGTATACCCTTGCCCTGCGCACTGTCGCTTACTTTGGTGATCCTGCTCTGCCATGACGAAGGGAGACCGATCTCAAAGTAGCCGAAAAGGGAAAATGCTAATGCGACGAAAAGCCCTGCAAAGACCGTAAGGACCCACGGATTCTGCATAGCCGCCTGTATATCGGCACCGAGCAGCCCCGCAACCAACCCTACGACCGTATAGGTGATCGCCATCGAGAGGACATAGACAAGGGAGATGAAGAACGCTTTGAACGTACTGATCTGTTCGTTGCTCGACTGCGAAACGATGATGGAGGAGAGGATCGGGACCATCGGGAAGATACAGGGGGTAAGGGAGAGGAGCAGGCCGAAAACAAAGAAAAGAAGGATGATGAAGAGCGACCCTTCGCTGGCCAGCACATCGGCGATCTTGGCGGTATTGGCCTCGGTGGTCAGGGAGCCGATCTTTTCAAGGACATCGCTCTCCGCCTTTGGCTCCGCAGCCGGCTCTTTGGCTTGCGGTGCCTTTTCGGCAGCTGTCGCAGAGCTGCTGACAAAATCGAAGGCAAAGCTCTGGGGCTGGTAGCAGATACCGCTGTCCGAACACCCCTCGAAAGCCACTTCGAGGGTATATTTGCCGCTCACTTTGGACTCGATCTCTTTGCGCGGGATATTGACGGTCACATCGCCCTCGTAGACTTTCTCTCCACCTACTTCATGGGGTGTGGGCTTCTCTGCGCCATTGATCTCTGCCTGGGTCGGCTCTTTGATATTGAAACGGAGCGTATCGTCATAGATATGGATCTTTTCCCCGAGCCTGATCATCACTGTGATCATCTCTCCGTTCTCATAAGCTTCTACCTTGAACGCCTCTTCGGGCTGTAGAAATTTCTGCTTTTTGACCGCAGCGTCGAATCCGCCTGCGAACACAACAGAGCTTATCAAAAGAAAAATCTTGATAATGTTTGACATGCTTACCTCAACCTTCACTTTTAAAAGAGATGTAATAAAGTTGCGTGTACACTCCGTGCAACATATACTTGATACGCATGATAGCAAATGATAGTGAATGTTTTGTTAATGTTGATAAATATAAAGGGGCAAATATGTCAAACCGTCTCAAAAACGAACACTCTCCCTACCTCCTCCAGCACGCCGAAGACCCCATAGAATGGCATCCTTGGGGTGATGAAGCATTCCAGAAAGCGGTGCGCGAGGACAAACCGATCTTCCTCTCGATAGGCTACAGCAGTTGCCACTGGTGCCATGTGATGCAGCGCGAATCCTTCAGCGACCCTGCCGTAGCAGCCCTCCTCAACGAGCATTTCGTAGCCGTCAAGGTCGACCGTGAAGAGCGCCCCGACATCGACAAACACTTCCAGAAAGTTTACCAGCTCATGAACGGCCGCCCGGGGGGATGGCCCACTTCGATCTTCCTCACCCCGCACAAAAAGCCCTTCTACAGCGCCACATACCTCCCGCCGGAGCCCCGCTACGGACTGATGAGCTTCACGCAGCTCCTCGGCGTCATCGCCGAGCGCTACAGGGAGGAGAAAGAGCTCCTTGCGGAAAAGGCCGACGAGATACTCCGCTATATAGATAACAAAGAGCAGAAGATCCAGGCGACGAAGCTCGATCTCTCGATCCTCCCGCGATTCCAGTCGCAGGCGAAGAGCCTCTTCGATGCCGAGGGGGGAGGCTTCGGCAAGGCTCCGAAATTCCCGCAGACATCGCTGGTGAGCCTGCTGCTGGAGAGCTACAGGATCAACAGGGACACCGAAACGCTCACCATCCTCCGCAAGACCCTTGACAGCATGATCCTCGGCGGATTCTACGACCTGGTCGACGGCGGGTTCTGCCGCTATAGTACCGACGGCAGATGGCTTGTACCCCACTTCGAGAAGATGACCTATGACAATGCCCAGCTCTCCGGGCTCTACCTCGACGCCTATCTCCTCACGGGCGATGAGAACTACAAAAGGGTCGTTTTCGAGACGATCGGTTTCATGATAGGGAAGATGAGCGAACGCCATCTCTTCTACTCTGCCAGCGACGCAGACAGTGAAGGGGGAGAAGGGGAGTACTTTGTCTACAGCTACGACGAACTGCGATCGGCATTCGCCCATCTCCCCGGGAGCGACAGCCTCCTCGAAGCCCTCGGAGCGACCCAAGCGGGCAACTTCGAAGGGAAGAACATCATCCGTCTCACACAGAGCAACAGAGACGACATCCCCGGCTATGCCGATGCAATAGGGATACTCAAAGGTATCCAGGCACAAAGGGAACACCCCTTTATCGACCGCAAGATCATCCTCTCGTGGAACGCCATGATGCTCAAGTCGCTCTTCAAAGCGTCGCAACTGGAGAGCATCTACCTCGACTTCTCCCTCGTTGCCCTGCGGAACCTGCTGGGGCACCTGATGCGCGACGGGGAGCTCTACCATACAGCTACTCCAGAGCAGACACCGACGATCAAAGCCTTCCTCGAGGACTACGCCTACCTCTGCGATGCCCTCATCGCTGCCTACGAGACGACCCTGGACGAGACCTGGCTCATCAAAGCGACCGAGCTTGCCAATAAAGCTATAGAGAAATTCTATCGGCAGGGAAGATGGAACTTCTCCAACGGGGAGTTCGAGACCGATGCCGGGAAGGATGATATCTCCTACCCATCCTCACTCTCGACCATGGTCGACGTCCTCCTCTCGCTCGGCTCTCTCGTCGATCCCGACTACCGGAAGTTCGCATTCCAGAGCCTCCAGGTGATCTCCTACGACGTGATGCGCCAGCCTGTCTCCTCACCGAGCGCCGCACGTACCGTACTGCGTTACCTGAGCGACGATATCGTCATCAAGGCCAGCGAGGAGAACCTCCGTCGGCACAAAGCCCTCTTCGCAGCGATCGGCCACCCCTTCGTCACCTTCAAACCTGCCGCTATCGAGGGATACATGGCATGCACCTCTACCGCGTGCTTCGCCCATGAAACGACCGCCGAAGGGTGCATCGCGGCGATAGGGAAGCTCTACGGGATTAAGTAGGAGAGGAATCGGCGGCTTCAGCTCATATTGATCCGTAGGTTCGATTTCATCGAACGAATATCACAGAGTTGGAAATAGTTCCTATATATGGAATAATGTTCGATAAAATCGAACCTACATAAGAAGGAGATGCATATGATCTCGCAGAATCGTTTCATCGGATGTTTCCTTGGACTTGCCGTCGGCGATACATACGGGGCAGTGTACGAGGGCGGTATGCTGGAGAGAACCCTGTGGCGTATCGTCGGTACGGATGCAGAGGGGCACAAACGCTATACCGACGATACGCAGATGTCTATCGATACCGCCGAGTCGTTCCTCGAGAACGGCTCCATCGACCAGGATGCCCTCGCACGGAGATTTGCCGCGAGCTACAGGTGGTCGCGTGGATACGGGCCGGGCGCGGCGAAACTCCTCAAAGGGATCGCCCGTGGCGGCGACTGGAGGGAGCTCAACCGGAAAAGATACAAAGAGGGCTCGATGGGCAATGGTGCGGCGATGCGCGCACCTATCGTTGCACTCTGTCACCCCCGTGACGACGGGACGCTCCATGATATGGTGGTCAAAACCTCCGAGATCACACACGCCCATCCGCTCGCCATCGAAGGTGCCTGCCTCATCGCGCTCGCTGTCTGCTATGCGCTGGAGGATATCTCTGCCACTGTCGACAGGCTCATTGAAAGAGCGACATCCAATAGCTACAAAGAGCAGCTTCAAACCTGCAAAGATTTCCTCCAAAGTACCGAAGAGATACCTTTGGCCAAGATCAAAGCCGAATTCGGCAACGGCATCCTCGCCACCCGTTCCGTCGTCACCGCACTTTATTTTGCACTGCGATATCGGGAAAAACCTGTCGAGGAGATGCTCGGAGTGATCGCAAAGCTCGGGGGCGATACCGACACCATCGGCGCGATGGCGGGAGCGATATGGGGAGCGTACAACGGTGCAGCGCCCCTCGAACACCTCGCCGAAAAGATGGAGGACCATGAATACATCATCGCTCTTTCGCAAAGACTTTTTGAATATAATTACCGATAAATTACCGCCTTCCGGAGGGTGCCATGAAACGACTCTATCTCTACCGCCATGCCAAATCGAGCTGGAGCGATCCCGACCTCGCCGACTATGACCGCCCGCTCAGCAAACGGGGCAAACACAACGCCGAACTCATGGCGAACCTCCTCGCCAAAGAGAAGTTCGATCCAGACCTCATCCTCTGCTCCGGCGCCAAACGCACCCGCCGTACCCTCAAACCTCTCATCCGTGCACTGGATTTCTCCAAGAAGCGTATCGTCTATACCGATACCGTCTACGAAGCCGGCCTCGATGACCTGCTGGAGACCATAGGCGCGGTGAGCGACAAGGTCGATACCCTCCTGCTCGTCGCCCACAATCCGTCATTGAACGAACTTCTTGACCACCTTCTCAAAGACCACACGATAGAGAATATCGTCACGGGTGGATTCGTCGAGCTCGAGCTGGAGATCGGGCACTGGAGCGATATCGCCGGGGCACACAGGAAAGGGAAACTGGTACGGTTCGAATATCCAAAGAAGCATTACGATGAACATGCACCCCTCTAAAGAGAGATCGGTCTACTACGGTCTCCAGGTCGCGAGGGGGATGGCTGCCCTGCTGGTCGTACTCCACCACGCTACACTGGGCGCTTCGTCGTTCTACGGGTCGGTTCCCTTCGCCGGATTCTGGGAATTCGGCTCTATCGGTGTCGACTTCTTCTTCGTGCTGAGCGGCTTCATCATCTACTCCGTCCATGCCGGGGACAGCGAGGGGATCAGACCTGCCAAAAGCTATATCCAGAAGAGGCTTGTCCGTATCTACCCGCCCTTTCTCCCCATCTCGTTGCTGCTCCTCGTCGCCTATTCACTCGACCCCTCCCTCTCCCACGCCCAGAGGGAACTGGGGGTCCTCACCAGCATACTGCTGATACCCACCCCACCGCTCGAACCTGCCCTGAGTGTCTCATGGACACTGATGCACGAGATGCTTTTCTATACCGTTTTCCTGGTGATGTTCGCCAGAAGAACCCTCTTCTTCCCCCTCATGGGGCTCTGGGCGCTCACTATCATCGCCGCCAACATTATCGCGGAGAGCAAAGAGGGGCTGCTGCTGGGCTTCATCCTCAACCCGCACAACCTCCAGTTCCTGCTGGGTATCGTCGCCGCGCTTCTGGTCAAGAGAGTTCATGGTTCCGCCCTGTTCCTGGGGATCGGCATATCCATGATTGCGCTCTATGTCATGGAGTATACCGCGGGAGGGCTCGGAGGATACAGCCTCCTGGCGGTCAAAAGCTACCTCGGAATCGGGTTCATGCTGCTGGTGACGGGGCTGTGCCTGGTCGAGGAGAGGATCAAGTACCCGGCGTTCCTGGTATTCCTCGGCTCCGCCTCCTACTCGATCTACCTCATCCACAACCCGGCCGTCTCCATCCTCAACCGTATCGCTGCGAAGCTCCATACCCTCCTGCACCTCCCCGCAGAGCTCCTCTTCCTCTTCACGGCCGGAGGAGGGATCACTGCCGGGATCGTCTACTACCTGCTGTGGGAGAGACCCGGTCTGGCCTTTTTCAAGAGGGTGCTTCGAGCGGATACGAAGTAGTTCTGTTTCCTCGTACCCATCGTCTCGATGGTTATGCATATGGGATCAACATACACAGAACATGCTTCTGTCGGCTATCGCCAAAATGGAATCTTCTCTTCAATTTTAGATCAAGTATGAATTCCCATCGAGAGACGATGGGAACTAGACAAATATGTATTCGTTATTTGTTGAAAAAATCAGATACCCTATCATCTAACCATACAAGTTCTTCTATGATTTCTTGTAGACCTATATTTTCTTCTTTTCCAGATATTGATTTTATTTGTTCACGAGACATCTGTAAGTAAAGCCTAGCTTTATCTATTTTCTTTTTAATACCAGAAAACTCTTGTTCTGTTATTTTTCTAGGTTTCTGAGAAATAACATCCACATTCTTAAAACAAGCCAAATCTTTTTCAGCACTTTTTTGACTTATTTTGCTAAATCCCCAATGATTTACAATATAATTACCTATATGCTCGTCATCAAAAGTAACTTTTTGTTTTGTTCTTCCAGTTTGATATAAATGGGGAAGAATAACTTCATTTAACGCAGAGCTTAAGTATCCTTTTTTTCTATGTTCTTCTTTGACAAATACATGTAAGTCATCTTCTCCCATATCTAATACAGCTGCTACATAAATACCACTTTGATTTTTGATGAAATAAAAAGGATAAGAACTCTCATTCCCGATATTTCCTCTTGGCTCACTTACCCATACATTTGCATACTCAACATTAGCTGATAATGCTGCTTTAAAAATCAAATCATCATTACCCAAATTTAATGAATCTATTTTTGCCTCTATCTGTTCATGTGTCATGCTAAACCTGTTTTTCTTACTGAACAATTACATCTATTTTTTTCATCATTTCCGATTTCTCAATCGGAACAACCTCACAAATTGTGTCATCCTCACGACTGAGGTGATCACATTATCCGATTAATATTACCACCCCTCAGCCAGGTCGATAAGTGCATACCCCTCTTTGCTGTACTCACCCATCACTTTGGCGAGCTCCATGATATCCTCTCTCGTCTCATACCTCTGGTCACCGTAAGGGGTATTTTTGGCGAAGGCGCCTATCCATCTGCCCAGGCCGAAAGCGACCTCGGTGAGGGTGTACCCCTCGCTCCAGTGGCGGCTCACTGCCCCCTGGAAGTCGGGCCAGTCGGTGCGGACGCTCATCGAGTGTTCACCGTAGTCAAGCCCTTTGGAGAGTATCGCCAGCCACTGCCCCTCGCCGTACTCCATATCGACGATATCGAACCCCTCTTTCCACCGTTTGAGTACCTTCGACTGGAAGTCCTCAAGTTTCTTCTGCCGCTCGAAAGCCTGGTTGGTGAAGGTGTTCTTTTTGGCATAGACCGCCACCCATTCGCTCAGACCGTGTTCGATGGCGACAACATAGTATCCCTCGCTCCACCGCTTCTCGATCAGGTAGGAGATATCGGCCCAGCGTTCGGCCATGTCGTACGCCTGTTCGGAGTTGGGAAGCCCTTTGGCGAAGAGCGTCACCCATCTGCCGCTGCCGTACTTGATCTCCTGCACACCGTACCCTTCACTCCAGCGTTTTTTGATCATGGCGCTCATATCTTCCCAGTGCAAAGCGATATGGATATTCTGGTCGCTGATCTGCGTCCCTTTGGCGAACACCCCTACCCATTTGTAGCGGTACGACTCATTCTCGTCGCCGTACAGTGCGGCTACGAGGAAGATAAACGCGATAATGATCTTTTTCACTGATTCTCCTTTGGCGGGGCTATGAGCAAGCACCCTCGTCTATGTAATGAAGCGCCTCTTTGAGCATCCCCTCGTCGGGGTCACCCATCTCACGCATGATGTCGTCGGCTGTCCCGCAGGTCGGTGCGAAACCATCGAAATAATCGGAAAAACCGTCTGCATTGGTCACGACGAAGTTGATAAGGAAGTAGACAAAACCGCCGTATATCTTACCGGACATCCCCACCGGCTTACCGTGCGTCGTCCCACCTACGAGTACCACATCGACGCTGAGGGCAGTTGCGCGCAGAGCATTGATCACCATTTCGCTCGCCGAAGCTGTCTCATTGGTAGTGAGGAAGACGATCTGTTTCAGGTCGATACTGTTGGTATCCGTCTCGAATGTGGCGGTCTCGTTGTTGGTGCTATAGTCATTGTTCCACGAGAGGGTGAACTGTGTCAGGCCGTCATGGTTGCGTACGAGCTTGTCGAGGAGGATCGAAGCGGTGTTGAGATACCCGCCGCCGTTGTACCGCATATCGATCACGAGGGTGTCGATCGACTGGGTCGAAAGGTAATCGAACGCCGCCTCTATCTCATCGGTCGCCGTGTCGGTGAAGGAGTCGAACCGCAGGTAGCCCACCTTCTTGCCCAGCGGCGTGGTCACAGTGGTCGCCGAAGTGACCTTGAAGGTATATTCGGCAGGGGTGATGGAGAGGGTGATGGTCTCCGTACCCCGGAGCACTTCATAGGTAGCCACGGAACCCAGCTTCGCCTTGAGCGTCGTGATGAGCTCTTCGGTCACCTCCTTGCCGTTGATCTTGAGGATGACATCACCCCGCTTGAGCCCCGCTGTATCGGCAGGGGACGAAAGGAGTACCCAGTAGACGACGAAGTCCCCGGTAGCGTTCTTGTCGTAGGCGAACCCGAAACCGCTGTTCTTCTGCGTCGAGAAGTCATTATACTGCTCAAGGGTATAGACGAAGCTCCAGTGATCGAGTTCGCTGTACTTGAGGACATTGATCATCGTCTGGGGTTCGTTGTATACAGAGACATCAAGTCCTGTTTCGACCTTGTCGCTCCAGTAATACTCGGTAAGGAAAAGCTTGTACAGGTAGTTCTGGTCTGACGTTGAGAAAGTGGTATCCCCTACTACCGAAGTCGTCGTCCCGTCATTGACACTGTCATAGAGCGTGCCGTTGTAGTAGTCGCTGTCGGAACTGTTGTTCGAGCCGCATCCCGCCATCAGGATAACAGCGGCAATGAGCGCTGCAAATCCCCGTAGTACCTTTTTCATGACCTTCTCCTTTATGGGGTTTCTTCATCCTCTTCGCCGGTACGGGGCAGCGCCGCTTCCCCTTCGCCTTTTTTGAGAGGATTCCTGCTCTTTGGATAATGCAGGTCGTTGAGCACGAGTGCACAGCTGATCGTTCCCACCCGCTCCCTGTAGAAGCGGTCTATGGTCTCAAGATGGGTTTTCGGCGTCTTTTTGGCCCGCATGACGAAAAGCGAAACATCGCATGAGCGGGAGAAAGGGTAGTACGCTTCGAGCCCGATACTTGGCATATCAAGTATGATGATATCATAAACTGTCCTCAGTTTGTCAATAACATCGTCCATTCTCTCCCCGGAGAGGAGCATTTTCGGATTCGGAGGGAGTTTTCCGGACGATACCACATCGAGATTCTCATAGGCGCTGTGCTGTATCGCCGAGGCTATCGTGACCTTGTGTGCGAGTACCTCGCTCATCCCGGTGTCATTGGAGAGGTGGAGCTTCTGGTGGAGCCATACCTTCTCTTTGGGAGAGGGGAGCATATCGAGATCGAGGATGATCACCCTGTGTCCGAGCCTGCTGTAGAGCGCGGCGAGGTTGACGCAGACGGTGCTCTTGCCCACCCCATCCTCGAGCGACGTGACGCCGATCACCCGCGTTCCCTCCTCGTGGAGCATATAGGCAAGCTGCTCCTTGATCTCGAAGAAACTGTCGCTGTAGTGGGATGCAGGCTCGTCTATCACCAGTACGGAGTCATGGAGCTGCGCCTTGTGCGGGATATCTCCGAGGTAGGGGATATCAACCTGCCCCGTAATGTCACGCGGCGAGGCGATATGCCTCCCTGCCCATCTGGCGACCCATGCGGCGGCAAACCCCAGCGCAACGCCTCCGAGCAGCGCTATGAACAGTATGATCACTGCCCGGAATGTGCTCAGGTCGGACCGCACTTCGGGACGGTCGACGAAACGCAGGATGATCTCACCCCGCTCCCTCTTCCCGAGGAGCTGTGCCGCTTTTGCCAGCACTATCCTCTCATCCCTGACAAGAGCGAGGAGCTGCTGGTTCATATCGCTACCGTTGGCATCGCTTCTGTTCGTATCGTCATGGCGGATATCCTGCGGTATCACGGCAGCGATCCCTCCAGCAGTGTCGACGGCTGGGCTCTTCTGTGAGAGCTTCGCATCGATGTTGGCGAGCTGCACGAGGGTAGTGAGCACTCTTCTCACACCCGCTGCGTCGCTGCTGCAATAACTGATATCGATAATGTTGCTCCGCCCCTCTCTGTCGACACGGAGACGGCGTTCGAGCTCGTCCGGTGCGATATCCGTCTTTGACCTGTCGATGACGGAACGGAGGAGTTTTCCGGACGTGAGTTTCCGTACCTGCGTCTCTACCACCGCATCCGTCTCCACCCCGCGGGGACCCGTGACGACCACCTCCACCGTAGCCCCTACCCTGTAGAGGGGCTGGAGGGACGAGAGCCACATCCATGCTGCGGCGATGACAGCGACAGTGACGACCGCGACAAGTTTCACATGGCTTCCCGAAAGCGATTTTCCCGCTGCCACTTATCTGCCGCCCAGTGGATTGTCGCTGCGTTTTTTAGCCTGTCTCTTCTCAAATGCCTTGTTCGAAGGGGTCTCGTCCGAGGAGAACAACCCCATACCGTACAGAACGCACCCTTTGCATCCCGGATCGCATTTGTGCTCCAGGAGTCTGCACCACTCCTTGATCTCACCGTTCTTTGTCAGATGCTGACATCCCCATCCGCTGCTCATCTTCTCTCCTAGTATACTATCACGAACCCGTCGTACTCAAGCGGCGCATCGTCGATGACCTCGTATTCGATCCCGTCGACTATGCTCGCAGGGGAGCCTTCCCTGAGTATCCCCATGAACGGCTCGAACTCGTCGTCGATCAGCTCTGCGATCACCTCGACGCTCCCGTCACGCATATTGCGTACCGTACCCCTGTAGCGCCCCCTCATGGCCGCCTGGGATACGAATTTGCGGTAGTATACCCCCTGTACCTTGCCGGTGACCTTAAATCTATACAGCTCCATGTTCCTCCTTCAGCTCTTCGAGGAATTCGAGTATCCTCTTCTGAAATATCTTTTCATCCTCGTCTTCCTCGTCGATACATTCGGTAAAACGGCTCAGTTCATCAATATCGATCTTCTCTGCGAACCTTTTGACCTCCCGGCAGTCCCTGGCGACGGAAAGGACAAGATGCTCGAAATCAAGCCCGTTGTTGGTAACGATCTTGTTGTAATACTCCTTGACCGTATCTATCAGCAGCGCCGCACGGTTCTCATCGTCGACGTAGATCTCATGGGCCACACGGAAGAGCGCTTTCTCCTCACACTCGCATATCTCATGGTTGGAGGCGATCATCAGGGTGATCACTTTGGCGCGGAACTCCAGCGAGCGGTTGTGATAGACGACGAGTTCACGGAACATCTTCATCAGCGATCGTCTGATTGCATACAACATTCTTGCAGGCCTTTTAGAATAAGATCAGACTTCTTGCAAAACCATACCGTCCTTCAAAAGTCAGTGCGACAAGCCATGTGCCAAACCCGTGCAATGGGCGCCTGCGTTCGCATGGCTAAGGAGCACTCACATTTGGAACGCTTTTCGAAATGTCCATTGTGTAAAGCACTCAGACCGCAAAGAGGATTTGCCGCTGCAACTATGGTTTTGCAGGAAGTCTATTATCATAATTTTAACAAAATATGACTATAGTTTCACCATGCTGCTCCAAATAATAGACTGACACACCATCGACCAAGGTTTTTTTTGATATGGACAATCTGGATTTTCTTCTTATTTTCACCACTGCGCTTCTGGGCAGTATCGGCCACTGTATCGGGATGTGCGGGGGGATCGTCGTCGCCTACACCTCAACCAAGATCAGACCCGAAACACCCTGGAAAAGGGAGACCATTTCACACCTCGCATACAACCTCGGGCGTGTCGTCACCTATACGATCATCGGGGCGATGTTCGGTCTCCTTGGTCAGGTCATCGCTTTCACCCCTACGACCAAGGGGGTGCTCTTCTTCCTCACCGGTATCCTGATGGTCCTTGCAGGGCTTTCGCTGCTCGGACACTTCAAGTTCCTCAACTCAGCCGAGATATCCATCTCAAGACAGGGGTGGTATGCCGATACTTTCCGCAGGCTCATTTCGAACCCTTCCCTCTCGAGCTTCTTTTTCCTCGGGATGTTCAACGGTATCATCCCCTGCGGTCTCGTCTACTCCTTCGCTATCTTCGCGGCGAGTACGGCGAGTATGTTGACCGGTGCGCTGGTGATGGCGACCTTCGGCCTCGCTACCATAGCGCCCCTCTTTTTCCTCGCCTCGGTGACGAAATTCCTCCAGCGGGGACAGATACGCAACAGCATGATGAAACTCGCCGCGATGCTGGTGATCCTCTACGGTCTCTTCACTCTCTACAAAGCGTACGAGTTCATCGTCCACCCCAAAGAGACCCAGCAGGAGATCGACGCAATGCAGAACGGCTCGATCAAGAGCAAACTCGAAGGGAAATGCGGCGGGATGAAATGCGCACCGGGAAAATGCGGCTGATTTCGGGCGGTTCTTTAGCTTCGGCTTGAGATTTTTGTATTATAATTTTGCTTTAATCTACAACAGTTATAATAAAAGCCAAAAACTCATTAAAGAGGAATATATGTCGATCTCCAGTCCCTTTCCCGATATTTTTGATGATCTCAAAGCACAGGTGCAGGATGAAAAGCTCCTCGATCCGGCACCGATACGCGGTCTGATCGATATGGCTGTCATCCTTGTACTTTTCGGTGCACTTATCCTCACAGCAGGGGAATGGAACCTGTTCCTGGTAGGTGTACTTCTGAGCCTTGTGCTGGCAAGGGCTTACTACCTCTCGCACAATATCCTCCACGATCAGTACTTCGATGATACCAAGCTCAATGTCCGTCTGAGCTATATCTTCTGGGTGATCATGCTGGGCTCTTCGTATTCGTGGTGGGAGGACTACCACAATGCGACCCATCACAACAGCCCCAATGTCATCGACAAAGACGAGCAGATCGATATCCTCGACGGTACTTTCACGGGCCATATCGGCAACAACCCTTTCATCCACAAGTACAGACGTGTGATCTTCTGGGCTTCGACGCTCAGCACCTCCATGCTCAACATCATCAGCTCATACGCCTATGTGATCAGGAACAACCTGTGGGAGGAACTGGTGATCATGATGCTTCACTGGGTATTCTTCTGGGGTATTCTGCTCTATCAGCTCGGTCTTGGGGATGCCATGCTGCTGATGATGGAAGTGACCGTACTCCTCTCTATATGGATCAGCGCGGGGCATATCGCCAACCACCTCGGCGGTGAAGTATTCACCGAGAAAGAAGCCTCAAGGCTCACGTGGATGGAGCTACAGATGCGTGCGACACGCTCGCTCAGAGGCAACTTTCTCACCCACTGGTTCTACGGCGGATTCGATACCCATGTGGAGCACCACCTCTTCCCGGCTGCACCCGTCTACAACCTCAAAAAGATCCAGCAGATCACCAGAGACTTTACCACCAAGCACAAGATACCCTACAATGAAACATCACCGATAGAGGCCTATCTCCTGATAGACAATATTCTTAAAGGGAAAAAATAAAAGGGGAAGGCTTGACTCCCTCGCGTTTCGGGATGTACCTGTCTAAGTAGATTCCGGTTCAGTCCCGGAATGGCGGGATGCGAAGCGGCTCGCGGACCAGGCCTGCGAAGTTTAGAGTGTGACCTCTTTGATATCCGCTATCTCTTTGAAACTTCTGTATATCCTGCCTATCGTATTCTGCCTGTTGGTACGGAGCTTCTCATCCTCGGTGTTGACCATGACACCGTCGAAGTAGCTGTCAAGCTCGTTCTTGAGCGAGAAGAGCGCGCCAAGGTGGCTCCGGTAGTCCTGATACTCTACGCTGATGACATCCATATACTTCCCGTAAAGGCTCTTCTCTGCATCGATCTCGAAGAGTGCCGTGTCGACAGGGAGCTCAGAAGCAAGGTCGAGCTCTTTTGAGATATTCGCCACCCTTTTGAAGGTACTGAACTGCTCTTTGAAGCTCGCTTCGGAGACGATCGACTCGAGGGCATTGACCTTCTTGGTGATCTCGTTGACATCCTTCTCGCCAGAAGCGAGGACGGCAGCGATCAAGGAGGGATTGGCACCAAGCGACTTGCTGACACGCTCCATGATGAACTCGCCCAGCACGCCGTAATCGAACGGCGCATAGGCATCTTTGATCAGCTCGACGATCTCGTCGATATCAAACGAGAGATCGTATGCTACCGCTATCCTCGTGATCCCGTTGACAGCGCGGCGGAGGGCGAAGGGGTCTTTGGAACCCGACGGTATCTTGCCGATGCTGAAAAGCCCCATCAGGGTATCGAGCTTGATCGACATCGCCACGATCGCGCTGAAGAGCGAAGCAGGGAGATCGGCACCCTCGCCGACCGGCATGTACTGCTCTTTGATAGCGTTGTAGACGAGCGCATCCTCGCCGAGGGACTTCGCATAGTAATACCCCATGAGCCCCTGGAGCTCGGTAAACTCGTAGACCATCTCGCTGGTGAGATCGCATTTGGCGAGCTTCACCGCTTTGTCCATCAGCATCTCGAGCTCGGCTGCGCTCTTGCCGCTCTCCTCTTCAGCCCTCTCCATATAGCGTGCAAGGAGCCTGATAGCGATATTCGCCTCCCTGTGGCTCTTGTCAAGGAGCGAACCGAGGCCGTCCATGAACTGTATCTTCTCAAGACCCGTACTCACCAGGCCCCGCTTCATATCGTTGTGGTAGAAGAAAAGGGCGTCGGTGAGTCTGGGGCGGAGAACCCTCTCATTCCCGGCGATCACCTTGGCGTAGTCGTCGGTGACTGCGTTGCTCACGACGACGAATTTGTTGGCGAGCGTTCCTTTTGCAAAGACGGCGAAGTATCTCTGGTGCTCTTTCATCGAGGTGATGATGACTTCCGGCGGAAGGGTCAGGAAGTCCTCATCGAAACTCCCCACGAGCGCCTTCGGGTTCTCCGTGATCGCCACGACCTCTTCGAGCAGTTCGGCATCTCTCTCGATCGACAGTGTTCCGTCTGCCTCGATAGCGTCGAACTGTGCCGTGATCATCTCACGTCTCTTGTCCGCTCTGAGGACTACCGACCCCTTCTCGAGGATCGTCTCATACTCGGCGATGCTCGGTACTTCGACGGCATCGAACTCGACCATGCGGTGGACGAAGGTCTTGTCCGAGCTTTTTACACCAAAGAGTGTCGCAGGGACGATAGAGTCCCCGAGTCTCACCTGCAGCCAGCGGATAGGTCGGATGAACTCTTCGCTGCGGCTTCCCCAGCGCATCATCTTGCCAAATTCCATCGATCCGACCCACGTTTTGACCATATCTGCGAGCAGTGTTTCTGTCGCTTCACCTTTGCGCTCCTCTTTGAAGTAGAGCACCTCTCTACCGCCCTTCTCACCGCGCCCTAACTCATCAATGCTCACACCGCACTTACGGGCGAACCCTTGTGCAGCGCCCGTAGGCTCACCATCCTTGAAAGCAGCCTGCACCGGAGGGCCGAAATGTTCCGTGGTCGAGTCAGCTTGAGCCAGCGGCATCGCCTCATGGATGAGTACAAGTCTTCTGGGTGTATAGTGAAACTCGAACGGAGTTTCGAGTTGATTGTTCTTGAGAATACTTGCCCAGGAATTTTCGATATTTTTGAGGATTTTGAGCAGCGGGATGGCAGGAAGTTCCTCTACCCCGATCTCTATGAGAAGCGGCTTTGTCATTAGTGATATCCTGATATTTTGATTGTCGTGATTGTAGCTAAAAGGAGGTAAATGAGGGGTTAAGGGCATCAAGCCGATGATGAATGTGAGTCGAGTTTGAAGTTTGATATGGTGAGGTTAAAACCTCACTTCCAAAATCTAACACTCGATCACTGTCCTCCTCGCACGCAACGGACATAAAAGCTATTGCTCTTAGGGAAGCTAAACTGACTGCCACTGTCGAAGTTGACGCCCCACGCATAGTCAGTGTCAAGTCCATAGGTAGTAGATGACCAGTAAACATCAGGCTCGGTATTGACAAAGACCGTGCTGATGGCAGGGGAGACCCTACTGTCGTCCATTATAGAGGTGAGTTCATTAAGATTGGGGAGTCTCCAGTCGGTATGGCTGCCCAGCTCCATCGCTTCGCATCTGTCAATGGCGCCTTGCCATGTGGTCGTCGTCCCCACGGCATCATCCTGCCATTGGAGATGGGTTTCACTATCGGTGACGATACTATCGCTTCTGTTGAAGTCTGCACTGAGTACGCCGCTAAGGGCGATCATAGTCAAAAAGGTTCGTTTCATCTATCTTTCTCCATTCATTTGCAAATTCTTAACTCTAAACTCAATTCACTCTCCGGTTCTGACACAACGGACATAAATGCTATTGCTCTGAGCGGTACTACCCTGGCGACCGCTGCTGAAGTTGACGATCCATGCCCTGCTCGTAATATCTGCATAGGCAGTAGACGACCCGTTATAGCCGGATGCTACATTGACGAACGTCGGATCGATTGCGGGACTGATGCTGCCGTACTTCACGATACCCTGAAGCTCCTTGCGGGTAGGGAGTCTCCAGTCACTATGACCGCCATAGTCAAGATTTTCACAGTAATTAATCGCGCTGCTCCAGAAGAGCACTTTCCCATACTCAGTGTTGTTGCTATATGCTGTATCTTCAGCCGAAATATAAGGTTCATCTTGCCACATGAGCCCCGTCACATGATCCGTGACGATACCATTGAGATCATCGCGGCTATAGTTATGATCGACACCTGTCTGGTAGTCACCGTCATCATTTGCATAGTAGACGGTGGTCTGCCCCGTCTTCTTGAGCGTAGAGAGAGCTTTGGTCACGGTCACGACCACCTCGTCGCTCGCTTCGCCTCCACCATTATCTGTGACCGTGAGGGTAAAGGTATGCGTCCCTGTAGCGAGTCCCGATATTGTGATGTTTTGCGTAGCTGCACTGTAGCCGCTATCGCTATCGAGTGTCCACGACCATGTATCGATCGTCCCGTCGGTATCGATACCCGTACCGTTCAGGTCTATGCTCTCACCTTCTGTAATATTCATGTCGCTCCCTGCATTTGCTATCGGGAGGTCATTGACACTGTTTACCGTGACGGTGATCGTGGCTTCTGCTGAGTCGACTGTACCATCATTGACCTTGAACTTGAAGCTATCGCTTCCGTAGTAATTGGCTGTCGGAGTATAGGTGAGATCGGGAGCTGCCCCACTGAGAGTACCATGGGACGGCTGCACCGTCACAGTGTAGCTGAGCATTTCACCGTCGGTATCGCTGCCCGTAAGCGTAACCGCTTTGGCGGTATCCTCGTCGGTCGTGACACTTTGGACTGTTGCCGTAGGCATGTCATTGACACTGTTTACCGTGATAGTGACCGCGGCTTCTGCTGAGTCGACTGTACCATCATTGACCTTGAACTTGAAACTATCGCTTCCGTAGTAATCGGCTGTCGGAGTATAGGTGAGATCGGGAGCTGCCCCGCTGAGAGTACCATGTGACGGCTGCACCGTCACGGTGTAGCTGAGCGTTTCACCGTCGGTATCGCTGCCCGTAAGCGTAACCGCTTTGGCAGTATCCTCGTCAGTGGCGATATTTTGAGGTTTAGCTATCGGAGCGTTGTTCTCCTCTTCTGAAATCTCGGTCATATACCCGTTTTCTGTCGTGATACCGTTCTCTCCGTCGCTGACACATCCGTTCAGCCCCAGCGCCGAGAGTATGAGCAGAGCGCTCAGTCTTTCTCTGATCGTTGTCGTTCGTATCATGTATCTACTCCTAGAATCTGTAGCTGATACCTACGCTCACAAGCGTAGCATCATGGTCATTGGCAGTAGCGAGGTGGTCGAATCCTTCACCGCTGTAGAGGGACATATAGTCTGCGAATATACTCCAGCTCCTATCGATGGCATAGGAGAACCCTACACCCCACTGAAATCCGTCCTCTCCCCTGTCTACATCGCCGTCGGGGATATTGGTCAGCGATACTTCGCCGTATCCGAGCAGTGCGTAGAGCGTCATATCGTCGATAGTATAGGCAGGCTTGAGGTAGATACCGACATTGATGAAGTCTGTAGGATAATTGTCGGTATCGGCAAAGGCTGTAGTACCGTTATCGTATTTGACATCGGAGGCATTCTGTGAATACCGCGCTTCTATCGAGAGGTATTCATTGTAGATATATCCCGTCTGGAGAGTGACGGCTGTCGCAGAGAACTCCTCATCGGTATCGCTATTGGCCAGTCTCATATCCGAAGCTGCCACTCCTATATAGAAAGGGCTTTTTTCTGCTACAGGTATCGGTACCGGCAGTACCTCTACGGGAGCCATATCGCCTCCCCCAAAAGCCGGCGATGCTGCCAACATACAGAAGAGCAGACGAGCCGAAAAAACACTTTTCATATAATTTCCTTATAAAGTATGATAAGCTAATTGTACTCAAATTTTATAGATTTTTGAAGAAGTTGATTTTAGAAGCCGTGTAAAGCGCTGCAGTTTCACAATACCTAAATATTGCGGGTAAAGTAATATTTTTGTAGCAAGGGTACAGACAATTGAAACAAACGGTGGATTTTATCCACCCTATTTTTTGTTCTCTTCATACTGATCAAGCATATCCATCCGCTGTCCTTTGTCATTGAACTTGTTGCGGTAGTAGTTGCGGATGATCACAAAGGTCATGAATGCGAAAAGCGCGAGGGCGAAGTAGTAAAATATCTGGCCGAAGCTCATAGATTCTCCTCAAGGGTGTTTTTGATGGTGATCTTCTCGAATCCCTCGTAGTTCTGCCGCAGCGCCTCGTAGGTGACGACCCCTACGCTCACCCCGAGGTTGAGACTGCGGCCCCCACCCCCCATGGGGATGGTGATGCACCGCTCGGGATGGGCAAGGAGTACCGATTCGTCGATCCCTTTGGTCTCGGAGCCGAAGAGGATATAGTCCCCTTTTCGGAACTCTGCGTTGAAATAGAGGTTGTCGCTCTTGGTCGTCGCCATGTGGGTGTGGCTGTCGACGGGATGGGCGGCGAGGAACTCCTCGAAGCTCTCCCAGACCACGAGATCGAGATGCTTCCAGTAGTCGAGCCCGGCCCGCTTGACCGCCTTGTCGTCGATATCGAAGCCCAGGGGGCGGATCAGATGGAGAGTGGCGCCGAGGTTGACGCAGAGTCTGCCGATCGTCCCCGTGTTCTGGGGGATCTGCGGGTTGACCAGGACGATATTGAACATCGGCTAGAAGATGACCGTTTTGTTGCCATAGACGAAAACCCTGTCGTGCAGCACGAGCGAGAGGGCGCGGGCGAGGACGATCTTCTCGACATCACGTCCTGCACGCTGCATATCTCTCCACTCGAATCGGTGGTTGACATTGATGACATCCTGGGAGATGATCGGCCCCTCGTCGAGGTCGCTGGTGACGAAGTGCGCCGTCGCACCGATGATCTTGACACCCCTCTCGTGCGCCTGCTTGTACGGGTTCGCCCCGATGAAGGCAGGGAGGAAGGAGTGGTGGATATTGACGATACGGTGCGGATAGTGACTGACGAAATCCTCGCTGAGTATCCTCATATATTTCGCCAGTACGATATAGTCGAACTCAAGCTCCTCGAGCACTTTCTGGACCTGAGCCTCATGCTCTTCCCTGTTCAACCCCTCCGCACTGATATGGATGAATGGGATATCGAATCTCCTCGTAAGGCTCTTGAGATCGCTGTGGTTGGCGATGACCGCTTCGATATTGGCGTCAAGCTCCCCCGCTTCCCAGCGGATGAGGATATCTCCCAGACAGTGAGACTCTTTGGTAGCCATGATGACGATCTTCTTGGTCGTCGGCTCGATCACCCTGACGATAGCGTCTTCGGGGAGGATGGCTTTGAGATCGGCTTTGAGCTCTTCGATCACGAAATCCCCGGAAACGACCGAACGCATGAAGAACTTGTTGGTCTCCTTGTCGACGAACTCGCGGTTGTTGTCGATATTGAGCCCTTTGTCGTAGAATACCTTCGAGATATGGTAGACCAGTCCCGTAGCATCCTGACAGTCGATAAGTACGCGCGCTACCTGTGCCATGCTGCCCCTATTATCTCGAAGCATAATCGGCGATGATATCACCCATTTCCGAGCAGGTTACGATCTCTTTGGCATCATAGTCACCGATATCGCCTGTGCGATATCCCTCATGAAGCGCTTTTTTGATCGCATCGTCGATCTTGTCTGCCGCTTCGCACTCGCCGAGCGCATATCTGAGCATCATACTTGCACTTGAGATCGTCGCGATAGGGTTGGCGATACCCTGCCCGGCGATATCCGGAGCTGAACCGTGGATCGGTTCGAAGAGACCCACGCCTTTGCCGGTACTCGCACTCGGGAGGAGACCGATAGAGCCGCTGAGCATGCTCGCCGCATCGGAGAGGATATCACCGAAGATATTGCCCGTAAGGATCACATCGAACTGTTTCGGGTCACGGATAAGCTGCATCGCGGCATTGTCCACGTACATATGGGTCAGCTCCACTTCAGGGTAATCGGCAGCCACTTTGATGACCGTTTCTCTCCAGAACTGGCTTACTTCGAGGACATTTGCCTTGTCTACCGAACAGACCCTTTTGTTCCTTTTCATCGCGATATCGAACGCTACTTTGGCGATACGCTCGACCTCTTCTCTGGTATAGATCATCGTATTGTAGGCACGGTCTTCGAGGAGTTCTCTGGGCTGGCCGAAATAGATACCGCCGGTAAGCTCCCTGACCACCATGATATCGACACCTGCAACTACTGAAGGCTTGAGCGAAGAGGCGTTGACCAGCTCGTCATAGACGGTTGCCGGACGAAGGTTGGCAAAAGTACCCATAGATTTGCGAAGAGCCAGCAATCCGCTCTCAGGTCTGAGATGTCTCTCGAGGTTGTCCCATTTCGGACCGCCGATAGCGCCGAAGAGGACGCTGTCGCACTTCTTGACACCCTGGATCGTCTCATCCGGGAGCGGTACGCCTGTCGCATCGATCGCTGCGCCGCCGAGAAGGAACTCATCGTACTTGAGATTGAATCCCATAGAGACCGATACTGCATCAAGGACCTTGACCGCCTCGTCTATGATCTCCGGTCCGATACCGTCACCTTTGATGATACCGATTTTATATGTCTTGCTCATGATGTTTCCTTTAGTTATTTTGGCTTGCAAGCTCTTTTTTCGCGAACTCGATAAGTCCGCCCGCATCTACAAGCTCCTGCATAAACTCAGGGATAGGGGTGAAGTTATATCTCTTCGACTGTGTCTCGTTGATCACTTCGCCGCTGTCCATATCGATCTTGATCACATCACCTTCGTTGATCTCATCCGCCTCTTTGAGTTCGAAGATCGGCAGACCCATATTGAAAGCATTACGATAGAATATCCTCGCAAAGGTCGGTGCGATCACCGCGCTGATACCTGCCGCCTTGAGTGCGATCGGAGCATGTTCGCGGCTGCTGCCGCATCCGAAGTTCTCGCCTGCTACGATGATATCTCCCTGTGCCATCTTGGAGACGAATTGCGGATCGGCATCCTCCATGACGTGCTTGGCCAGCTCCGAGGGCACACTCGTGTTGAGATATCTTGCCGCGATGATCAAATCGGTATCGATATTGTCACCGAATTTCCATACTTTACCTTGCAAAACGGTTCCTTTCTTGAGGGATGTTCCCGAAATTATTTTCGTAATTCTATCCAAAAAGTCATAATTTAACAAATCATATCCCCCGCAAGGCCGAAAAACAAGCCGATTTTCAGATTCAGATTTGCACTTTTATATTTTTTGGATATAATACACGATTTTAAGAAAAAACCAATTCAATATCTAATGAAAATCCCCATTCAAAGGCTTCACGTTCATGGCTACAAAAGATGGAATGAAAAAAGTAGAAACCCTCCTCAAACCCGGTAAAAAGGGCAGCGTCATCACATTTGAAAATATTGCAAAAGAGTTCGACAAAGTGATCACGCTCGCCCAGGCCAAAAAGATCCAGCAGCTTGCCGAAACGAGCGGTATCACTATCGTCTCCGCCTCGGAATACGCCAAGCATGTCGGTGACAAAGAGAAGAAAAAATTCGATACCGGGCGCAAAAAAACTGTCAAGAACAACCCAGAGGACGAATTCGACTTCACCAAGGAGAAAGAACTCCTCGAATGGAGCCGGAGTGACAGCCCGGTGCGTATGTACCTGCGTGAAATGGGCAAGATACCCCTCCTGACCAAAGAAGAGGAGGTACACCTCTCCAAGCAGATCGAAGAGGGTGAAGATGTCATCATCGATGCGATCTGTTCGGTCCCCTACCTCATCGACTATATCATCAACTACCGCGAACCGCTCCTCAACCGTGAGCGAAGGGTCAAAGAGCTCTTCAAGAACTTCGAGGACTCAGGGAACGAGGATGATGAGGACAGAGACGACGACAACGACGATGACGGCGACTCGGACGAAGAGGGAGCGGTCAAGGAGAACGCTTTCAAGGACGACAAAAGGGTCAACCAGGTCGTCGAGAGCTTCAAGCACCTCGAAAAGAGCAAGAAAGAGTGGATGAAAGCCCGCGACGAGCTCATCAAGACGATCGATACCGAAGACGACGAGATGAAGGTCTTCCACGAGAGACTCAAGGTCGCATTCAAAAAAGAGCAGCTCAAAAAAGCGCTTCTGGAGCTCGGGCCCACGAGCAAGCTCATCAACGAACTGGTCAAAGCGATGGAAACAGCGCTCAAGAGCGACGATTCGTTCGAAAAAGAGCTCAAGAGACTCGAGTACAAGCTCCCGCTCTTCAATGAAACGCTCCAGGAGAATCACAACAAGATACTCAAGAATATCATCAATATGGACAAGGACGACATCGCCGACGCCGTCCCCGAGACAACGATGGTGAGCACCTATGTCGAGATCAAGAAGCTCTTCGAGACCCGCGAGGCGAGCAAGAACAGCTTCGACCTCGATCCGAGCAAGCTCGCCGAGATCCTCAACCAGATCAGGCAGGGGAAATCGAAGAGCGAAAAGGCCAAGACGAGAATGGCGAAATCCAACCTCAGACTCGTCGTCTCGATCGCCAAGCGATACACCAACCGCGGTCTGCCGTTCCTCGACCTCATCCAGGAGGGGAACATCGGTCTGATGAAAGCGGTCGACAAGTTCGAGTACCAGAAAGGGTACAAGTTCTCGACCTACGCGACATGGTGGATCAGACAGGCTATCAGCCGTGCCATCGCCGACCAGGCAAGAACGATCCGTATCCCGATCCACATGATCGAAACGATCAACCGTATCAACAAGATCATCCGTAAGCACCTCCAGGAGACAGGCAAAGAGCCTGATCTCGAGACGATCGCGGACGAAGTGGGACTCTCTGTCGACAAGGTAAAGAATGTCATCAAGATCACCAAAGAGCCTGTATCCCTCGAAACCCCGGTCGGTGACGAAGACGACGGAAGATTCGGCGACTTCATCGAGGACAAGACGACCCTCAGCCCAACAGAAGAGGTGCTCAAGGACGACCTCAACAACCAGATCGACGATGTCCTCGACCAGCTCAACGAGCGCGAGAAGGCGGTCATCCGTATGAGATTCGGTCTCCTCGAAGACGAGAGCGACCGCACCCTCGAAGAGATCGGCAAAGCGCTCAATGTCACCAGGGAACGGGTCAGACAGATCGAGTCTTCGGCTATCAAGAAGCTCAAGCACCCCAAAGTCGGAAGAAAGCTCAAGAACTACATCGAAGAGTAACTATGCACGAACCAAAAATCTACGCCCTTATCATAGGGACGGAGATACTCAACCGCCGTCGAAGCGACAAACATTTCGACTTTGTCACGACACTTCTCGAAAGCTACGGCCGCAAGCTCAGCGGTTCGCTGATCATCGAGGATGACCCCGAGCTCATCGTCGATACCATCCGCCTCATCGCTTCCCGCCCCGATTCGATCCTCTTCAGCTTCGGCGGGATCGGCTCCACACCC
Organism: Campylobacterota bacterium; assembly: GCA_003252535.1. GTDB lineage: Bacteria > Campylobacterota > Campylobacteria > Campylobacterales > Sulfurovaceae > SZUA-451. The sequence goes on along the minus strand of QKDN01000048.1, from coordinate 1,755 downwards.
GACGACCATACAAGGCTCTGTGCTGCCAGAGCCCTGCGCGACGGTGAGCTCTACACCCACGAAGAGATCAGGGATATCATCGTCTCACTGCGCGGGGAGAAAGCCTACCCCCACTCAGTCAAGATGGCGGAGCTCCCGCAGGGTGCCGAGAAGATCGACAACCCTTTCAACGGTATGCCGGCATTCAACCTCGATAACCGGTTCTTTTTCGTCCCCGGTTTCCCGGAGATGAGCCACCCGATGCTGACAAAGATTGCCAACGAGCTCTTCATCTCCAGACGCGAGCTCTACCGCCACACATTCACGGCAAAGTGCGCCGAGAGCAGGTTCATCGAGATCATGGAGACGATGCCCGATGGTGTCGAGTTCTCCTCGCTCCCAAAGCACTACGAGGATGGCTGGAGGGTCTCCATCTCCGTCGCCTCCTATGACGAAGAGCTGGCGCAGAGCTCCTTCGAACGCTATATCGAATTTCTCATCGAGGAAAATATCGAATACACCCTCACCGACGAAGCCAACTGATACTCCATGAGCTATATAGATATTCTCAGACATCCGGTCATCGGCAGGCTCTCCGCGATCCAGCTCATCTCCTATTTCGGCAACTGGTTCTCGCAGGTCGCGATCTTCTCGATGCTGGTGCAGTTCGGTGCGAGCGAGATGCTGATCGCCACTGCCGTGGCGATGGGGATGCTCCCCGCGGTGATCCTCGCCCCGGTGATCGGGATCGTGGTCGACCGTATCGATTTCAAGCGGCTCATCCTCATCCTCCTTGCCGTCGAGATATCGATGACCCTCTCTTTCATCATGATCGATACGCTGGAGTTCGTCTGGGTGCTGCTGCTCCTGATGTTCGTCCGCTCCGCCGCCGCCTCGATGCTCTTCTCGGCAGAGATGGCGCTCTTCCCCAAGCTCATCACCGGGGAGCTGCTCAAAAAGACCAATGAGCTCCACTCGATCATCTGGTCGTTCACCTATGCCGCCGGGATGGCGCTCGGGGGTATCATTACCCATCTCTACGGGTTCGATACCGCCTTTCTCATCGATGCGACACTCTACCTGATCGCCCTGGCCATCGCCGCAGGACTCCTGATCGATATCGAGAAGATCACCCATACGTCATCGTCTCTGGAGATGATCAGGGAGGGGTTCGTCTACTTCACCGGCAACAAAAAGCTCATCCACCTCACCCTGCTGCATGCCTCGATAGGGCTCACCAGCTTCGATGCGCTGGTGACACTGCTGGCAGATTTTCAATATAAAGAGATCATCGCCGTCCCCCTGGCCATCGGGTGGATCAATGCCGTACGCGCTGCCGCTCTCACCATCGGTCCGCTCTTCATCGGCAACAGGGTCAACCGGGATAACCTCCACATCCTCCTCATCCTCCAGGGGCTTGCCATCATCCTCTGGTCGCAGTTGCAGGCAGATTTCTATATTGCATTGATAGGACTTTTTGCCGCCGGATTCTTTACCACGACGCTCTGGTCATACACCTATATGCTGATCCAGGTTTCCACCCCCAAAGAGTTCCTCGGCCGTGTCATCTCCTACAATGACATGATCTTCATGATCGCCAATGTAGCTGTAGCCTTTACTATAGGTGTACTCTCGAGGTCGGGAGTAGCACTTGATACGATCACTGCGCTTCTTGGTTGTGGTTTTATTGCAGTTGCTTTCTATTACAGCTGGTTCAGGAAACGCTATTCGTTAGATATTTGATCAAGTTTTCATCTGACAATATTACAATTCTGC